>JABGOP010000017.1 GCA_018645365.1 Candidatus Cloacimonadota bacterium
AAAAAGTAATATTATCCTAGGAAAAAGTAATATTATCCTAGGAAAAAGTAATATTGTCCTAGGAAAAAGTAATATTATCCTAGGAAAAAGTAATATTATCCTAGGAAAGTTCTCAACTTTCTATGGGAATATTTCATCTTTCCAGAGTAAAAAACAAAAAATGTGATGAAATTTTTAAATAAATAATGTAAAATTTTGGTGTTTATTATTGCTATCGGAAGATTTCCAAAGGTTAATTTTTTGTCAAGTGGAAAATTTTTTTAAAAGGAAATAAAAAAGAGAGTGAGAACATTGTTGGTAAGCGTAGCTATTTACACAGTTTTGGTGTTTTATTGGTTAACAAAAACCCCTCTTCAAGTTTGAAAAGGGGTTTTTATATTTTGTCAATAATGGCTGCTAATCTTCTTTTATTTTATCTAAAACAAGCTTTGCATCGGGAACATTTTCAAAAAAGTCTGAAATGGTTTGGCAGGGATAGTCTCTGCATTTTCCGCAATTTTCCACATCTTCCGCAATTGCACATTCCCGCATATCGCATTCGTCGCAATGTGAGAATTTCACGCCATCCGTCATACAACCATTACAGTTGATGTCTGTTGATAAAATGTTTGCACCGTAAATGTTAGACCACAATTCGGCGGTTTGTTTGCGTAGATTATCGTCATTTTCTTGAGTGGCTCTGTATGCCAAACAATCGGAACAGATAAGCCCGCATGCACTAATGATTTTTTCCATTTTAATCTCCTTTTTGTCAGATTATTTTATTTTAATTAAGCTATCTATTGGTAGCCTAAAAATTTCCATTTGTTCATTTGTGATGACAAGCGTGTCTGCATCGAAACAAATAGCTTCACACTGTTTTGCATAGATAGGAAGCCAACTGATTTTACCTTTGAAATAGTCATCATTTTCATTTTCAAAGAGCCAAACAGCATTGTAGGTGAGAATTGCTAATTTTTCACCATTGGGAGAGGCATCTGCCGCAGTAACCATGCCACCAATATCGAATGATGCCATTTTTGTCAGTGGATTATTTTCGAGCGGGTTCATTTGTGCAAATTTATATAAAACTGTTTTGGTATCGGCACGGTGTTTGGTGAGAAGATAGAGATTGTCTTTTGCCCAAAATATAGCTTCGGAATCAAAGTTATTTGGAGTTGCAGGAAATGTGGTTTGTTCTGGGTAATGGAAGTTGATTGTTTGGAAAGTACGCGTTTTTCCCGTTGAAGTGGGGAAGGGGTCTTTCAAAATATAAATTGCTAAATCTCGCCTTAAGTTATCGTTATTGCCGCACGCACCGATGTACAGATTGCCGTTATTGTCGGTTGCCATTTCTTCCCAATCGATATTTACAGCATCATCTATGTAAACACCGCCTTCATTTTCATCGTACCATTTTGCCCGTAAAATTTCGCCATTTTCATTGAATGGAAAAATTCTATTTTTGCCACCGCTATCGTTTAGAGTCCAATAAACATTTTCCCAAACTCTACTCTTCACAATGGCGGAAGATTCATCAATTTCCGCAAAATCGAAAGTGGCAAAAGGAGAGAGCACGACCGTTTCTGTTTTGGGCAATTCAACGCTGTATTCGGGTGCTATCTTTGGGGTGCAAGATAGTAGCAAAATAAGAAGTAAAAAACTAAGCTGTTTCATTTTTTTCTGCCTCTTTCGCTTTAGCTCGTTTCTTTGCTGCTGCCTGTTTTTTACGACGAATAGCAGCTTTTGCTCTTCTTTCTGCTTTTTTGATGTCGTTATCTAAATCTTTTATTTTTTGCATCTTTTTATCGACGATTGGTTTTTCATTTTCAGCAATAAACGGAATGCTTATTGTAAAAATTTCTTTTGCTTCGATGGTTTCTTTTTCGAGTAAAACGTCAGCTAACTTTTCCAGAAGTTCACGTTTTGAAGTAAGAATGTTTTCGGCAGTTTCGTGTGCTTTTGAAATGATGTTTTTCACTTCACTATCAATGATTTTAGCAGTTTCTTCACTGATGTTATCGTGTTGCGAAATGTCTCTTCCCAAAAACATTTGGCTCTGTTTTTGAGCAAGCTTAATTGGTCCTATTTTTTCGCTCATTCCCCAATTGCAAACCATCTGTTTTGCAAGGTCTGTAGCGCGTTCAATGTCGTTTGAAGCACCGGTAGAAACATCATTGAAGATTACCTCTTCTGCTGCACGACCACCGAGAAGCCCTACCAAAGATTCTGTCATATAACTCTTCAAATAATGTGTTTTGTCGGTTTGCAGAAAGTGAGTTGCACCTGCTGTGAAACCACGTGGAATGATGGTAACTTTGTGAATTGGTTCTACTTTTTCTAAAAACATAGAACAGATAACATGTCCAATTTCGTGAACTGCTGTAATTTTTTTATCTTCTTCGGTAATCACTCTGCTTTTGCGTGCTTTACCTAGTGTAACTTTATCTTTTGCTTCTTCAAAATCATTCATTTCGATTTTTTTCTTTCCTTTACGTGCTGCTAAGAGGGCAGCTTCATTAACTAAGTTTGCCAAATCTGCTCCGCTAAAACCTGGTGTAACTCGAGCGATAATATTCAAAACTACCCCAGCGGAAATAGGTAGTTTACGAGTGTGAACTTTGAGGATTTCTTCTCTTCCTTTGATGTCTGGAAGGTCCACCATTATTTGTCTGTCAAATCTACCAGGACGCAGTAGTGCTGGATCTAAAACATCTGGTCTGTTTGTGGCAGCAATGATAATGACAGAATCATTTGGGTCAAAACCATCCATTTCTACCAAGAGTTGATTTAAAGTTTGTTCGCGTTCATCGTGTCCACCGCCGAGACCAGAACCACGATGTCTTCCAACTGCATCGATCTCATCGATAAAAGCGATACAAGGCGCATTTTTTTTGGCATCTGCAAACATATTACGCACACGGGATGCACCTACACCGACAAACATTTCTACGAAATCGGAACCACTAATGCTGTAAAATGGAACTTTTGCTTCTCCAGCAACTGCTTTTGCTAAAAGTGTTTTCCCTGTTCCTGGTCTGCCAAGAAGTAGAACACCACGCGGTATTCTGCCACCTAATTTTTGAAATTTTTTCGGGTTTTTCAGAAATTCAACAATTTCTTCCAATTCTTCTTTTGCTTCGTCCACGCCAGCTACATCTGTAAAGGTGATTTTGGTTTTTCCACTAATCGATAATTTAGCTTTATTTTTCCCGAAACTAAAGGCGGCACTTCCGCCACCACCACGCATTCCGCGCATCAAAAATACCCAAATGCCGATAAAAATTATAAATGGTAAAAAATTAATGAAAAATCCGAACCATTTTGATGGTTTATGAGCACTAACGGCGATATTTGCCTTTTCTAACTCGGTTACCAATTGTGGATCTTCAAAAGGTAAGCGTGAAGTTAGTTTTTTGTTTTCTATTGTTGTGAATCCAATATTTTTTCCATCAAAGTTGACATGTAAAACTTGTCCACTTGTGACCAATTGTTTGAATTCACTGTATGTTTTCTCGGTAGCTTTGGCGGTGTTTTTAGAAAACTGAAACATAATTACGGTAATTAAAAGTAGCACAATCCAAAATGTGATGGAATGTGATTTTTTCATTTTTGGAAGTTGTTTTTTAGGTGTTTGCATTAACTGTAAATCTCCTTTTTTAGAATACCAATAAATGGTAAATTTCTGTATTTTTGAGCAAAGTCTAAACCGTAACCGACCACAAATTCATTGCCAACATCGAAGCCAACATAATCAATTTTTAAGTCAGTTTTATGTGCGTTTGGTTTGTCTAATAATGTGCAGATTTTGATAGAAGCGGGATTGTGTTTTTCGAAATAATCGTTGATGTATTTCAACGTAAGCCCAGTATCTACGATATCTTCGACGATGATAACATGCCGTTTTGTAATGTCTGTATCGATGTCTTTTTTTATTTTCACAACGCCCGATGATTTGGTGCTGTCTCCGTAACTCGAAAGGGACATGAAATCAATTTCCAGTGGAATGGAAAGTTCTTTCGTTAAATCGGTTGCGAAAAAAATAGCACCGCGTAAAATGCAAACCACGACGGGATTTTTCTCTGAATATTCAGCGTCAATTTTTTTGGCTAATTCGTCAACTCTCATCTTAATTTCATTTTCTGAAATGATGATTTTTTCAATGTCTTTTCTCATTTATTCCGTCCATTTTTATTTAAATCTTTCGGCTGCTCGCATTTTTTTTCTGGAAATCTTTTCAATTTCCAACATCAAAATGTTTTTAGTTTCGGCGGTAGCTACAACGCGATTATCAGCTCGAAATCCGCCCACCCAAATAATTTTTTCACTATCCCAAAAGATTAGAATTTTACTTCTTTCAAATTTTGGGATTTTCTCGTCAATAAAAAATTTCTTCAATTTTTTGGAATGCTCCATTCCCTGCGGAAAAAAGCTGTCACCGGCTTGTCGATGCCTTAAATAAATTGGAAAAACAATTTTATCAAGATCGAGATAAACAGTGTTTTTATATTCATTTATGTTTCGTTTGTGCGGAATTATTTTCAACTTTTTCATCGTGATACGACAATCTTCAAAAACGGTGCGTCGTCGAATTCGCTCGATAATTTTTTCCTCTTCTAAAATCTGATTTTGAGAAATATCTTCGTCGGAAAATAGCAATTCATCATATTGCTTAAACACGAAAACGTTTTTGGAAATTTTTATTTTTTTACTACCATTTGCCACTAAAATGGCTTCGATTTCTTCAAAATGGGCGTGGTAAAATCCGTTTGCATCACCAACAATTTCCGCAAAAAGGTGCTTATAGATGTAAAAGCGTAAAACTTTCTGCACTTTTTTCAATTTGTGAATTTCCATTGCTAAATGATTTTTGTGTTTTTGAATTTTCTGCAAACGACGCATTGCCAATGTTTCTAAAATTTCGTCTGTTTCAGTGAAAATTTGCGATGCTTGAAAAAGTTTTTCGACCACATTTCCGTTCAGGTTTTCTTGCACCCATGGCAACAGTTCGTTGCGAATGCGATTGCGAGAAAATTCGTTGTTTTGGTTAGAAATATCTTCGCACCAATTGATGTTTTGTGATTGCAAGTAACTTTCAATTTCGTTGCGGGAGAACGGCAAAAGTGGATGGATTACATTGCCTATTTTTGGCGCGATACCCTTTATTCCTGTGTAGCCAGCACCACGAAACAACCTGAAAATCATCGTTTCCGCTTGATCTTTTTTGTTGTGTCCTAACACAATTTTGTCGATCTTGTAGAGTTTTCGCAAATCATTAAAATAATCAAAGCGAATTTTTCGAGTATGATTTTCGCTATTTTTTTCTATTTGGACATTTTTGACAACGAGTGAGATATTTCGCTTAAAACAGAAGTTTTTGACAAATTCTTCGTCTCGCAGTGAATCTTCATCGCGTAAATTATAGTTTACATGAGCCACCAAAAAGGAGAGATGATATTTGGTTTTTAGATGCCACAAAGCACAAAGAAGTGCGGTGGAATCTGCTCCACCCGAAAATCCAACGAGTAGTTTGTCATTTTTTTGAATTAGTTTATTTGCCAAAATAAAATTTTCAAATCGGTCGATAAAACTCAAATTATTTTTCATTTTCATTCCTTTTTTTCGATGCTTCAAGATTTTAAAGGTTAGAAATAGTGTCAAATAAAAAAAACTTGTCGGCAAATGTCAAAAATATTTTTTGGAACAAAATTGATATTCAAAAGGAGATTTAGATGAAAAAGTTATTACTTTTGGGCGATGAAGCTATTGCTCAAGGCGCTTTAGATGCTGGTTTATCAGGTGCATATGGTTATCCTGGAACTCCATCTACCGAAATTGTTGAATACATTCAGCGTAATCCCGAAGCAATCGAAAAAAATATTCATCGAACTTGGTCTGCAAATGAAAAGACAGCTCTCGAAGCAGCACTCGGAATGTCTTATGCTGGCAAAAGAACCATCGTTACAATGAAACACGTGGGACTAAATGTGGCGGCAGATTCATACATGAATTCCGCTTTAACTGGTGCAAATGGCGGTGTAATCGTGGCAGTGGCAGATGACCCTTCGATGCACTCTTCCCAAAACGAACAAGATTCTCGTTTTTACTCAAAATTTGCGTTACTTCCAGCTTTTGAGCCTTCCGATCAACAAGAAGCTTACAATATGTGTTTCGAAGCTTTTACGCTTTCAGAAAAATATAATCTGCCAATTATGATGAGATTGACGACTCGTCTTGCACATTCGCGTGCAGGCGTTGCAAGAAAGAAAGTTTTAGCCGAAAATGAAATGTCTTTCCCCCAAAATCGTGACCAATTTATGCTTTTACCTTCATTTTCACGAAAGAAATACCAAAAATTGTTGGATACACAACCTGAACTCGTGAAGGAATCTGAAAACTCAAAATACAATGAATATTTTGATGGAAACGATAAATCTTGCGGAGTTATCGCGTGTGGTTTGGCTTACAATTATTTGATGGAAAATATTTCTGATAAAGATGATTTCCCTATTTTGAAGATTGGGCAATATCCACTGCCGCGAAAACAAATTGAAAAAATCATGGCAGAATGTGATGAAGTCTTAGTACTCGAAGAGGGAATGCCACTCGTGGAAGAGATGTTGAAAGGATATATTCCTACGGGAACAAAAATAAAAGGTCGTCTGGATGGAACCATTTCGCGTGCTGGCGAATTGAATCCTAAAACTGTGCGAAAAGCTCTTGGCTTACCAGAAATTCCAAGCGAAGAAATTCCCACCAGTGTAGTTGGCAGGCCACCAGCATTGTGCGATGGTTGCCCACACATAGATACTTACAATGCGATCAATGAAATTACCAAAAAATGTGGTAAAGGTCATGTGTTTTCTGATATTGGTTGCTACACTCTCGGCTATCTTCCACCGTATAACGCAATTGATACTTGCGTCGATATGGGTGCTTCCATTACGATGGCGATTGGGGCGGCAGATGCTGGTTTGTTCCCATCTATCGCGACAATTGGTGATTCCACTTTTGGACATTCTGGAATTACCGGTTTGCTTGATGCTGTCGATAAAAAAGCGAACATTGTAGTGGTGATTATGGATAATGACACAACTGCAATGACTGGAATGCAAGATTCTCAAGTTAACGGTAGAATTGAAAAAATTTGTTTGGGCATTGGTGTTGATGAAAAACACATTCGTGTTGTTACACCACTTGCCAAAAATCATGCAGAAAATGTGAAAATCTTTCAAGAAGAAGTAGATTATAACGGTGTTTCTGTAATCATTCCACGTAGAGATTGTATTCACCTTTTCAAAAAAAGGAGATAAAATGAAAAAAGATATAATTCTTGCTGGAGTTGGCGGACAGGGTATTTTGTCGATTGCAACCATTATTGGTTATGCTGCAATCGAAAGTGGTTTGAAATTGAAGCAGGCAGAAGTTCATGGTATGAGTCAACGTGGGGGAGATGTGCAATCTCATCTTCGTATTTCGGATAGCAATGTTTTTTCCGATTTGATTCCACACGGTGCTGCTGACATTATTATTTCCGTAGAGCCGATGGAAGCATTGCGTTACAAACCGTATCTTTCCGAGAACGGTTGGTTTATCACAAATAGTGTTCCATTTGTAAATATTCCGAACTATCCTGCTATTGAAAATGTGATTTCAGACATTCAAAATTGTAAGAATAACATCGTTTTTGATGCCAATCAAATAGCGAAAGATTTAGGTTCATCGCGCTCAATGAATATGGTTATTCTCGGTGCTGCGTCATTGTTCTTGGACATTGCCTATGAAAAATTGGAAGAGGGCATTAAATTTATTTTTGGCAGAAAAGGTGAAAAAATTGTGGAAACAAATTTGAATGCACTCGCTGCTGGTAGAAAATTTGCCGAAGAGAATAGCTAGAAATAACTATTTAATATGATCAAAACCGCCCCTTTTTGGGGCGGTTTTTTTATTTGATAAGAGCTCTGAGTATCGATTTCTTAGCAGAAGAATGGAATCCTAGAGCTCTGAGTATCGATTTCCGAGCAGAAGAATGGAATCCTAGAGCTCTGAGTGTCGATTTCTTAGCAGAAGAATGGAATCCTAGAGCTCTGAGTGTCGATTTCCGAGCAGAGAAATGGAGTCCTAGAGCTCTGAGTATCGATTCCTCTCCTCATGAATGCAGTTTTCAGTACTTAAAAGTCGATTTGCCACTTACTAAAATAACATTTGACAGAAACTTTTCCTGATTTTTTTTCGGATTGTTCAATGTTCCATCAAAAAAAATAGTCGTTTTGAGATAATAAAATTATGACATTAAATTTATATCAAAGAATTTATGAAGTTGTAGCACAAATCCCCAAAGGGAAAGTGGCAACTTATGGACAAATTTCTAAAATTGTAGAATGTAATCCACGCGTGGTTGGTTATGCCATGCGCAATATTACAGAAAAGATGAATTTACCTTGGTACAGAGTAATTAATAGTCGCGGGAAAATTAGTTTTCCGTTGGATAGTGATGCTTACTTTGAACAACGCTCTCTTTTAGAAACTGAAGGTGTTACTTTTTCGGAAAAGAATGTAATTAGTTTAGATAAGTTTAGTTTTTTTTGATTTATTTACATTTATTTGTTTATTTGTTTATAATCTTTGTCTTGGTTTTGCAATTATTTCTCTAATTTCGAGATCAAAAAAATTATTCATATGGGCAGCTTTCAATACAATTGCTGAGTCTGCTCCAGAGCCACTTCCACCAATGGCAATTATTTCTTCATACGTTGGAACAAGTCCTGAATCAGCTGCCATGATAGATATTTCAACGGCTACTTTTATCCCTTCACTAAATAACCTTAAAGTTTGTGCAATAATTTCAAGTTGATTTACTCCACCAATTTTTTTTGAAATTGATCGTCCTATTCCACTGAAAGAATGAGATGCAGTTAAAACTTTAATGCCTTTACTCTCCATTTCGTTCTTCCTCTTTTCAGTTAAAGCAGTTGCGTCTTTTCCATAAAACCCGCTATGCTCGGTAACTGAAATTAATTTGCAATCTGAATTTTGCAATTCAGTCCATAAATTCAACCCTGTTATTCCGCTACTTGAAGCAATAACAACATATTTGATTCCAAGTTCTTGTATTTTTTCTTTTACTGTATTTAATACATCCTGAGTATTTTGAACTCCTGAATGACTGAAATACTGAATTTGTTTTTTTACCATTAATACCATCCTCTAAGGGCAATTATAAATTTTTATATTCATCACTTTTAAACCCTCACCACCGAAACTTATAATCTCTCTTTGGGTGTCAAATGGTTTTTCAGAAAACAAATTAATGAGGCTTTTGTGGGTAGCATCTCTTTCAATGTCTGAACACTATTTCAACAGCAAACACTTTTTCATTGCTTCAGTTTTGCCATTAACATTTAGCATATACAGATAAACACCTGAGCTTGCTTCTCCAACAATACAGTCACCATCATATGTACGGTATGCAATTTTTTCTAACCGTAATTAACTAATAGTTATAACAAAAAATATACTAAAATTTTTCCAGAGAAGTTATTCCAAAGTTTCTATCAATTCTGCTTTTTCCAGCAGTTGAATGAATTCTGCTCTATAACCAAATTCATCTTTTCCTTTAGATTTTTTAGCTAGATCAATCAGGATTTCATATGTAACATTACCCTTGAATGTTGAGTTTCTAAGAAGCTGACCAAATCCTGCAACAGCTGCAGAAAATTTAAAATTATCAGATGCTTGCTCGAATTTCACAAAAGTATTATTAATAGGAAATTCCATTAGCTTGCTCGTATCTACATCCGGTTGCTTGTAGCGTAGTTTCAATGTAATAATTTCATTTGTTTGCTTTGCGGCATTTGTAACCTTTTTTATTTGGTATTTAAGTTCATCAACATCTGGAAGCTCTACTTCAATATTTTCTTCCTGTAGGATTAATTCATAAAGGGCAGTTACAGTATGCCCTGCACCAAGTTCACCAGCATCTTTAGTATCATCATTAAAATCTTCTTTATTCAAAAGCCGGTTTTCATAACCAACCAATCGGTAGGCATAAATAGTTACTGGGTTAAATTCCAATTGTAATTTCACATCTTTGGCAATAGTAAAGAGAGTTCCACCTAACTCATTTACAAATACTTTTTTTGCTTCTAGGATGTTGTCGATATAATAGTAATTTCCGTTTCCTTTATCTGCTAGTTGTTCCATTTTCTCATCTTTATAATTTCCCGTTCCAAAACCAAGTGTAGTAAGAAAGACTCCATTTTCCCTCTCTTCTTCAATGTATTTCACCAGTTCAGAAGTATCGGAAACACCAATATTAAAATCTCCATCAGTTGCTAAAATAATTCGATTATTCCCTTGCTCAATGAAATTTTCTTTTGCTATTTGATAGGCTAGTTTGATTCCTGCTCCACCAGCAGTTGATCCACCGGCACTTAGTCTATCAATTGCAGCAAGTATCACATCTTTATTATTTCCGTTAGTGGGAGGAAGTACTAATCCTGCAGCTCCTGCATAAACTACGATTGATACACGGTCTGTCGGTTTAAGATTTTTTACAAGCAGTTTAAATGCCTTTTTTACAAGACCTAATTTATTTATAGAATTCATAGAACCTGATACATCCAGCAGAAAGACCAGGTTGCTTTGGGGTGTTTCGCTGAGATCAAGTTTCTTACCCTGTAAACCGATATGCATCAATTTGAAAGCCTTATTCCAAGGACAATCAGATATTTCTGTATAAACAGAGAATGGATCTTCACCTTGAGGTTGAGGATAATCATAATCGAAATAATTTATCATTTCTTCAATGCGAACAGCACCGTGATTTGGAAGTTGGCCCATATTAATAAAACGTCTAGTATTGGCATAAGAAGCCGCATCTACATCGATGGAAAAAGTGGAAAGGGGTGTGTCTAAAACTTTTTTAAATTCATTTTCTATGATCGTGCCATACTCCTCAGTATTCCAGTTTTTTGTCCGATGATCAGATACAGACATTCCGTCTAACCCATAAACAACTTCGTTAGCGTGACCACCAGGAAAATGCAATCCGCTCTTGGAAATAGATACTCCAGCCTCAAGTGCAAGAATACTTTCTATGTAATGGTTAGTTCCAACATCGAAGCCATCAATTATTATTATAGTTTTTTTAATGGTAAAATTCAAGATTGTGGTAAGGTCCACATTAATTACAACATCCGTTTTTTTAGCAGGAATAAAGCCACCTTTTTGACAAACAACTTCATAAGTTCCTGGTGGAATATTGATAATTATATAAGTTCCTTTGTCGTCAGTTTGAGCTCCCAATTCCGTTCCGGTAAGTATAACATTGACAAATGGAATCGGAGAACCGTTTTGATTTTTAACCTTTCCTACTAATTTACCTGTAGTTCCAGCATTAGCAAAACAGCTAATTAATAACAGAATTCCTAAACATACTAAGTGAAGCTTTTTCATTCTAATCCTCCAGAGATATTATTATTTACTTCTAACACATTTAACTCTTCTTACCTCACCATCGAAACTTATAATCTCTCTTTGGGTGTCAATAATTTTTTCTGTATTTATCAGCGTTAAGTTGCTTTTTGCTTTTAATTCTTAATTTAACTTTCGAAAATCATTCCCAGTTGGGTTTTGGAAAATACGCAAATCAAACTCTGGAACAATCGCCAAAATATGGTCAAAAATATCTGATTGAATTGCTTCGTAGTTTGCCCAAACTGTATCATTTGCAAAAACATAAATTTCGATTGGCAATCCCGTTGGTGCAGGTGGTAATTGTCGAATCAAGAAAGTCATTTCGTTTTTAATTTTTGGATGATTCTTTAAATACGCATAAATATACGCGCGTAAAGTACCGATATTAGTAAGTTTTCTTCCATTTGAAGTTAGCTTGTTGTCAAAATTATTTTCTTTGTTAAATTTGTTAATTTCTTCTTTTTTAGTTTTGATGTAATCTGTGATAAGTTGCATCTCAGAAAAATTTTCCAACATATTTTCATCACAAAACTTAATGCTAGAAATATCAATGTGAATAGCTCTTTTGATGCGCCTTCCACCCGATTTTTGCATTCCACTCCAATTTTTGAAAGAGCCATCAATCAATTTGTGAGTTGGAATGGTAGAAATTGTTTTATCCCAATTTTGGATTTTCACAGAATGAAGTGCGATGTCGATAACTTCACCATCTGCATTGAACTCTGGCACTTCCAACCAGTCACCATTTTGGATTAAATCGTTAAAAGAAATTTGCAAACTGGCGATGAGTGATAGGATGGTATCTTTGAAAATTAGCAAAATGATTGCCGTCATTGCTCCTAAACCACTCAACAAAATTAAAGGAGATTTGTTAGTCAAAATAGCAATGATGATGATGCTTCCGAATAAAAAGAAGATGATTGAAATTATTTGCAAATAACCTTTAATAGGATGTTTTTTGGAAATTCTATGCGTTTTGAAAATATCGTTAATTGCGTTCAAAAAAGAATTAACCGTCAGAAGTACAAACCACACGATGAAAATAAGTGAGATTTTTTGGATAAGGTTTTGGAAATTACCAAAAAGATAGGAAAAATAATGGAATATTAAAAATGGAAAAATGTACGCAATTTTTTGCAAAACATTTCGTTCCATAATGGCGTCGTCCCATTTTGTTTTTGTTTTTTTTGCAATTTTCCAAATGATTTTCACAACGATGTTTTTGACAATTAGAAATGTAAGGAATGCGAGGATAAGCACGCCCAAAAATGCTATTAATTGTGCATTTAGCATGGAAACATTTGACCAATTTTGAATGTTTGTAAGTGTCATATCTTTCTCCTATTTGCTTATTAAATTATGTTTATTCCATTGCAGATTTTCTAATGAATTCTCGGAAAATTGGGTGTGGGTTATCTGGTCTAGATTTGAATTCTGGATGATACTGAACTGCAATGTAGAAGGGATGTTCAGCAATTTCCACTACTTCCACCAGTAAATTATCGGGTGAAGTTCCTGAAATTGTCATTCCATTTTCCTCAATTATGTTTCGATATTTATTGTTGAATTCGTAACGGTGGCGATGTCGTTCTGAAATTTCCTCATTTTGATAAATATTTTGAGCTAAAGATTTTTTTGTTAATTTACACGGATAAGCACCCAACCGCATTGAACCGCCCATCATCTCAATGTATTTTTGCTCGACCATCAAATCGATGATTGGATTTTGACAATTTTCCTGAAACTCGCTACTGTATGCACCTTCAAGGTTGCAAATGTTTTGTGCAAACTCGATAACCGCAATTTGCATTCCAAGACAAATCCCGAAAAATGGGATTTTATTTTCGCGCGCAAATTTTGCTATGGCAATTTTGCCATCAATACCGCGTACTCCAAAACCACCAGGAATTAGGATTCCATCAACGTCATCAAGTTCGTTCTTAATTTTTGTTGAACTATCGATTTTTTCTGAATCGACCCATTTAATGTTTAGTTTTAGTTTGTGAAAAGCAGCTGCGTGGATGAGTGCAGCACCGACGCTTTTGTACGCATCCTGATGTTCTACATATTTTCCGCAAACTGCAATTTTCACCTCTTTCTCAGGATTTTTTATGTTATCAATGATTGTTTGCCACTCTGTAAAATCAATTTTTCGTTCCGTTAAGTTAAAGTGTTGATTTATTAAGCTTGGGAAATCTGCATCCATCAAAACTTTTGGGACTTCATAAATTGTTTCAACATCAAAAGCATTGATAACTCGATTTTTTTTCACATTCGTAAAAAGAGCAATTTTGTCGCGAATCTGTGAATCAAATGGTTTTTCCGAACGACAAATCAAAATATCTGGTTGAATACCAATTTCACGTAATTTATTGGCTGCGTGCTGGGTAGGTTTGGTCTTAATTTCGCCAGCAGCCCTAATGTACGGTACATAAGTCAAAAAAATGAAAAGTGGTTCATCGGTATCAGCATCTAATTTAAATTGACGAACAGCTTCCAAAAAAGGCAAACTTTCGATGTCCCCGACAGTTCCACCTAATTCGGTGATAACGAAATCATTATCGGCTTCTATGTTTCTGAAAAGTCGCTTTATTTCGTCAGTGATATGTGGGATAATTTGCACGGTTTTTCCAAGATAATCTCCACGCCGCTCTTTTTTTAAAACGGTATCGTAAATTTGACCAGAAGTGGCATTGGATTTCCTGGTTAGTGGAACGCCGATAAATCTCTCATAATGTCCCAGATCAAGGTCAGTTTCAGCACCGTCGTCCGTTACAAATACTTCGCCGTGTTGGAATGGGCTCATCGTGCCGGGGTCAACATTTAGATAAGGATCTAATTTTTGCATCACCACTTTGTATCCCATTTTTTTTAATAATAATCCGATTGAAGAAGCTGCAATTCCCTTTCCGAGCGACGATAAAACGCCACCCATTACAAAAATGTGTTTAGCCATTTTCATTCCTTTATCTTTTTTATTTTTAACTTTGTGTTTGAAAAATAGATAGGTGCAGAATTTTGGTCATAAAAAATTAGCGAAATGTTATTTTCGAGACAACGATCATAATAGATATGATTTGAAAAATGAATTATTTTTTCATTGAATCCAAAATTTATTTTACAATCGGGAACAATGTTTACCAAAGCATTTTGGAGCAATATGTTACCCTCTTTTTCTTCATTAAAAATAGCGTATTTTATGTTGCCATTTTCAAATTTGATCTTCACATTTTCAAAAACATTATTTTGATAATATGCTTTTTCTGCCCAAAAAAATCCATCTAAAAACTCGCGCTCTAATTTCATCTCAATAAAGCCAGTCGGTAACACAATTATTTGTTCTTTATCAATGTTACCGCAAACGATTTTTAATAAATTTGATTCAATTTTAATTTTTAATTTTTCAGTTTCAGAAGATAACAAAAAATATTGTGATTTGGAAAGAAAATCAGCTTGTTTTTTGCTAACGTTACTTAATTTTGAAAAATCACAATCAATTGATCGCCAATAATTTTCGATTAATTTATCAATTGATAAACCAGTTTGAAATGATAATTTTTCAGTTGGGAAGTTTAGAAAAATAATGTTTTTGCCATTTTTGTAAAGATTCGACAGGAAATCTTTGGTAAAATCATTCAGTTTATCCGAAAAATTATGCCAACCGACAATCAAAAAATAATCGATGTTTTTTATTTTATTTTGATAATAATCTGAAGCGAAAAGTTCGGTTCGATTTGCCCATTTTTCCGAAAATATTCGTTTAATATTTTGAGTATAAAAATCCAAATTTGGAATGGCATTTTGGCGGCGAATAGCAACTGCTAAATCTTCGATAAACGGAAGTGTATATTGATGGTTGTCTATTTCAGCAAAAATTGAGACAACTTCACCTTCTTTAATTTTTAATAGATTTTTTAAGAAGTTGGAAAGAATTTCAGAATTCAAGAGAGATACCAACTTTCACCGAGTTTTACTTTTGTTAATTGTTCAAGAGATTTATTCAAAATATTTTGGGCAATTTTACGAAATTTATCTTCGTTATCACTCACGAAAAAACTATTTTTTCCGCTAACATTTACCTCTGGATTTGGTAATATATTTTGTAATTCTAAAGCTACTGAAATAGCACTATCAACGAGTTTTACAGATTTACCTACGGTTTGTTGAATGATGTTTTTCAAAATAGGGTAGTGGGTGCAACCCAAAACGAGAGTGTCTATCTCATTTTGCAAAAGCGGATTGAGATAAAAATCGGCGACAGATTTTGTGATGGTGCTATTTATCCAACCTTCTTCTGCAAGTGGAACGAAAAGTGGGCAAGCCTCGCTGAATATTTCAGTTTGCTTATTTAGCATTTTAATTGCTTTTTTATATGCTTCACTTTTGATGGTACCTTCCGTACCGATGACGCCAATTTTGCCATTTTGAGAAGCGTAATTTGCTGCAATTGCACCAGGTTGGATAACGCCAACAATTGGAATGTTGAGTGTTTTTTGCAGTTTTTTTAGTGCCACCGCTGACGAAGTATTACAGGCGATTACTATTATTTTTGCACCTTGTTGCATCAAAAATCTAGCATTTTGGATGGAGTACTCGATAACTGTATTTTCTGATTTTGGACCGTAAGGAACGCGAGCAGTATCACCAAAATAGATGATATCTTCAAAAGGAAATTTTTTTCTAATTTCCTTAAACACTGTTAAACCGCCAACTCCAGAATCAAAAATGCCAATTGGTCTTTTATTCAAAATTTAATCTCCTCATCATTTTTACAAAAATCGAATTGAACTTTTTCTTGTCAAGAATGGTTTGATTTTTTTAAGTAAATTTATTAAAAATGGAGTGAATATGAAAAAGATTGGACTTACTTTAGGTGGCGGTGGCGCACGCGGAATTGCTCATATTGAGTTTTTAAAAATTCTGGATAAAAATAATATTGTGCCTTCCGTAATTTCGGGAACAAGTATTGGCGCATTAATCGGTGCATTTTATGCTGCTGGTTTTTCTGCAAATGAGATTTCAGCACTAATTGATGAAATAGATTTGAATAATATGCAAAAAAAAAGAGATGCGTTTGCTCCGCAAAAAATGAGTGAAATCGGGAAAGAAATTGCCGAATTTGTGAGCGATAAATTTTCTGAGATAAAGGAATTTTATTGTAAAATTGATGAAATTAAGAAAATGATAGATTTCTCATTTTTAAATTTTTCGAGTTTTTTAAAAGGCAAAGGGGTCGAAAAATATTTGCAAGAAAATCTACCAGTTCAAACATTTGAAGATTTGGAAATTCCTCTCAAAATTGTGGCGACAGATTTTTGGAGTGGTGAAAAAATTGTCTTCGATTCAGGCGACTTAGTACCAGCAATTCGTGCTAGCATCTCCATCCCTGCTATTTTTGAACCATATATCTTTCAAGATAGAGTACTCGTTGATGGCGGTATTTCCGATAATCTTCCTTTCGAATTAATTAAGGACTTATGTGATTTTTTGATTGCGATTGATGTCTCTGGTTCGCGTTCTATTTTACCAGATTTACAAATTCCCAATATGTTTGATAGTGTGATTTCCAGTTTTGAAATTATGCAGTCTAAAATGATTGAAAAAAATATGCAAAATAGTGCTCCTAATATTTATGTTAAGCCAAATTTAGTTGACATAGGCATATTGGATTTTCATAAGGTTAATGAAATTATGGAGGATATTCAATCTGATTTGCAAAAATTCGACAAGCAAATGAAGCCGCTTAAAATTTAAAAATCTGTTGCTCTTCGACCGCTGATTCTATCTTCGTCTCGTCTACCATTCTCATTGGTGCGAGCTTTATTCAGTTGAATGTTTTTGCCCTTAAACATGGTGTGGTTTAGCTTATTGATAGCGAATTCAGCTTCAGCTTGAATGGGCATATCAACGATGGCAAATTTAACCAACTCACCTTCAATTATTTTTTTCACTAAGGCTATAGAAATCACTTTTCCATAACGCTCCATTATTTCTTGGATTTCAATTTTTTCTGTATCTGCGGGCAGTAATCCGATGTAAATATTCATCTAATTCTCCTCTAAATGGTTTGGTGGTGAATCATAAATTCTTCTTCCTCCACCTCGTTTTGCAGACCTTCTATCTTTTGTGCGCCATCTTGCAATGTGTACAGTTAAAACGTTGTTGTCAATAAGTTTAGCATCTAATTTATCAATAACTTCTTGGTGATTGTTGAGTACGTCAACAATAGCAAAAGTACGCCAAATGTTGTTGAGCTTATCCGTTAAAAGCTCAAATGAACCAACTTCACCAACATCGGAGATTAATTGCACTAATTGATCTTTATTTATGTGCTTCGGTAAACTTCCCAAAAATATATTCATAACATCCCTTTAATATCTGAAAACGAAACTTATCAGAAGCTTTTGTCTGTCAAGTTGAAATATTTTCTTTACAAAATACAATCTATTTTAAAAAAGCAAAATGATTTCTAATAATAATGGAAAATTAAGTTAAAAGGTGGAGAATTTGATGGAAATAGAAGGCTCAAAATCGATTATAAATAGAGTGTTAATTATCTCTTCATTTTTACAAAAACCTTTAAAAATTAAGAATATTTCGCATTGCGATGATGTCCAAACACTGATTGAAAATTTGAAGATTTTCGGTATGAAATTTGAAATAAATGAAGATAAAATGCTTATTATTCCCACGCAGAAATTTGAAAATCATCAATCTTATTTTATCAAAGATGCGGGAACAGCTTTTCGTTTTTTGCTCGCAAAATTTAGGACAACTTCAAAATTTATGGGTAAAATGAATATCTCAAATCAGCTGAAAAATCGACCAATTAAACCGTTAACTGATTTATTGGAAATAGATGTTTTTGATTATCCATTTGAGTTACTCGGCAAAAAAATAACGAAATCCCATTTTGAAATAAAAGGAGATATTAGTAGCCAATTCATCTCCTCATTACTATTGTCTGTACCAAATTTCCCGAATGATTTGCAAATTATTCAAAAAGGAAAAATGGTTTCGCAAAAATACGTGGATATGACCATCTCAATTATGAATGATTTTGGTATAAAAGTAGAAAAAAATGGTCGAAATATTTTTGTGAAAGCAGGTCAAAATTATAAAAATTTAACAACATATGAAGTTGAGCCAGATTTTTCTTCAGCTTGTTATTTTTGGGCGTTTAGTGCTTTAACTGGTAAGAAAATAGAAATAAAAACGAGCGTGAAAAAAAGCATTCAACCTGATTTTAATTTTTTGCAAATTTTAGGAAAAATGGGTGCTAAAATTAACTTTCAAAATAATGTAATTTGGATAGAAAAAGACAGATTAAATGGGATAGAAATTGATATGTCAACAATGCCAGATCAAGTGCCAACTCTTAGCATCTTGGCGTTATTTGCATCCTCGAAAACGGTGATTAAAAACATTTCACATTTACAGTTTAAAGAGTCAAATAGAATCGAAAATTTGATCTTTGAACTTTCTAAAATTGGTGCAAAAATTGTGTTCCAAAATGGCAAATTGATGATTGAACCATTAAATAATATTTTGAAAAATGCTAAATTAAAAACTTTCAACGACCACCGCCTGGTGATGTCTTTTCATCTTTTAAAAGCGTTAATTCCAAATATACAAATAGAAAATTTTAATGCGGAAAATAAATCTTTTCCAAAGTTTTTCGAAGAATTTAATAAACTGTTGACACAAAAAGATGTTATTGTAAAAAGAAAAGTATGAAAAAAACAATTGTGATATTATCTGGCGGAAATTCTGACGAATCTGAGATTTCGAGAGTGACTTCTATTGAAATTCAAAAAGCATTAAATAATAATTATCAAACAATTTTAGTTAATCCAGTTGATTTTTCGTCTATTTCAAAAATGGTGAATAAAATTAAAGAAATAATGCCATTTATTGTTTTCAATGGTTTGCACGGTGCGGAAGGTGAAAATGGTAGCATTCAAGCTGCTTTATCATTAGAAAATATTTATTTTACTGGTTCTGGAAGCAAATCAAGCGCCATTGCGATGGATAAATTCCTTTCGGGAAAATTGGTAAAATCGATTGGAATTCCTGTTCCTAAACAAGTTTTTTTAACCAATTTGAATCTTGACTGGAGTAAACTAGAAGACTTGAATTTTCCAATTGTCGTAAAACCAAATGATTCTGGTTCTTCAGTTGGAATTTCAATTGTTAAAGAAAGAGAAAAACTCGCAGAAGCAATTGAAGATGCGTTCAAATTTAGCAAAAATGTAATTTGTGAGAATTACATTTCAGGTCGGGAGTTGACCGTTACGATTTTAGGTGATGAAGCGTTGCCAGTGGTCGAAATTATCCCCAAAAATGGTTGGTACGATTTTGTAAATAAATACACAAAAGGGACAACTATTTACGAGGTTCCAGCAAAATTATCCACGCAAGAAATGTCCGAAATCCAACAAAAAGCTTTGCAGATTTTCAAATTATTTAAATGTTCAGTTTACGCTCGTATTGATTTTCGTTTTGATGGCACAAGTTTTTATTTTTTAGAGGTTAACACACTTCCCGGTATGACCCCACTCAGTTTAACGCCGATGGCAGTAAAAAAATCTGGACTCAATTTTAACGAATTATTAGAAAAAATAATCAGGTTATCAATGGGGAAATATGAAAAATAAACTAATTTTTCCGATAATTCTTTTTATTATTTTACAGTTAATATTTATCTCAAATTTTTGGAACAATTTAGAAAATAAAGCGAAAGATACTTTTTTTTCCATTCGTGGTAAACGAGAAATATCGAACAAAATTGTCATCTTAGAAATTGGTGATGAAACATTTAGTGTATTGAATGAACGCTGGCCATTTCCTCGCAGTTATCATGCGAGATTGATTGAGAATTTAGAGAAAGCTGGTGCAAAAGTAATTATTTTTGATGTTGAATTTACCGAACACACAGATAAAATAAACGATGAACTTTTAGCAGAAACTTGCCGTAAATATGACAATATTATTTTTGCTGGAAAACTAGTTGTAACGGAATTCGATAGCTCAACACGCGAACAATTTTTGCTCCCGACAAAAACATTAATGGATGCAAATGTACAATGGGGAACTGTCAATATTGCTGCTGAAAATGATGGGTTTGTTCGCAAATATGAATTGTTTCAAAAACGAAATGAAACGATAAAAACTTCACTGGGGGTTGCATCATTACAAAATATTTATCCACAAAAAAACATCAAAAATACAGATAAAACTTTTAATTTTGGAAATACTTTAATTCCCAAAATTGACGCAAAATCATGTTGGATAAATTATTATGGACCTGCTAGAACTTTTAAGATGCTTGATTACTCGATAATTTTGGATGACTCAACATTTTCTACCTTTATCGAACAAGAACTCAATAGTGATTTTAATGAATTTTATTTGCATCAAAATGAGATAAAAGATAAAATTGTTTTGGTGGGATTAACTTCAGAAGAGATGCATGATGTACATTTTATGCCATTTTCAGCATACTCACATAAACAAATGGCGGGCGTGGAGATTCACGCTAATTTTATTGAAATGGTTTTGAATGATGATTTTTTATACGAATTTTCACACATCTTTTATTTGTTGATTTTCTTTGTTTTAAGCATAATTTTATTTATACTTAATGTAAATATTAGACTGATTTCGGCTTCATTTATAACTGCTATTCTGCTGATTTTCTATCTCATGTTTTCATACAATATTTTTTTGAGAAATTCCATTCTAATTCCAATTTTAGAAATTCCATTTTTACTTTTGAGTAGTTATATAATGGGACTTGCTTTTCAATATGTCAAAACATCACAAGAGAAGCAATTCATTAAAAATGCGTTTAACCACTACATCGCACCCGATTTGGTGAATGAGTTAATTGCAAATCCATCAAAACTGGTTTATGGTGGTGAACAGAAAGAGATCAGTGTTATTTTTTCAGATATAGTGTCATTCACATCATATGCGGAAAGTCACACACCAAAAGAAACTGTCGATATTTTGCGAGAATATCTCAGCGAAATGGTGAAAATAATTAAACAAAATAAAGGTACAATCGATAAATTTATGGGTGATGAAATAATTGCTCTATTTGGAGCTCCACTCGAAATGGATGACCATGCATTTTGGGCTTGCAAAGCAGCTTTAGAAATGCAGGAAAAATTATCATTTCTGCAAAAAAAATGGCAACGAGAACGAAAAGATATTTTTGAAATTGGCATTGGAATTAATAGTGGTATAATGACAGTTGGTAATTTGGGATCAGATCAAATATTTGATTTTACAGCCATCGGTGATAATATGAATATTGGTGCTAGATTAGAGAATTTGACTAGGACTTATCCAACGAAACACAATATTATCATCAGTGAAATGACAGTAAATTCTACAAAAAATAAAATTGTAGTAAAATTTATTGAGGAAGTAAATGTGAAAGGCAAACTTTCAAAAATCAAAATATTTGAACTTTTAGATTTGAATTAGCCGAGTGAGTGGAAATATTTAATAATGAATTTCCTTTTTTTTCATTTTTTTATTTTTATTTTAGAAAGGATTGTTTTTTAAAAATAAAAAAAAGTGGTAACTGTACGAATATGAAGATGTTATCTGTATTGTGCTGATTGGTAACTATTCTGAAAATAAGGTTGGATATTTAGCATAAAGTCGCATTAAATGACAGTTTTTGTTTTTTTTTATTGACAGTTCTAGAGCTCTATAAAACTTAGGGGAGTGTTGTTCACAAAATAATTTTAAGGAGGATGTAAATGAACAGACAAGATTTAGTTGAAAAGGTTGCAGGTGATGTAGGTTTATCAAAAAAGGATGCTAATTTGGCTTTAGCCGCTGTACTCGAAGGAATTCAGGTGGCACTTGAAAAAGGTGACAAGGTATCATTGGTTGGTTTCGGTACATTTAGCGTTGTTTTGCGTGCAGCAAGAAAAGGCATCAATCCAAAAACTGGTGCGAAAATTGACATTGCAGCAAGAAAAGCTCCAAAATTCAAAGCTGGTAAGAAACTCAAAGACGCTGTAAACTAAAAAATGTAATTTTTTGAGAAGCAAGAGTTTTTCTGCTCTTGCTTTTCTTTTTTATTATTAGAAAAAAAACAAAAAATACGAGAGGTTAAAATGAAATTTTCAATAGAAAAAAGTGATTTGCAAGCTAATATTCAGAGTTTATACAATATCGTGCCTAGTAAAAACACAATGCCAATTTTAACAAATTATCTGATTGAAGCAAATTCAGAAAATAATAAAATGAAATTTACGGCTACAGATTTAGAAATAACCGTTGTGGTTGAATTCGAAGCAAGTATCGCTGAAAGTGGTAAAATAGCTGTTTCTGCGAAAAATCTTAATGAGATTATTACTACACTTCCAGAAGCGATTGTCCATTTTATTTTGGAAGAAGATAATTTGAAAATTTTGTGTGAAAAATCTAAATTTAATCTTTTGTGTGCTGACCATTCCCAATTTCCATTAATTCCACAAAGTGATATGAATAATGTGATTGAATTAGATGCGAAAATGTTCAAAAAAATGATTGATAATACTCATTTTGCTGTTTCGAATGAAATTAATCGACCTATTTTTACTGGAATTTATTGGAAAATGGATGCGGATAAACAAATTATGGTGGCGACAGATGGAAAGAAAATTGCTGAATTCAAATTGAATAAACAAATTGATATTCCAGAAGCAATTGACCAAATTATTCCAACCAAAGGCTTGCTTTTTCTAGATAAAGTGATCTCAGAAAATATTCCGATAGTTTCAGTGTTGATAGAATCTAACAGGGTGATGTTTACATATGGAAACTACATTATTTTTACCCACATCATCGAAGGTCGTTTTCCAGATTATACAAAGGCGATTCCAGTTGCCAACAATAATATCCTCAAAATCAATAAAAATTCGTTAAAAAATGCCGTAAAAAGGGTTTCCTTACTTGCATCAGAAGAGACATATAAAATTAAGTTTAATGTCTCTCAAAGCCAATTAGAGATTAACTCTATGAAGCGTGAAGAGGGTAAAGCAAACGAAATTATCGATGACTTTAAATATGAAGGCGATGATTTGGAAATTGCATTTAATTATCGTTATTTAATTTCAATTTTGAATGTGATTGAATCTGCCGAAATCGAGATTAGAATGGGGAAATCAAACGAGCCAGCTCTTTTTTTCAATGCTGAAAAATTTGAAGAGTATGATGCTCGATTTTTGCTGATGCCACTTCGGTTAGTTTAATTGGAAATATCATCATTAAAATTAAAAAATTATCGAAATTTTGCCGATTATGAAATAAATTTTAATTCGGTTGGTGCGCTTATTTCAGGTAAAAACGGAGTTGGTAAAACTAATCTCTTAGAGGCAATTGCATACTTTGCTTTTGGAAAATCATTCAACACAAATCAAGATGAGGAGTTGATTAATTTTTCAAAAGCATTTTTTCATATTTCTGCTAAATTTAATCTTAAAAATAGAGTTTATCAGTTTGACGTAGGTTGCGATAAAAATAGAAAAAACATTAAGATTGATGGCAAAAATATTTCCAAAATTAGTGAGTTGTATCAGTTTCTTAAAATTATCTATTTTTCACCGAATGACATTAGGATTATTGACGGTTCACCATCACTTCGAAGAATTTTTATCAATCAAGCCACAGCACAATATTCGTTTAATTATCTCGATTCTTTGCGACGCTACAAGCACATTTTGAAGCAACGCAATTCAATTCTCAAAACAAATTTCGATACTTCTGAAAAGAAAATTTGGGATCAACAATTTTTTAAAAGTGCGATTGAAATCATTAAAATACGGATTGATTATTTGCAAAAATTTAGTCCCATTTTAGCAGAAAAATATTTTCAAATTAGTGGTGAGCGTGAAAAGTTGAAAACAAAATATCTTTTTTCATTTCCGCAAAAATTGGAGAGTATCGAAGAAAATTTTTCCGAACAAATGAAAAAAAATGAACATCAAGAAAAAATTCAACAACGCTCTTTAATTGGACCACATTTAGATGATATAGATTTTGAGATTGATGATAAATCTGCTCGAAAATATGCTTCACAAGGTCAAAAGAGGTCGTTGGCAATTGCGGTGCGTTTTGTGCAAGCAGATTTGATTTTAAAAAAAGGCAACGAACCGCCAATCTTAATGTTTGACGATGTTCTCGCTGATTTAGATAGAGATAGAGTTGGCGAAATTATTCAAATGTTAGAAAAAAATCATCAAATATTTATTGCTACTCCCAATGCTACAATTTATCAAAATTATGAGTTGCCAATTGTTAAATTAGAAGGTTTTAGTGAATAAAAAAATATTTGGCTGGATGATGTATGATTTTGCAAATTCATCGTTTACCACGATAATTGTAACCGTTGTTTACAGCGTCTATTTTGTCAATAATGTGGTGGGCGATGTCGATTTAGGTTCCGCATTGTGGGGGAGAGCGGTGGCTATCTCGATGCTTCTTGTTGCTATTTCGGCACCAATTTTTGGAGCAGTAGCAGATCATTCACGAGCTAAAAAAAGATTTCTTTTTTTCCACACATATTTGACGATTATTTTCACAGCTTTGCTTTTTTTCGTGAGAAGTGGTGACATTTCAAAAGGAATGTTTTATTTTATTATTGCTAATTTTGGGTTTCACAGTGCCAATGTTTTTTACAATGCACTTTTACCAGAAATTGTCAATCGAGATAAAATTGGAAAAATTTCTGGTTGGGGCTGGGCAATTGGTTATTTTGGTGGAATGCTTTCACTTTTCATCATTTTACCGTTTATTCATAATGATTTAACCCGTTATGTTTTCCCTGTGGTTGCTTTCTTTTTCGCAATATTTTCTGTATTTATTTTTATTTGGATTAAGGAAGTGAAAGCTCCATCTCGTCCAACAAATTATTTCAAAGTAGCATATCATCGCATCAGATTTTCGTTTCAAAATATTAAAAAATTTACTGATTTGAAAAAATTTATTTTCAGTTATTTTATTTATAACGATGCAATTACGACAATAATTACATTTGGTGCAATATTTGGCAAAGAAGAATTTGCAATGTCAACGAAAGATTTGCTGATATATTTTATTATTTTACAGATTGCATCGATGTTTGGTGCGTTTGTTTTCAGTTTCATAATTCAAAAAATCGGAGCAAAAAAGACAATTACAATAACTCTATTTTTGTGGATTTTTGCCGTCATTTGGGCGTTTATGTGTAAAAGTGCAAACGAGTTTTATGGCGTTGGAGTTTTGGCTGGAATTGCAATCGGGTCAAGTCAGTCGAGTAGTCGTACAATGTTGGCACTTCTCACTCCCTCTGGGAAAATGGCGGAATTTTTTGGATTTTACGCATTTTCAGGAAAATTAGCTGCCATCATTGGTCCATTGATTTATGGTGAAATTGTACGTCAAACCAGTTCTCAAAAATTTGCAATTCTTTCCGTATTGATATTTTTCATTATTGGCATCATAGTGTTACAAAGTGTTGATGAGGAAAAAGGAAAGCAAGTTGCCATAATTTGGGATAAATAAGTTTACAAAAAAAATGATGTAAAAAAAAATTGCGTTAAGTTTCAAATTGGGAGGAAAAATGTTAAGGACAATGCTTTTGTCAAAAATCCATCGAGCAGAGGTAAATCAGCGCGATTTGAACTATGTGGGAAGCATCACAATCGATAAAAATCTTTTAAAAGCTACGGGAATGAAACCAAACGAAAAAGTCGAAATTTTCAATATTGATAACGGTAATCGATTTGCAACTTACATTTTGGAAGGTGAAGCAGGCTCTGGAATTATCGGCATAAATGGTGCAGCAGCAAGGCTTGTGTCGATTGGAGATAAATTGATTATCATCAATTATGGTCAATTAAACGAAATAGAAATGAAAAACCATCAAGCACAAATAGTTGTAGTGGAAAACGACGAAAATACAAAATTTTACGAAATATGCAAATAATTAAATCTGTTACCGAAATGCAAAATATTTCCCAAAAATTAAATGGAAAAATTGGTTTTGTGCCAACGATGGGATTTTTGCACGAAGGTCATCTTAGTTTGGTGAAAGAAGCCCATAAAAAATGTGATTTCGTGATAGTTAGCATTTTCGTAAATCCATCTCAGTTTTTGCCAAACGAAGATTTAGATAGTTATCCTCGTAATTTTGAGCAAGATGTAAAATTACTTTCTGATATTGATTTTATTTTCTTTCCCCAAAATGAAGACATCTATCCAAACGATTACAAAACTTGGATAACAGTTGAAAAAATATCTGCAGAATTTTGTGGAAAATCTCGCCCAACTCATTTCAAAGGCGTAGCGACAATTGTTTGCAAATTACTCAATATTGTAAATGCTGATTTTCTTTTTTTGGGTGAGAAAGATTTTCAACAATTAGTAGTTTTAAAACAAATGACAAAAGATTTAAATTTCAAAACTGAAGTTATTGGCTGCCCGATTGTGCGCGAAAAAAGCGGTTTAGCATTGAGCTCACGCAATAAATATTTATCAGAAATTGAACGAAAAAATGCACTTTCACTTTTTGAAGCTTTGCAATTGGCAAAAATAAATTTTAAAAATGGCATAGTGGATTCCCAAAAAAATATTTCACAAATGCAAAGATTGATTGAAGAAAAGGGTGGAGTTGTTGATTATATCGAAATAATTGATTCCCAAAATTTAGAAAAAATATCGAAATTAAAAGAAAGATGTCGCGTTCTCATTGCAGTATTTATTGATAAAACAAGATTAATTGACAATATAGAAATTTAATGGAACAAGTAAATATTCTCGTTATTGGTGCAGGGGTTGTGGGACTTTCCATTGCCCAAAAACTATCGGAAAACTTTGAAGATATTGTCGTTGTAGAGACAGAAAAATCTTTTGGTCGGCACACCAGCAGTCGCAACAGCGAAGTAATCCATTCTGGAATTTATTATCCGCAAAATTCTTTGAAAGCAGAACTTTGTGTGAATGGTAATAAATTACTATATGAATTTGCTAAAATTAATAAAATCCCACACCAAAAATGTGGGAAATATGTAGTGGCGACCGCAGAAAACGAAGAACAAAAATTATTTAAATTACAGCAGAATGGTGTTCAGAACAGTGTGGAAAATTTAACTATAATTAGCAATCAAGAAATCTTAGCGGATATTCCACAATTAAATACAACAAAAGCACTTATGGTTCCATCAACGGGTATCATAGACACCCATAAATTGATGGAAAAATTGGGTAAAATCGCAGAAAAAAATGGAGCTTTCATTATTTATGAAATGGAAGTTATTGCCATAAAACAAAGTGGTGATAAATATGAAATTAAATTTTCTAATGGTGAAATATTTCTGGCAAATTATGTGATAAACTCTGCTGGCTTATTTTCCGATAAAATTGCGGAAATGGTCGGTATTAATCTTCAAAAAAATAATTTAAAATTACATTGGTGCAAAGGTGAATATTACAAAACCACCAAACTAAAAGGAATTAAAAAACTGATTTATCCACTTCCTTCCGAACAATTTTTGGGTATTCATCTTACCATAAATTTGAATGGAGAAGTTCGCTTTGGTCCGAATGCGTATTTTGTGGACGACTTAAATTACAAAATGAATGAAAACAATAAAGATGAATTTTTGCGAGCGATTAACCGTTATTTACCCATTTCTGTCGAAAATTTACAATTAGATGATTGTGGAATCAGAGCAAAATTGCAAACTGAAAACGAATCTTTTCGAGATTTTTACATCGCAGAAGAAACTGCGAAAGGTTACCCTAATTTTATAAATTTAATCGGAATAGAATCACCTGGACTAACAAGTTGTTTGAGTATTGCTGAAAAGGTGAAAAAGTTAATTGAACACTAAAAAGACGCAGGTTAGTTAAAAGAAACATCAGTTAAATTATGTGGCGAAATGGAGGGGAAATGAAAATTTCCGAGAATTTTCTGTATCACATTTGGGAAGCACAACACTTAACAAATAACCTTAAAACCGTTTCTGGAAAAAATTTAAAAATAACATATTCGGGAAGATTTAGCTATGATGCTGGACCAGATTTTCGCGATGCAATTATAGAAATTTCTGGTAAAAAATTAAAGGGTGATATCGAAATTGACAAAAATACTTATAACTGGAAATCGCATCATCATCACGAAAATAAAAAATTTAATAATGTGATTTTACACATCGTATTTAAAAATAATTTGAAAGATATATTTACAATTAATGAAGATGGTGAACCAATTGAAATTTTTGAAATGGAAAGTTTTATCGAACCTGAAATTAGTAAACTATTGAAAACATATTCTACCAAAAAATTTATCGAAAAAGAAAAGAAGTGTCCTATTTTTGAAAATAAATCTCTTTTGAAAACTGAGGATATGTTGAGGAAATTAGGAATGATGCGATTCGAAAATAAAGTGAAAAGATTCAAGACAGAACACTATTTTTACGATTTTGATCAGCTTCTTTTTCAAGGGATTTTTGAGGCATTGGGTTACAGTAAAAATAAATATCAAATGCTTAAATTAGCTCAAAATATAAAGTATAAACAACTGAAAACCCTTTTTGGGAATGGTATGACGCGTGATGAGATGATCTCCTATTTTCTTTGTTCAAGCGGATTAATCGCTCATTTCCCCAAAAATTTCCCGAACGAAATTATCCATAAATGGATAACATTATTCCGTGAAGATATTTTTGCGAAATATGATTATAATTGGCAATTATTTCGAATTCGCCCCGCAAATCATCCTGCTGTCCGCATCGCACAATTGAGTAAATTCCTTTACAATAGTTTTGAAACTTCGATTTTTCAACAAATTGCAAAAATATTTTCAATACCTTCTAATGATGTTAACCTTGAAAAGTTTAAAAAGAATTTATATACTTTATTTCGCCAAAAGTCCGATTTTCTGCCAGAAAAATATGTTGTAGGAAAATCGCGAATTGATGCAATCTTTATCAATGTGATTTTACCGCTCATCATCACTTATGCTCGTGAAAAAAACTATGAAAACTTAGAAGATGTGGCAATTCAAATTTATGAGAATCACAAATCACTTGCGGAAAATTATGTTTCTAAATACATGAAATTATTTATGAATATTGAACAAAAAAAAATGATTTCGCGAAAAGAAATATTGCAACAAGGTATTTTGAAATTGTATTTTAACCAGTGTAAGGAGCATGATTGTGCTGAGTGTGAGATGCAAATGGAAACGGCAATGCTTCCTTAATAAAAAAGAATAGTTGCCCCTTCCCAAGAAGGTCTGAGCTAAATCCCTTACTTCAACAATATCATCTTTTTGGTATCAACAGGGTTACCATCGACAACAAGTTTGTAGAAGTAAACACCACTTGCTTGTTTCTCTGCATTCCAAATAATTTGCTGATTTGGTGAATTTGTGATTTGGAGAGTTTCCACAAGTTGACCTTTGATGTTAAATATCTTAATCTCTGCGTTTTCCATATTCTCGGCGGAGAGAGAAAAACTTATCGTGGTGGTTGGATTGAAGGGATTAGGATAGTTGGCTAGTTGGTAATTAGTAACTGCTAATTCGTTATCATTTATTCCAACATCTTGATGATAATAAAACGCTCCCATATCTGCAATGGTGCCATCTGGGTCGAACGGTGAAGTGGGATCACCTGCATCGATGCAAGGTGAAAATTCGGTAAGATGATAATCCCCATTGGCTGCATCTACGAAAAGTGGATCTAAATCAATATTGCCTTCCCCTGCATAGCCACCTTGAATGTCGGAATAGGCAATCAAGATTGAATTAGGAGCATAATTTGTATCAAAATAAATCTCATCTGGTGAATCATTCCACAGGATACAATTTGCCAAATTTATCTCAGAAACCAAACTATAAATTCCACTGCCATCGTCAGCTGAATTATCCGTTATTGTTACATTAGTTAACATCGGATATGAATAATAACTATAAATTCCACCACCACAAGGAGCAGAATTATTACTTATCATCACATTTTCAAAACTAGGACCGGCATCACCACACCCTACTCCACCACCACCATTAGAAGCCGAATTACCTGTTATTTTTACATTAACTAAACTTGCCTCGGAACAATCAAAATCTATACCACCACCGGTACTTGCCGAATTATCACTGATTAGTACATTTTCTAAAGTTGTGCAAAGATAAGCAACACATTGAATTCCACCACCATAACGCCCAGCTACATTTCCGCTAATTATCATATTTTCAAAACTTGAAGTGGAGTGCCGACAATAAATTCCACCGCCATCATAAGAAGCCGAATTATTTGTAACTGTCACATTTTCTAAACTTGGGTTCGAATACTCGATGGAAATCCCACCACCTCTTGCCAAAGTTCCTGTCGCATTGTTGCCCGTTATCGTTAAATTCACCAAGCTCGGGCTGGAATAGCCACAATAGATTCCACCACCACCCCAACAATCTGGATAAACTACATTTACATGACCATTTTGAATAGTAAATTTAGAAATTAAAAAACCAACTCCAGTAATAGTTATAACACGTCCATTTTCATTTCCGTCAATTATACAATCCTCTTCACCACTACCAATCAGTTTAATGCCATTCACAGCAGGCCAAATAATGTTTTCAACATAAGTGCCGGCGGCAACGAGAACGCTGTCGCCTTCCGTTGCGACATCCAGCCCCGCTTGGATGGTCTCATAGTCGGCGGGGACATTAATAACAATTGCGTTTAACCACGAATTTGTACAAAATAATACTAAAATAACTAAAAATGTTTTTTTCATTTGTTTCCTCCTCAATAAAGATAAAAAGAATCAACTACACAACAAACAATAACTGCGATATTAACACACGGTGTTACGAACAGTCCGAAGAAAAAATAGATAAAATTTTTGTCAAATGTTATTTTGGTAGGTGGCAAATCCACTTTTAAGTGCTGAAAACCGCATTCACGAGGAGAGGAATCGACTTTTAAGTGCTGAAAACCGCATTTGCGAGGAGGAGAATCGACACTCAGAGTTCTTATAAAACAAAAAACCGCCCCAAAAAGGGGCGGTTTAGCTTGTTGAACCTTAGTTACTTAGTTACTCGCAGTAACTTTGTAGAATTTAATTGCAGATGCACCTTCTGAACTGAAAGTGGTTCCTGTAATAGGTTCAGTATTAATCTGTACCCATTCGCCATTTACAGTATCACAAGCGTAAACTGTGTAATACATGGCACTTTCTACAGCTTCCCAAGTGAGGGTTCTGAGAACATGTCCACCTTCAAGTTGGGTTACTTCGATTTGAATTGATGGAGCTACCGGTGGAAGTGGAGAAACCATAATGTCATCCATCATTTGGAAACCAGCTGTTGTCAGAATGATTTCTGCGTTAGCGATGTTTCCAGTTGCCACTTCTTGTACACGGATGTGTAAAGTTTCACCTTCATTCCATTGTGATGCGAATGTACCGCACTGAACTACCAACAAGCCTGGTCCTGCGAGTGGATCGCCATAACCACAACCAGTTGATGTTTCTGTGAGTACTTCGTCTGGACGCTCTAAAATCCAAGCTTCGTATGTGATAGCATCAGGGTAAGGAATTCCATCTTCTACTGTGAATTCTACAGGAATTACTACATCGTCACCACCATCACTAGCGATTACGATATTTGCTGTATAGAATCCTGCTACAAGATCAGTACTATCAAAACTTAATGTAATCGCATCTGACGCACCATAAGCTACATCACCAGAAATTGGAGTGATTGTTAACCACTCTTCTCTCACAGTTGGCACATAACACAATACATTAGCGTAAACTGGATGTGGTGTTGGTCTATCTCTGTCCATTGACTTAATTTGAGGAATTGAACTTAGCATTGTGTAACCTGATGTGATTGCATAGTTAAGAACTGAACCTTCTTCTCCAACATTAGAAATATTGAAGATTGCATCGCCGTTACCTGCTTGTGTAATTGATGTTACATCTACATCGATTACTGGAACTGGTGTAGCCATTTCCACGATGTCATTTGCATCGCGAGGTTCAAGTTTGAATGCACCGTATGAATAAGTAAGAACACCAGTAACATTATATCCAGTGCCTACAACAGGAGTAAATGCAAACATCTTGTCATCAATTGTCGCTACGCCGGTACCATCATCGATAGACCATTCGCCGTTACCCATATCTGCATTGTCGCATGTACCAGATGTAGTTAGAAGAACACTTTCGTAAGCTTCGTCATTACATTGAAGAGTAGAAATCACAACTGGTTCTGGTAAGGCATTACCAGATGAAGTAACAGTATATGTTTGAACATTTATCAGTTCCGTCAAATCATAATACTCTGTTACTTCAGCAACAACAGTAATCTCATCCCCAACGACAGGTGTGTTGCTAGAATCATAGAACATAATACCATTCCATGCACCTGCTCCATCTTGCAGCCAATAATTACTGCCACTAACAGCTGTAATGATACCACTTGTTTGAACATATTCGCCAGCAAATGGAGAAGCGTCTGCTTCGCCTTGAATTTCTGTAATTGTATAAGTTGTTGGGAATGTGTAAGTAGTTGCTACTACCGAACTTGGAAGATAACCAAGAGCAAGTGCAATTGCTCTTACTGTGGTATTTTCTGAAACGGTAAATGGTGCTTCGAATAATGTTGAATTTACATCTGGGTCGCTACCATCGAGGGTGTAATAAATACCAGCACCAGCTGTTTCAGAAGTTAAAGAAACTTCTTGTGGAGCAAGATACAATCCGCCTTCTGGTGAGAATACAGGGTTTGCACAAATTTCTGAAAGTGCATTTCCAGTAAGTTGAACATTATCTAATTCCCAAGTTGCGGAACCAGCTTCATCTGATGTGTAATGGAAACCAATATAAACACTTTCGCCAGCATAACCAGAAAGGTCAATTTCGCCAGAGCTTGTCCAAGCCCAACCTGGATCAGCAAGGGTGCAAGTAATATCTGTCCAAGTTGCAGTTGTTGGATCGCCTGCATAATCTGTGGAAATTTTAACTTCCACGATAGGACCGTCATAATTTGTGGCAGTTTCGAATGTTAAAATTTCATTTTCATAAATATCGAGATTGAAAGCAGGTGACATCATCCAATCATCACACAATACATCTGCTCCATATCCACTGATTTTCATAAATTTAGCATCACCATAATGTGAAAGGTGCCAATCTTCGTTACTTGCTACACTGTAAGTTGTCCACATTCCTTGATCAATTTGGAAATCTTGGAAATGAATAATGTCAACAAATTCAATAACTGTTACGATAATTTCGTCAGTTGATTCAAGTTCGCCATCATTAACTGTAAGTGTGAATGTGTAAACGCCAACTTCAAGTTCAGTTGCAAATGATGCTTCTGTTGAAACTTCTATTTCGTTCAAAGCCCAAGAGTATGTGATAGCATCACCATCTGGGTCGTATGAAGAAGAACCATCAAGAGTTACAGAAATTAATCCTGCTTCATCTGCCATAACTTCTACATCATCGCCAGCATTAGCGATAGGTGCAAGGTTTCCAGATGTAACGGTGTGTAAACCGAGATTATCAATTGTATCTTGAGCATAAACCATCCATTCGGAATCGACTTCGCTAGTTCCAGCAGCACTTGCCCAATCGATATTACCGCTGAGAACATTAGATTTTCTCACGAGAGTATGATTCGCAGTTCCATTTATAACGCCAGCAACTTCCCAACCAGAACCAGGATCTGCACCTTCGGTACCGACTACATCTAGTATTTGTCCATTAAAAGCGAGTGCCATTGCGTCATCGCCATTAAAATAAGTAGCACTTGTACCAATTACATCAGAAACGGCTTGAATCTCTGCATTTGCGCTAGAATTACAAATAACGAATACATCGCCTGCTTCAAGAGTACCTTCGAGAGCAACTGCATTTCCTGCACCTTCTGTCCAGTCTCCACCGTTAGAAATACGCCAGATTTCAAGACCAGCAAGGTCGATAGCTGTTTCACCTGCGTTGTATATTTCGAGAGCTTTATTGTTGCTGCTACCTTCGATGTACTCAGAGAAGAATACATCTGGAGCAGGTGCTGCGTTTTCCCAATAAACTACATCTATAATTTGTTCTGTATTTGTATCATCAATTGAGAAAGTACGATTGTCAACGTTTTCCCAATTCCAAGCTACATCACCATCACAGCGAGTAAATTTGAATTCTACATCTCTTACCGAACCAGCTGGGAAGAGTACATCAACCCAATAAATTGCGTCCGTTTCTGGATCTGCAAGTGTGATGCTACCAGCACTCCAATCGAGTGGAGCAACACTACCTTGAACTGCAACACCATTTACATAAGCCGCTGCATTGAGTTGGCTCATATCTACTTGGAAAGTAACAGTTACATCTTGTGTTGTAGGTGGAATTGGTGCTTCGTCATTAAAATAAACCGCATCCAAAACTTGAGTTGCTTCTATGTCATCAATTGTGAAAGTACGATTAGCAATATCTTCCCAATCTGTTCCATTTTTGATGAATTTGAATTGATGGTCATAAGCTGATAACGCAGGGAATAAAACATCAACTGTGTAGATGTTATCTTCATCAGCATCAGCCATTTCGATTGGTGCGTCACTCCAGTTTGTGAAATCTCCAACTAAAAATACAGATTCAACTGGAAGTTGAGCAGCCATATCTACTTGGAAAGTAACTGTTACATCCTGAGCAATTCCGAAAGGAACAGCGTATGTAAGAGTTTGTGGAGTTTCATCAAGAATTTGGAATGTCCAGTTGCCATCAATCCATTGATGGTCAACATCATTCACGCCCCATTCCCAAGAGTTACTACCGCCGTCTGCGATTAAGTCTATAACAGTTGTGAAAATGTGGTCACCAGCTGTTACATCCCCATTTGTACCATCATCTAACATTGCAGTTTCAGCACCATCATTCCAACCCATATCGTAGTTACCTGTTTCTGCATTGAAAGTTCCCTTCAAATAGAAAGCTGTGTTTGATTGACCATTAGAATCATCTACAATAAAAGTAATGGGAGCAGTTGCTGGAGCAAGAGCTTCCACGATAGTTGCGTTGGTAGCAAAATTATACTTGATAACGGTTTCTGTTACACCATCAGAAGCAAAGGCAATGTTTCCACCGCAAGGATCTTGATCCCAATTACCGTTGAAGGTAATTTTTGTTTGCCAAGTTCCTTCTGTGATTAAACCACTCCATTCGTAAATGTCGTCGCCATCTTCATCGAACATTGTTCCCATACCATCTGTAGGATCCCAGTTAACACCTTCAAATTGGTCAATAAAGTCACCAACTATTACAGGATAATCAACGAACACAAAATTATCGGTTGTATTTGCATGGAATGTTATTTCTGTGTCTGGCATAATGTTAAGTGGTTGATTATTTTCAGGATAATTTTCTGCATCCCAAGTGTCACCTTCGATTAATTTGTAACCGTAAGTGCCTTCGGAAACGATGCGTGTTAATTCATAAACGCCATTGTCATTCAAAGTAAGTCCCCATTCTGTATCACCAGGAGTCCAACCATTCATATCACCAACGATGTAAGCATCGTATGTTTCGGGAGTTGAACCTGCTCCAATCCATGTACCTGGATCAAAATCTTCTGGTGCATACTGTGGACCATCGCCACCGCCAGAATCGTTATCAACATTCCATTCTGCAACATCCCATACTGGGTTACTTGCAATTACAAAATCAGCTCTTTCTGCACGTCCGTTTTCAAATTCGTGACCTGTGCCTGAACCATCTTCACCTGGAACGCCGAAGATATCAACTACAACGCCTAATTCATTAACAATAGCAACATTATCATCACCATTACTATCAGCAGGACCACCTGTTCCGATACTTTGGTCTGCTTCAAACCCGTAAGTTGTTGAGAAAAAAGATGCATTATTACAAACAATATAAAAAGCACCGGCGGGGATAATTCCTGTTAAAGCAACAGGTGTACTCGGGTCAGCATTACCATTTGTCCATCTTTGAATAAGCCAGCCAGTTGAAAAATCTACATCTGTCTCACCATTGTTGTAAAGCTCTACAAACCTTCCTGCGGTTGATGAGTTTTGAGGATCTGCCAATTCTGTAATAAGTACATCTGCCATTACAAATTGAGCTAATCCTAAAATAAGTAGTAATAAAAATATTTTTTTCATTTTTTAACTCCTTTTTTATTTTCTAACGCTGTTTGCGTTAGTATTTGCATTTCTACCAACAGGCCATGTTACATCTGCTGTAACATTAACCATAAGTGGCATTCCAATTTCAATCGCAAAGTCACCAGCCCACATAAAGCCTA
>JABGOP010000018.1 GCA_018645365.1 Candidatus Cloacimonadota bacterium
TTCGTGAAGGTGGAAGAACTATCGGTGCTGGCGTTGTTGGTACGGTTATTGACTAATTCGGAGGAATTGTGGCTAAAAAAAAAAGAAATGATACCATTCGGATTAAATTGAAAGCATACGATTTTCGTTTGCTCGATAAATCTGTAGCGGAAATTATCAACAGTACCAAAAATACGGGTGCAAAAATTGTTGGTCCGATTCCGCTTCCAACGGATAAATCGATTTACACTGTTTTAAAATCTCCCCATGTAAACAAAAAAGCTCAAGAGCAGTTTGAAATGCGTGTTCATAAAAGGTTGATTGATATCGTTAATCCTACTCCGCAAACCACTACTGCCCTCAAAAAACTTAATTTACCTGCTGGCGTTCATGTGGAAATCAAGGTTTAGAGGAGTTGAAGAATGATAGGTTTAATAGGAAGAAAAATAGGAATGACACAAGTTTTCGATAAAGACGGAAAAAGAATTACCGTTACTGTTGTTCAGGCTGGACCTTGTGGTGTGGTTCATAGAAAAACTGTCGAAAAACATGGTTATGATGCAGTACAACTCGGTTATGAAGAGGTTACAGAAAAAAAACTCAACAAACCGAAAATTGGTCATCTCAAAAAACATAACAGCCCCCTTTATAGATATTTGAAAGAATTCAGATTGAAGGAATATAAAGATATCGAAGAGGGTGAGGTTTTTGATGTGAGCATGTTTGTGGAAAATGAAATTATCGAAATTACTGGAAAATCTAAAGGTAAAGGTTTTACTGGTGTGATGAAAAGACACGGATTTCACGGCTTCAAAGCTACTCATGGTGTACACGAATCTTATCGTGGACCAGGTTCTATTGGGCAATGTGCAACTCCAGCGCGTGTTTTCAAAGGTAAGAAACTTCCCGGTCATAAGGGTGTTGAGCAAATTTCAATTTTCAATGTAAAAGTTGTAAAGGTTGATATTGAAAAGAATCTTATTCTCGTCAAAGGTGCAGTTCCGGGACATCGTAACAGCATCATTAGATTGAGAAAAGAGATGTAATGGAGCGAAATAATGTTGAAAGTAAATAAATATTCAGTAAAAGGTGAAGAAGTTGGCAAGGTTACCCTTCCAAAATCACTTTTTGCCGTTGAATCTAAAAATCCAAAAATCTTGTTGTACGAAGTTATCAATATGTATTTGGCGAATCAGCGTCAAGGTACATCTGCGGTAAAAACTCGTGCAGAAGCTCATGGTAGCGGTAGAAAGTTGTATCGTCAAAAAGGAACTGGTAATGCTAGACCTGGTAATTTGAGAACTCCGATTCGTGTTGGTGGTGGTAATGCGTTTGGCCCGAAACCAAAAGATTGGACGAAAAAAATACCTAAGAAAAAGAAGCGTTTGGCTTTGAAGCTTGCCCTTACAGCAAAAGCAAATGAAAAGCAAGTTATTATTATCGAAGATTTGAAATTCGACAAGCCAAACACAAAAGCCGCACTTGAATTATTATCAAAAATATCCGCAGAACAAGGTAAAAAATTGATTCTTATTGATGGTACAGATCACAATATTATCAAAGCTTTTTCCAATATTCCGCGCGTTTTGATGAACAGGGCAGATAGCACATTTGCATATCAAGTGTTGAACACAAATAGCTTAATTATCACAGAATCTGCACTCAAAAAATTGACGGAGGTATTTGAAAAATGAAAAATCCGAGAGAAATTTTGATAGCGCCGATTATCACAGAAAAATCGTCTGGAATGCAAACTTCAAATAATTCCTACACTTTTCAGGTGAGTAAAATTGCGAATAAAATTGAAATTAAAAAAGCGATTGAGAAAATTTTCAATGTTACTGTTTTGAATGTTAATACTATTAATCAACGCGGAAAAGTTAAGCGAATGGGTAGATATTCTGGCAAAAGAGCAGATTGGAAAAAGGCAATTGTAAAACTTAAAGAAGGCGATTCCATCGCGGAATTCGAAGCATAGGAGATTGTAATGGGAATTAAAACATATAGACCAATTACTCCGACGATGCGATTCAAAACTGGTTTCACTTTCGAGGAAATCACAAAAACAAAACCAGAGAAATCTCTAACAGTTCATCGTCATCAAAAAGCTGGTAGGAATAATCAAGGTAGAATCACTTGTCGTCATCGTGGTGGTGGTCACAAAAGACATTATCGCATCATTGATTTCAAAAGAAATAAAATGGATATTCCGGCACGCGTTGCCGCTATCGAATACGATCCGAACAGAAGTGCAAGAATTGCATTGTTGTTCTATAAAGATGGCGAAAAAAGATACATTTTGGCACCGAAAGGCTTGGAAGTGAACGATTGGGTTTTGGCTAGTTTAGATGCTGAAATTAAAGTTGGAAACACACTTCCGCTTGATCGTATTCCACTCGGAACGATTATTCACAACATTGAGTTGAAGCAAGGTCAAGGTGGTAAAATTGCGAGAAGTGCGGGAAGTTACGGACAGATTGTAGCGAAAGAGAAAGGTTATGTTCATGTGAAGATGCCTTCAAACGATGTTCACTTAATTAGAAAAGAGTGTGCGGCTACGATAGGTCAGGTTGGAAATTCGGAACACAATACGATTAATTATGGTAAAGCTGGTCGTAAACGCTGGTTGGGAATTCGTCCTACGGTTCGTGGTGTAGCGATGAATCCTGTAGATCACCCGATGGGTGGTGGCGAGGCTAAAACTTCTGGTGGTGGTCATCCAGTATCACCTTGGGGTGTTTTGGCGAAAGGCGGAAAAACCAGAAAGAAGCATAAATATTCCGATAAATATGTGATAAAATCTAAAAAGAAGAGGAAGTAATTATGGCTCGTTCGATAAAGAAAGGACCTTTTGTGGATGCTCATCTTGAAAAGAAAGTAGATGAGATGATAAAACAAAACAAAAAAGAAGTGATTAAAACATGGTCGAGAAGATCAACAGTTCTGCCAAAATTTGTGGAACACACATTTGCAGTTCATAACGGTCGCAAATTCATACCAATTTACATCACAGAAGATATGGTGGGGCACAAATTAGGAGAATTTTCTCCGACTCGTACATATCGTGGTCATAAAGTAAGTAAATAAGGAAATGGGAGCTTAACTAATGGAAGCAGTAGCAAAAGTAAAAAATCTTAGGGGTTCGGCACGAAAAGCGAGACTTGTTTTAGACTTGATTCGTGGAAAAGATGTGCCATCAGCTCAAAGAATATTGCTTTTTTCAAAAAAATCTGTAGCTCCGAAAATTGCCAAACTTCTCAATTCGGCAATTGCGAACGCTACAATGAAAGAAGGCAAGACGGATATTGAAAATATGATTGTTAATGAAGTTTACGCTGATGATGGACCAATTATGAAAAGGCAACGTCCACGCGCTCAAGGTAGAGCCACAGTTATCAGAAGAAGAACTTGTCACATAACATTGCGTATTAAAGACATTCAGGAGGAATCTAATGGGTCAGAAAACTAATCCGATTGGGTTTAGAATTGGTATAAACAAGAAGCATGACTCTATTTGGTTTGCTCAAGGCAGAGAATATATCGATAATTTTCACGAAGATTTGAAAATTAAAAAATATATCAAGAAGAGATTGAGTGACGCTATGGTCTCTAAAGTTAGAATCGCCAGAAAAACAAAATCGATTACAGTAGATATTCACACTGCGAGACCTGGACAAGTTATTGGTCGTCAAGGTGCGGAGATTAACAAGTTAAGAGGCGAACTTAATATTTTGGTAAATCAACATAAAGAGAACAAATTGAATGTGATGATTAACATTCAAGAGATCAAAGACCACTGGATGGATGCCGCTTTGGTTGGTGCCGAAATTGGGCAACAATTGCAAAAAAGAACAGCATTCAGAAGAGCAATGAAATTTGCTATTCGTAACGCGATGAGAGCAGGTGCACAAGGTATTAAAATACAATGTGCCGGCAGATTGGGTGGTGCGGAAATGGCAAGAACAGAACGATATCAAGAAGGAAGAACACCACTTCATACTTTGAGAGCGGATATCGATTATGCACATACTCCGATTGAAACGGAATATGGTATTATCGGCGTGAAAGTGTGGATTTATAAGGGTGATATTCTTGATTAGGGAGAGTGAATAATGTTATCACCGAAGAAAGTAAAATATAGAAAACAACAAAAAGGTCGTCGAAGAGGTTTGGCTTATCGTGGCTCTACCATTAGTTTTGGCGATTATGGTATGATTGCGTTAGACGCAGGTTGGATTACAAGTCGTCAGATTGAAGCTGCTCGTGTGGCGATTACTCGTCAAATGAAGAGAGGCGGAAAATTGTGGTTGCGTATTTTTCCTGACAAACCTGTCACGAAAAAGCCAGCTGAAACGCGAATGGGTAAAGGTAAAGGCGCTCCCGAACATTGGGTAGCAGTGGTTAAGCCAGGAAGAATTCTTTTTGAATTTGAAGGCGTAGATTCCAAAGTTGCTAAAAGAGCTGTTGAATTGGCTGGTCACAAATTGGCCATCGGCACAAAAATCATTTTTAGAGAGGGGATCGAGTAATGAAAGTTGCTGAAATGCGTGAATTAAGTATCGATGAATTAAACGCAAAGTTAAATGATTTTGTGGAAGAGTTATTTAATCTTCGTTTTCAACAATCTACCAGTAGATTGGAAAATGCGGATAATATTGTGAAAATTCGAAAGAACATCGCTCGAGTTAAAACGCTAATAACCGAAAAAGAAAAATCGATAAGATAAAAGAGGGTATGATGACCGGTAGAAAAATTACGAAAATTGGGACAGTTGTTAGTGATAAAATGGATAAAACTATTGTTGTTAGTGTTCAAAGACAATACAAACATCCACTTTACAAAAAAATTGTCAGAAAACACAAAAAATTCAAAGCTCATGATGAGAACAACGATTGCAAAATGGGTGATGTTGTCGAAATTATCGAAAGCAAACCGTTGAGCAAAGAAAAACGCTGGGCTTTGAATAACATAATCGAAAGAAGTAAATAGGGGAGTTTGCAATGATCCAAGCTCAAACAAAATTAGTTATAGCTGATAATTCCGGTGCAAAAAAAGCACAATGTATCAAGGTTATTGGTGGTTCTGGTAGAAGATATGCGACAGTTGGTGATGAGATAGTTGTTGCTATCAAATCTGCCATTCCAAACAGCAAAATCAAAAAAGGTTCGGTTCAAAAAGCAGTTATCGTGCGCACAAGCAAAGAAGTGGCACGAGTAGATGGTTCTTACATAAAATTTCAAGATAACGCCGCGGTGATTATCGATGAAAGAGGTGAACCACTCGCAACGCGTATTTTCGGACCAGTAGCGCGCGAATTGAGAGATAAGCATTATATGAAAATCGTTTCGTTGGCGCCAGAAGTTATTTAGGAGAAATGATGGCTGATAAAAAAATGAGAATCAAAAAAGGTGATAATGTTGTCGTCATTACGGGCAAATATAAAGGTGTGAAAGGACAAGTTTTGCAAGCTATTCCAAAAACAGGAAAAGTAATTGTGGAAAAAGTTAATTTCATCAAAAAACACACCAAACCGACACAACAAAATCAGCAAGGTGGAATAGTGGAAAGAGAAGCACCAATAAATGTTTCTAATGTAAAGCTATTCAATGAAAAAATTAACGATGTAACACGCGCGGTATTCAAAAAAGTGAAAGACTCTCGTGTACGCGTTTGCCAGAAAACTGGTGATGAAATTTAAGGAGCGGGATAATGAATAGAATGTTAGAAAAATACAGAAAAGAAGTAATCCCCGCTTTGATGAAACATTTTGATTATAAAAATGTTAATCAGGTTCCAAAAATCGAGAAGATTTCTGTGAATATGGGTGTGGGAGCTGCTACTGAAAACAAAGCAATTTTGGATAATGCCGTCAAAGATATGGTGGTTATTACAGGTAGAAAGCCAATCATCACAAAAGCAACGAAATCTATTTCGAATTTCAAATTGAGAGAAGGGATGCCGATTGGTTGCAAAGTCACCCTTCGTCGTGAAGTGATGTATGAATTTTTGGATAGATTAGTTTCAATTTATCTTCCGAGAGTTCGAGATTTTAGAGGCGTATCAGGAAAATCTTTTGATGGTCGCGGAAATTATTCTTTGGGAATCAAAGATCAGACGATTTTCCCAGAAATTGATTATGATAAAATCGATGCATTGCGTGGAATGGGTGTTACAATCGTAACTTCTGCAAAGACAGATGAAGAAGGCAGAGAATTGCTTCGTTCATTTGGAATGCCATTCAAAAAAGTGAAGTAAGGGAGTTATTTTGGCTAAAAAATCATGGATTGTTAAACAAAAAAGAGAAGCAAAATTTGCTTCAAGAAGATATAGCCGTTGTAAAGTTTGCGGCCGTTCACGCGCATATATGAGAAAATTTGGATTGTGTCGTATATGTTTCCGAAAATTGGCTTCTGAAGGTCAAATTCCGGGCATAAGAAAAGCAAGTTGGTAAAAAATAAGGAGAAAAAATGAGTGTAACTGATCCGATCGCTGATGCTATTACGAAAATTAGGAACGCATATCGGGCTGATCATAAGAGTGTAACTGTGGATCACAGTAAAATTAATGAGTCTATCATTAAATTACTTGATCAAGAGAATTTTATAAATAGTTACGAAATTATTGAGAGAGACCCGAAAAAGAAGATTAACAGAAAGAAGATGTTTATTAATTTACGCTACACAAACGAAGGGAAACCGGTTTTGTTTGGTATCGAGAGAATTAGTAAGCCGGGTTTAAGAATTTATGTGAATGCAAATAACATTCCATCTGTTTACAATAATACCGGATGTGCAATTATTTCGACCAGTAAAGGTGTAATGGTCGATAGAGATGCTCGCAAGTTTCATGTTGGTGGCGAGTTTGTTTGCAAAGTTTGGTAGGGGGAATTATGTCTAGAATAGGAAAAATTCCAATAAAAATTGCAGATGGTGTAAAAGTTGACATTAAAAAAGACTTAGTAACAGTTTCCAGCAGTAAAGGCGAAATGATTTTTCCGCTTAAAGAGGGAATTGATGTTATTGAAGAAAATGGTCAAATAATTGTGAGCCGTAAAGATGATACGAAAGAACAAAAAGCTTTTCACGGTCTCACTAGGTCGATAATTAACAATAATATTATTGGTCTCTCACAAGGTTTCAAAAAAGAATTACAGATTATTGGAACTGGATATTCTGCGGAAGTAATCGGACCTTGGGTAAAACTAAGCGTTGGTTTTGCACACGAAATTTTGTTGCAAATTCCTGAAACACTCAATGTGGTCGCCGAATTGATTCCAAGAAGAGAGCAAGGTGCCCTTGGTGTTCAAGCAGAAATCAAAATAGAAGGTTACAATAAAGAATTAGTCGGAAAATTTGCTGCAGAAATTAAGAGATGTCGTCCACCGCTAAATTACGCAACAGGTAAAGGTATTCGTTACAAAGGCGAATATATCAAAATTAAGCCGGGCAAATCTGCCGCAACCGAATAGAGGTAGAATTATGAAGAAAACAAAAGCAGCTTATAAAAAGAATTTTAATCGTAGCAGAAGAAAATTTGCTATCCGAAATAAGATTTCTGGAACTGTAGAAATTCCACGCTTAACGGTAACACGAAGTTTGAAAAATTTTACCGTTCAGTTGATTGATGATGTGAATGGTCACACGTTACTCAGTTTATCTACAACTTCCAAAGATGTGAAAATCGATAGTTCAAAAAAGAGAACTGAGCAAAGTTTTGAGCTCGGAAAACAATTTGGCGAACTTGCAAAAGTAAAAAAAATTACCAAAATCGTATTTGATCGAAACGGCTATTTGTTTCACGGCAGAGTGAAAGCTTTTGCAGATGGCGTTAAAAAATCCGGTTTGGAATTTTAGGGGGAACTTTGAAACAAGATAGAAAAAATCAATCCCAAAATAATGAACCACGCTTTGAAGTGGAAAAGATAATTGCAATCAACAGAGTTGCAAAAGTGGTGAAAGGTGGTAGAAACTTTAGTTTTAACGCAATTGTAGTAGTTGGCAACAAGGATGGACGCGTCGGAGTGGGAGTTGGAAAAGCAAACGAAGTTGGTTATGCTATTCGCAAAGCGACAGATCGTGCTGGGAAAAATATGTTTTCAGTGCCAATTACAAATGGAACAATTCCACACGAAATGGTAGGAAAATTTAGTGCAAGTAAGATTCTTTTGAAACCTGCATCTCCAGGTACTGGAGTTATTGCGGGTGGACCAGCTCGTGCTATTTTGGAAGCAGTTGGAATTCAGAATATTCTCACAAAATCTTTGGGTTCAAACACACCAGCTAATGTTGCAAAAGCTACTGTTGTTGGTCTCAAATCTTTGAGAACAATTTATGAAGTTGCTAACTTACGCGGTAAAACAGTAGCTGAAATTACTGGAAGAGAAGAGATTCTAAAAACTGCGGAGGAAGTAAAATGAAATTGAAAGTAACTCAAATTCGTAGCACAATCGGCAGAAAGGAAGATCAAAAAAGAACGATTATAGCGCTTGGTTTGAATAAAATCAATAGGTCAAGACTTCACGACGATAATGCTGTAATTCGTGGTATGATAAACAAAGTTTCTCATTTGGTAAAAGTTGAAGAAGTGAAACCAGCTGAAAAAATAGCTCCGAAAAAAGCTAAAAAACCGGCTGTTAAAAAAACAACTGTCAAAAAAGAGACAAAAGTAACTCCGAAAAAAGCAGCAACTTCAACTGCAAAAAAAGTGGCTCCAAAAACAGCCAAAAAAGTTGAAAAGCCTGCTCCGAAAAAAGCGGAATAAGGGGAAAATATGAAACTTCATGAAATGAAACGACCGAAAATCAAACATAAAAAACGATTGGGAAAAGGTGAAGGTAGTGGTTTTGGTAAACAAGCTGGTAAAGGTCATAAAGGTCAAAAATCTCGCTCCGGCGGTAATATTCCTTTGTGGTTTGAAGGTGGACAAATGCCATTGCAGCGTCGCGTACCCAAAAGAGGATTTACTAATATTTTCAAAAAACACTTCAGAATTGTAAATTTGGAAACTTTACAACAATTTGACGATACTGATTTTGACATTGAAAAAATTGAGAGCCTTAATCTCGTCCGAAAATTGAGAGCAAGAGAAACAGCTCCGATTAAAATTTTGGCGAAAGGTGGCGAGGAATTCAAAAAAACCATCAATATCAAAGCGAATAGCTTTTCTAAAACTGCTAAAGAATTGATTGAAAAAAATGGTGGGAAAGCGGAGGTAGTTTAAGTGTTAAAAGGAATTAGTAATATATTCAAAATTCCCGATTTAAAAAAGAAAATACTCTTTACTGCACTTATTCTCATTATTTACAGATTGGGTAGTTTTATCCCGATTCCGGGAATTAACTCGACAGCGATTCAACAATTTATGGGTGCAGCCACAAAAGATGGTGGCAACCTGTTTGGAATGTTAGATTTGTTTGTGGGTGGAAACTTAGGAAGAGCGTCAGTTTTTGCTTTGGGTATAATGCCCTACATTACCACTTCTATTGTTATTCAACTTTTAGGTGGAGTAATTCCATTTTTTGAAAGATTGAAAAAAGAAGGTGCGGAAGGTCAAAAAAAGATAGCTCAATATACAAGATACGGAACGGTTGTGGTAGCAGCTTTTAATGCTATTGGTATCACAATGTTTCTCAAATCTATCGACGGTGCTGTGACAACTCCAAATCCACTTTTGTTCATTTTCACCAGTGTTATCACGATGGTAACAGGTGTTATTTTCATTATGTGGCTCGGTGAGCAAATCACTGAAAATGGAATTGGAAACGGTATTTCATTAATTATTTTTGCTGGAATTATTGCGCGTTATCCGGGCGGATTTTGGCAAATGTATGAAATGTTGCAAGCTGGAGCAATCAGTATATTTACCATCATTGCAGTTTTGATTGTGATGGTTTTGGTAACTGCATCAGTGGTGCTTATTACGCAAGGTGTTCGCAAAATACCAGTTCAATATGCGAAAAGAATTATTGGTAGAAAAGTTTACGGTGGACAGAGTACTCACATTCCACTCAAAGTGAATACAGCGGGTGTGATTCCGATTATTTTTGCGGGTGCTATTTTGATGTTTCCTCGCACGATTGCTACTTTTTTCCCAGATAGCGAATTTATGAACGGAATGGTGCGATTACTATCACCAGGCGCATTTTTATACACGACTCTTTATGTAGGACTCATCATTTTCTTTGCTTATTTCTACACAGCTATGGTGCTTAATCCAATCGAAATGGCAGAAAATATGAAAAAATATGGTGGTTTTATTCCAGGTAGAAAACCGGGTAAAAAAACCTCCGATTATATCAACAGTATTTTGGCGAGAATTACTTTGCCAGGTGCTGCATTTTTCGCGTTTATTGCGGTCTTACCACAATTTATGCAAAAATGGACGGGCATACCTTTCATCTTTGGTGGAACGGGAACTATTATTGTTGTAGGTGTTGCACTTGACACTTTACAGCAAATAGAATCTCATCTCGTGATGCGTCATTACGAAGGTTTCATGAAGAAAGGCAAATTGCGCGGTCGCAGAAGATAGATCTTTTATTTGTATAGAGTGAAGGGAAGTAATAATGATTTCGATTAAAAATAGTGCAGAGATTACTAAAATGCGCGAAGCAAATCGGATTGTAGCATTGTTACTTCGAGAATTGGAAAGTATCATTAAAGTCGGAGTTTCTACCTTTGAGATAAATAAATTTTCTGAAAAGTTGATAAAATCTGAAGGTGGAAAACCAGCTTTTAAAGGTTACAGTGTGTCGGGTCTTTCTCCATTTCCCGCGGCAATCTGTGCTTCTGTAAATTCTTGTATTGTGCACGGCATTCCTTCCAAGAAGGAAATTCTGCAAGATGGCGATATTATCGGCGTTGATGTGGGTGTGTACAAGAATGGATTTTACGGTGATGCAGCTCGAACTTATCGAGTTGGGCAAATTTCTGCAAGTGCAGAAAAGTTGTTACAAATCACGCAAGAAGCATTGGAAAGAGGAATGGCTCACGCAAAAAATGGTGCCAGAGTTGGTGATGTTTCAAATGCAATTGGTTCGTTTATAGAAGCGAATGGTTATTTTGTGGCTGATAGTTTGACTGGTCACGGAATTGGTCGACAACTTCATGAAGAGCCAATGATCCCAAATTTTGGATTAAAAGGGAAAGGTCCGAGATTGAGAAAAGGGATGACAATTGCGATTGAACCGATGGTAAATATTGGTACCAATAAAGTTATGGAAAATGGTTGGGAGTATTTTACAGCGGACGGAACATTATCTGCTCATTTCGAAAATACTATTCTCATTACCGATGGTGAACCGGAAATTTTATCGGTTTGCTAAAATGAAAAAAGAGAAGTAATATGGCAAAAGAAGGCGTTATTGAAGTTGAAGGTGAAGTGATTGAAGTGCTTCCAAACATGAAATTTAAGGTAAAATTGGAAAACGGACATATCATTTTGGCTCACAGTTCAGGGAAGATGAGAATGCACTACATCCGCATTCTGGTTGGTGATAAAGTTAAAGCAGAACTTTCACCATACGACCTCAATCGAGGCAGAATTGTATATCGCTACAAATAGGAGAGAACGATGAAAGTAAGAGCATCTGTAAAACAGATTTGTAAAGATTGTAGAGTTATTAAACGAAAAGGGATAATTAGAGTTATCTGTCCCTCAAACCCAAAACATAAACAGAGACAAGGTTAAATTAGGAGGATGAGTGGCACATATCGCAGGAGTTGATATACCTAAAAAAAAGAGAGTGGTAATAGGGTTGACCTATATTTTTGGCATTGGAAAATCATTGTCGCAAGAGATTTTGAAAAAAGCCAATGTTGATGAAAATACAAAAGTTCAAGACCTTACAGACGAAGAAGAAAAAATGCTTCGTGCAATTATTCAGGACGATTATGAAGTTGAAGGCGATCTTAGAACGAAAAGAACTTTAGACATTAAGCGTTTAATGGAAATTGGCTGTTATCGTGGAATTAGACACAAAAAAGGTATGCCAGTTCGAGGTCAAAGAACGCATACAAACGCGAAAACAAGACGCGGACGCAAGAAAAAATAAGAGGTTATAATGGCTAAAAATGTAAGAAAAACTAAAAAGAAAAAAGTAAGAGTTTCCTTTAACGAAGGTGTTGTGGCAATTCATTCAAATTTCAACAACACGATTGTTTCACTCACAGATAAAGCTGGTAATCTTTTGGCTTGGTCGAGTGGTGGGAAAATTGGTTATAAAGGTTCAAAAAAGAGTACCCCGTTTGCGGCTCAGTTAGCTGGTGAAGAAGTGGCAACAGCAGCATTGGAAATGGGAATCCGAAAAGTTCAAGTTACAGTAAAAGGACCAGGTGGTGGACGTGAATCTGCGATTAGAGCTTTAGATTCAAAAGGAATTGAAGTGATTATGATAACAGATACAACCCCGCTTCCGCACAACGGTTGCCGACCACGAAAATCAAGGAGAGTATAATTATGGCAAGATATACAGGACCATCATGTAGGTTATGCCGCAGAGAAGGCACAAAGCTCTTTTTGAAAGGTGCTCGTTGCAGTTCTGCAAAGTGTGCAATGGAAAAACGACCTTACATTCCAGGTGAACACGGTAATGGAAAAAGGTTTAATAAAAAAATGAGCGATTATGGTATTCACCTTCGTGAAAAACAAAAAGTTCGTCGTATTTATGGGATTTTGGAAAAGCAATTTAGAAAATATTTCAAAATGGCTGCGAAAAAAACTGGTGTTACCGGTGAAAACTTGCTCAAGTTCTTGGAGATGAGACTCGATAATGTGGTTTACAGAATGGGGTTTGCACCTTCAAGAAAATCTGCAAGACAGATTATTCGTCACGGACACATCATTGTGAATGGAAGAAAAGTTGACATTCCTTCTTTCTTATTGAAAGCAAATGACGAAATTAAAATTAAAGAAAATAGGAGTCAAATGCCACTTATTCAAGAAGCGATGGAAGCTTCTACCGAAGTGGATAGTATCGATTGGTTCAAAGTGGATAAACCCAAATTTACTGGTACTGTTTTGAATATTCCAAGTCGTGAACAAATTCAACTTGATGTTGATGAACGACTTATCGTTGAGTATTACTCCAAATAATTAAGAGGAGAAAATTTTATGAAACTTCTTGAACCGTTACAACTGCCCGAACAGGTGCAGATTGACGAAAATAGCTACACGCCGACTTACGGCAGATTTGAGATTGGACCATTGGAAATGGGATTTGCCACTACAATTGGCAACACTTTACGCCGAGTTCTGCTCTCATCAATCCAAGGTGCGGCAGTACGATTTGTAAGAATCGAAGGATTGCATCACGAATTTACACCAATTCCAGGTTCAAATTGTGATTACATTGATTTGATTTTGAGATTGAAACAAATCATCATCAAAACTGAATCACTCAGCGAACGCAAGTTTGTGTTGGAGCATAAAGGGATTGGGATGATTACTGCTGCTGAGATTAACGATAACGATGAATTTCAAATTGTGAACAAAGATTTGGTTCTTTTGGAAATGACGGAAGATGTCGAATTTAGAATGGAATTTTGGATTGGAACTGGTCGTGGCTATGAACCTTCCGAAAATCATGATATGGATGAGATGCCGCTTGGTACAATCCCGATAGATTCTATCTATTCTCCAATCACAAAAGTGAAATATACGGTTGAAGATCAGCGTGTTGGTGAAAAAATTGATTTTGATAAACTGATTCTCGAAATTACAACAGATGGAAGTGTAGATCCGAAAGATTCCCTTTTTCTGGCAGCAAAATTATTGCGCGACCTTTACGACAAAATGGTTCTTTTCGAAAATGAACCAAAATATATCGAAGAGATTGAAGTGGATCCAGAACTAGAAAATTTGGAAAAAATTCTCGATAGTAAAGTTCATGAACTTGAATTATCGGTTCGTTGTAGCAATTGTTTGAATGACGCTGAAATCGATAAAATAGGTGAATTAGTGAGTAAAACTGAACCTCAAATGTTGAAATACAGGAATTTCGGTAAAAAATCTTTGGACGAAATAAAAGAAACTTTACACAAATTCGACCTTTCACTCGGAATGGATGTGGAAGGAATTCGCAAAAAAATCGAAGATGCGAAAAATAGAGTTTTGGTTAAAAAATAAAGAAGGTACTGATTATGAGACATAGAGTTAAAGGTAGAAAATTTGGTTTAGAAAAAGGACACCGAAATTTGATGATGAAAAATTTGGTAAGTTCTTTGGTGATACACGGTAGAATAAATACGACACAGGCGAGAGCAAAAGAGATGCGTGGTATGGCTGAAAGAGTGATTACTTACGGCAAGAAAGGTAGTGTTCACGCTAGAAATTTAGCTTTCAAATATTTGCAAGATAGAACGCTTGTGAAAAAAGTATTTGACGAAATTGCACCTCGCTACAAAGATGTGGAAGGTGGATACACAAGAATTATGAAAAACGGTTACCGTACTGGTGATAGAGCACCGATGGCGATAATCGAATTTGTAGAGCATTCCCCCAAAAAAGAAGACTAATTTGTTTTCTTTGTCCCTCCTGAAAGCCCCACTTTTGTGGGGCTTTCAAATTAAATAGTTAGACAAAAACAATAAAATAATTATCATCTCTCAAATGAGAATTTGGAGTGTAAAATGAAACAATTTACCCTAAATCAAACAGTTAAATTGATTGAACAGAACAAAATCACATTGCTCAAAAATGAGATAAATAGATGTCATTCAGGCGATATTTCGCAAATAATCAACAACCTTTCAGAAGAATATCAAATTTTGGTTTTTAAACTTTTAAATTTGGAAAATGCCGCAGATGTACTGCACGAGCTTTATGATGAAGTACGCGAAAATATCATCGAAAATACACCCCAAAAAAATCTTTTTAATATTGTAGATGAGATGGATTCTGATGAAGCGACTGACCTTGTTTCCGAATTAGAAGAGGATTTAGCAGATGAAATTTTGAGTAATATTGACAAAGAAGATTCAGCTGAAATTGTAAAATTGCTCAAATATGACGAGGAATCTGCTGGTGGTTTGATGCAGACCGAAATTATCGCGGTTCAGCAAAATATGAAACGCGATGAAGTTATCGAATATATTCGCAAAAATGTGGATGATGCCGAAAATATTCATTATGTTTTTGTGGTGGATGACGACAATAAATTATTAGGTTTGTTTGAAGTTACTAAATTGCTACTTGCTGAAAAAAATAAACAAGCAATTGATTTGATGGAAGATGAAATGATTTCGGTGAATGTAGATGTGGATCAGGAAGAGACGGCACATCTTTTCCGTAAATATGACCTTTTTATCTTGCCGGTGATAGATGCAAAAAATCATCTTTTAGGGCGAATTACAGTTGATGATATTATCGATGTTATTGATGAAGAAGCTAGTGAAGATGCTTACAAAATGGTTGGTTTGGAGAATGAAGATAGAGTTTTTACCACTCCCTTAAACTCTGTAAAAAAGCGTTTACCGTGGTTATCGTTGAATTTATTTACTGCTCTTTTAGTTTCTTCGGTGGTGGGAGTTTTTCAACAAACCATTGAGAATCTCTCTATTTTAGCAGTTTTAATGCCCATTGTGGCAGGTTTAGGCGGAAATTCTGGTACGCAAACTCTCACTGTGATAACGCGCGGTATTGCCCTCGGTGAGCTCACAATTCACAACACATCCAAGGCTATTTTGAAGGAAATTACGGTTGGCACCATTAATGGTATAATTGTTGGCTCGGCGGCAATGTTGATGGCGTATTTGCTGAAAGGCGATATAATGTTGGGCGTTGTTTTGGGTGTGGCGATGATCTGCAATATGTTTATTGCGGGCTTAGTTGGGTCTATTATTCCCGTGGTAATGAAGTTATTGAAAATTGACCCTGCTCTTGCTTCCAGTGTGATTATTACAATGCTGACTGATATTGGCGGTTTTGCATCATTTTTGGGATTAGCAACGCTTTTGTTATAGCAGGAAAACCGCTCTGGAAAGAGCGGTTTTTACAGATTAAGATACTATAAAATAATTTTATCAAATTTCAAAAAATTCACACCTGTATTTTGCTGTGCTTTTATAATTAAATTTTTGCTAATTTCGTTTTGTTTTATAATGAGATTTTCCAAATTAATTTTACTTTTTCCGTTTTCAATTTGGACTTTTCCATTAACCATCAAGTAATCAACGGGTCTCATTCTTTGCGTGAAAACAAGTGCTGCCAGTGGATCGGAAAGGGCACCAGCATATTCCAGCTGATTGAGCGAAAACATTGCAATATCAGCTTGTTTTCCAACTTCTAAACTGCCGATGTCATCGCGACCAAGAGCCATCGCCCCGCCGCGAGTAGCAATGCGTAAAACTTCGCGAGCTGTGAGCCAAAATTCTGGTTTTCGCAGACGACTTAACAACATTGCCTGTCGAATTTCCGAAAGCATATTGCTCGAATCATTTGAAGCCGAACCATCCACACCCAAACTGACTGCAACGCCAGCTTGTAACATTTCTTTGATGCGTGCGATTCCGCTTCCTAATCGCATATTTGAAGATGGGCAGTGTGAGATTCCCATTCCACATTTTCCCATTTTGGCAATTTCTTCATCAGAAAGATGAACCGCGTGAGCGACCCAAACGTTGCCGCCTATCCAATTCAAATTTTCGAGATATTTTGCCGGTCTATCGCCAAATTTTTCGATGCAGAAATTTTCTTCATCAATTGTTTCTGCCAAATGTGTATGAATCATCAAATTTTCTTTTTTTGCTAATTCTGCAGTTTGTTTCATCAATTGTGCGGTAACCGAAAACGGTGAGCAAGGTGCCAAAGAAATGCGTGTCATTGCTCCATTTTTTTGATTATGATATTTCTCAATTAGTCGTTTAGAATCTTGCAAAATTTCAGCTTCTGTTTGCACGACATCGTCAGGTGGAAGTCCGCCATCTTTCTTACTGAGCGACATTGAACCACGCGTTGGTTGAAAACGAATGCCCAATTTTTGAGCAGCGTCAACTTCTATATCAATTAAGTTTTTCCCACATTTTTGTGGAAAAAGATAAAGGTGATCTGAACTCGTGGAGACACCGCTTAGCATCATTTCTAATAACCCAACCTGTGTGCTGACCGCCACCGCATCTTCATCAATTTCACGCCAAATTTCGTAATGATTGATGAGCCAATCGAATAATTCTTGATTTTGCATTTTGGGGATATTGCGCGTAAGAGATTGGAATAAATGGTGATGAGTATTTATAAAACCTGGCAATACGACCATTTCAGAGGCATCGATGATTTGGTCAAAATCACCTTTCAAATTATTTTTCCCGATGGAAATGATTTTATCGTTTTCGATGAGGATATGACCACCATTCCACTCTTCCATTTTGTCATTCATGGTAGCAATATATTTTGAATTTTGAATTAATGTTTTCATAAAATTTCCTTCAACATTTTATAGAAAAGCGAAATCGGAAAGCCCATTACATTAAAATAGCAACCCGAAATTTTTTTCACAAATTGGCTTCCAAAACCTTGAATTCCATAGGCTCCAGCTTTGTCAAATGGCTCGTTTGTTTCAATATAATTTTCGATTTCTTTTGCCGAAAGGGTAGAGAATTCTACTCTTGTTTTTTCGTAATTCACATAAATTTGATTTTTGTATGAAACCGCGATTCCCGTGTACACATAATGGAAATTGTCGGAAAGTTCGGTTAAAAATTGAGCTGCTTGAAATTTGTCTTTTGGCTTTTCCAAAATGCGTTTATCAGCAAAAACGATAGTATCCGCCGCAACGATTAGATTGTCGTTATTAACTCGATTTCGCACGGCGAGTGCTTTGTTTTTGGCGTGAAATTTCACCAGTTTTATGGGATTTTGGGAAACAGTTTTTTCCTCAATGTCGGCAGGCATTTGTAATGCTTTGATGCCAACCAAATCGAAAATTTCTTTTCGACGTGGTGACGCGGATGCCAAGATAATTTGCTTATTTTCTAATAATTTATGAATCACTTTATACTCCTAAATTTCTTTAAAATTTCAACACATTCAATTTTCTACGCATTCATTTCTTGACAATAAATTTAATTAAAAAAAATAAGAGAAGTATAAAATAAAAGAGGTTAAAATGAAAAAAAATGACAGTTTTCAAAATAAAAAAACAGAGATTTTAGAGTATAATCGTAAAATATTTAGAGAGTTCAAAAAATCGTTGAAGGACACAATTTTTGATGAGACTTTGACGCTCTACATTTTGCGACCAATTGCATTTGTCTTCGTGAAAATTCTTTATCCAACATCAGTTACACCAAATCAAGTTTCGTTTGCCGCCATTATTTTGGGTTTTATTAGTGCTTTTTTTTTCGCACTTGGAGATGTCTCATTTGCTGGTATTCCACACATAAATTTTATCATCGGTGGAATTTTGTATTTCTTCATTTTAGTTTTAGATTGTGTGGACGGAATGATTGCACGATTGAAAAAAAATGGCACGCTAACTGGCAGAATTATCGATGGTTTTGCAGATTATACTGTGGGGATTTCCGTTTATATTGGCTTGGGAATTGGTTTCGATAAAATGGGTGGTTTAGGCTTTCCAATTTCACATTGGTGGCTTTTGATAATTGCAGCCGCGAGTCATATTTTTCATTCTGTGATTGTGGATTATTATCGCGTTGAATTTATGTCACACGGGTTGGGAAAATCTGGTTCAGCGTGGGAAGACAAGAATAAATTTAAGGCAGAATTAGCAAAAATTAAACATGAAAAAGGTCACATTATTGATAAGTTTTTGATAACGCTTTACATCGGTTATTCTCATTTACAACTTTTTCAATTAACAAAAAAAGAGAGTTTTGAGCAAAAATCATATTTTGACGCGAACCAATTTTTGATAAAATTATGGTTTTGGATAGGTCCAACGGCTCATATTTTTGCCCTAATTTTCGCAGTTATAGTTTTTCGAATAGAATATTTTTTCATTTATACTATCGGAATCGCCAATATTTATATGCTCGCTTTGTGGATAATTCAAGTGAAAATTAAACAGAAACTTAGAGCTTAAAGTTATTCTAAAATTAGTTTAATTATTTTTTCGGAACCGTGTGAATTGTCTTCTACAAATTTGAAAGTTGCTTCTTTTAGCATTTTCAATTTTGATGAATTATTCATTAAATTAAAAAAAACAGCCAAATCATTTGCTGAAAAAGTCATCTTCCCTAAATTCAAATTATGCATTGAAATGGCTTCGTCCAAAATTTTAATATTCGGTCCAAAAGAAACAGCACAACCGTAAACAGCTGGCTCAATCACGGAATGGACACCTGCACCGAAACCAGCACCAATGTAAGCTAAATCGGCGTATTTGTAAAGGTCGGCGAGAATTCCGACGCTATCTACAATTACCGCATTTGCTTCAATTTTGTCTTTCATTTGGGAAAATCGTTGAGCAGAAATTTTATTTTTTGCTAACTTATTTTCGATTTTTAGAAGCGTTTTTTCATCTACTTCGTGTGGCACGAAAATCAATCTATTTTCCAAGTTATTGAGAGATTTATCACCGTTTGGGTATCGTATTTTTATTGCACCAAACACGACATCAAAATCAGATTCAATGATGCTTCCAAAAATAATGTTTTTAGAATCACAAATATTTTTTGGAAAATGCTCTGTTTTATTTTGTTTTTTTCGTTCGATTATTTGGTCAAATCGAGTATCGCTAATTGTAATAATTTTGTCATTGGAAACAAGTTTTTTGAAATTATTAGCCAATCGTTCAGAGCCAGCTATAACTAAATCAAAATGTTTAAAAACCCAAGAATTTAAAGCTTTTAATGGCCATTTCAAACGAGATGATTCATCGTATAAATTGCCGTTTATGAGATATGTTTTTACCTTAAATAATTTAGCGAAAAATAGATGGGTTGGCCAAATATCGTGACGCGTAATGATGAGTATTTCAGGTTGGAATTTTTTGAAAAAAAGGTAAACACTTCCCGCAAAATCGAAGGGTAAATAGCAAACAGCATCGAATAAACTAGAATCTTTTTCTTTTTCAAAAATCGTAGGTGAAAAAAAACTTTGTAACACAAAATATTTGTCATGATCAACTCGTCTTAAAATTGGTTTCAACTGTTCAAATTCACCCGCTGAAGCAGCGTGTAAAATGATTAATTTGCGTTTTAATTTTTTTTGTTTAATTTTAATTAATGCACTTTTCCATGAAATTGGTAAATCTCTAAAACGCGTTCTAATTTTATGGTTAAAAATGCTCGAAAAAATTAGAATTATCCACAAAATTGGAGATAAAATCAGATATAAAAAATATAATAACATTAATTTTTAGCGATACTTCAAAATGGTGTCCACAAATTCGCGAAATGCCCCATCACCACCATTGCGACTTGTTATCAAATCTGGATCAAATTGGTCTAAAATGATGCTACTTTTTGGCATTGCAGTCAAACCGACTGATTTTAAAACATCTAAATCATTGATATCATCGCCGATATATGCTACCGCTTCTAACGAAATATTCAGCTTTTGGCACAAAGATTTTAACCTTTTTAATTTTTCTTTTTCGCCCAAAAATAAATGCTTAATTTTTAGTTTTTCTGCTCTTCGTTTGACCATTTCGGTACTTTCGCCAGTCATAATCGCAACTGGGATTTTGTGTTTTTCCAAAATGTGCATTGCCATGCCATCGTAGGTAGAAAATGCTTTTATCGTTTCACCTTCAGCGGTGTAATACATTTTTGCATCTGTCCAAACGCCATCAATATCGGTCGCAATCAATTTTATGTTTTTAGCATTTTTTTTGAATTTATTTTCATTAAATTTTACCATTCGATGTCCTCTTCATTCATTACTGTATCGGCCAAAATGTCAATTTTAGATTTTTTACCGATTAAATTTTTAATTTTCATTGGTGAAATTCCACTACCAGGACCTTTGGTGGTCAACATTTTTCTTGTAATTATATCACCTTTTTTGATATCAACGAAAGATACGATACTTTTCGCTAATTTCTTAAATATGGGTGCCTCAGATTCTTGCATCTCCTTTTGAAAAACCCCCATTGCTTCTTCGATGTGATGAATATCTCGCACCATTTTTGCAAAGCCTTGTGGTTCAAGTGATGCCGCGTGATCTCCACCCTTCATAGTGCGATCGAGAGTAAAATGTCGTTCGATAATTTTTGCACCCAATGCTACTGCAACTGGTGGAATGGCGATGCCTTGTTCGTGTCCAGAATACCCAATTATTGCATTTGGAAATTCAGCTTTATAGGTGTGCAAAACATTCAAATTTATTTCGTCAAATTTTGCAGGATAAGTTGAAGTGCATTGTAAAATTGCAATTTTTTGATTGAACTGCTCAACATGCTCAACGGCCTGTTTTACAATTGACATATTTGCCATTCCCGTTGATAAAATCATCGGTTTATTTTTCTTCGCAGTATGCTCTAATAATGGAAAATTAGTTAAATCTGCAGATGCCATTTTGAAAAATTGAACTCCCAATTCATCTAAAAAATCGATACTTTCTTCATCCCAACCCGATGCTGAAAATTGAATATCCAGTTGCTTACAATAATCCAACAATTCACGATAATCCGATTCAGAAAGTTCAAGTGCATGTTTGTGTTCACCGTAAGTTTTTCCAAAACTATTTCGATTATCATAAGACATTTCCAAGCCTTCTTTGGTCAAAATTCGACTGATTGTCCGCTTTTGCAATTTCACTGCATCTGCACCGCAATCTTTTGCTTCGTCGATTAATTGTTTAGCAATATTTATATCGCCTTGATGGTTAATTCCAATTTCAGCAATAACAAATGTTTGTTGTTCGTCACCAACTAATTTATTTCCTAGCTTGATTGTTTTCATTTTTTCTCCTTTAATTTTTGATATATTTTCTCTAACATTATAAAATCTATTTCGCTATCGATTTCACCTGAATATTCTTCATCAAAAATGATATGCCCAATTTTTCCACCCAATCTATTCCCAGTCTTCTCAAAATTATCTCGACTAAAAATATACAGCGAGCCATTTTCAACATACCGAATATCTTCAGTTTTCATATCTTGTCGTCTAGGTCGATTTAAATAATTGTATTCGGCGATTGTTTTATTATCTTTAATTCTCCAAAAAAACCGATGAGTTGGAGAAATGGATAAGAGCGATTCACAACCATTTTTTATAAATTTTTCTATCGCATTTTGCACTGCATTTTTTGGTCGAATTGGGCTGGTTGCTTGCAATAAAACAATAATGTCAGGTTTAGGTGATATTTCTGAAATAGCATGTTCAATTGCAGATTCGGTCGTTGCTGTGTCTCCTGAGATTTCATTAGGTCGCCAAATAATTTTTGCACCAGCATTTTTTGATATATCTGCAATTTCCTTATCATCAGTCGAAACATAAACAGCATTCATCAACTTCGATTGCAACGCATGTTCAATTGAGTGAATAATTAATGGTTTTCCACCGAAATCTTTGATATTCTTTCCTGGGACACCTTTGCTGCCACCGCGTGCTGGAATTATTGTGATGATATTCATTTTAAGTAATCCTTTAATAAAACAACTTTTTTAGTTAAAAGTAATGATTCAATATACTTCTTTTCACCATCCATATTGTGTTTTGTTGCTTTTTTAACAATATTTTTTTCGATTAACCATCGCGTTAGACGATTCTCATTATAATGCGTTTGGGAGTCAATAAAGAAATCGAAACCATGGATAACAACTTTATCAAAATTATCTAAACCCCACATTATTGATGATGTCCCAGTTGTTGGGCGAGTTACACCAATTTGTTTTTCATATTTCAACATTTTGTTGTTAGAAATTAGCTCATAATTTGAACGCTGAGTGCCAAGTCTTTTTTCTATCCGCTGATGAATTGCATCACCCTTCCTTGATAATATTTCAGCAGGGATAAATACTACAATTCTATCTGGTTTATCAATCCTTTTTTTCAATCCCTGATTTGCTCCATTAAACCAAATATCTGTTTTATTTCCAACATATTTCTCATATTTTTCAATTGAATAATTATTAATACGAGCAATATTGGAAAATTGGTTAATTTCTTTGCCATATTGATAATTCAATGCCGAAGAACCATTTGCAATTATTAATAAAATATTTGATGTATTTAGTAAATTACTCATTTTTGATATCCTAATTTAGAGTACTCTTATTTAAGAGTACCTTTATAAACATTAATGTTCCTCTTTGTAGATAGATCCATCATCCAATGCAACATTCCATTCTTTGACGGGTGTTTTCCAGTTTTTACCATATTTCACTTTTAAAAATTCTTCGGGATTTGATGGAACTGGAATCATTTTACCATAAAATTCTATTTCTTCTATTGAATCAAAGAAAACTTTTTTATGATATGCATTTCTATCCCAAACAACATATTTATAAACTTCTTCATTTCGATTTGGGAGTTGACCTAAGTAATAGACAAATAAATCTAGGCATAAATCTTCTTTTAAAAAATGATTTTTTCGAGGATAAACTTTGATTACACGATAATTTCCCAGTTGCCATAAACCATCAATTGACTTAAACTCTTTTACACTTACATAATATTGTTTCTTTAGATTTGAAATCATTTTCTTCATCTTTAAATCAGATGAATATTTCATCCCCAAATCTAAATCATGGTCCCATGGGATTAACTTTTTATCTCTTATAGCACCAAGTAAAGTGCCACCTTCAATCCAATAATCAACATTACTATTTTTAAGAATATCATTAACATCAAGTAATAATTTTACTGCTTTTTTTTCAGATTCAGAATCGAAAGAAACTGAATGTTTTTTATAAAAAGATAACATCAAATCAGCACGATACTTATTTACAAATGATGATAAATTGTGTGGAATTTTCAAATCTAAATTATCTAAGATTTTAGTTTCTATTGCTAAATCAGTTTTTTTCAGTTTTACATCTGCACCACCAAGATGCATTGTGAAATTTTCGTCAATAGATTTTAGTATTGAAAGGCGAATACTATCAGAATTTTTTTTGAAAAAAGTAGGCTTAAAACGAAGTCGGTAAAATAACTTGCCATTACTTTTTTTAGGCTTTATAATAATTTTATTGAAAATCAGGATTAAAAATAATTTTACAAGTTTAATCTTAGAAAAAGGAAAAAGATATAAATGTAAATTGGGGGAATATTTGAAAATATCACCCTCAGAAAAACCAACGAGTGAATCTGCACCTATAATATATTTTATATTGACTCTGTCTAAATTTTTTATAACTATTTTATGAAATGGTTTCATTATTCCTCTATTTGTTTTTTTTCATCAGTTTTGATAAAATGTTCAATCATTTTCATCATTCTTTGTGATGTCTTACCATCATATTTATAGCAACTTTGCTCTGTCCAATAATTTTGTTTATCACTGATTTGATTGATATTTTTCACTGCATTTTCAATTGCTAAATCAATTTCTTGAGGTTTAGAAGAATTCCCAAAATCCCAATCTTCATCAACATATGGAATTTTAAATGGTCTTAATTTTCTGTCTGTTTTCATTTCTTGTTCGAGTCTCTCGTCAGAAATCCACGAATCACCCTTGCGTTTATCAACCTCTGGAAAACATCCTGGATAATTTGGTAATATCATCTGAATTACTTGCTTTTTTAAAATACTTGCTTCTGCCAAGACAGATGACACATCGCTGATAATAATATCGGCTAAATGCAAAAATTGATTTATATTTCCATCTGTTGGCACAATTGCACCATATTTTTTTGCTAACCGATAATCGGCTGAATGTGGGACAATAATTAGATTTTCGAGGTGCTGTAAGTATTTTACATTATGTATTCCAGCATCTTTATTTCGCTTGCCACCCCACGATGGTGCAAATAAAATAATTGGTTTTTTAGAATCCAACCCTAATTTTTCACACATTTCTAACTTATTGATTTCAACTTTTAGCAAGTCATCAATTTTAGGATAACCACCCAATAAACCATTTTTAAAATCTGGGTTTATCGCTTCCATTTTTCGTTTAAAAACTTCACCTGGATAAAATAATATTGCAGATTTATGAAAGAAATTATATTTGTATGTGTAATACTTCATTGGACTTAAGCCATGCTCAATGTAGATGTATTGCCCTTTCCAACCAGAATTTTGCAATCGATAAAGAGGTTGATCATAAGCAATTATAATTAGGTTTGAAATACCTTTCATCAATTTTCGATTACGAAAACTATGTTTATGAACTTTACTTAATTCAACATCCCAACCATTATTTTTCATTAATTGGAATAGCGGAAGAATGCTTGAGTATCCTTTTGGTGTTGAATAAATGAAGTCTATTTTTTGCACTATACTTTACCCTGTCCAGAGAGTTCTTGCTTAATTTCTGTCGTTGAGATACCTTCAGTTCGTCCTAAATAAACGACTTCACAAAATTCTTTCAAAAAATCAAATTTGCCTTTCCAATCATCGCCTATTACAAATACATCAATTTCGTGGTTTTTGACATCTGTTATTTTTTGTTTCCAATTGGTTTCAGGAATGACTTCATCTACATATTTGATAGCTTCGACAATTTTGGCACGCTCTTCAAAGGGGTGAACGCATTTTTTGTTTTTACCTAAATTAAACTCATCTGTCGAAACGGCTACAACAAGATAATCACCGAGCTTTTTTGCTCTTTTCAACAAATTTAAATGACCAATGTGAAAAAGGTCGAAAGTGCCGTATGTAATTACTTTTTTCATTTTTCTTTGAATTGCATCTCGTGCAATTTTTTGTATTTTTCACAAGTTTTTAGGAGTTCGGTATGTTTACCAATTTCGATAATTTTGCCATTGTCCATTACCACGATTTTATCAGAAGACAGAATTGTGGATAAGCGGTGTGCGATTACGATGACCGTTCGATTTTTGGTGGCTTGTTCGATTGCTTTTTGCACTTTGTGTTCTGCCTCAGAATCGAGTGCACTGGTTGCTTCATCAAAAATTAAGATGGGAGGATTGCCCACGATTGCCCTCGCGATGCATAATCGCTGTTTTTGTCCGCCAGAAAAGTTTGAGCCTTTTACCGAAAGCTGGGAGTTATAATTTTTAGGTAATTTTTCGATAAATTCATCTGCATAAGCAATTTTTGCAACTTTTTTGATTTCATCATCGCTAATTTTGCTGAGTGAACCGTAACGAATATTTTCGGCAATTGTTTCTGAAAATAAGATAGATTCTTGCGTTACTGTTCCCATTAAAGTTCGTAAATTTCGTAATTTGAAATTTTTCACATTTTCGCGATCAATCAAGATTTCACCTGAATCCACATCGTACATTCGCGTTAAAAGGTTGATGAGAGTTGTTTTTCCCGAGCCACTATTTCCAACTAAAGCTATTTTCTCACCTTTATTTATGGTGAAATTGATGTTAATTAAAATTTTCGTGGTTGGTGTGTAAGAAAAACTTACATTTTTGAACTCGATTATTTGCTCAAAAGTTGCTTTTTTGATTGGATTTTTAGTTTCTGTAATTTCTGAAGTTCGGTCGATAATTTCCGAAATTCTATCTAAGGAAACATTTGCTTTTTTGATGTTTGCGTAGATTTTCGTAAGTACTTTCATCGGGTGCTGAATGGAGAAAATAGCCAGCATAAAAGCGATAAAGCTTCCGAATGAAAAGTTGAGGTTTGGGTTCAAAACTTGATTTCCGCCGATGATGAGAATGATGACGCCCGTTGTAACACCGATTGTCTCCGAAAGTGGAACATTGAATGCACTGTAAGCTACTGATTTTCGCCAATATTTGAAATGTAATTTATTGATTTCGCGAAATTTAGTCATCTCGAATTTTTCGCGAGAAAAAGCTTTTACGATACGCATATTATTGAGTTTTTCCTCAACATTCGAGAACATATTTGATGACTGTTGCTGAATTCGTTTTGAATATTTTTTTATTTTATTTCCCAAAAAATAGAGAATTAAACTGAAAATCGGGAATAATATCAAACTGATGAGGAATAGTTTTGCGTTGATGAAAATAGCGATGCGTGCAAAAACGAAAATGAGGATAATGTTTTTGAGTGATTCAAAAATAGAGGTAACCAAAAAATTACCAATGATATCCACATCTGAAACCATTCTAACGAGTGAATCGCCGACTTTGTTTTTGTTGAAGAATGCCAAAGATTGGTACAAATACTTACGATAAATGAGATTGCGAATATCTTTGATTGTGTGTCCTCGCAGATTGGCAAACAAAATTCTTTGTCCAAAAAAGAAGAAATTTTTCAGTAAAGTTATCGACAGTAACGAACCACCAATAATCCATAAAAGAAGGTGGCTATCGGTTTTTTCTAAAATAAGACTAAGGTTGTCCAAAAGAGGTTGGAGTGTATCTTTATTGGACATTTTCAGCAAACTTCCGTATTGTGATGTGAATGCGGAAATTGTTTCTGTTACCGCATTCCAAAATGCAGGAAAATTAGTGTAAATTATTTGGTTGGTCGTTTTTTTGAAAACATTATCCATCAGTGGAATTGCCAAAGTGATGCTGGCTCCACTGAAAATTGCAAATCCAACCATAAAGAACAACCCCGAAATGAGATAGTTCCAATGTTGGAGCGTAATTTTCAAAATTCTTTTCATGTTTTTCATCAATGTTTTCCACCAATTTATTTAAAAAAGAAAAATTTATGATTGGGTGTTTATGTCAATAAGAAATTAGCGGGTAGGAAGAATGGCTAACTTATTTAGAAAAAATCCTTTACAAAGAAAAGCCTATTTTTTCCGTTGCACAACGCACTGGAAATGGTGTGATAAAAATAAAGGAGGATGATAAAATGGCATTAACAAACCAAGCTAAAACGGCTGTCATGGTAGAGTTTAAACTCCATGATTCAGATACTGGATCACCCGAAGTTCAGGTTGCACTCATTACGGAAAGAATTAAATCGATCACCGAACATTTGAAAATTCACAAGAAAGATTTTCATTCTAGACGCGGGCTTTTGCAGTTAATCGGAAGACGAAGAAGATTGTTGAAATATCTTAGCAATAAAGATGTGAAGCGATATCGTGAACTGATTAAATCTCTCGGACTTCGTAAATAAAATGGAACTTGGTAGAGGGTGAATTAATTCACCCTCTATCGTTTTTGAACGGGTGGGGAATGCTTAGCAATAAACTAAATCTAATTTTGAGAATTGGTTTTAGTTTATTGCTTATATTCTCCACTTAAATGCATAAAATAAGGAGAAAAAATGCACAATTTTAACATTACAAAAAAAACAATTGAAATTGCTGGAAAGACATTAACAATGGAAACTGGCAGAATGGCAAAACAGGCAAATGGATCTGTTTTTATTACTTACGGCGAAACGAGTGTTTTGGTCACCGCTACTGCTTCAAAAGAGGCAAGAGAAGGAACGGACTTTTTTCCGTTAACCGTAGATTACATCGAGAAAATGTATGCTTCTGGGAAAATTCCAGGTGGATTTTTCAAACGAGAAGCAAGACCAACAACAAATGCGACTTTAAACGCAAGGTTAATCGATAGACCAATCAGACCACTTTTCCCAAAAGGCTTTAGAAATGCGGTTCATGTGGTGATTACCGTGCTTTCATACGATGGTGAGAATGACCCAGGTGCTTTGGGTATTTTGGGTGCTTCGGCGGCTCTTTCTATTTCTGATATCCCATTTCACGGACCTATTGCTAGCGTAAAAGTTGGTATCGTAAATGACGAAATAGTTATCAATCCGACCACTGAACAAATGGAAGCATCTGTTTTAGATTTAGATGTGGCAGCTACTGCATCTTCCGTTGTGATGATCGAAGCTGGAGCAAAAGAAGTTTCAGAAGAAAAAATGATGGACGCTATTTACACTGGTCATGAAACAATTAAAAAACTTGTGGATTTTCAAAAAGAATTTATACAAGGTATCGAAGTGGCAAAAATGGATGTTGTACTCGATGTCGTGCCAGCTGAAATTTTGGAAAAAATAGAAGCAAAATATGGCAACGACATTAAGAATGCAGCTAATGTAAGTGGAAAATTAGAGCGTTACGAAGCAGTCGATAAAATCAAAACAGATATTTTGGAAAATGCAAAAAAAGAACTTTCTGAAGATGAATTTACATTAAATGAAAGATGGTATAAAAATGCATTTGAAGAGATTTTCACAAAGTTTATTCGTTCAGCAATTTTGCACAATAATCATCGTGTTGATGGGCGTGGAATGGATGACATTCGAGCGATAACTTGTGAAATTGATGTGTTACCTCGCGTGCACGGTTCGGCTCTTTTCACGAGAGGTGAAACGCAATCTTTGGGTGTCATCACACTTGGAACTGGTCGTGATGAGCAAATTATCGATGGGTTAAAAGAAGAATACAAAAAATCATATTATTTGCATTATAATTTCCCACCATTTAGCGTTGGTGAGGCTGGTTTTATGAGAGGACCAGGGCGTCGCGAATTAGGCCATGGAGCGTTGGCAGAACGAGCGTTATTGCCGGTAATGCCGACGACAGAACAGTTTCCATACACAGTTCGAGTTGTTTCCGAAATTTTGGAATCGAACGGTTCATCATCAATGGCGACAGTTTGTAGCGGTACTTTGGCGATGATGGCGGGTGGAGTTCCGATTTCTAAACCAGTAGCCGGAATTGCGAATGGTCTAATTATGGAAGGCGACGACTATTGCGTGCTTACCGATATTATGGGCTTGGAAGATCATCTTGGCGATATGGATTTCAAAGTAACTGGAACTTTTGATGGAATTACGGCGATGCAAATGGACATCAAAATTGAAGGAATCACAAAAGATATTATGGGAATTGCACTCGCAAAAGCGAATGTTGCCAGAACTTATATTTTGAATAAAATTGTGGATGCGATTGAAAAACCACGAGAAGAACTAGCTGAAAGTGCTCCTAAAATTGATTCGATGAAAATAAATCCTGATAAAATTGGTGCGGTTATCGGTTCTGGTGGTAAAATGATTAAGCACATTATCGAAGTTAGTGGTGCTGACCTCGAAATTAATGATGACGGTACAGTACGCATTGCATCTGCAGACAATGAAGCAATTGCACTTGCGAAAAAAATTGTAACCGACATTGTTTCCGACCCAGAAATGAACGCAATTTATGAAGGAACGGTTACTCGTATCGAAGTTTATGGTGTTTTTGTGAAATTTATGAGTGACACAAAAGAGGGTTTAGTTCATATTTCTCAGGTTCATCAAAAGCGTATTGATAAAGTGGATGGAATGTTTAAACTCGGCGATAAAGTTAATGTTAAATTTATCGGGTTAGACAGAGGTAAGGTTAAGCTGACGATGAAAGATGTGGATGGAAATCCAGAACCTTCACCAGAAAATATTCAAAAATATGATCCAAATAGAAGTAAACCAGAGGAAAAAAAATCAAGAGATTGGAATCGAAACGATAGGAATCGTCGGAGATAAAAATGAATTTGATTAAGAAAATTGGAGATAAAAAAGCTGTTATTGGCGTGGTAGGACTCGGTTATGTAGGTTTGCCGATGGCAGTAACTGTAGCCAGGAAAGGTTTCAAAGTAATTGGAGTAGATGTGAGTGAACATGCTGTTTCAAGCGTGAATGCTGGCAAAAATTACATTGGCGATGTGGACGATGCAGAACTTGCAAAACTTGTAAACCAAGGTATGTTGAAAGCATCGCTTTCTTACGATGTGATGCAAGAATGCGATGTGGTTATGATTGCAGTTCCTACTCCGCTCGATAAATATCAGCAACCAGATTCGAGTTATGTGCAAGCTTCAGTAAATTCGTTGGCGGAAAACGTTTCCCCTGGCACACTTGTTATTTTGGAAAGCACGACATATCCAGGCACAACAAAAGAGATAGTTGCGCCCGCATTTGAAAAAAAAGGTTTTGCTGTTGGAAAAGATATTTTTGTAGCTTTTTCACCTGAGCGGGTTGATCCAGGAAACAAGGATTACAAAACCAATAACACGCCAAAAGTTGTGGGTGGAATGACCCCAAAATGTAATGAAGTTTCCAAATTTTTTTACGAAGCAATTTTAGATGCTCCAATTTATCTTGTTTCCAGTCCAGCTATTGCCGAAATGGAAAAAATTTACGAAAATACATTTAGGAACATCAACATTGCATTGGCAAACGAGATGACCATTCTTTGCGAAAAAATGGGGCTTGATGTGTGGGAAGTTATCGAAGCTGCTAAGACAAAACCTTACGGTTTTATGGCATTTTATCCAGGTCCTGGTATTGGTGGACATTGCATTCCACTCGATCCATTTTATTTAACTTGGAAGGCGAGAGAATACGGTTATCACACGCGCCTCATTGAACTTGCAGCGGAAATAAATAACGCGATGCCACAATTTGTGATTGATAAATTAGTGAAAGCTTTGAATAAAAAAGGGTTAGCGCTTTCCAAATCTAATATTCTGATTTTGGGAGCAGCTTACAAAAAAGATATTGAAGATATGCGTGAATCTCCCATTCAAGATATTATTGTCCTTTTGGAAGAAAACAAGGCGAAATTTGATTACAACGATCCACACGTTCCGAAGTTTCATAATGAACTAAACGATAAGCACTACACTACGGTTGGACTCGAAAATATTGAGAAATACGATGCGGTGATGATTATCACAAATCATACTGCATACGATTATAAAGACATTCTGAAACGCGCTAAACTCGTATTGGATACGCGCCATGCGTGTAACGGAATGGTAGCAGAAAACCTGATAAAAATGTAATTTTTTATCAATTGAAATGTTAATGTCGAAAATTTGGAAATTGGAGTTAACAGAATTTTAGGAGGATTTTATGGCTGAATTTGAAGATGTAAAATTGAAACAATTGAATTTGCCGGATAAGAAAAAAATGATAACAATCGCCATTATTGTGATTGGATTGATTATTGTTTTTACCGGTTTGTACACTGTAAACCCAGAAGAGATGGGCGTGATTCAAAGATTTGGGAAATATTTGAATAAAACCGAGCCTGGTTTACATTTCAAAATTCCATTTGGAGTAGATAAACTCACGAAAGTAAAAGTGAAGCAAGTTTACAAAGAGGAGTTTGGTTATCGTACGCTTAAAGCTGGTGTGAAAACGCAATATTCTCGTCGTGGTTACGATTATGAATCTGTGATGTTGACGGGTGATTTGAATATCGCCGATGTCGAATGGATTGTGCAATATCGTATCAACGATCCGCAAAAATATCTCTTCAATGTCAGAAATGTAGAAGAGACAATTCGTGATCTTTCAGAATCGATTATGCGACAAGTTATTGGAGATCGCAGTGTGGACGAAGTTATCGTCTTAAACAGAAAAGAGATTGCCGATGCGGCTCATCAAAAATTGGCAACGGCTTTGGATAAATATGAAACTGGGATTGAAATTGTTACCGTGAATTTGCAAAATGTGAATCCACCCGAAAAGGTTAAGCCAGCATTCAACGAAGTAAATTCGGCTAAACAAGAAAAAGAACGCATTATAAATCAAGCTTGGCAGAAGTATAATGAGATAATTCCAGAAGCACGCGGAAAGGCGAAACAAACAGTTGAGGAAGCCGAAGGTTACGCGATTAATCGTGTAAATCGTGCTACTGGTGATGCTTCTCGTTTTACGCAGATTTACAAAAAATATCGTAATGCAAAAACAGTAACACGCAAAAGAATGTACCTTGAAACAATGCAAAATATTCTTCCAAAAGTTGAAAAAATTTACATTGTAGATGAAGAACAAAAAGGCATCTTGCCTCTTCTAAATTTAGACAAAGGAGGAAAATAAAATGAAAAAGACAATTATATTTTTCGCAATTGTAGCCATAATCATTTTGAATGCTTTCTATGTTGTGGATGAAAAAGAACAGGTGATTATCACGCAGTTTGGTGACCCAGTTGGAGAAGCCATCACAGCTGCTGGATTGCACATAAAAGTTCCATTTATCCACAAGGTTCATTATTTTGAAAAGAGGGTTTTGGAATGGGACGGTGATCCAAAGCAGATTCCAACTTCCGATAAACGCTATATTTGGCTTGATACATTTTCGAGATGGCAAATAATTGATCCACTCAAGTTTTACGAGACAACCAGATATGAAAATTCGGCTCACAGTCGACTCGATGATATCATTAGCGGTACGACGCGCGATGTTGTTAGTTCTTATAATTTGATAGAAATAGTCCGCGATTCAAATCGTGAAATGGAATTTACGCAAGAATATAGCGAAAATACTTTTTCAGATGATAAGGTAAAAAATAATATCGAGATTGGTCGTGAACAAATTTCGATAGATATTTTTAATTTGGCAAAACCAAAAATAGCAGAATACGGCATAGAATTGATTGATGTCCAGATTAAAAGATTGAATTATAATAAAGAAGTTCAATCGAAAGTTTTTGATAGAATGATTTCTGAACGTAATAAAATTGCCGCAAAATACCGCTCGGAAGGTGAAGGTAAAACCTCTGAAATTTTGGGTAAAATGCAGAAAGAATTAGATCAAATTCAATCTGATGCTTACAAAATTGCGGAAGAGATTAAAGGTGAAGCAGATGCGAAAGCAATCAAAATTTATGCAGATGCCTATAACCTTGATACCGAGTTTTACGAATTTATGAAGACTTTAGAAACTTATGAGCAGACAATTAACAAGAAAACCACGCTCATTATGACAACGGATAGTGATTATTATAAATTCATAAAGCAATCAAATTAGATGCAATTTTCAGACGAATATTGGATGCAGTTTGCCCTTGCAGAAGCGCAAACTGCATTTTCTAAAGGTGAAGTGCCGATTGGTGCTGTGCTGGTGAAAGATAATGAAGTTATTGCATCTGCACATAATTTAACAAAAAATAACAGTTTGAAGCACGCGGAAAAATTGGTGATAGAAAAAGTAATTTCGTGTGGCGAAAAATATTTGAATGACTATTCGCTCTATGTAACGGTGGAACCTTGTTTGATGTGTGCGGGTGTCATTATTTGGTCACGAGTTGGCAAAGTTGTTTTCGGTTGTTACGATGAAAAAGCGGGTGCAGTTGGTTCCGTTTATAATGCTTTGTTAGATAAAAATTTCAATCATCAGCCACAAGTAGTTTCTGGTATTTTGGGAAAAGAAAGCTCAGAATTAATCACAAAGTTTTTTAAAAATAAACGCCGTTAGTTTTTTTTGAGGAGAGTTGCCGGAGCGGTTGAACGGGGCGGTCTCGAAAACCGTTGTACCTTCTGGGTACCCAGGGTTCGAATCCCTGACTCTCCGCCAGATTTATGTCAACGCATTTTAATAAAAAACCGCTCCAAAAGGAGCGGTTTTTACATCCTACTTCAACAAAGAGAAAAGTTGTTTTACTTCAACAAAATCATCTTCTTTGTATCGACAGTAATACCATCTACAACAAGTTTGTAGAAATAGATTCCACTTGAGACAGGTTTATT
>JABGOP010000019.1 GCA_018645365.1 Candidatus Cloacimonadota bacterium
GAAGGTGTGAATGTAGTTGGATATTTACAATCTCAATTTGAATATCAAATCAACGAAGATGATAACACAAACAGTTTCACATTTAACCGTGCCAGAATGGGCTTAGTGGGAAACATTCCTTACGACTTCAGTTATTACATTATGTATGAATTTAGTGCTTTCAAAGGCGGACCATATCTTTTAGACGGCTTTATCACTTATTCTCGTCTTGCTCCATTTGTAAATATTTCGATGGGACAATTCAAATCTCCATTTAGTTTGGAATTAAATACACCTTGTCAGGGATTGCACACGATAAACCGTTCAATGGCAGTTGGTAATCTTATAAATCCACAAAGAGATTTAGGTGTTTTAGTTGAAGGGAAATATAAAGATTTCGCAAAATACGCAGTTTCTTTTACAAACGCTTCTACATTCAACGAAATTGATGATAACACAAATAAAGCTATTTCAGCTAGAATGGTTCTATCACCACTTTCATTTATGAATATTGGTGGAAGTTATCAAAACTACACTGTTCCTGCACAAGAAATTGGCGTGGATGAAGATGAGAGAAAAAGATATGCAGCTGAATTTGAGTTTAATTTAGATCCCATTTTAGTTCAAGCGGAATACATTATGGCAGAAGACCTCGGTTCTTATACAACTGGTGGTGGCTGAAGTGATGAGCCCGTGGAGGTCCACGAAGGTTCTGTAAATCGTAGTGGCTATTTTGCTCAAATAATGTACAACTTAGAAGATATTATCGACATTCCTATCCAACCGATTATTAAATACGAATCTTATGAGGCTGATTGGACAAAAGATAAAATCGAAAATGTTATTACTTTTGGTGTAAATTATTTCTTTAATGATTGGACAAGATTGCAATTCAATTACCTCTATAAATCGGAAAATTCAAAAAGTGGAAATGAATCTCATGAAATTGCTAACGATGAAATTTTGATGCAATTGCAGGTTAAATTTTAAGGAGAATAGATGAAAAAATTAACTCTAATTATAATTTTGCTTTTGAGTGTTAGTTTGATGTTTGCAGAAGTTCTTTCTGTGAAAGATGTTTTTAAACTTTCTAAAAAAGGTGAAGCAATCATTGTTTCTGCAAGAAATAGTGCAGATTATGCAAGCAAGCATATCAAAGGTGCTGTAAATATCTATCACAAAGACCTTTATGCAAGCGGAGATGTGAAATCTATGCTAAAAAGTACAGATGAAATTGCAGCTATTTTTGGTGAAAAAGGTATTTCTGCAGACAGCAAAATCGTTATTTATGATAATGGTGATGCAAAACTTGCGGGTCGTCTTTACTGGATTTTTGATTATCTTGGTGCAACTGATGTAAACATTTTAGACGGTCATGTGAAAGCCTGGATGAAAGGTAGAAAACCAGTTACAAAAAATGCAACTGAAATTAATGCTACCACTTTCAAAGCAAATGCAGACGCTTCTAAAATTGCTACAATGGAATATGTAAAAGCTAATTTGGAAAATGCAAATGTGCAGTTACTGGATGTGCGTTCGGCTGACGAATTTAACGGCGTGGAAGAAGATGAAGAACTTTCTCGTTTAGGTCATATTCCAGGTGCGATTAACCTCGAATACGATACTGTTGTTAACGAAGATGGTACTCTCAAAACAAAGGAAGAAATTGCTACACTTTTGACAAATGTAGGAGTTTCTGGCGACAAAGAAATTATTCTTTATTGTGCATCTAGCGTGCGTGCTGGCATTATGTATGTTGCTCTCACGGCTGTAATGGATTTTCCTAATGTAAAAGTTTATGACGGTGCTTTTTACGAATGGAATGTATCAGACAATTCAGTTGAATAGATTAGTTTTGGGCGGGAACGAACAATTCCCGTCCAATAACTTTTTTGAAAAGTGGATTGGATAAAATCCTTTTTTCAAAAAAGTTAAATTTTAAGGAGTTTTATATAAATGGAAAATAAGAAAGTTGGTTCAGTACTTGTTGTTGGATCTGGGATTGCTGGAATTCAATCTTCATTAGATTTGGCAAATTCAGGTTTTAAAGTTCATCTCTTGGAAAGACAATCTGCTATTGGTGGCGTGATGTCGCAACTCGACAAAACTTTCCCTACAAATGATTGTGCGATGTGCGTGATTTCCCCAAAATTAGTGGAATGTGGCAGACATTTGAACATCAATCTTATCAACGATGCAGAACTTATATCAGTCGATGGCGATGCTGGAAATTTCAAAGTAAAAATCCACCAAAATCCACGCTTTGTTGATTTGGATAAGTGTACTGGTTGTGGTGAATGTGCTGCGGTATGCCCTGTCCAAATGGTAAGCATTTTTGATGAAAATTTAGTGGAAAAAACTGCAATTTATAAATTATATGCACAGGCTTCTCCAAACGCCTTTGCAATGGATAAAAAAGAGACTGCACCTTGCCAAATTGCGTGTCCATCTGGCATTCATGTGCAAGGTTATGTAGCACTTGTCCGCGAAGGAAAATATAAAGAAGCATATGATTTAATCCGCAGAAATAATCCATTTGTATCTGTTTGTGGACGCGTTTGTCATCATCCGTGTGAGACAGATTGTCGTCGTGGTGAATATGACGACCCAATTAATATTCGCAATATTAAACGCTTTATCGCAGATTATGTTCATGCAAATCATGATGAAATGGATAAAAAAGATGAAGTTGTCCCAAAAAATAAAGAAAAAATTGCCGTAATTGGTGCTGGTCCAGCAGGACTTTCTTGTGCATTTTATTTAGCAAAAAAAGGATATCAAGTAACAATTTTTGAAAAAGAAGATAAAGCAGGCGGAATGATGCGTTTGGGAATTCCAGCTTACCGCCTTTCCCGCGATGAATTAGATTGGGAAATTGAGCAAATATTAAAAGAAGGAATTGAACTCAAAACTAACTCTCCAATTAACTCCAAAGATGACATAGAAAAACTTAGAAAGATGGGCTTCAAAGCATTTTATGTAAGCGTAGGTTCACATTTGAGCAAAATGTTAAACATCGCTGGTGAAAATTTAGAAGGCGTTTACGGAGGCATTGAATTTTTGAGAAATGCTGAAAATGGAAAAGCAAATCTCGGTAAAAAAGTAGCCGTTATTGGTGGTGGAAACACTGCAATAGATTGTGCTAGAACCGCCATCCGAACAGGTGCAGATGTCACTCTCGTTTACCGTAGAACTGGCAGAGAAATGCCAGCAGAAAGACACGAAATTATTGCTGCCAAAGAAGAAGGCATAAAATTCAAATTCCTCACAAATCCTGTGGAAAATATTGGCGAAAATGGTAAATTATCAAAAATCAAATTCGATGTAATGGAATTGGGCAAACCTGATAGTAGCGGTAGAAGAAGACCGCAACCAACTGGCGAACAATTCACCGAAGAATTCGATAATATGCTCGTTGCTGTTTCCCAAAATTCTGACCTTACTCTGTTAGATGGTTCCGATGTAGAAACAACAAAATGGGACACTGTCAAAGTTGACCCAATTACTTATGCAACAAACGTTACAGACGTTTTTGCTGGTGGCGATGTGGTGCTTGGACCTGCCTCTGTTGTGGAAGCAGTAGGGCAAGCATTCGAAGCTGTAATTTCAATTGATAGATATTTGCGTGGCGAAGATATGAGTAAAGATAGAGCGGCAAGAAATGACCTGCCAGCTCGTGAATATCAAACTTATGTACCTCAAGAGAATAGAGTACCAATTCATCATATAGACCCAAAAGAGAGAATAAAAAATTATGATGAAACAGAGATTGGCTACAGCGAAGAAGAAGTTAGAAAAGAAGCAAATCGTTGCCTCGATTGTGGAATTTGCTCACAATGTATGCAATGCGAAATTGTTTGTGAAGCTGGTGCAATTGTACACGATATGGTGGGCGAGGAATTGGAACTTGATATTGGCTCTGTTATCGTGGCGAGTGGTGCCGAAAAATATGATCCAACCGAAATGCACCAATATGGTTTTGGCAAATATGAAAATGTGCTAACAAGTATTCAATTTGAACGAATCTTGGCTGCCTCAGGTCCATTCGAAGGACATTTACAAAGGTTGAGTGATGGCAAAATTCCAAGAAAAATAGCGTGGATTCAGTGTGTTGGCTCACGAACCGAAGATGCCCATATGCCATATTGTTCGTCTGTTTGCTGTATGTATGCTATGAAGGAAGCGATGATTGCCAAAGAACACGAAAGCATTGTGGAACCAACAATCTTCTATATGGATATTCGTGCCCACGGTAAAGATTTTGAAAAATATTATGAAAAAGCAAAAGATTCTGGCGTAGCTTTCAAACGAGGAAGAGTTGGGAAAATCCGTGAAATTGCGGATTCAAAAAACCTAGAATTATACTATGTGCAAGATGATGGCAAGACGCAAATCGAAGAATTTGACATGGTCGTTCTTTCGGTTGGTTTGCATCAGCCGAATGATATTGCAGATTTAGCAAATAAACTCGATGTGCGTTTGAACGATTTTAATTTTATTGATAATGTCGGGCTTTCTCCTATTCAGACTACACGTCCGGGAATTTTTGTTTGTGGACCTGCTGTTTCTCCAAAAGATATTCCAGAAACTGTGATGCAAGCAAGTGGTGCAGTTGCTGGAGCCGCCGAAGTTTTGGCGGAAGTTCGCGGTACCGAAATCGAAGAGAAGATTTTCCCAGAAGAGATTAATGTAGATGGCAAAAAACCACGCATTGGCGTCTTTGTTTGCCATTGTGGGATAAATATTAGTAGCGTGGTAGATGTGAAAGATGTGGTGAAATTTGCTAAAACCCTGCCAAATGTAGTTTATGTGGAGGATAATCTTTTCACTTGTTCGCAAGATACGCAACAAAAGATGAAAGAAATTATCGATGAATATAAGCTAAATCGAGTGGTCGTTTCTTCTTGTTCACCAAGTACACACGAGGCACTTTTCCAAGAAACTTTGAAAGAAGCAGGTTTGAACCCGTACCTTTTCGATATGGCGAACATTAGAAATCAGTGTAGTTGGGTGCATAAAGATGACCACCCAGCCGCTACCGAAAAAGCAAAAGTGCTTACCAAAATTGCGATTGCCAAAGCACGCTTGTTGGAGCCACTTCAAACAATTGCTCTGCCAGTTACTCAAAAAGCACTCGTCATTGGTGGCGGACTTGCTGGAATGACAAATGCACTTTCCATTGCTAAACAAGGTTTTGAGGTTGCAATTATTGAACGAAACGATCGCTTAGGTGGAAACTTACACCGTTTAGACGAATCAGTGGAAGGGCAAAAAATTGGCGATTACATTATCGAACTGCGTGATGAAATTACAGATAATAAGATGATTACTGTTTTTACGGATTCGGAAGCAAAAGAGATAGATGGTTACATCGGAAATTATAAAACAACTATTTTCAATAAAGTTCATCATAAAGAAACCGTTTATGAACACGGGGTTATCATTATCACAACTGGTGCTGTGGAATCTAAACCAACAGAATATCTTTATGGAAAATGTAACAACGTCCTGACCCATCTTGAATTTGAAACAGAATTTGAAAGTAAAAAAGCTGATTATAAAAAGCTGAAAAACATCGTGATGATTCAGTGCGTCGGTTCTCGTGATGATGAACACCCTTACTGTTCGCGAGTTTGTTGCACGCAATCGGTAAAAAATGCAATTCGTTTGAAAGAATTGAATCCTAAAACAAATGTTTATGTGCTTTATCGCGATATGAGAACTTACGGTTTCAATGAAAAATATTATCAAAAAGCACGCGAATTGGGAGTTGTCTTCATTCGCTATGAAAAAGATAATAAACCAATGGTGGAAATTGACGCAAAACGCATGATTTTGGACGATAATGGTCTCAAGGTAACTGTGAAAGACCACATCTTGAACCAAGATATGATGCTCTATCCCGATAAATTAATTTTGGCTTCGGCAATGGTTCCGCAAGCTGATGCCGATAAAATTTCACAAATGTTGAAACTTCCCCTTAATGAAGATAAATTCTTTATGGAAGCACATGTGAAATTGCGTCCCGTAGATTTTTCTGCAGAAGGAATTTTCTTGGCAGGTTTGGCACATTCACCAAAAGGAATTGAAGAGAGTATTTCGCAAGCAAAAGCAGCTGCTGAACGCGCTTGCTCGATTATTTGTTCAAATGAATACATTGCTGAAGCAAATATTTCACAAGTAGATGTGGATATGTGTGCCGGTTGCGGAATGTGTGTGTCTGTCTGCCCGTATGGTGCACCAGAACTTATTTGGCTAAACGGAAAAGAGTATGCCTATGTGAATTCTGCCCTTTGTAAAGGTTGTGGAAGTTGTGCTTCTGTCTGTCCATCTGGAGCGATGCAACAGCTGGGCTTTAAGGAAAATCAAACTTTAGCAATGCTGAATGAAGCGTTAGAGATTTGGTAAAAATTATCAATTAAAATATAAAATAACCGCTCCGAAAGGAGCGGTTATTGCTATCTATATGGTTTTCTAAACCACTAGCATCTCCCCCGCTTTTTCATTCACGCCCATCATAACTTTCTGCTACCATAGATAGTTAACTGTTTTCTAAAAATATTTAATTTTCCATTAAAAAACAAAAATTGTCTCAAGAAACATTAATGTTTTACTAATCTTATATGTAAAAATGCCAAGGGGAAACGAAATTCCCTATGGGGGAAACGAAATTCCCCATGGGGGAAATGGAATTCCCTATGGGGAAAATGGTATAATGAACGGGAAAAATGAAAATTTGTAAGCAAATTATCGCAATAAACTATTTGACAAGCAAGTGAAGGTTATGTCGCTTGGTAACAGGAAAAGAGAGAGATGAATATAAAAGAGATATTTGTTGCAAGCATAGACATTAGCAACCACTTAATGATGATGGGAAAAAAATGAAGCCTATAATTATCGAAAAAAAACAAATAAAAATTGTCGGTTGTGTTTCATTTGGAGGTGACATTCATAAACTATGGAATACCTTCATGCAGTATGAAAAACAAATTAAACATGCAAACTTAGATGTTGGCTATGAAATTCAAGTTTTTGATGACAGATTTAAAGGTGGCGATAAACTAGACTCAGAAATAGATTTCTATTTGCCTATTGCATCAAAATAAGTCTCATCTAGTATCACATTGTAGTAACTGTAGATAATCTCCCCAGTCTTGGCATCAATATAATAAGTATACATATCAGCAACTACTTTATATGCTAACTTCCACTCTCCGTATGTTTTTTTACCAGTAACTTCATCTGTTTCGGAAGGCAAATAAATAAACAGCTTAGCTCCTCTATCAAGCCAAACATCTTCTAAATCTTCCTTTGTAACCCCTGTTTCCCATTGACCTGAGGCTATACGAGTGTATGTAATTCCTCGATGAGTCATAGTTGCAGCTTCTGATATTTCAAAATCAGGTTTATCTTTTTTTATTATTTTTAAAACTTCCCGTTTTGTAATTGTGGGGGTAGTATCCATACTAAAATTAGGCAAACAGACGTTAACAAACCTTACAGTCCCATGATTATAGGCAATGTCTATTCGACCTAAATTAAGACTATCAAAGAATACATTATTCACACTTTGCTTGTAACTTATAAGGCAGTGTTCAGTCTCAGGAAATATCTGAATCCGGTCAAAAACAAGTTCATCTCTCTGTATTCCAGTAAACGGCAGAAAATCTATCAACAATTCTTCCGCAAAAGATACTGCACTTAATGAGTCGTTAACTGTGGATAGTTTTTCTTTTAAATGAAACCTTGCTCTTTGCAAATACTTTTGGTCAGCATGCCAAGTAATCTTCCATTTTTCACCGCGTGCTTTGTTAAATTCTTTTACCTTTTGGACATTTTCCGCACGCCTCGCATCATGCTCTTCTTTCTGTTCATCTGTTAGTTTTTCGTAATCAAAACCTATCCAATAATCACAATAACAGTTTACAAATGCAAATAAACAAATCATTAAGAAAAATAATAATCTTTTCTTCATAAATACCCCTTTATACTTTTTTAAAATCCTTTATTTTAATTTATGATATTAATACAATATCACGAACAACCCGAATAAAAATCAGAGAAAGTTTCTGTCAAATGTTATTTTGGTAAGTGGCAAATCGACTTTCTTTGCGTAGAAACCGCATTCACGAGGAGAGGAATCCACTTTCTTTGCGTAGAAACTGCATTCACGAGGAAAGGAATTGACACTCAGAGCTCTTATCAAACAAAAAAACCGCCCCCAAAATGGGGCGGTTGAAATATCATAACAACTGTTACTTATTGTTTTCGTGAAAAATGCTCTACCAAAATCGGGTTAGCTATAAAGAATTAAAGACAGAAGCAAAATACAACTACTGATTTTGTTACATCATTAAAATAGCAACAATTACTCCTAAAATAGCACCACCAAACACTTCGATTGGGGTATGACCCAAAAATTCTTTTAAGTTTTTATCGATAATCTTATGACCCTCTTTTTTACGAATATTTTCCACAATTTTATTCAAAACTGATGCCTGCTTTCCTGCAGCACGACGCACGCCAGTAGCATCGTACATTACCACCACTGCAAAGACTAAGCTTAACATAAATATTGAAGAGCCGCCACCTTCTTTGATGAAAATTGCGGTAGCGAGAGAAACTACAGACGAAGTGTGCGAACTTGGCATGCTACCTGTATCAAGAAAACGGCGAAAGTTTACTTTTTTCTCGGTAAATATTGAAAAAACAACTTTCAATGCTTGAGCAGAAAATAACGCCACAAATACTACATCAAAAATGCTATTATTAAAGATCATGCTGACCTCTTATTTGATTTTTTTGAAATCGTTGGAAACAACAGGATTATCAGGATTTTCACGATAAAATAGCATGGTTTTGCCAATAATATTCACCAAAGTTGATGCTGTCTTTTCAGCGAGTGTCATTGCAGTTTCTTTACGAATTTCCGCAGACGGATGTGACATCGATGCTTTCACAATTTCGCGTGCGGTAAGTGCTTCATTCAAACTTTTTACAAGATTTTCACTAATGCCATTATCACCAATTTTTACGATTACACTTAAATTATGTGCTAATTTTTTCAAATATGCTTTCTGTTTTCCAGTCATCTATCCTCTCAACTATCTTTTTGCACGCCGCTTCTTTGTTGTTTTTTGCATCTCTTCCTTCGGTTTTGCTTTCACGACCAATGGTTTATTTTCTTTACCTTTATTACGGAATACTTTGATAATTTTTTCAGCTTCTTGGAAAGGAACATTGGCGAATGAAAAATTATCAAAAACCTTCACATCACGAATGAGGTCTGAATTAATCTTTGCCTCACTTTTAATGAATCCTATCAGTTTCTTTTTCGTAAATTTATCCTTGTTTCCAACCGCAATAAAGAGACGCGTAGTACCACTTGTATCTACTGAAATCCTTTGCTCTTTCAAATGTTCTCTGCGACTTGAGCCTTTATCTATCTTACGAATTTCCGTATATTTTTGTGGATTGAAAATATTCCTATAAGCCTTTGTGATGATAGCTGCAATCACCTCTTCCGAGTTGAATTCTGCAAGCAATTCGCTGGCAATATCAAGGTTAGATTGGAAAGTTCCTTTATCCAATATTTCCAGTAAATCACTCTTTAATTGTATTTTTTTAGCACGAATCAAATCTTTCACTTGTGGCAATTTTTCTTTTCTTATTTCTGTTTTGGCAATTCGCTGAATTTGCAACAATTTACGGTATTCCGATGGAGTCACAAATGTAATCGCTGTGCCTTCTTTGCCTGCTCTACCAGTCCTGCCAATTCGGTGAATATACGCTTCGGGATCACGCGGAATGGAATAGTTTAGAACATGTGTTAAATCATTAATGTCGATACCGCGTGCGGCAACATCTGTTGCTACCAAAATGCGGATTCTCTTTTTTTTGAATTTGTTTAGAATTGCCTCTCTACGAGATTGTGAAATATCACCGTGTAACGCTTCGGCACTGTAGCCACGATCTCCAAGTTTATCGGCTACATGCGCTGCCTTAATCTTTGTTCTGCAAAAAATTAACGCATAAAACTCTTTTTCAATATCGATGATACGGCAGAGAGCTTCAAATTTATCGGAAGAGTTAACTTCAAAATAAATTTGATCGGTAAGGTTAATTGTGAGCTGTGAAGATTTTACCCTAATAACTTCGTGATTTGACAAATATTTCTGGGCAAGTTGCAAAATCCTTTGTGGCATTGTAGCAGAAAATAGCAACACGCGTTTATTGTCGTTGGTACTTTCCAAAATCTGTTCAATATCTTCCAAAAATCCCATATTTAACATCTCATCTGCTTCGTCGAGAATAAGATGTGAAATTTGCTTAACTTTCAAACTTTTGCGTCTGAGGTGGTCGATAAGTCGACCTGGTGTTCCCACCACAATATCTACTCCTTGTTTCAGTCTACGCAACTGCCCATCGATGGCTTGCCCACCGTAAATGGGAAGAACAGAAAGCCTTTTTGCACTTCGGAAAGAATTTATTTCTTCAGCAACTTGAATGGCAAGTTCACGCGTCGGCACAAGAATAAGTGCCTGCACATTTCTACTATTTTCGGAAAGTAACTCGATAAGAGGCAAACCAAATGCCGCTGTTTTACCTGTTCCAGTTTGTGCCTGCCCCACAATATCTTTTTCATTTTGCAACAGTTTGGGAATTGTAAGTTCCTGTATTTGTGACGGCTCTTCAAAACCTTTTCGTGCAATTGCTTTCAATGTTTCATCAGATAAACCTAATTCTCTAAAACTTTTCAATTTTCATCTCCAATTATTCTTTTCATTTCTTTGATTGCTTCCGCTAAACCGCTAAACACTGCCCGCGAAATGATGCTGTGTCCAATATTATACTCTTCAATTACATCTAATTTTATTAATTTCTGAATGTTTTCATAATTCAGTCCATGCCCTGCTACTACTCGCATTCCAAGCTTTTTTACTAAGTTAGCAGCATTTTTGATTTGCACAAATTCTGTCTCAATTTCTGTTTCATCAATTAAATTTGCATATTTTCCAGTGTGAATCTCCACCGCATCTACTCCAATTTTTTTGGAAAATTTTATCAGTTCCAAATCTGGCTCGATGAAAACACTCACTTCAATGCCAACCTCTTTTAGTCTTCGTATTAATTTTTCGTGCTTATCTGTCAAGAATAAACCACCTTCGGTAGTTAATTCTTCGCGTTTTTCTGGAACTAATGTAACCGTATCTGGCAATATTTTTCGTGCAGTTTCAATCATTTCATCGGTTGCTGCCATTTCCAAATTCAATCTGGTTTGAACTGTTTTTCGCAAAATTTGCAAATCACGATCTTGAATGTGCCTTCTATCTTCACGAAGATGGATGGTGATTTGGTCTGCTCCATTTTTTTCCGCGATGGCAGCCGCCAAAATTGGATCTGGTTCTATTCCCATTCTAGCTTGACGCAAAGTGGCTATATGATCTATGTTAACGCCTAATTCTGGCATAATTCCTCCTTTTACAACATCTCACGATTGATGATAATCTCAGCTTTAACACGCTGTTCTTTCAAAAAATTAATGAGTTTTAATTCTGCTTCAATTCGTTCTAATCTCTTTTTCAACAAATCTTTAATCTCCTCAAATTTAGGTGGTTGTGCTTCTTTTTTTTCCGTCACCATAATGATGTGATAGCCAAATTGCGTTTTGATGGGCTTGCTGATTTCACCAATTTGTAAATCGAAAGCCACATTTTCAAATTCTGGCACCATTTTTCCGCGCGTAAAAAAACCTAAATCACCACTTTGACAGCAACTCGGGCAATCGGAACAGGTTTCTGCTATTTTATTAAATTCTTCTTTTGAATTTAACGATTGGCTAATTTCTTGTGCTTTCGAAAAACTATCTTCGGTATCACCTTTTATTAAAATGTGTGATGCCCGAACTGCATTTTCAGGATTTAATGACAGAATATTTTTTTCATAAAAATCTTTAATTTTATCCTCTTCTACCTCACATTTTACTTCAAATTTTGCGGCAATAAATTTGCGAATTTTCAAAGTCTGCGATAAGTTTTCACGAATTGAGTCAATTGCAAGATTTTCCTTTGTCAACATCTCGTTAAACTCTTCTTCCGAGTTAAAGCGCAATTTAAAATTGAGCAATTCATCATCGATTTCATCAGATGTTATTTCTTGGTTTTGAGCAGATTCCAATAAAAGATAACCATCAATTAAACGCTCAACGGCGCTTTTTTTAGCTTCATTACTCGGCTGTTCAAGTTTCATTTTTCTCTGAACATCTGCCAATTCCATTTGGTATTCTTTCAAACTTATTTCGTAATCATTCACTTTTGCTACAATCATTTATTCTCCATTTTCGTAAATATTTCTTTTTCAATATTAGAAAAACTAATGTTTTTTAATGTAAATGTCAAGTCAAAATTAATTTTTCTATACCAAGTAAATTGTCGTTTTGCATAATTTCGAGTGTGTTTTTTGATTAATTCCACACATTCTGAAAGTGGTTTTTCATCTTCAAAAAATGGGAATAACTCGCGATAGCCTACAGTGTTCATTCCCACGTCATTTTGCTTAAAGCCAAGCTGCAATATTTTTTTCATTTCAGAAAGCAAACCAGCTTCCATCATCGTGTCGACACGTTTATTTATTTTTTCGTAAAGTGTGTCACGTTCTTCCGTTATGAGGATATTTATTGTTTCAATTTTTCTCTTTTGGGAAGGGTTTTCCGCCCAAAGTTGGGTGATTGTTTTACCCGTTATTTCGTAAATTTCTAATGCCCGAATGATGCGATTTACATCGTTATTTTCCACCCGATTTGCAGATTGAGGGTCAATTTTCCTTAATTTTTCGTAAAGGTATTTCACACCTTTAACTTTTGCCAATTCATTAAACTTCTCTCTAACCTCCAAAGGTATTTCGGGAGCATTAAATAGACCTTCTAAAAATGATTTGATGTAAAAACCAGTTCCGCCAACAATTATTGGAATTTTGTTGTTTTGCATCAATTTTGCAACTATTTTTTCAACATCACCACAAAAATTTCCCGCCGAATAATTTTCATTTGGTTTTACGATATCGAGGAGATGATGTTTAATTTTTTGTTGTTCCGTTTTAGATGGTTTAGCGGTACCAACATCGAGATATTTATAAACTTGTCGCGAATCGCCAGAAATTATTTCGGTTTGCCATTTTTCGGCTAAAAATAGTGCTAATGCGCTTTTGCCAACAGCAGTTGGACCTTGAATAATGATAACCGTTTTTTCTAAATTCATATAATTCTTTTAAATTTCTTCTCGAAATCATTGATTGTCATCTTGATGATGAGCGGACGACCGTGTGGACAGTAATAAGGAACTTCACAAGCGAACAGATCATTTATGAGTGCCAACATCTCTTTTTTTGTCAGTTTCGCACCAGCTTTGAGAGCTGCTTTGCAAGACACTGATTTTGCCAAGCTATCTCGAAAATCTTCTGTTTGTCCAAATTCTTCTTTCGATTGCTTCAAAATATCCAAAAATATCTCACCACCATCCCAATTTTCCAATTCAATGGGAATTTCATCTATCGCGATCGAATTTCCACTAAATGTTTTAATGGAAAATCCTATTCTCTCCAAAATTTCCAAATTTTCAGAAATCATATCTGCAACAGAATTACTCATGTGCGGTGGTAAATCTATCACAATTGGAAACAATAATTTTTGTGTGTTAGGAGGAGTTCCGTGAATGCGATGCAGAAGTTTTTCGTAAATAACTCTTTCGTGAGCAGCGTGTTGGTCGATGACCAATAAACCATCTTCCGTTTGGACAAAAATATAGCTTTGATGCAATTGCCAAGGATTTATTATATCCTCTTCGGGACGCAATAAAATATCTTGTTTGGGACTAAATACATTTTTTTCTAATTGTGTATCTTGTGTCGTTTTTTTTCTAAAAATATCTGGTTGATATATCTCTTCAATCTCTTTTTTCACATCTGAAAATCGTTTTCTATCTGATTTATTTTTGAATATTTTTTGATTAATAATTTTAGTTTTCCCAGTTAAACTTGGTGTAATCAGTTTCGTTTTTATTTCATCATATCTGTTACTTTCATATGCCAACAACTCTTTATTAATCATGGTTTTAACAAAATTATAAACGCTACCAGAATCATTGAAACGAACTTCCATTTTGGCTGGGTGAACATTAAAATCAATTTTTTGAGGATCAATATTCAAAAATAAAATAAATGGTGGAATTTTTCCATTTTGATAGATACGTAACTTTGCGATGAACGGTGCATAAGCCGCTCGAATTGCATGAAAAATAATCTTGTCTTTGATAAATCTGCCATTCACAAAAAGATAACGATAATCGGAGTAAGCACCATTTTCTTCATTCAAACCGGCAATGTAACCACTCAATTTCAAACTGTTAATTTCGTGCTTTATTTCGATAATGTCACTTTGAAAATATTTTGCACCAAAAACAGCAATCATTCGCTTTTTAGAATTCTCAACAGCTGGAAAATTCTGTTTCTCTTTACCGTCTGCGATAAATTGAAAATGCACTTGAGGATGTAAAATAGACTGATAATGAAGGTAATTGTCAATGTGTTTAAACTCAACTTTATCTGTTTTTAAAAATTTTTTTCGTGCCGGAACATTGCTGAAAAGACGCTTTATAGTTACAATCGTCCCGATATTTGCAGAAGTTTTTGAAAAATCAATTAGTTTACCAGAATCAAAAACAATTTTCGAAGCAGTTGTACTCTCTACATCTCGTGTTATCATCGTCAATCTGCAAATTGATGCAATGCTTGGAAGTGCCTCGCCTCGAAAACCGAGTGATGAAATATTGAATATATCACTAACCGTCTGAATCTTACTGGTAGCATGTCTTTCGAACGACTGAAGTGCATCATCTTCGCTCATACCAAAACCATTGTCGCTTACTTGAATTAGTTTTTTCCCACCGTTTTCAATATGTACGATAATTTTTGTGGATTTAGCATCAATCGCATTTTCCACTAATTCTTTCACAATCGAAACAGGTCTTTCCACCACTTCGCCAGCAGCAATTCGATTTGCCACTTCTTCCGATAATATTCTAATTTTACCCATAAATTTACTCCAAAATTCTCAATGGCAAAATGCAATTTGTAGATTTGATGTCAATTATTTAGAATTTTATCTGAATCCAATTTGGCGACATGCTTCGTAAAGAATGATTGCTACGCTATTCGCAAGATTTATTGAACGAACTTTATTTGACATTGGAATGCGAATTGTTTCTTCTGAATTTTCATTCAAAATATTTTCTGGAATTCCACGTGATTCTGGTCCAAAAATAAACATATCATCTTTTTGAAACTTGAAGTCAGTAAAAATATTTTTGCTTTTTGTAGTGCAATAATAGATATTTTTATCGCCATATTTTGTTAAAAATGTCTCAAAATCATCATGAAGTTCAAGCTGAATATCTTTCCAATAATCCAATCCAGCGCGTTTTACAGAACGATCGTCCAGCAAAAACCGCATCGGTTTTATGATGTGCAACTTTGCTTCAGTGCCAACGCATAATCTGCCGATATTCCCAGTATTTGCAGGAATTTCAGGCTGGTACAACACGATGTGAAATTGCGGATTTGATGGCATCAGTTTGCTCTGTTATTTTGTTTGTAAATTTTTAATCAAACGAATTTCTACGCGTCTATTTTTCTTCCGATTCTCAGCAGAAGAATTTTCCACTAAAGGTTTAAATTCACCGTAACCCATAGCTTGCAATTGGTCGGCTATAAACAAATTATTCTGCAGAAAAAATCTGACAACACTGATTGCGCGTGCGGTCGAAAGCTCCCAATTTGACGCATATTTTTCTGTATTTATCGGCACATTATCGGTATGACCTTCAACTCTTATTTGCCAATCTGAATCAATTTCATCTTTAATATTTGCTGCAACTTTCATCAACGAATGGAGTGATTTTGTTTTCAGTTTTGCTTTCCCAGATGCAAATAAAATTTCCGATGAAATTTGAATCACTATTTCGTTACCAGAAACTGAATCTACTTGGGCAATTTCCGTCATTATCTTTTGCGAATTTTCAGATGGAGTAGTTACATCTGTTAATGAAGAATAGATAAAAAACATCACGAAAAAGATAAGTAGAAGCGTCATCAAATCTGCGTATGGAATCATCACATCGAGCAGATTTTCTTGTTCATAAATCTCGCTTTGCAAATCATCTAATTTATTTTGATAAAAACTTTTTATGATCTTTTTAAGCAAAATAACATCCTATAAATAACTTTGTAGATTTTCTTTGATGATTTGAGAATTTTCACCACGCTGAATGGCAAGAATAGCGTCTATTATCATATCTTTCACTTGGTTATCCAACTGGTTTTTATCTCTAATTTTACCAGAAATTGGTTTAAAAATAAGTGCTGAGAGTATCAATCCATAGAAAGTTGTAACGAGTGCTAACCCCATAGCTGCCGGAATTGAAGATGGGTCATTAACTTTGTGAAGCATCGAGATAAGCCCAATCACCGTCCCCATCATTCCAAACATCGGTGCAAAACTTCCGGCAATCTTAAAAACTCTTTCTGCCACTCGATTTTTTCCAAAAATCATCTGTTTTTCACGCGTCAATATCGCAGAAAGTTGTTCCGGTTCCATTCCGTCTGCCAAAAATCTCAAACCTTTTTTCAAAAATTTAATTTTCTGAACCGAATGTAAATTCTGCAAATTGGAAAATCCAGCAATGCGCGCCTCTCTACAAACAGCTACCATAATATCAATCATCTTCTTTTTTGAATAATATTTTTCGGTAAATATTTTGAAAAAAGCCGAGATTGAACTCTTCAAAGCCCAAGGTGAAAAGTAGATAATTACAGCCGAAATCGTGCCTCCAAATGTAATGCCAAGTGCCGACCAACTAAGAAAATATTCAGTACCTTGCTGATAGAAAATCGTTAAACCAATAATCGTTAAACCAAAAATAAAACCAAAAATTGTTGTAAGTTTCATAAATTTATCCTCATCTCAATATTTTGCGAATTTCAGTTAACATCAAATTAATCGAATGTTCTCTTGATGCATCATCTAAAACACCAATTACATCTACATCTTCTTGAATAATTGCTCTCGTTCGACTCGTCATATTCTGCAAAAATACTTCTCGAGCCGATTTATCTACACATGCCAAAAACGAGACCAAAAAATTACGATCAACAATATCGATAATCTGATTTATTTTTTCTTTTTCCAACGTTAAAACATCATCTAACAAGAAAATTTTTGCACGAATTTCAGTTGCAATTTTACTGTTTGTTTTTTGTACTTTTGCCAACATCTCTTTTGCTTTCGCAGATGGTAACTCATTTATAATATTAACAATTGCATCTTTTCCGCCGAAAGAAAGTTGCTTATTTTCCATAAATTCTAGATATTTTTGGAATAATTTATTTCTCAATTTCGCTACTTCATCTTTTGTTTTTTGAGAAACAGAAGGCATTTCGTCCAGAATAAATGACGAATCATCTTTAAATTCCACAAAAAATTTATTAGTGAAATCATTCGATAAAATAGTCAAAATAAAAGCAATTTCTTTTTTATCAATTAATTGTACAAAATCTTGTGTTGACAACGATTCCAAGAAATTGAACGAGCTATCTTCTTCTTTATTTGACTCCACAATTTTGATAGGAAGTGGGCCTTTTTCGAAAAATTTTTCCGATTTTTTTTCAGCTGTTTGGGTTTGCAAATTCCCCATAATGCGAATCGCTTTATCAAATCCACTAATGTTGATTGCACGCATCGATTCTGATAATTGCTTTATTTTTGAATTAAACATAAATATGAAGATGAGTGCTAGCAATAAAAATATCGCAACTATTGCGTAAAGTGGTTGCCAACTAATTGAATCAAAATTTTCATTTTTCATCGACAGCGTCTTTTTGATGGTCAAATCAGTAGCATCAATGCGAGCCCAATTTGTCACATTTTCTTTGATAAATTCGATTTTTTTAGTCTCCATTAATTTATCAACATAAACCACAATTTTTTTGGCAGTAATTTGTGTAGGAAGTGTTGGCTTACCATCAATTTTGTTCGGCAAAATACCTTTCGATTTTGCCACTGGTAAACCAGGTAAACTCTCATTCCTATTCAGTTCCATTCCAAATGGAATAAGCCCCTCTGACGGATACAGCAAAGTCAAATTGACATCAACAATCGTTTTGCCAACGATTGGAAAAAGCATGTTTTCAATTCTTTCTGCCAACCCTTTTTCCATTTGCAATTCGGTAACTGTTTCTGTACTTTGCCCCAAAATGACTATCGCAAACATTAAAACCACAAATAATTTTTTCATTCTTCATTTTCCTTCTTTTACTTTTAAAATTTCGGTGCTAAATCTTCCACACCATTTTTTATGCCATCTAAAAGTTGTTTTAATTCCACATTATTTGAATCCACCTTATAACCTTTTTTCCAGTGATACAAAGCTTCTTCTCTGTCACCCAGTTTCCAATATATCGAACCCAATCGCAAATATGAAAGCGATAATTTCGGAGCAATTTGAATTGCTTTTTCGCACTCTTCAATTGCTTTTTCAAAATTTTCAGCGAAATAATATTCCAAAGATTTTATTAGGTGAGCAGATGCCGCATTAAACACTTCAATTTCACCACTTGTTTGATTTGAAATTGCTTCTGCTAATTTCTTTTTGAGTAATTCCTCATCAAGCACTTTTTCGATAATTGTGATTGTATCCATTTTTACAATTTCTCTGTAAATTGTGTCTAATTTAACTTTTTCGATAACGACTGTATCAATTTGCACATTTACATCTAGACCAAATTCAGATGGAAAGAATTTTATAAAATCTTCTTTTGATTCAGTTCTGCCAAAATTAATTTTTAGTCCAAAAAAGTGGTCTCCAAATTCAGATTCTAAACCGTTACCAATTTCAAAATCACCCTTTGTATATTCAAAATTTAGCGGATGTTGAAAAGCATAATCAAGCGAAACATCAAAATATGTCATTCGATTAATTTCAGCAGAAAAAAAAGCCGGCCAATATTGGGAAAAAATATCTACTCCGAAACCAAAAGTGTAATAATTGTTGTTCATTCCAGCCCTAATAAATAAATTTTTCATGGCAAGTTCTGTACCAATTGCAGCTAAAATTTCGGTTTCACTAAAATTACTACCACGCTGAACATCTGCCGAAATAACCAAATTCTTCAAATTCAAAGAAGAACCAAAACCATAAATTCGCGAAAATTTATCCTCTGAATATGTGCCTAAATCAGCTTGTAATAAATTTTTGGCAACTATACCAAATTTAGCAAAAGGTAATTTGTAACCAATGCCAAAATCACAATCGTATGCAGATGAACTACTTATTTCTGTATCAAAAGAAAAATAATTTGCACTCAAACCAACAAATAAATTATGGGGTAACTCTTTACCAAAATGAAATCCAAATTTGCTTTCTCCTGCTACATCTCCCCCAAAATAATTTGCATTCAACACAAATGTGCCAGCTTTTTTAGTTGGCATTGCGAAATACATCACATTTTGAGACCAATTATCATTATCCAACTGGATGGTAAATTTTCTGGAATCTGTGAGCAATTCAAACTTGTGTAAATTTCCTAAAAATGCGGGATTCCAAACAGCTGTTGAAGCATCATTTGAAGAGCTTATGCCTGTTCTCCCCATCGCCGAATTACGCACGCCACCATCAATAAAATCGTAAGCTGAACAGATAATTGGGATAACTAAAATTAGAACTAAAAGTTTATTTTTCATATTTCTACCTTACAATTATTATGCTTCCTTGATATGTTTTTTCGCCAATTTTCACTTGATAAATGTAAAATCCACCTGGAATTTGTCGCCCAAATTTATCAGTTGTATCCCATCTGGCAACATTATTATATTCGTTAAACGCAGGTTCGATATCTATTGTGTTAATAATTTTTCCACGCCGATTTAAGATTTCACAATGTTCAATTACTTCGTTATTGGCCGTATAAATAAATATTTCACATTCATTATTACTTACCGTATGTGGTTCCACTTGAACTTTTTTTGCAGGATATTCCACATCTGACATCGGGTTTACGATAACCTCAACTGTATCTAAAACGACTGTTCTATCAAAATTGTCATTCAAAGAAAAAATAATGTTCTCCACTCCATTCCAGTTTGCAGTTGCTGTAAAAGTAACCACAAACTCGTTAATTTCGACATTGATTTCTTCATTTCCTAAAACTTCTAATGTTAATATATCTGTATCAACATCATCAATATAATTCGCAAAATTTCCAACATACCAGCTATCTTCATCGAAAGTAAAATTATCTGGTAAATTCATTATTGGTGCGTCGTTTACAGGATTTATGGTAATCATAATGATTGCTAAATTAGAATAATTTTCACCATCAAATGCACGATAAGTAAATTCATCTTCTCCGTAAAAATCGGTGTTTGGCGTATAAATCCCATCTGCGTAAATCCCATTAGAGGGCAGACCTACAACTTCAATAGTCAAAGCATCACCATCGATATCATTACCCAACAAAATAACTTCAAGGAAAATGTCTTCATCTGTTGTAAGTAACAAATCATCAACAGTTGGAGCATCATTTGTAGGACTTACGATTACCTCTATCTCATCAGTGGCAATTGTTCTATTTTGATTATCATTCACTGTAAAAGTTAGAGTTTCCATTCCATTCCAATTTGCAGTTGCTGTAAAAGTAACCACAAATTCGTTGATTTCGACATTAATCTCTTCATTTTCTGAAACTTCTAGTGTTAATATATCTGTATCAACATCATCAATATAATTCGCAAAATTTCCAACATACCAACTGTCTTCATCAAAAGTCAAATTATCTGGTAAATTAATTATTGGTGCGTCATTTACGGAATTTACAGCAATCGTAATTGTTTGATTAACCGTAAATTCTCCATCTGAAAGTGAAAATGTAATCTCTTCCGTTCCAAACCAATCTGCTGTTGGTTCAAAATTTACATCATTAAATAAAACTGCGACATCAATATTTTCTGAACCCACCGCAGATAAAATCAAATTGTCGGTTTCATTATAAGTTTGGCTCATAAATTGGGTAAAATTAGTGGGTAGAATTGAATCTTCGTCAAATATAAAAGTTCCAGTAATATTCAAAATTGGTGGGTCATTGATTGGATTTACAGTCACTTCAACTTCATCAGTCACATCGTTTCCACCTTGATTATCGTTGACCGCAAAAGTTAAAATTTCACTTCCATTCCAATTTTGCGAAGCAGAAAATGTGATTTCATAACCATTAATTTGCACAAAAATATTTGAATTTCCACTGACAGTTATAGTCAAGTCATCGTTATCCAAATCATCTACAAAGTAGGAAAAATTTTGTTGGAACGATGTGTCTTCTTCAAACGTAAAAATTTCGGGAATATCTATTTCTGGCTCGTGATTCATTACGTTCAAAACATTAACAATGATTGTATCCGGTTCGGAATTGTATTCACCATCATTCACCGTAAGAATAAAATTGTACTCAATATCTTCACTTACAAACGGTGCTATAAAATATGACTCAGCAAATGAAGAGCCGAACAACTCAATTTCGGGTGGTGCAATCCATTCATAAGTAAGAACATCATTATCTATATCATTTGAAAGAGAACCGTTCAAATATACCGTTTCACCTTCATCAACAGATTGATTTTCGCCAGCATCCGCAATTGGTGGTTGATTCACATTTAAAACAGTAATGGTCACATTACTCATATCGTTGTACTCAGCATCAGAAACGATTAAATTGAAAATAAAATCTTCATTTTCTACCACCGCTGGTGCGATAAATGTAGGATTTATCGCTGTTTCATCTGAAAGAATAATACCTTCTGGCATTAACCACAAATAGCTTATTTCATCACCATCTGGGTCAAAAGAAGCAGAAGCATCTAACTGCACTTCTGCAAGTTCATCCACCATTTGGTCAAACCCAGCGTCCGCAATAGGCTCATCATTTCGAGGAATAATAATAATGTTAACCGTCGCATAATCGGAAAAAGATTCGCCGTCAAAAGCACGATAGGTCAATACATCAATTCCATTAAAGTTTGTCGTTGGAATATACGAACCATTTACATAAACACCATTTTCGGGATAATCTGAAATATGATAAGTCAAAATTTCCAAGCCTTGATCATCATTTGAATGTTGGGCAAATGGAACAACAATTGCGACATCTTCTTCTGTTTGAATTAAAAAGTCTTCGACCGTTGGTGGTGTATTGGTTATATCGCATTCAAATGATGAAGTTTCCATTAATGTGTTGGGTGGAATAGCCAAATCTTCAGCTGAAATTTCAAGGTTGATTGTCGCACCAAAATTAAAATCATTCGGTGGATTAATGGTAATTCCATAGCCATAATCTATCGAAAATGATGAAAAAACACCAACATCTAAATAATTGTAAACTGAACCATTTACATTAACTTCAATCGTTGATAAATTAACGCCTGCACCACCAGAATCTTTAACATCAAAATATATCGATGAATTCACCAAAACACCCGTTTCACCGTTTGCTGGTTCCAGACTCTGTACAAAAGGCGATGAATCATCTTCCACACATTTGAACCAATATGTTACATTTAATTCATTTTGCAAAATATCCATTGCACGCACATTCACAAAAATTGAATCTCCATATCTGAAATTCACATTGGGGTCAATTTGAATTTCATAAAAATTGTCTGTAATCTGATTTACACCCAAATTATCGTAAATGACCGCATAGTGCGTTATATCTTCGTTTGCATTTTCAGTTATCGTGACCAAAACAGAATCGATCAAAATACCATCTTCATCGTGAAGGTCAAATTCAATATTTGTATTTACAGCAATTTCTGTTGCAAGAGAATCTGGGCTTAAATTTTCGATGTAAGGTAAATCTGCAAATAACAAAATAGATAAAAACAGCAAAATAATAACTAATGTTTTTTTCATCTAATCTCCATTTTTTTTATTAACTTTAAAATTCTTTTGCACACTTTCAAAATACTATTTTATTGTCAACTATTTTATATCTTTCATAAATTCAATCTTTTCGACACCATTATATTTTGCCAAAATTTCGGCAATTATCGCCACCGCAATTTCTGGGGTTGTCGTCTTAGCAACATTCAATCCAATCGGAGCATTAACAGAATCAACCAAATTATTGCCATATTTTTTTTGTTTAATTTTTTTAATTGTATCTGGCACTTTTACTTTTGAGCCTATCATTCCGACGTATTTTGCAACAAGATTACGTTCACAAATTTTATCTAAAATTTCCAAATCGTGTAAATGACCGTGCGTGAAAATAACGATAGCATCATTTGAGGTTAATTGCATTTTCTCCACAAAATCAACATAATTTGAAAAAATTATTTCATCTGCTTTGGGAAGGTTATTTTTGGAAGCAAATTCTTCCCGATTATCGATCACAACACAGTAGAAACCAACCGATTTCAAAAGTGGAATCAAACTTTGGCAAAGGTGTCCACCGCCAAACGCAAACACTTTTCTAGGTGCTGAAAAATATTCACAATACACTTTTACATCACCACCACAAAGCATACCAATTCCAGATTTAGTCAGATTAAACGATAAAAAATCATTTTGTTTTGAACGATGAATTTCACTACATTTTTCCAAAACTAATTTTTCCAATTCGCCGCCACCAACTGTCCCTTCCGAAGTGCCATCGAGATAAGAAATCATTTTAAATCCGCTTCTACCCGGTGACTTTTCGGCACCTTCCACCACTGTTGCCAAGACAAATGATTTTCCATTTTTCTGATTTTCCACCATTTTCTTTAAAATATCTATCATATTAGCTCCTTTTTTACTTCGTTTAAAAATGCCATTTTGGTGTTCAAATTTTGCAAAACGCTCTCGTTATCAACTTCAACAAATTTTCGCTTTTGGGAATATTTATCTATAATCTTTTTGAGATTATAATTTACAGGATAAGATTGAATAATTTTACTAAATTCTTCAGAAATCAAAAGTGGATGTCCTGCTTTCATCTGAAATGATGGCTGAATCACAAAACATTCTGCATCAAATTTTGAAATCATTTTACGATATATTTCAAGTGATACGAAAGGCTGATCGACCATTTGCACAAATGTCGCACCAGATTCAAAATTTGACAAACCTTTTTGTAACGACGAAAACATTCCCAAATCATGAAGTTCATTAAATTGTATTTTTGTGTTTTGAATTTGAGCTTTTACATTTTCAAAATTATCGCCCAAGACAACCAAAATATTAGAAGATATTTGCGATAATTTAACGATCAAATGCTGAATTACGGTTACTTCTCCAAACTTCAAAAGAGCTTTATCACTTCCCATTCTCGTCGATTTTCCAGCAGATAAGATTAGTATATTAATTTAAACTCTCCTTAAATTTTCATTCAAAATCATTGACATAAAAAAGACGAATAGCGATATTGTAAAGTTAAAATAAAAGAAAGTTGGCAAAATGGAAATGAACTCAAAAAAAAGGTTGGCGAAACACCTAAAAGATTTCACAAATATCGGCACCGCACTTTCAACCGAAAGTGACATAAATAAATTTTTTCAGCTCGTTTTGAATGCCGCGATTGAATTCACAAATTGTGATGGTGGAACAATATATCTGATTTCAGAAAATAAAAAATTTCTCGATTTCAAAACTATTTGTACTTTGTCAAAAAACTTGCTTTTAGGAATGGCAGATACCGCAAAATGGCCAAGCATTCCTCTTTTTGACAAAAATAATCAGAAAATTTTCAAAAATTTTGCGTCTTATGTGGCAAACACAAAAAAAGCGTGTTGTATCGATGATGTTTATCATCAAAACATTTTTGATAATAGCGGTACTCAAAAATACGATACCGAAAATAATTACAACTCAAAATCTATGGCTGCAATTCCAATGATGGACCACGAAAAAGAGCTTCTCGGGGTAATTCAGCTCATCAACGCAATGGATGAAAATGGAGAAATCATCCCTTTTTCTGATGAGCATTTATCATCATTAACATCATTAACATCACTCGCAGCGGTAGCTTTGACAAACCGTAACTTAATCGATAATTTGGAAAAATTATTATTAGAATTTCTTCAAAGTATCGCCACAGCAATCGACCGTGAATCAAAATATACGAGTGGACACATCAAGCGAGTAGCAAAATTATCGGACATGCTTGCGAATGCAGTTCAAAATGATAATGCCCACTATTCCAAAACTAAGTTTAGTGAAAATGAATTGCAAGAATTGAGTATCGCCAGTTGGATGCATGACATTGGGAAAATTACCACTCCCACGCATATCCGCGATAAAAGTACAAAATTAGAAATCGTTTTCGATAGAATTGAACTTGTTCTAACACGATTTGATTTCATCGAAGCTTTGATAAAAAAAGATATTTTTTATTTGAAAAATGACGTTTCCAAAAAAGAGTTAAATCAATTGCTAAAACTTTTGAAGAAATACCGCAAATTTATCATAAAAATGAACAGTGGCGGAGAATTTTTGGAAAATGATGCCATAGATAAAATTGAAGAAATCGCTGAATTTCATTACCTTTCTGATGAGAAAGAATATTATCTTATTAACGATAATGAAAAAAATAATCTACTTATAAAAAAAGGTACTTTCCTACCAGAAGAATATGAAAAAATGCGTGAGCATGTGATAGTTACTCACGAAATGCTTTCACAACTTACTTTCCCCAAAAAATTCAAAAATGTACCCAAGTTTGCGGCTTCTCATCATGAGTTACTGAATGGGAAGGGCTATCCATTTGGATTAACAGCAGATGAGCTTCCTATCCAATCTCGCATCATTACAATTGCCGATTTATTTGAAGCACTCACATCATCTGATAGACCGTATAAAAAAATGAAAACACTAACGGAGACTTTGAAAATTATGGCTTTTCAGGTGCGTGATAACTGTATTGATGAACATTTATTTAACTTATTTCTCGACTCAAAAATATATTTACAATATGCAAAAACATCCCTAGATTCAGAACAAATTGATGATGTAAACATACCAAAAATAAAAGAAATTTATCATGAAAATAACAAAAAATAAAGTTAAAGAATTAGCAAAACTAAACCAGAAAAAATACCGTGAATTAAGTAGAAATGTCGTTGTAGAAGGAGTTCGTTTAATTGAACAAATTAACCATTATGGCATCGAACTTGAGGAACTTTATTCCACAGAAAGATTCCAAAATAATTCATTTTTATGCAAAAATAACTTTGAGGTTACCGAACAACAATTACAAAAAATTACTGATACAAAAAATCCACAACCAATTGCAGCTCTTGTCCAAAAAAAGAAAATCTGCCTTAAAGACAATAACTTCATTCTCTATTTAGATGGCATTAAAGAACCAGGAAATTTAGGCACAATAATCCGCACTGCAACCGCGTTAAATGTAGATGGAATTATTCTTTCGCCAAATTGTTGCGAACTTTATAATCCCAAAGTAATTCGTGCTTCTTTGGGAACTGTTTTCCAGTTGCCCATCGAAATTCACGGCATTGAATGGCTAAAAAAATCTGATGCAACCATAGTCTCGACCGCGATGAAAAATGCAGAAAAGATTCTTGCGTTTAGCAAACCACAAAAAATAATTTTGGTTATCGGCTCTGAAGCATTTGGTGTTTCAGATGAGATTTTAGCGATTTCTCATAAGACTGTAAAAATACCAATTTCAAAAAACATTGAATCACTTAATGTTGCTGTCGCGACTGGAATTGCAATTTTTCAAATTAACAGATGAACACCGCATTTTTGACCAATAAAAAATTGTGGTTAGCACCGCTTGCCGGAATTACTGATTTTGCTTTTCGCCAAATTTGCAAAAATTGTGGAGCAGATGTGATGGTAAGCGAAATGGTAAGTGCAGATGGGCTTATTTTCAATAAAAACAAGAGCATCGCTTACGCTAATTTTGAAGATTATCAACGACCTTTTGGCATTCAATTATTTGGTTCTGACCCACAAAGAATGGCAGACGCAACCAAAATACTTTTAGAAAAAAAACCAGATTTCATCGACATAAATATGGGGTGTCCCGTAAAAAAAGTGGTAGCGCGTGGGGCTGGGTCAGCTTTGATGAAAAATCCAAAATTAGCAGCCGAAATTGTTTCTGAAATGAAGAAAATGCTCAACATTCCGCTTTCGGTAAAATTCCGAGCTGGATGGGATTTTGAGCACATTAATGCAGTTGAATTTGGCAAGCGTATGGCAGGTGCAGGTGCCGACATTATCTGTCTTCATCCACGAACAAAATCACAAATGTTCAGTGGGAAAAGCAATTGGAATCTGATTGAAAAACTAAAAAATGCTGTGAAAACCCCAATCATCGGCAATGGCGATATCGCTTCCAAAAATGATGTTGAGAAAATGTATGCCCAAACAAATTGCGATTCTGTGATGCTTGGACGAGGCGTGATGGGAAGACCGTGGATTTTTCGAGAAATAAAAAATAATCTTGAAATTAATCCAAAAGAAAAATTTGCAATTATCAAAAAGCACTTTCTGCTTTCCATCGAACAAAAAGGCGAAAAAAAAGCAATTATAGAAATGCGTACTCAATTGCATCATTACACAAAAGGTTTACGAAACAGTGCTAAAATTCGAGAATTCATCAATTATTGTTACGACAAAAATGAAATTTTAAAAGCAATCGAAAATTTATTTGAAAAAGTATGAAAAAAGTTGAAGCAATCATTTGGAAAGCAAAATTATGCCAAAAAAAAAATTGGATAAGAGCCCAAAATTTACTCGAAAATGGGCTAAATGATTTCCCCAATAATACCAGTTTGCTCACCAATTTAGCAGAAATTTATCGTCAAAGAAAAATGTATGAGAAAGCAATCGAAAAATACCAAATAATTCAAAAACTAAATCCGAAAGATGATGATATTTCATTCCAAATTGGGAACTGCTATTTACTTTTAAAAAAATACCATTCCGCCATTGAATCCTTCAAAGAAGTGGAAACAAATTTTGATGAATTGCTCTATAATAAAGCATTCTGCTACGCTCGCCTTAAACAAATAGATACCGCTATCCACCTTTTAGAACAACTAAATCGGGATAATCTAAAATCAGTTGCACCCATTGTTTTTTTGGCAGAATTATATTTTGCACAACGAGACTATAACAAATCTTTAGAATACTTAAATGACGCAAAAAATAAGTTTGGCGATCGTGAAGTTGTCTCTTATTTAAGTGGTTTAATCTTTTTTCGCAAGAAGAATTATTTGAAAGCATATTGGGAATTCCAAAAGACAGATAAACAAAATTTTTCCGACCCACTTTTTTTCTTAAATTACGCTTTGACCTGCAAACATTTGGGTAAAAAAATGAAAGCAATTGGCATTTTGATGCGTGCCATAAAAATATTTCCAAATGAAGAAAGATGTTATTTGGAATTGATTAAACTACACTTCGAAATGGGCAATAAAGACCAAGCTATTTTTATTTTTGAACAAGCTACTGTACTTTTTGCGTCATCGTTTGAATTGAAGTTTCTCTACAAAAAAATTCTGCAAATGAGAGATTAAGACTATTTTATTATAAAAAAGGTGCAAGCCGGAGCCTACACCTTAATTTTTTGGTAAAAACCTTGTTAACAGCTTGACACCAAAACCTAATTTTCTAATTTCAAACATCAAGGACTTTCCAAAACTGGAAACAACAAAATAAATTAAGGAAAAGGAGTCAAGATGAAAAATTATCGATTAGGAATTGACCTCGGTGCAACCTCACTTGGATGGAGTTTAATAGAGCTTGATAACAACAACGAACCTACAAAATTAGAAAAAGTTGGCGTACGCATTTTTTTAGATGGTAGAGATGCAAAATCCAAAGAGCCATTGAATGTTACTCGTAGAGATGCTCGTGGTATCCGCCGTAATAGAGACAGATATTTACAAAGAAGAACTTATTTGATTAATTACTTAATTGAAATCGGTTTAATGCCAAAAGACAAAACAAAACGAAAGAAACTCGAACACATTGACCCTTACCTCCTAAGAACAAAAGGATTAGATGATAAATTATCTCTTTTTGAATTCGGTAGAACTATTTTTCATTTGAACCAAAGACGAGGTTTCAAAAGTAACAGAAAATTAGATGCAAAAGACAATGATACTTCTATAATGAAAACTGCAATAAAAGAACTTAAAGAGGAATTAGAAAAAACCAATTCGAGAACGCTGGGAGAATATCTTTTCAATTTGAACAAAGACCTACCGCAAAGTGAAGATAAAAACCGAAAACCTGTTAGAGTGAAAAAAAGTTCGAAATCTTACAATCTCTACCCAAATCGACAAATGTATTTAGATGAATTTGAGCTACTTTGGCAGAAACAAGCAAAATACTATCCTGAATTAACTGATGACAAAAAAGAACAACTCATTAACATTATTTTCTACCAACGCGATTTGAAACCACAAGAAAAGGGAAGTTGCCAATTTGAGGAAGGAGAAAAAAGATGCTCATTTGCTTTTGCTACCGCTCAAAAATTTCGCATACTTCAAGAGATAAATAATCTTTCGCTATTAGATTTTAATAAAAATAGCCATTTACTAACCGAAGCACAAAGAGCAATAATTCTAGAAGCACTTCTAATTCAAAAATCTGCAACTTTCAAATCTTTACGCAAAAAATTAGGTAAAGAGTACGCCAGAGATTATGTTTTTAATCTTGAAAGCGAAAAGAGAAAAGATTTAAAAGGTGATGACACTTCTTATACTATGCGAAAAAATGATTACTTTGGCGATAAATGGGATGAATTAAGTAATGATGAAAAAGATGAAATTATTTCAAAAATTCTAAATGATGAAAATGATAAAGAGATTGAAGCAACACTCATAACTTGGCTCTGTGAAAATTATAATCTCCCCAAAGAAAATGCTCAAAATATTGCAAACGCTTCTCTATCAAAAAAAATAAGTAATTTAAGTAGAAAGGCTATGACAAATATTCTGCCATTTTTAAATGATGGTTTCAACTACTACGAATCCTGCCAAAAAGCAGGTTACGAAAATACTGATGAAGCACCAGAAGAACCAAAATACTTTAAAGGAGATCTTCCATATTACGGGGAACTTTTTGAGAAAGATGCTCTTTTTGGAAATAAAGAAAACTATGACTCTGAAAAAGAACCCGAAAAATATTATGGTAAAATTGGCAATGTTACCGTTCACATTGCTCTCAATCAATTACGAAAACTGGTGAACCAACTTACCAAAACTTACGGTGCACCAAAGCAAATAGTTTTAGAACTGGCTCGTGAACTAAAACTTGGAAAAACCAAAGTTGATGAAATCGAAAAAAATCAAGCAAAAAACAGAAAAATCAACAAAGCAATTGGCAAAAAATTAGAGGAAATAAGTGTTGAAAATAATTATGAAAACAGAACAAAATACAAACTTTGGGAAGAGTTAAGCAAAAATGATACAGAAAGATGTTGCCCTTTTTCTGGAATCATTATCCCCATTCATAAATTATTCACACATGAATTCCAAATTGAACATATTTTGCCAAAATCAAGAACATTTAACGATAGAATGGTAAATAAAACAATTGCCCACCGTAAAGCAAATCAAGATAAAGGTGAACGAAGCCCATTTGAAGCTTTTGGGCATAATCCACCTGATTACAACTACAATCATATTTTGGCACGCGCAAAAAATCTACCTTCCAATAAAGAAAAAAGGTTCTTCCCCGATGCAATGCAATATTACCAAGATGAAGGTGAAATTTTAAGCCGCATGCTTACAGATACACAATATATGAGCAGAGTTGCCAGAAAATATATGGCTTTTGTTTGCGGAAAAAATAATGTGTGGTCTATCAATGGACAACTTACCGCCAAGCTGAGATCTAAATGGGGGTTGAATAATTTACTCTCCGACGACAGCACCAAAAACCGTGCTGACCACCGCCATCATGCAGTTGATGCTTTTGTAGTTGCCTGCACTTCGCGTTCTACAATGCAAAAAGTAGCAAGAGCAATTGGCAACAGCCGTGATAAATTTATCGATACAATGCCACCGCCTTTTGATAATTTTAAACATAATGAGATGAAACAAATTTTAGATGATACAGTAATTTCCTACAAACCAGACCACGGAAATGCCAAAAAAGCAATCTCCGAACATAAAACTGTGGGACAACTCCACAAAGATACCGCTTACGGTTTGGTGAGCATTGACGAAAAAAAAGGAAAAATAACTCTCTCTGTTAGAAAAGAATTAGTAAGCTTAGAGAGCATAAAAAAAATTAATGAAATTGCCGACCCAAGAATACGAGCAACCTTATTACAACTTACAGATGGAGAAAATGACAAGAAAAAAATAGTTAGAATTCTCTCTGAATATTCTGAACGAACTGGTATAAAAAGAGTGAAAATACACATTGAAAAATCTTTGGAAACAGTAGTTCGCATTGAAGATAAACTGGGCAATTACAAATACTACGAGTTACGAAACAACTATTGTGCAGATATTTATATCCCCAATAAAGGCAAAAAAGCGGGAAAGTGGCAAATTGAAATTATCCCAATGTTCTATGCCCACCAGCCGAACTCTACCCCAAAATGGCAAAAAGAAAACCCAACTGCAAAAAAGAAAATGAGACTCTTTATAAACGACACAGTTGCTTACGAAGAAAACGGCAAAACAGAAATTAGACGGGTAAAAAAGATGACATTTGACGGTAGATTATTTTTTGTTAATCATAGAATTGCAAAATCTGATAAAGACCCAAATGCAACATCGGTAAAACAGTTACAAGAAAAAGATGGTCGCAAAGTAGGGGTTGACATACTTGGTAGAGTAAGCGACCCTAAAAACACAAAATGAAAATCGTTGAGATTTCGCAAAGTGGAGTGCATCTAAAACTTTATCATGGTTTTATGGTGATACAAAAAAGTGGAGAAGAGATCGGCAGAGAACCAATTGATGACATTGATTGTCTGCTAATTTACGGTTACGGTGTAACCTACTCACACAATTTAATCGTTAGATTTTGTGAAGTAAATATTCCCATAATTCTGTGTAGTGGAAATTTTATGCCAGTTGGTTTTGTAGTAAGTACAAATGCAAATTACGAACGCAAAGCTCGTCTGGATGAACAAATTAATGTAACCCTGCCGTTTTCTAAAAAATTGTGGCAAACTATTATCAAAGAAAAAATCCGTAATCAACAAATTGTTTTGGAATTTGCAAAAGTTGACGCGAAAGAATTTAGTTATCTGATTAAAAAAGTAAAATCTGGTGATATTGAAAATGTGGAAGCTGTAGCCGCCCGAAAATATTGGCAAAAGTTATTTGGCAAAGATTTCAAACGCGATTACCTGCTTGATGGCATCAATAGTTTTCTAAATTTTGGTTATGCAATTTTACGAAGCTGTGTAGCACGCTATCTCATTGCCACAGGTCTCGATGCATCGCTCGGTTTACATCACAAAAACAAACTAAATGTTTTCTGCCTTGCAGATGATATAATGGAACCATTTCGTCCGATGGTAGATAAAATAGTTTACGAAATGCAAGTTACTAAAAATGACTCACTTAATCCTCAACATAAAAAAGAATTAGCCAGTTTATTAGAGAAAAGATTGATGATGAACGGTGAGAATATGACAATTCAAAATTGCATTAAGAAAACAGTAATGTCTCTTTTAAATTCTTATCGTGCCAGAAAGGATTTGTTGAAATTTCCAGAATTTAAATGATTAGTGGATTTCGTTTAATGTGGATGATGGTGATGTTTGATCTTCCAGTTACAGAAGATAAAGATAGAAAGTTAGCCTCCAGATTCCGCAAATTTTTGCTTGATGAAGGATTTGATATGTGTCAATTCTCGGTTTATATGAAATTTTGTGGAACAAGAGAAAGAACCAATAAATATGTTAAGCGAGTAAAAGAAAATGCTCCCACAAATGGAAAGGTAAGTATCTTGTTTTTTACCGATAAACAATTTGGAAATATTATCAATATTTTTAATCGTGAACGGTATGAATTACCAAAAAGATCAGCACAATATGTCCTTTTTGAAGACAATTTACCAGAAAATAAACAGCCACAATAAGTCAAAGCCCTTATGGTTAAGGGCTTATAAACTCAATACTTTAGAAAATTAGGTTTTGGTGTCAAGCTGCAACAAATTTTGCAATGCTCGTTGTCGTGCTTAAACTTTAGAAAATTAGGTTTTGGTGTCAAGCTGCAACTTTCCTTGTATTGGTGTATCAGGTGTTTTAACTTTAGAAAATTAGGTTTTGGTGTCAAGCTGCAACTATAAAATCAAAGCCCTTTTTCATAGCAA
>JABGOP010000053.1 GCA_018645365.1 Candidatus Cloacimonadota bacterium
CTTAAACACAGAAAATGCTGAAAACACAGAGGTTGAAATCTACAATGTGAAAGGGCAACTTGTGAAGCAATTAGGAATTACGAATTGCGAATTAGGAAGTAATCAAATTATCTGGGATGCGAGTAAATTTGCGAGTGGAATCTATTTCTACAAACTTGTTGTAGATGGTAAGCCTGTTGATACCAAAAAAATGATCTTGGTGAAGTAGGAAGAAATCAATAATCAAAACCGCCCCTTTTTGGAGCGGTTTTTTAATATACAATTTGTGTTTATGAACTACTGTTTTTACTCTTCTGTTAGATCGATACTACGACTACGGAATCCGTAACCCATTACATCGTGGATAGATGTGAGTAGTACAAATGCTTTTGGATCCACATCTTTGATGATTTCTCGCATCATTGCTACTTGTCGTCTGTTCATGGCGCAAAAAAGCACTTTTCGTTCTTTGCCGGTGTAGCCACCTTCTGCTTTGAAAAATGTTACACCACGGTTAATTTTATCATAAATTTCATTTTTGATTTTTTCTGATTTTTCGGAGATGATGTAAATCCCTTTTACATACGGCAAACCTTCTGATGCGAGGTCTGTGAGGCGTGAAGTGATGAACAAATTTATGTAACCAAAAATAATTAATTTTGGGTCTTTAAACACAATGCCAACTGTAAAAATAATTGCAGTTTCAACAATCCAATAACCCATTCCAATGGAGACACCTGTTTTTTGTTTTAAGAAGGCAACTGGAATGTCTGTGCCCCCAGTGGACCCTCTAAATCGAAAGATAATCCCGAGTCCTAAGCCGAGCAATACAGATCCCGCTATTGCTGATAAATAGATGTCTTCTGGCGGGAGTAATGAATAAATTTCTTTTCCGTTTTCTAAAAAAGTGTATTTCGCTAAATCTTTTATAAACCCTAGTTTATGTAACGAAACCAAGCTCAAGAAATCAGCGAAAAACGCTGTTGCTAACATTCCAAAAAGTGATCCAATGCCAAATCTTTTTCCCAAAAAAATGAAGCTCAAAATAAACAGCGGTGCGTTGAAAATCAACATTGAAAGACCAATCGGAACATCAAAAAAATGGAATAAAATTTGCCCCAAACCACCAACGCCACCAGGTACGATTTTGTAAGGTACCAAAAACCAAGAATAGGCAATCGCAAAAATGATTGCACCACCAGTAATACCCAAATAATTCACAAGATTTCGTTTAATATTTTTAACCATGTTAACCTCCATATATTGCCCAATATTAATTTCAAATTTAAAGGTCAATAACTTTATTGCAAAATTTTTTACAAAAGATGATTTGACAATTAAATGGATAAAATTTCCGTTTACCAAAATGAAATATTTTCACGAAAGAGAGAAAGAATGAACAAGGTTTTGCAAGTAGAAAATTTAACAGATGCAATGCGAGAACTGGAAAAAATCGAAGTTTCTTCGCGTGGTGTAGTCGTGATGGCTCCCAAAATGTTTGGTGTTGGAATTAAATTGACCAATCTGAAAGTTGGTGCTGCCAATATTTTGAAACAAGAAATGCTTTCAATCGGTGGGGATGCAGCAGTAGCACGTGGTGTCGTGAATGGCACCAAAGAAATTAGCGATGTGATTTTGTTGTGTAATATCGATAAATTGCAGAAATTAACCAAAAAATTAGGAAGTCAAACCATTTTTGGTTTGCCCGAAATCCGTAAATATTTAACAGAAATAGTGGACGATTTTTTGCATCCAAAATTTCATAAATTGAATTTTAACGATAATGAAATAGAGCTTCAACCCACGAAAATAATGGGCATTTTGAATGTAACGCCCGATAGCTTTTCGGACGGAAATAAGTTTATTGATGCAGAAATAGCAGTTCAGCACGCTGAAAAAATGATTGAGAATGGTGCAGATTTTATTGATATTGGCGGTGAATCTACTAGACCAAATGCCATCAAAGTCGATGCAAAAACAGAATTGAAACTCGTTATTCCGATTATCGAAAAACTTCCCAAAACTGTCCCAATTTCAATCGATACCACCAAAGCAATAGTTGCCAGAAAAGCGATTGAAGCCGGAGCTTCTATCGTGAATGACATCAGTGCGCTTCGTTTTGACGCTCAAATGGTAGAAGTTTTACAGGATTTCCCAAAAGTATCCGTAGTTTTGATGCACATGTTGGGCAATCCGCAAAATATGCAGAAAAATCCAGTTTACACAGATGTGATTGACGAAATTTTAGATTTTTTTGCAGAACGCATCGAATTTTGCGAAAAAAATGGAATTTTGCGTGACAGAATAATTCTTGATCCAGGTATTGGTTTTGGCAAAAGGCAAACTGATAATTTGCAAATTCTCAAAAAAATAGCAGAGTTCAAAACATTAAATTTGCCGGTAATTTTAGGAGCATCTCGCAAGAGTTTTATTGGTGAAATTGATGGTTCAAATTGTACTGAAAGATTGGTAGGAAGTTTGGCGACGACAGCTTTGGCATTTCAAAATAATATCGAAATTGTGCGTGTTCACGATGTCTTGGAACACAAGAAAATGTTAAAAACTTTAATGAAAATTAGGAAAAACTGATGAATATTTTTATCCCAACATTTGCAGATATTTTAGACATTGTAATCATTGCACTCATTTTGTACGCTTCAATTTTGGTGCTCAGAAAGTATGGTGGTTACCAGATTTTAATAGCTTTGGCGCTTATTTTTGTTTTTTATGTTTTGGTAACTTTGTTAGATTTGAAAATGGTTTCATCTGTTTTGAAAGTTTTCAAAGATTATTGGATAATTCTTTTTATAATTCTTTTTCAACAGGAAATTCGGAGTTTATTTACAAAATTTGCTCACAACAAAAATTTAAAATTCATCTTTTCATCAGCGAGCAAATCAACTTATTCATTACTTTTAAACGCAGTTTCAATTATGTCATTTAGGAAAATAGGTGCTCTCATCATCATCGAAAATGAACGAAAGTTAAGTGAATTTATCGAAAGTGGGGAAGTGATAGATGCCAATATTTCAGTAAAATTATTGCTGACCATTTTCAATAATAAAACCATTTTGCATGATGGTGCAGTCGTTATTCGTGGTAATAGAATTAACGCTGTAAAAGTCGTTCTGCCACTTTCAGAAAACTTGGAGTTTACCCAAAAATTTGGGACTCGTCACCTTGCTGCAATTGGCATTACAGAAACAACAGATGCAGTTGGTATCGTTGTTTCAGAAGAATCTGGTAAAATATCTTTTGTGAAAAAAGGCGAAATTACTACCGATATTTCCATTGATGAATTAGCCCAAATAATTAAAGATGAAACGAGATAAAAGACCATTTTTAATTGCCATTACGGGTGGCATTGCATCTGGGAAAACAGCTGTTTCAAAATGGTTTGAACAGAAGGGATTTGTTGTTTTTTCTGCTGATAAAATTGGTCATCAAGCTTTGCAAAATGAAACGATAATCACGGCAGTTACCGCAATTTTTGGGATTTCAATTTTAGTGGAAAACCAGATTAATCGAAAAGTTTTGGGAAAAATGGTTTTTGCGGATTTTACTAAATTACAAAAGTTAAATGAGATAATTCATCCGTTTATTTTTAACGAAATGCAAAAAATAATTGATGATTGCAAAGAGGAATATCTTGTTTTTGAGGTTCCACTTTTATTTGAAAATGGACTTGAAAAATGTTTTGATTTAACAATTAATATCTTTTCAAAAAAGAGTTTACGGATTGAAAGATTAAAAAAAAGAGATAACCTTTCCGAAAAAGAAATTTTGGGAAAAATGGAAACACAATTGCCAGATTATCTCAAAATAGAAAAAGCTGATGTTAGTGTAGAAAATAACTCTACACTTGACAAAATATATGGAATGTTAGAAAAGATTTACGAATATTTACCGAGATTTTCAAAAAAGAAAATTAAAAGAATGACGGAGAAAAAATGAAAAAAATAGCTTTATTCTTGTTGTGTATGTTGGCATTGTTAAATGCAGAAATAGCCCTTAACCCCAATTTTCAAAATAACTCTATATTTGTTCTGAACAAGCTGTCAATGCATCATTCAGTTAGTTTTATGAGTGGCTATTCAACTTCACAAAATGGTTTTTATCAATCACTTTATACCAATCATTTAGATTATGATTTTTCCGAAAAATTAAAGCTGAGATTAGATTTGAATTTTGTTAATTACGGTCAATTTCAAAATAACTTATCATTTTCAGAAAATAATAGTCAAACGAAAATATTGCCAAATTTATCGTTAGATTATCAGCCGAACGAAAATTTACGCATTTCTTTTGAAATAAAGCAATATAACCAATTCGGTTTTTAATCTCTCATTTGCAGAGTTTTTTTTTATTAAAAGTCGATTTCTCTCCTTGTGAATACACCTACAAACCGTTATTTTATGTGTCGTTATGAAAATAACATTTGACAGAAATTTTCCTTAATCTTTTTTCGGATTGTTCGTAACACCGTGTGTTAATATCGCAGTTATTGCTTGTTGCCACTGTTCCTATCGTAATTATGTTCGTTGTATAATTGATTATTTTAAAACTTTTATTTGAGGAGGAAACATGTTGAACAAAGTAAAATCCCATCTTTTTGTGGGGAAAACTATTTTATCTTATTTAGTAAGCTTCATCTTTATTCTTGGTGCTGTGAGTGTAGGTGCTGTTCGTAAAGCACCGTATCTAATCTATCGAGAATATGAAGATGAAAGTAAGGTGCAACATAAGGAGATGCAAATTCTGTGCCAACTTGAGCCTGAGGCTGCTTATAATTGCACTATAAGGTGGCGTTTAGAT
>JABGOP010000001.1:0-55013 GCA_018645365.1 Candidatus Cloacimonadota bacterium
CCTGGCTATGCTACTCGGCATTATGATGAAACTAGCGGACATTATATAAAAATTGTGAATGGATCAACAAAAACGTATTATATACACCTCAGTGAATGTCTCGCATATGATCAAAATGTTACAGAAGGACAGTTAATTGGTATGAGTGGTAATACTCCTAATGTATCTTATCATCTTCACTTCGAAATTAGGTCTAATGATGTAGCAAGACACCCTCTTCTGGTCATGCCCTACATGAACGATACTTCGGCAAATATTGATATGGTTACGAACGGAGAGGATAATTTTAGTTTTAAATTAACCATTAATGATACAGAACTTGATATTAATCAAATTTCTCTTCGTTTCGATTGGTATGAATGGTCACCAGATTATTCAACAACACAGTACTATAACTTAGATTATAGTACTAGAGAGAATATTCCTGTTGATTTAAATAATACTGTTATTACCAGTAATGCAAGCTGTACGAAATGGAGAATGTATGTCGAACCAAGTTCCTTTAACCTCGGTACTGATCAAGAAATTATTTTCAGATTTGAAGAATCAGAAGAAGGGGATGATTTATATATGTATTTTCTAGAAGTCCGAGTTTATAATGCTGAGCAAACGCAAGAAAGCATTTTTTATACATATGATTTTAGTGGTACAGATACTGATGGGAGCACTATCTCAGATGTAAATAACTATTTACAGCATAATCACCCCAACCCATTTAATCTAACCACAACCATTTCCTACAGTTTATCTGAGAATTTCCAAAATCCTCAAATAGAAATTTACAATGTAAAAGGACAAATGGTGCGAAATTTCCAACTGGAAGGTATTGCTGGCAAGAGTTCCCTTGTTTGGGATGGTAGAGATGTGAACAACAAACTTGTAGGTAGTGGAGTGTATTTCTACAGATTGATAAATGAAGGCAAAACCGTGCAGTCACGAAAAATGTTGTTAATAAAATAAAAAATGGAGGATAATATGTTACAAAAAACAAGGATTAGAAAAACAATGGTGTTAGTATTAGCTTTTTTACTGATGTCTTCTCTAATGGCGGTAGATAACACAAATGCTATAGAAGAACAAAGAATGGAATTGCTAAAAATTTTGCAGAGTGAAGAAGTTGTAGAACAATTTCTAAGTGAGATGAACGAGGAAAGAACCGTTAATAAGAATGTGCAAACCTTGAATCGCAATCTTGCTACCGAGATGCTGATTATCACCGATGCTACTTTGGTAAATAGCTTTGAACATTTCGTTAAAATAAAAAATAAAGAGGGTATTGTGACAGCAGTCGTCTCTACTCAGATAACAGGTAGCACTGCATCGGAGATTAGATCATATTTGAGACAGCAGAAGATTGCCAATACCAATTTGCAATATGTTCTTCTCGGTGGAGATGAAACGATAATTCCTCCTAAAAATTTTGAATGGATGAAGAGTGGAGAAATACGAATCGCAACTTCTGATTTTTATTACAGTAATGTCCTTAGTACGTGGCCCATTGATGAAGATATAATGGCTATTGTCTTAGAACCAGATCTTTATGTGGGTAGGATTCCAGTAACAGAAAATAGTGAGGTAAATGGCTATATCAGCAAATACATAGCTTACCGTAACAAAAAGGTTAAACATACAAACAATATGGCATTTATAGCTTCAAATATTAACAAGTTTCCAAATTCACAAGCTTCAAACAACCTTATTGATGCAATTATAGAGCATATTGGTCCTAATGTAGAAGTTGATGCTTTGTATTCTGAAGACTTGGTAGACACTGTGAATGGCTGTGCTCAACCAGTAATAGATAAACTGCAGGCTCGTGATTACAGTTTTTTATACGGTACCTGGCACGGTGGTGATTGCTATGTAATCCACGATTCTGAATATGATGATAATTGGGATTGGTGGAAGCGTAGCTTTGGGAATCATAAACAATATTTATCTATAAATACCACAAGAGTATCTGATGGAACATGCTGGTATGGAGACCCGACCGGAGTAGATAGTGTGAAGTATTACTATAATAATACTTACAATAATTTTCTACAATTAGAAGATGCTGTACCAGATAATATCAGCAGTACTTATGTAGCTTGGATAGGATCGTGCTATACTACCGACTTGAATTACGTCAGCTATACTATTCCAGTACAGAGAGATTCGCTTGGTGTTATCGTGGAAAACTATAACGAAGGTGGTCCAATTCACGATTATTGGATACCTTCCAATGAAATTCCAGAAAACATCTATAACACTGAAAATTGTGCTTCGGAAGTTTTTTTTAATGAACTGGGAGGTCCTGTTGCTCTTATTGCATCATCTTGTGATGATTATCCGATGTTTACTTACAGAGTTATAAAGGAATTCATGAATAAATTATTCCTTGACGACGAACATAAAATCGGTATCTTATCAAAAGATAGTTGGGAAACTGTGTCTCAATTCTATGCTTATTCCACAATCAGAGAAATGTATCTTGGTTACACACTTTTCGGTGATCCCAGTATGGAGGTATGGAGTGCGGATGCCAAAAAATTGGTACTGCGTAGAGATAACTCACTAGGAAGTAGCAATAATGTATTTGAAGCAATGGGCGCATCTGGCAAGCCCATTGATGCTCTTATCTGTATTACTGATGATTCTGGTAAACTAAGAGGTCGAGGCAATTCACCTTATTCATATCGGGGCAGGATAAATGATGAATGGATAATTACCGCAAACAGGGCTAATTATACTCAAGATAGCCAAACATATGAATATCTCAACAAAAACACAGAGTTACCATATGAAATAGATTTCGAAAAAACTGTGGATAAAAATTGGTTAATGAAATCTAATAATGAATACGGCAGAGTGTTGATAACTTCAAATCATGATGCACGTACTGGAAACAATTCATTGATAATGGATTCCACGACACAAGAAGAATATGCTACCAATGAAGCCAGACTTCATTTGAATCTATCAGAAGCAGAAAATGTTTATCTCCGTTTCTATTGGCAAGAATTCTATGATGAACTGCACAATGAAGACGGTATATTTTTATCAGACGATAATGGTGAAAATTTTGTTAAAGTGTTTTCTTTAATCAATTATATTCCCGGCTGGCAAACTGAAACTCTTGATTTAGATTCCCTAGTTACATTTCATGGACTGGAATATAATGATAATTTCATAATCAAGTTCCAGCAACAAGATGATGGCCCAATCAATAACGATGGAATAACTTTCGATGATATAAAAGTTTATTCTTCTCGTAGTAGTACTGAAGATATTTCTTTATCATCAAACTACCATTTAGCCAATACTCCCAATCCGTTCACAGGTGAAACAACTATTTCATTTAGCTTAAACACCGAAAACACCGAAAGTGCAGAAGTTGAAATCTACAATGTGAAAGGTCAACTCGTGAAGCAATTAGCTATTACGAATTATGAATTAGGAAATGATCAAGAAATTATTTGGAACGCAAATAATTTTGCAAGTGGCGTTTATTTCTACAAACTTGTTGTCGATGGTAACCCCGTTGACACAAAGAAGATGATATTGTTGAAGTAAACCCCCTACAGACACCACAAAAGTCCTGCTCGATTGAGTGGGACTTTTGCAGTTTTAAATAGAAAACATTTGACAACAAAACGCTAAAAATTTGTTTCATAATTAGTTGGAGGAGTTATGAGGAAATTTTGGAAAATATTTGCAGTTACCTTAAGTTTTTTACTTTTAGCCGCTCATTTTGGGAGAGCAAATTTGTTTGTTTTACAATATCTCTCTTTAGCATTACCATTTTTACTTTTTTGGAAATCTGAAGTTTCCAACACAATTTTACACATTGCCCTCATTCTAGGTGGTTTGGAGTGGATAAGGACGATAATTTACTACACTAAAATACGCATTGTAAATGGAGATGATTGGATTCGTTTAGTAATTATTTTAGGATTGGTAACTTGTTTCACTCTTTGTTCTGCTGTAGGATTAAAGCAGAAAAAATAGTTTATTTTTTTCATGAAAAAAATAACTCTACTTATTCTTTCAATTATATTCATTGGTTGTACAATCAACAGCTATAACCAATATGCTTATCTACAACCAGCAAACATTGACGATGACTTACGCGTAGGCACATTGAGCGAAGCAAAAATAGATTCCACTTTGATAATAAAAGCAGTGAATGACATAAATAAAGGAAAATTCAAAGAAATACATTCCATGCTTATCTACAAAGACAATAAACTCGTATTTGAAGAATATTTTAGCGGACACAAACACAAATGGAATGCTCATAAACACCATGGAAAATTAGAAAATTGGGACAAATCAATGCCACATAAAGTGATGTCCGTCTCCAAAAGTGTAACTTCCATTTGCATTGGAATTGCAATAGATAAAGGTTTTATCGAAAGTGTGCAACAATCTATTTTCGATTATCTGCCAGAACACCAACACTTCAAAAAAAACGGAAAAGATGAAATTACCATCGAGCATCTACTCACCATGACTTCTGGGCTAAAATGGGATGAATGGAGTAGTCCACTGAGCAGTAAAAATAATGACATTATTAGTTTATGGTTTCGCTACAAAGACCCCATCAAGGGTATTTTGAAGCGACCACTACTCACAAAACCTGGCACCCATTTTACCTATTCGGGTGGAAACACCATCATCTTGGGAGAAATACTAAAAAATGCTACTAAGATGAGTATAGATGAATTTTCCACAAAATATCTGTTTGAACCTTTGGACATTAATAATTCAAATTGGGCAGTTAAATACAGAAATGGTACCATTCAAACCGCTGGTAGTTTGGAAATAACACCACGAGCAATGACTAAAATTGGAGCAACATTCCTAAATAATGGCGTCTGGAATAATAAACAAATTATTTCCCAAGAGTGGATAGAAAAAAGTAAAATTCCATACCGTGAAAATAAAAACCTTAAAATTCCAAAAGTAGATTCTGGAAAAGTTGGTTATGCATATTCATGGTGGACGGGGCAAGGTGCAAACGGAAAAACAAGTATCTTCTACGCGGGCGGTTGGGGCGGACAATACATTATGGTTATCCCCGATTGGGATATGGTGGTTACTTTCACGGGCGGGAATTACCTCGATAAAGTACGCGTATTTGAAATTCTAACAGATTACATTTTACCTGCAGTAAATTAGAAAAACATTGATTCAGTAAAAAATTTAACAGTCTTAGATTGTTTTCCCAAAATTTTCGTATTTTTTTAGAAGTTCAGGTTTATCACATTGACCGCTTTCTCCCAAAAAATCGCCTTCATGGATAATTTTAATTTTTTCCATTTTAAAGAAGAAATCACCTAACCACTTTTCAAGATAATCGGATACATCTTTGAATGTTTCTGAGGGAGCCCCTGAAGTTACAACGGAGATAAATTTTTTATTTTCAAGATCTCTAATTGTAAAATTTTCCAAGATGAATGTATAAAATCTATCAAACATTGTTTTGGCTTTACCCGTGATGTGCCCCATGTAAACTGGAGAACCAAAAATTATTAAATCTGCGTTCCGAATTTCGGGAAGTAAGAGATTTGTAAAATCATCATTATGAATACAATCTTTCTCTAAATGAATTTTGTGAGAATTTTTACAAGCAACACAATCATTGATTTTTAAATCATAAAGATGGATAGTTTTACTTTTATGATGATTAGTTTCTGTGCCTTTTAAGATCGCACTAACTATGTTTTGCGTGTTACCTTCTTTATTTGGACTACCATTAATGGACAAAATGTTCATAACTACTCCTCTTTTTTTCTTTGTTTATACACCACCGAACAAAATAACCTTTCTTTGGTTGTCAATAATTTTTTATTTCATAAAAAAATTAGAGGCTTTTTTTTTCATAAATGAAAAAAATTAGAGGCTTTTTTTATTTCATAAAAAAATTATTGACAGAATCTTTATGAAAATAAACTTCCAATTCATCTAAGTTGATTCATTAGAAAAGTTCTTTATAAAGTTGTAAATATTTGCATTAGTTTTACTGTGTTCTAAATTAAAAATTGGCGTTTTTAGACTAACAGAACAAGTAGAGAGAATGCGTCCACAAATGGACGTTACTTTCTGCATCTTGTTAGTCGGGTTGCCAATACCTTAATTTAGGATGTAATGAAAGTTGCGTCCTTTTTTTATTTTATAGAGAGGGGATGTAAAATAAAAAACAAGGAGGTATTTATTATGTGCCATTCACCGTAAATTACGATTGTGATTAAAATTGAAATCAAAATTGAGGTAGGATTGTAATTCTTGCGGAAGTAAGAATAAAATTGAAAATACATCTGATTTGGAGCATTTGTGTTTTTGCGTGATTGATGGCTCACAATAAAAAGGAGTTTTAAAATGAAAAAGATAATTATGATTTTAACAATAGCAAGTTTGCTATTGTTTTTGTTTTTGGTAGGATGTGAAGGCGAAAAAGGTCCAGTAGGAATACAGGGTGAACATGGTCAAGATGGAGGACAAGGACAAGACGGAGAACCTGGAATATCAGGGCAAGGTGGTATTCCAAGAGAATGGAAAGGATTGTGGAGTGCAAGTTCATCATATAACATTTATGATGCCATTCAACATGATGGTTCAACCTATATTTGTATTTTAGCTCATTCTTCAACTCAAGAACCACCGCATACTACATATTGGGATTTAATGGCACAAGCTGGTTCGGGTACAGATTGGCAAGGTGGAGTAGTTACTAATCAAACAACATTTCAAGCTGATACTGATTTTTGGACAGGAACTAATGTTGATTTTACAGGAGCAAATATAACTGGCTTACCCAATTCATCATGGGACGGTGGAATAGTTAATGGAGCAACTAACTTTATGGATGAAGTCATTTTTGAAGGAAGCACTCATAATTTACGTTGGAATGGTGGTAACCCCTTTTTGCGTTTTGAAGATTCTAATGGAATTGAAGGTCTACAATTAAATTCTCACCAAATTTGTATAGATGCTGGTGCAGATAATGATAAACTAATTGATATTTCTGGAAGCGGTATTGCAAAAATAGATTTGTATAATGTCAATGATGATGCCAACTTAGCACTTGTAGTAAATGGTGCAGGTGATTGTAGGTTAAGAATGGATTCTCCGTCATACAACGGTGCAGTATATCTAACAGCCGAAGAAGACGATGGGGGCGGAGGACGCTTACAACTTAATGGTCCGAATCAATCATTCGATTTTGATAGCAATACAGGTAGGCTCACATTGAGAAATTCTAGTGGAAACATAACTTTTGAGATAGATGCTGAAACTGGAAATATTTATTACAGTGGAGAAATGAAAAAAATGGTTTCACAAAAATGAAAAAACAAACCTACTTACTACTCAAAAACCTGCAAGTTGTTTATACTTGCAGGTTTTTTGTTTTTGTTTGGTTGTGAAGATGTTTGTTATGCTTATTCTTTTGATATTACTTATTGCGCTAAAAATAATTGTATTGTTTTCTAATCCTCTTTTGAATTAATTTTTTTCTTATTGTTTTAAGTTTATCTAACTCATTATTATTTATACCTAAAATTGGATTTAATATTTTAACATCATTTTGCGAAAGAATTTGTTCTATGTTTTCTTTATTTTCAAAATCAGAAGTGAAATTAACAAATTGATTATCACTAATATTTGTATATGGAATTGGTAATTTTTTAAATTCGCTGGGAGTTAATTCTAGTACACCACCACCATAATATCTTCCTTCAATTTCTGAAAAAATTAGAGTTAATGTATTATAAAAAGAATAAATGAAACTACTTAAATCATAGCCACTATTCATTTGAATTTTATATGCTGAATCTGTAACAAAAGCATCAGAATTGTTTTTCAATAATTTGGGAAATAAATGACTTCTTTTAAAAAAGAATGCTTTGGGTTTTAATGCAATATTGGGGATAACATACCAATTATTTCTGTGTTTACATTTGTATCGATTAGGAATTCCTAAATTTTCTCCAATCAATAAATATTTTCTAAGGTTTGGAGAGATCTTTTCATTATTATTCAATTGTAATAATTTTGTCGGATAATTTGCACTCTCTAAAGATTTAAAATCATTTTCACTAAAAACTACACTACCATTAACATACAAACCTTTTTGAATAATAGGTTGAGTATATTTTGATAATTTATATTTTTTTTCTGTTTCTTTGTTTATAATGAAAAATTTATTAGCGGCCGTGACTATGCCAGGACTTGATTTACTATAGAAATTAGTAGTTTTTAATTGCTTTTTAAAATTATAAAGAAAAGTTAATTCATCAGAAGACAAAAAATGATGTGTCCATTTTATTTTAGATTCAATGAGTAAGTTATTTTGTTTAAGAACAAATGATTTATTCCCCAACTCTTCTTTAGATTTGATATTAGTAAAAAACTCACCCTTTTCAATAGCTTGTTTATAAGCAAATAAAATAATGGTATCTTGTCCTTTACATTCAAACATTAAATCATTAAAGGTGAAAATTTCAATTCGTTCAAATTTCCTTTTTAAAAATTCTCTAATTTCTTCGGCAAATTTTACTTGTAATAATTCTGATGGAAGAATAAATGCTAAAATCCCATTTTTACTTAAATGAAAAATTGATTTTACTAAAAATGTCGTCCAAATATTTTTTGTTGCTTTTCCTAATAGGTTGTTTTTCTTATGAATTATTTTACTGATTTCAATTTGTTCGTTCGTAAGTCTATTTTTTTTAATATAAGGTGGATTTCCAATGATTGCAGAAAATAAATTTTCAGGTTGAAACTTCAAAAAATCAATGCATTCAAATTTAGAATTTCTTTTATTCCACTTTTTAGAAGCTTTAATTAATTCATCAGGATTGATTTCCAAAGCAGTTAATTTTATTGATAGATTATTGTTACCTACATTTTTTAAGGCCTCAATAAAAGCTCCATCACCAACACTTGGTTCTAATATTGATATTCGTGATCTTTTATTAAAATATGAAAGGACTCTTTTTGAAATGAAATCAGCTAAATAATCAGGTGTATAATACGAACCTGTTTTTTTTTTATCCATTATAATATGCCATAAGTTCTTTGTGATAGATATAATATTGGATTGTATATGTTCCTAAATTAGTTCTTATTACAAGATAATTATCTGCATCTTCTTTATAATTATTCAACTCTATTATTAATGCATCAATAATTTTTCTAAGTTCATTCAAATTCCATAGAATAATTATTGAGCGTTCTCTTTCATCAAACTTAAATGCTTTTGTTGCCATCCATTTTCCTAGAGGGGTATTCCACATTATACTTCCCCTACTTGTTCTGTAAAGATGCTTCTCATATTCAGCCTCACAAACATCAATAAAACCCTCATCGTTTATAATTGGAACATTTTCATCTTGAGACGGCCACAGTTTACCTTTTTTATTATTACAAAACTTACACGAGTATATTAGGTTATCATATTGGCAATACTCGATATTTCCATTTTTTTCAAAAAGGCTTTTGGGTATAAAATGATCAACTTCAAAATAAGTATGCCTAAAACCATCAAAAGAACCACAATAGCCACAGCAAGAATTGAAATCTTCTTTTAAATCAGGTTTATGTTCAGACCACCTTTTCCCTGTGGGATTTTTAGTTGGAGTTGATCTTCTCTTTGGTATTTGGTCTCTGACATTCATTTTTACTACTTTTTTCTATTAATGTTTTAAGGAATTTTTCTGCTTCTTTTCTTGTCTTAGATAGTGTTTCAATTTTATCATCAGATGTTAATTGTTTGGGAACTTCATTTCTTTGAGTTTTATCAAGATTATTTAATTCTTCTTGAATTACTAACAAATCATTTTTTTCAATAGATGATAATCCTTCTTTCTCACCTTTTACAAGCAAATCAGCTAATATCTTTTTTTTATTCGAAATATGCTTTTTGTATTGCTCAATACTTTTAGTTAGTATTGTGACAAATTTCTCAATTTCTTCATCACTTGAGAAAACCTTAGTTTTATCAAAGATAATTTTCCAATCTTCAACCTTATCTTTTGTTTCAGAATCATCAGCGTTATTTGTGAAAATTATATGTGGGAACAAGGGTTTATTATCATAAATCAAACTCTCAACAACATCTCCGTTAAAAGCAAGAATATTAGTCTCATTTAACTTAAAATCAATCATTAATAAATCAATATCAGACTTGTACACTTGTTCCATTAGACTTTCTAAAGTTGTTTCTTTCTTAATGTCATAATCAATAACATAAAAATATTCCTTTAGCTTTCGTTTATATTTTTTTACTTGCTTTGGATCTTCATCAATATACCCGATTGTAAATTTTGAATTCATAAAGCTATTTTCTCCTTGTTGGAAAAGTAATGTTTACAGAAAATCCACTATTTGGATCTAGAACACTTATGCTACCATTATTATCATCTATTACATCTTTTACTAAATACATCCCTAAACCTGTCCCATTTTTCTTTGTGGTTGTAAATGGTAAGAATATTTCTTCATTATCTTCAAATACATTAGATAAACCAATACCATTATCAGAGTAATTAATCACAATATTATCTTTAATTAATTCTGTGATAATGCAAATCTCTCTTTTTTTTATTTCTTCTCTATGATCTCTTTTATTAAAAGAATCAATTGAGTTGTTAATCAAATTTGTAAAGATAGTATTCATATCCATTTCGAATGCACGAAAATGATAATCAATATCCTTAAGGTTATCAATAATCGTAAATTTTATATCTTTAGTTTGAAAGACTTTTTTCCAAGATTTTTTCAATTTAATGAAATAATCAGAAAAGTCTAAAGGTTTTCTTTTCCTTTTATCTTTTTTAATAGCTGTTAATGAATAATCAATCCAGTGTTTTATTTTTTCACTATTTTCATCAAGCAATTCCAGAATATCAATAGCATCTTTGTATTCTTCTGCCTTTTCTAAATCTTTTGTAATTAATGAACTAAACAATCCTCCTAATGATTTAATCTCAGATGAATTGTCTCTTATTTCTTTTAACTCGTGTGAAAAGGATGAAACAATTAATCCTAAACTTGCCAATGCTCTTACTTGAACTATTTCTTCATTATCTTTTCTTTGGTATTCTTCTTCGATTTTTTGAAATGTTTTTATTAATGTTTTTTCATAAGTCTTTCTTTCTTTTTCTTCAGTTTTCTTTTCATCAAAATTTGTAATAATATTTATTTCTCTTTCTAAATTTTTCCTTTCCTTGATAATTTCATTTGCCAATTTTTTGCTCGTTCGTTAATTTCTTGTTCTTTAGCCTTTTCTTTTTCTTTTTTTATATGCTTGTAGAAAACATTAAGAATTTTACTCCTATCATATTCAAATTCGTGTATTAAACCTATAATTATTTTTTTAAATACTTCAAAAGATTCATTTTCTTGTAACGCTCCTCTATCTGATTTGTCTTTTAGAAATGGATTAGTTTTTCTGGAAATTGAGATCATTCCTGCAGTTTGTTCTGGTCTAACGCGCCAATCACCAATACGCTGACCTGCTCCAGCTGGACTTTGCGCTACTCTTGCACCAAGTCTTAACCAATCATTGTTTGGATCACCGTAAGGTCTTACTCGGAATGAATCTCTATAAATTTTCACTCCGCCAAATTTATCCAGAACACTTCTTCTTTCTTTTGTATTTATTAATTTATACGGATAACCTTCTTTTCTTGAAACTGAATATTTTAGATAATAAAAAGATAATTCAAAAGAGCCAACATCATTCAAAAGCTTAATATTATTCTTTTCTAAATTCCATTTTAATATTTTATCAATTGATTTAGTATATTTGAAAGTCCTATTATTCAGTGTTTGTAAATCATAAGGTTTCTTTGCATCATTGAATAAATCTTCATAGTTCTTCTTTATTTTATTATGATTGAGTTCATTTCGTGTTATTTCAAAATCGACAGTCAATGTATCTGAATCATATTTAGCTTTAACTTTGTAATCGTAATCATTAAAAAAAGCAGTTTCAACTGAACCAAAATTCTTCGGTTGTTGTAAATGGATCAATGTTACATCAAAAGGAATCTTAAATTCTTTAGGAGGGATTAATGCTTCTAAACTTTTATAAACATTGTTTATTCCATCATCAGACCAATCATCTTTTAAATTTGAGATTTTTAAAACAGTACCACTTCTAAAATTAATTTTCTCAATTATCTCATTTACATTATCATTCTTAATAATTGATTTAATTTGCTTTTTAATATTAAACTCTAATTGTATTAAGTCAGCTTTAATTTCAGCAATAGATTTATCAGAATTATCAAATTGATTCCAATCCATTTTCCAATGAGATCCGATATTGCTTTTTACTTTTTTTGAAGTTGTCCACATATCTGTAGTAAAACCTAACCTATCTAAAGCAAATCTGCCAATTCCTTTGGCTCCTGTTTTTACTCTTTTTTCATCTGATAAATAATCTTTTTCCTTACTGCCTGTTCCGATTTTCATCCATAATTCTTTAATGACATCTTCTGTCATTCCTTCACCATTATCAATGATGTAAATTGTATCTTCTCTTTTTAAACTTTTTTTGTTTGTGCTATTGTCATTACTTTGAATGTCAAAAAAGATTAAACAATTTTTAGCGTCCGCATCATAAGAGTTTTTAACAAGTTCAATAATGGCTCCTTCAGGATTAGAGAAATTTTCTCTTCCTAATAATTTACCTGCTCTTGCAGAAACTGTAAAAGGTATTTTAGCCATTATCTTTTTACTCCTTTTTTGTGTTCAAATAAAAATTATTCAAATAAGTGTCAAGTTCGTAAATTTATGAAAGTGCAAAATGAGCTATTTTGTTTACGTAAAGAGACATAATGTGTGTATCCTCGACAATTTTATCGTGAATATCTATTTCCCCCTCACTCCTCCTCTACTCTCACCGTCGAAAGAAATAATCTCTCTTTGGGTGTCAATAATTTTTTAGTAAACAAAAAAACAAATTATTTCAACAACAACATTTTCTTTGTTATTAACACGCCTTCATCAGTTTTTAATCTATAGAGATAAATACCAGATGCGAAATTATTTGCATTCCAAATAATTTCTTGATTTGGCGAATTTGTGATTTGGAGATTGGAGAAAGTTTTTACTAGTTGTCCTTTAATGTTAAAGATTTCAACCTCCGCTTTTTCGGTGTTTTCGGTGTTTAAGCTAAATGAAATAGTGGTTGCACCATTAAATGGATTGGGATAGCTATTCAAATGTGCATTTGAATGACTTAAGATGTTTTCATCTATGCCATTATTTTGATGGTAATAATATGCCCCCATATCCGCAATGGTACCATCAGGATCGAGTGGAGAATTGGAATTTCCAGCGTCAATACAGGGAGAATTGACTTGCAAATGATAATCTCCATTAAGCGGGTCTACAAAAAGTGGGTCTTCACTAATTTCTCCGGTTCCTGGTTGCGGTAAAAATGGCTGAGAATACAAATTGGAACCAATATAGTATTCTTCCCAATAATTGGCTGCAATGTTATTCCAAACATCATTATAGGCAACATCCACAAGTGGTACACCTGATTGCTGGTCGCCCATAATATATATCCCGTAATAAAAGTTGATAACAATATTATTCCGAACAATTAAATGTACGCTAGTCTTCAACCCAAGAAATATTTGATATTTCCATAGAAAGTTTTGATATTTCCTAGGATAGTCGGGAACTTTCCTAGGATAGTTGAAACATTTCCTAGGATAGTTGGAATATTTCCTAGGATAGTTGGAATATTTCCTAGGATAGTTGGGAACTTTCCTAGGATAGTTGAGATATTTCCTAGGATAGTTGAAACATTTCCTAGGATAGTTGAAACATTTCCTAGGATAGTCGGGAACTTTCCTAGGAAATATTTGGTTTATCTAAGGGTAAATATTGGTTGTTAATATCTATTGTAACAAGAAGTTATCTAAAAAATAAAAAGCCCCACTCAATCGAGCAGGGCTTTTTTGTTATTGAATTTTAATTTATCCAATCATTTTTTTAATATCTTCGTCAACATTAGTAATGCCACCGATATTAAAGTTCTCTACCAATACATTTACCACATTTGGTGATAAGAAAGCAGGAAGAGTTGGTCCAAGATTGATGTTCTTCACACCTAAATGTAAAAGTGCAAGTAACACGATAACTGCTTTTTGCTCGTACCAAGCGATGTTATACGCAATCGGTAAATCATTGATGTCATCGAGTCCAAATACTTCTTTGAGTTTTAGTGCAATGAGAACGAGTGAGTAACTGTCGTTACATTGTCCAGCATCCAATACACGCGGAATGCCACCGATATCACCGAGGTTAAGTTTGTTGTAACGATACTTCGCACAACCTGCCGTAAGAATAATTGCGTCTTGTGGAAGTGCTTCCGCAAAATCTGTATAATAACTTCTACCTTTCTGACGACCATCACAACCAGCCATAACTACGAATTTCTTTACAGCACCACTTTTCACAGCATCTACCACTTTATCTGCAAGAGCGAATACTTGTTCGTGTGCAAATCCACCCACGATTGTGCCAGTTTCAATTTCTGTTGGAGATGGAAGAGTTTTTGCAAGTGCAATAGCTTCAGAGAAATCTTTTGCTTCGCCTTTTTTTGCTGCTGGAATGTGCTTTACACCGTCAAAGCCAACATTATTTGTTGTGAAAACTCTGTTTTTATAGGAATCTTTTGGTGGCACTAAGCAGTTAGTAGTCATAATAATTACGCCGTTGAAAGAGTTAAATTCTTTATCTTGTTGCCACCACGCATTACCATAGTTTCCTACAAAGTGTTCATATTTTTTGAAAGCAGGATAATAATTTGCTGGGAGCATTTCACTGTGAGTATAAACATCTACGCCAGTTCCATTGGTTTGTTCCAAGAGTTCTTCCATATCTTTTAGGTCGTGCCCAGAGATAAGAATTGCTGGATTTTTACGAACGCCAATGTTTACTTCAGTAATTTCAGGATTTCCGTAAGTAGATGTGTTTGCACCGTCCAAAAGAGCCATCGCATCTACACCAAATTTACCAGCTTCCAATACCAAGCCTACCATTTCATCAACGCTCAAAGAATCATCGAGAGTAGAAACAAGTGCTTTTTCCATAAACATCACAATTTCTTTGTTAGTGTGGTCGAGGTGGATTGCGTGATCTACATAAGCTGCCATTCCTTTGATACCATAAATGAGAAGTTCACGAAGTGAACGCACATCTTCATTTTCTGTGGTAAGAACGCCAACTGTTGCAGCTTTAGCATCGATATTTTCGTCTGTAACTGTGAAATTAGCCGCATCGTGATCTGCGAATTTTACTTCAAGCCCCATCTCTGCAACTTTCTTTTTTCCCATCTCGCGTAATTCGATAGCTTCTTTAATTGTTTTAATGAAATATTTTCTATCGAAATTAGCATTTGTGATTGTCGCAAACAAACTTTCTGCGATGAATTTATCCATTTCACCACAAACTTCAGCATACTCATTTCTTACTTCTAAACTTGCTGATTGCCTAAAAATTGAAATCCCTTTCAAAGCATAAATAAGAAGATCTTGCAAATTTGCCACATCTCCCTTTTTCCCGCAAATCCCGTTTACTGTACAACCTTTGTTGCCAAGAGCTTCCTGACATTGAAAACAAAACATACTCATTTTACATCTCCTTTTGGTTAACCTTTTTATTAAGGTTATCTATTTTTCTTTTTTTAAAAAATCTACTAATTTAATTTTATTCATTGCTTTGTTCAACTCTTGCGAAATGGAACACAATGAAACTCCGTAAATACAATTTTCTGCATCGCATTCTCTTTTTGAAAAGGGGCAAGTTGTCTTTTTTATTTTCCCTTCTATCGTCTCGAAAATATCCAAAAAACTAATATTTTCTACATCGCTACACATTTCAAATCCACCCGCTGGACCGCGTACAGATTTCACAATTGATGCTTTACTTAGTTGCTGAAATATTTTGGAAAGATGTGCTTCCGAAGCTTGCAATTCGTTTGCCAATTTTTTGATATTCAATCTATTTGGAAATTCTTTGGCAACGATAACTAAACCTCGCAACGCCAATGAAACTCCTTCTGACAAATTAATTAAATTACTCATAACACATCCTTTCTATATTTATATTCTGGTATTCAAATACTTATTTAGTATCTTTCTTGTCAATTCTTTTTTTTAGAAAATCTAAATTAATAATCAATTCCAGCTGCCTGAACATTACTGGCATCGAAAGCGTGACAAGGTGTTACCGCATAAACCATCTTACATTTGGGGCATTTATCCTCGAAATTTACCATCTCAAAAGTGCTTCCACACTCCACACATTTAATTTCTAAAGGCATCGGCATAGGCTGAAGAGCAAACCCCATTTGTCTAACTTTATCAACTACCTGCATTCCATTTTCAAAACTTCCACCACATCCATCGTGCATAATTATCTCCTTTTTTTGTTAAGTATTATTTTTTTAATATTTCGCCTTTTCTTAATCTAGAACGGAATGAAAGAAGTGTTCTATCGAGTTCTTCTAATTCGCTCAAAATTTCGCGTTCTTTATCTGTTGTTTCGATTATTTTATCAATTCCGCCATTTTTTATGACAATACGTTTATCACCTAAAAGTGCTAAAATAGGGTCGTGTGTTGCCATCAAAACTATTTTATCTTCGGAAAGAAGCAAGTTCAAAGCCTCTTTTCTATCAATCCCTGCATTCTCAATTTCATCAATTAGGATAATCGGAGATTTACTGAGAATAGCAGTATCGGCAATCATCAGTGTGCGTGACTGTCCACCACTAAGGCTCGTAATCGGTGTATCTATCGTAAACTGTTCACCTGCAAGTTGATTTGCTTTTTCAATAATGCGATTAATTACATCCTCTTTATTTTCTACCATTCTACTTTCAGCGTGTAACTCCACAAATTCGTAAACCGACAAATCCATTACGAAATTCATATTTTGTGAAAGTTGGGCTACCAATTTATCGGAAGATGAAAAACGCCATTTTGTGTCTGGTTTTGCTTCGTTCACCAAAATTTTACGATTTGTCGGTGTATCATTTTGTGCTACCCATTCGATGTCACCCAAAAGTCTGCTTTTTCCAGAACCAGTAGGACCCACAATGCAAATAATTTCGCCTTTTTTAATGGTAAATTTGTCGAATTTTTCTCTATTGCCAGATTTATCATTACCGGGCAAAATAGAAATCGATTGAACATTATCTTCTTCTTGTCCCAAAAATGCAATCATTTGGTTGATAAACTCAAAAATCTGCATTATGTAGCGTTCCCCATCGATTGCTTTATCTTCAATTTCATCTTCATCGAAACTTGCAAAATATTCCGCAATTTCTAAATTCTCTTTGCTCGTAATATCCAAGTCATTATCTTCAAAAAATGAAATAAGAAAAGGATAATCTTCGATAAGTTTTGAAATTTTTGTCTCTTTTATTCTATTTAAGGTTATCATTTCAATCTCCTAATCATCCAATTTCATTTTGCGAACATTACCCATTTGGTAACTCTCGCCAATACGAGTTTCGCCCAAACAATATGAACATAATGCAGCTGGCATTGGGAAACGAAGTTCTTTACCTTTGAGTGAATCGACATGATCTTCTTCACTGTAGAGTAGCGTGGAAAGCTCGAAGCTACCTTGACCGGTGAGACCATTGATGTGCATAATTGTAGCGGCAGGATTCACCGTGTTTACGCGTGATGCAAAAACTTCGCGTTCTGCCTGCGAAACAATGTCGCCTTTTGTGATCACCACAATATCAGCAGATTTAAGCATCGGACCAATTTTTTTGGGAGTGTTGATTCCACTTAAATTATCAATTACACAAATTGCCTTAATCCCTTTGATGTAAGGTGAACAGCGATTGCACAATCCCGCAGATTCACTGATGAGAATGTCAAAATTATTATCCAAACCCCACTTCGTAATTTCTTCCACATTGCTCACAAAATAGTGATCGGGACAAAGTGCACCAGAAAGCCCTTTCTTGACAGGAATCCCAGCTTTTTTATAGAGAATGTCATCATCTGTATAGAGACAATCAAATTTGGCAACTGCCACTTTTAAATTGCGTTTTTTCAAGGATTCAATCGTCTTCAAAATCACCGCAGTTTTACCCGATGAAGGTGGGCCTGAAACTGTAATCAAATTCATAATTACTCCTTTTCCAACTCGTTTTCAAACAGCATTTTGCAATGCTTGATTAGTTTACTAATGTCATTTTTGTAGATGTAATCCCAGCCGAGCCACATAAATTTATTTTCTTTTGGAATACGATTGTCCACTTCGGGATGAACAGATGGGAAAAGCCCACTGTGTGAAAGAATTTCTCCCACTTTTTTGGAAGCAAAGAAATCGACAATTGGTTGTAACTTTTCAATTTTTTCTTTTTTGGAAAGCATAAAAATTGGGCTTACAATCGCACCATCTTCTGGCCAAACTGCTATCATTGGTCCACCTTCTTTCACCATTTTTGTGAAAAAATATGGCATAATTGTGATAATCGGACGATTCTCTTTTTTCCGATTACTCTTCACCATTTGCGAAGGGTGCATCGATTCCAATAAACTGCGTCCCAATTTTTTCACACCTTCATCACCATATTTTTTGTGAATATTCAGTAAAATTCCATTGAATAGATCGAAATCTCCTACTGGCAATGAAACGCGTTTTTCAAATTCTGGTTTCATAATATCTGCCCAAGTTTTTGGAACTGGCCTGTCCCCCAACTCTGTTTGATTGATGAGGAAAACTGCAGGAACCACGCCAATCATCGCATAATGATTTTTGGGGTCTTTCAGTTTCATCTCTTCAAAAAGTGAATTAAATTTTGGTAATTTTGTGGTATCTTCAAAAACTCCATTTCGCTTAAATTTACCAATCATCTCTTCATCGAAAAACATATCAAATCCAGCTGAAATAAAAAGATCTGGTAGTTGTTTTGCATCAGAAATACCAACGATATTTTTCTCTACCCAATCCAAACCCATCGATGCTGCTTTCAATTCGTGGTTAACACCAACGCCATTTTTCGCAGTAAAATCTTTCACAAAATTATTGAATTGTTCCAAAAGTGGAATACGCACTGGACACGGCAGCAATCCCACAATATCGAGTGCTTCAGTATCTGCACTTTTTACATTTGTAGCAAGCGTCGCATCGATGTTGTTATCGTTCTGTTCTATTGCTTCGATAAGAAGATTAGAAAAAGTTTTCAAATCTATTTGCTTCAGCATTAAAGCTATTTTCAAAGAGATCGATTTTGCAAATTTTTGGCGTTGCTCGACATCATTCATTTGAGAAAATCCATTCGAAGTGAACACATCTACTGTTTCAGGATATTTTTCTACAATTTCTAAAAGAGTGCTATTCTCATCAAAATATTTCATTTTACTACCTATAACATTATTGTTTTCTTAGTAGGTTTTGGAAGTTTCATCACTAAAACGCGGATAACTTCATCAGTTTCATTGTAGATACAATGCGGAATATCTTTTGGACTTTCCACGATATCATCTTTTTTAACTTGAATTTTTTCTTCGCCAACTAAAATTGTTGGACTACCTTCCAAAATATAAAAAGCAACATCAACTGGTGTGATATGTTCTTTCAAAGACTCACCCGCTTTCAATAAAAGATGCATAATTTGTGCATCGTCTGTATCATACATTTTCGTAGCTTGTACACCGTGCGGATTGTTCGCAATCCCTAGTTTTGTGTAATTTCTAATTTCCATTTTCAATCTCCTTTTGATTAAGTTTCTATTTAGGTACTCAAATACCTAAATAGGCATTTTCTTGTCAAGAAGTTTTTTTTGCTTTTGAAAAATAAAAAAATCTTGACGAACAAATCCATAAATAATATCAGTTCTCTAAATTAAATCTGGAGCGATTATGAAAAAATATTTGAACATTGTTTTGCTATTTTTCACCATTATACTTTATGCTGAAAACAAAATTTCCATTTTTGAAGGCGGTAATCACTCCGTAAAATCACACCTTTATTTGAAAAATCCGTTTGCAAAAAATCGATTTTATACTGATTTGCAAAAATCGCCGACTGGCTTTACGGTTAATCCCGCTAATTTAGCATTTGTAAAAACAAAAATGTTTGAAATTGAAATGACTCCGTCAATTTCGCTAAATTTGAATAACTTATACGACCCACAAAGTAAAATTAATGGTATCGTTGATGATGTTCTCGATAGTTTTGCAGACGACAATCTTTCACTAAATTATCCAAAAACGAGCATTGAAGGCGGACAAAAAGGTGGCATTCAGAATTTTGCGATGGCATTTCCAATTCAAAATTATGGTGCATTGGGATTTTCTTTTTCGAACGATTTTCATTTCGATTTCAATTACATTGGCAACGGAATGGGAGGAGTTTTACGAGACAGTACGAATTCTGAAGTTACAAAAGTAGCGATGGATATTGATATTTTTTCTAATTTAAGCATCGACATAAATAAGCTAAATCTCGGTTTTGGTGGAAAAATTTATGAAAACTTAACATTTGGCACTGAAATTGGTTGGCTAAATTCATCTTTCGATGGAAATTTCGATGCTCAATTTGAAGGAATAATCCGTCAATACAGCGAAAGTTCAGATGTAACATTCATTTTCAATGATGCAGAAAATTTTCGCAACACACTTGATGATTCAATTCGGATAAATTTAAACGCAAATGCTTTGAGATTTACAACTGGTTTGAATTATCAATATGAAAAATATCTTTTCGGTTTATCCTTCAAACCAAAAACAAAAGCTGATTTAAACGGAAATTTCCAAATCATTCAACACACTTTAGGTGCGTTAAACACAGATGCTTTAACCGGCGATTCTGACGAAGAAATGGTGAACGCTACCCTTTTTGAATTATCTAAAATGACCTACACAAACCGCACAGAATATACTGGCAAAAACATTTATCTTTCCTATCCTGCTCAAATAGAATTTAGTGCGTTTTTGCAAGCGGCACACACAGAATTTTCGGTTTATTATTCTAAATTTTTGGGAGAATATGCGCTTCATTATGAGTGTGATATTTATGAAAACGGACGCGAAAAAAATGAGGATGGTGAGTTTGAAGATTACGAAAAACATTCTGAAAAAGAATATGATTTCAGTATCAAGCCAAATCATCTTTTTGGTTTAGAGACTAATTTTCATCTATCAAAAAAACTGATTCTAAAAATAGCTACCCAATTTTTAATTCTCACATCAACATCAGAAAAAACGCTATTTGTGCCATTTTTAGATACAGACTTAACTTACAATTTTTCTAATAATATTAGTGTGAATTTAGGTGTAATTTCATTTCCAAACCCAATTTTGAAATTCAGTACAATATATAACTTTTAGGATGTGATTATGAAATATTTTATTATTATTTTTCTTTTAATTTCTACTTCGATTTTTGCAATTCAATTTGGCAATTCGCACGATAAAGGCGTCATCGAAAATGATGCGATTACCGAAGCTTCTGGTTTGGTCGAGAGTCGTAAAAACACGAATGTTTTTTGGACTCACAACGATTCCGGAGACGAAAATGTACTTTATGCCTTTAATGAAGGCGGTATACATTTGGGGACTTACACAATTGATGATATCATAAATAGAGATTGGGAAGACATTGCCATCGCTATCATTGATAGTGAGCATTATCTTTTGGTCGGTGATATTGGCGATAACAACTTAGCGTTTACAGAAAAACATATCTATCGCATCCCTGAGCCAGATGTGGATTACGAACAGATACCTGTTACAGAAACTATTTTTGGTACGGAAACAATTACCGTTCAATATCCAAATGGAAACCATGATGCCGAGACCTTATTGTGTGACCCAACCACAAATGATCTTTACATTATTAGTAAACGATTTTCAAGCGAAGAGGGTGGCGTTGATTATCTATTCCGAGCCACTTATCCACAATCTACGGCCACAACTATTGAAATGGAAATCGTAGCAAATTTAGATTATCCCTCCACCTACATTCCGGGAGTTGGTTACGCTGGTGCAACGGGTGCCGAAATTTCTAACTCTGGTTTAGAAATTTTGGTCAAAACATATTCCCATACCTATTACTGGGAACGCAATCTTGGACAAAACATTGATGATGTTTTTGAGAATGAACCGCTGAGTGTTACATATAGTCAAGAACCACAAGGCGAGGCTATTTGTTGGAAAATCGACGGAATGGGATATTACACATTGAGTGAAGAATACGCTGGAATTCCGGCTCATCTATTTTTCTATCCGCGTGTTGATAACTACATCTCGCTTTCCGAAATCCCAACCGATTTATACAAAAGTGATGAACTATTTCAAGTTGAATGGCTTCCAGAAAATTTGGCAGGAGAGTTCTATTACTCCACTTCTCCAGGTGGTGAAGTAATTTCAAACTACACCGCATCTGGGCAAGTTGGAACAGGAAATATCGAAATTACTGCTGAAGATTTGGGAATTGGAACAGGTAATTATTATTGCGTAATTCACAACAGTGAATACAATTACACATCTATCGAATTTTCTTTGATTATTGAAAGTTCTCAATCTACCCAAATGGTAAATCCAACAAATGGTTCAATAATTAATAATGAAATTCCTGTTTTTAGCTGGGAAGCAAATCCCGGCGTACCCTACTATTTTGTGGTAATTTCCGACCATCCATTTACCGTTGAAGAGGATGAAAATGGTGAAACAATTATCGTGGGAATGCAACCAATTTGGCAAGCAGTAACTCCAAATACATCAATAAATTACGGCGACATTGACCCTTCGGGATATTTTGGTGGAAACGCTCCACCACTCGTAGCGGACACTGAATATAATTGGATTGTGGCGAATAATTATGGCAATGATCCGCTCTTCACTTCAAAAGTCATTTCGGCACCATTTTCCTTTACCTTCGAAACAGAAAATTCAATCGAGCCACCAATTCTCATAACTCCAACCGATAATTCATTAATAAATGGGGATATTGCTTTTCATTGGAGCGAAGTTACGGACGCGATGACTTATCATATTTTTTTGTATGAAATAAGGAATGAGGGGGGGAATATCGGTCACTATTTGGTATGGGATCAAGTTACCACAGACGAAACAGTAACTTGTTACGCCGCCGATTTTCTCGTAAATGCACATTTTATTTGGAAAGTAATCGCATCTGATGAACTGGGCGTTAGTGCATCAAGTGATGAATTTACTTTCCATTACAAAATCCCCATTGGAACGTTACAACTTCGCATCAGAGATCCACAAGGAAATGCGGTCAGTTTTGCAACTGCGGAATTAGACCCCATCGACGGTTCTGGTGATAGTGTTCCTCTCGCCGTCAATGCAAATGGAAATGAAACCAAAATAATTCCACCCGGAGATTATTTTCTAACTTGCAGTAAAACTGGTTATGAAACTGCCGACAGCCTGATTACAATCACCGAAGATACCGATCTCGAATCTTCGCAAGGTGATGTTGTTATCACGATAATTCAAGAACATTCGCCTTCTCTATTTTATGGAGATGTTACAGATGAGGATGGAAATTTATTGGAAAATGTGGACATCTCTGCCATTAAGTCAAACGGCGACACACGCACAACATCATCCAGTACAGGAAGTTATAATATTGGAGTCATCGAAGGTTTCTGGACGATTTCTGCAGACAAAGAAAGTTACACTCTCACTTCACCAATCGAAGCATACATCAACACTGCTGAAAATATCCAATTGCCTAATGTCGAGATGTCGTTTAACGAAAAAACAGCCGAAGGTTATGTCAAAAATCTTGATGGAAATTCACTTTTTGGCGTTAATGTTACCGCTATAAATGGTAATATTGTCAGAAACAAAACCACCAATTCAAACGGATTTTTTCAATTTGAAGGTTTGAATATTGGTAGTTGGACAATTTCCGCAGAAAAAGCAGGCTACTATTCACCGGGTGTAACGGTTATCGAAATTGATGCTACTTCGCCAGCCATTACCACACTCAATGATATTTTATTAACCCCACAAGCAAATATCGTAATGGGCAATGTAAATAACGGCTTAGTGGGCGTGGATGATATTTTAGTAAAAGCTACTCCCGCCGCTGGACAACCCCATACAACGCTCACAAATCAATACGGAAATTACACTTTGAGTCTCCCCGCCGGTAATTTTGAAATAACCGCCATTCACGCAGGATTTTACACCGATGAAATATATCAATTGAACTTGTCCGTTGCCGAAACACACGAAAATTTGAATTTCACATTAATTCAAAATGATGGTATGATTTGCGGAATCGTGACTTCGGAAGAACAGTTTTTGGAAGGAGTTACAGTTTCAGCTGGAAGCTACCAAACCACCTCAAATGCAGATGGGACTTATTCATTATCTGTTTTTCCTGGTACTTACACCGTTATCGCCACCAAAAATCATCACACTTGCAATTCACAAATTATCTCAATAAATTCGGATCAAATCGTTTCAAATATTAATTTTGAGATGATTCCAAATGCAAGTATGGTTACGGGAAAAATATTAACGGAAGGTGGAACTGGAATTTCCAACGCAACCATAAAAGGCTATCGCACTTCAAATGGGGAATATTTTACGCCGGCCACATCGAATGGATTGGGAGGTTATACGCTAAATTTACACCACGGTACTTACCAAATTTGGGCAGAAAAAAGTGGTTTTATTTGCGACATCGGCGACTCTCTCGAAATTACTACCGCTGCTGGTCAATCTCTACCAAATCAAAATATTGTCCTTTCGCTATACATTTCCCAAATTGAGGGAACTACTTTTTTGAACAACGGTGAAACCGTTGGAACCGTTAATATCACTGCCACAAACATAAATAATGCCGAACAATATTTTTCCACCATTAGTAATAATTATGGTAATTATTCTCTTACGGTTACACCAGATATTCAATATGAAATAACGGCTACGAAACAAGGCTACGCACTCGATGAAACAGTTACAACTACTATTTTAGAGTATGAAGAAAGTGTTGTTCATGATTTATTTTTCACACCACTGCCATCTTCAATTTCTGGAACAGTTTACGATGAATTTAACGAAATTATTATTGGTGCAACTATTCAAGCTGAATTATTGGAAGAACCATTCATTATCACTTCTGATGAAACAAATGTGACTGGGCAATTCGAACTTGGTGTAACTTACGGTGAATTCCAAATAACGGCATATAAACTTGGCTATCTTCAATCAGAAATATTATTAACGGTCAATCCCGGCGACAACATCGAAGATATTAATTTTTATCTTGATGAAAATTTTGGAATTTTAGAAGGAGTAATCACCGACGCAAACACAAATTTACCCATTCCAAATGCTCAAATTTCAGCAAATTTAGCAGGCGGAGGCGGAAGTACCGTCTATTCAAATGAAAGTGGATTTTATCAAATGAATCAAATTCTGCCTGGCATTTACTATACTGTCATCATTTCAAAAGCAAATTACGAAACTACTGAAATTGAAAATCAGGTCGTGCCGGGTGGCGTTACAATTGAGCTAAATCAACAATTAGTGCCCTATTCATCGTCTATTTTGGTAAATGCGGAATTAAGTGGCGTTACTATTTCTGCTGAAAGAATAGAAAATAGAGAAATTATTTCTGGCATTACAGATGAAAATGGGAATTGCCATCTCGAAGGATTGGCAAGTGGCGTCGAATGGAGTGTTACCGCTGCTCGCACCAACTATTCACCGAACCCTGTCGACAGCATTATCACCCTTTTGCCGAACGAAACACAAATGCTAAATTTCGAGCTAACCCTGAACAATTCTACAATTACGGGTTTCGTAACTAACATTAATCAAATCGGTTTGAACAATGTGCTCGTTTCAGCAACTTCTAATGATGGGTTTTATCAAGAAACCACCTCTACTGCGACCGGTCAATTTTTCATCGTAAACTTAGCGCCATTCCATCAATACACTATTTCGGCAGCACTAGAAAGCTATACCATCTTAGCTGATTCTGTCAGCTTTTTAGAAACTGAAATTGACACTGTAAATTTAATAATGCAAGAAAATAATTTAATTATTTCAGGAATTGTCGTCGATCAAACTGGACAAATTTGGGAAAATATCAGCGTCGAAATAGAAAACGAAAATATCTGGTGCAATACAAACGAAAATGGCGAGTTCACACTAATAAATCTCGCACCACTTCACACCTGTCAAATTGTTACAAATATCGTTGAACAAGGCTATGAAAACACTGATTCGTTGATTACGATAGATACTGAAAATATAGAAGATGTCGAACTCAAAATTGATGTTCATACCGCTAATATAATTGGTCTAATTACCGATGAAAACACATTCGAACCAATTGCTGATGCGTCTATTATTGCTTCAAATGGTGCACAAAATTTTGTGGCAATTTCACAACCAGATGGTTCTTATGTCTTGTCATATTTATACGCCGATGACTACGAATTAATTGTCATTGAAGAGAGCTATCAAGCCGAAATTATTACATCTGTTTTGGTTGAACATCAACAAACTGTGGAACAAAATTTTGAGCTACTCTACACTGTACCAGTCTCCGTTTCTGGAATTTTGAGAGATACAAGCGCACGCCCAATTGCAAATGCCATCATTAACCTTGTTGATGCGCGCGAAACATTTTCGGATACAACCAATGTGGACGGTGAATTTATTTTTACAGAAATTTCGCCATACACAAATCGTGTTATCGGCACAAATTTACCTTCCGAAAATTATGAAAATGATTTACACTCTGTGGAAATTTTGGCGGAAAACATCGAAAATATCGAGCTAATTACCGACATCCATTCAGCTTCAGTTTTCGGCACTATTAACGGTGAATTCGGGTTTCTTCCAAATGTGGAAATAGAGCTAACCTCCGAAGATTATCTGCAAAATTTTATTACAAATGAAAATGGCACATTTTCCTTCACTTATCTTTATGAAGGCAATTATGAAATTTTGATGGTAAGAGCTGGTTATGAAGATTCCATTTTTACCTTTTCGCTTGTTGATTTTGAAAATAGCAATCTCAATTTTACACTCATTCCCAAAACAGGAAACATCGTGGGAACGGTTCAAAATACAAACGGTGATTATTTGAAAAATGTGGTAATTACACTATTGGAAAATGAGGTTGAGATAGCCCAGGATACCACATCTGTAAGCGGAACTTTTGCAATAGAAAATCTAACCGAACTTCACGAATATGCCATAAATTGCGAAAAATTGGGTTACCAATTTTATCAGCACCCAAACTTATTAACAACCGATTCTACCGATGTGGAAGTTTCGCTTTCGATGATTCCAAATTCTGTTTTGGGAACAGTTTATCACCAAAATGTTGAATTTGAAAATGCTACCATATTTATAAAAGATATCGAAAATAATCTCACCACCGCTCAATCAAATGAGTTTGGTGATTATTCCATCTCAAATTTAACCGGATATTACCAAATTTGGGGTGCAAATGCAGATGCCACTTTGGTCAGTCACACTCAGTCAACCGTAATTGATGGTCCACAAATTGTACAAATCGAATTACTGCCAGCGGCTCACATTATTGGCACGGTTTTTTATAACAATGTTCCAAAATCTGGCGTTACTATTTTCGCGATGAACACCAATAATGGTATGGTTTTATCTGATATTACTGAAACAGATGGGACTTTCGATGTAACCGGTCTTTCGGATGGCATTTACAATTTGAATATCGTCTTAGACGGATTTACCGTAAATGAACCAATTCCACAAGTTGAAATTGCAGACGGTGAAACTACCGATATTGGTCAATTTACACTTACATTTTCGGAAAATGCGATTGCCGGCGTGGTCTCAATCGCAGAAACGAGGGAAGGAATTTCAAATACAACTGTTAAGCTTTTTGATGCAGAAATGACTCAAATTGACAGCATAATCACAACCGCCGACGGTTCATTCCTATTTACAAATTTAGACGATGGTAATTACGAAATTACGGCAACACACATCGCTTACGAAATGCACGAAAGTATTTTTGTGATATTACAAGATGGATCTGCAACTCCTCAAACCGCCGACTTCCATCTAATCCCAAAAGAATTAACTATCTTTGGACAAGTTACAGATGACGACCAAAATATTTTACAAAATGCAACTATTCAAGCAGTTTGTGCCGATAATGAAGATGATATTTTTATTGTTTTTACAGACAATTTTGGCAACTATTCACTTTCGGTGGATTCGGTAGCAACTTACAATTTAGGTGCTTCAAAAGAAGGTTACCACTCCCCTGAAAATGTAGCCATCACAATTGACTACGAAGAAAATTCACAAGTTGAACAAAATTTCGTTTTGGAATACATTCAACTTTTTGCGGATATCATAGGTAGTGTAGCAATCTTCGATGAAGCTTTGCAACAAAATGTCGCGCCCGAAAATGCAACTTTACAATTGTCCAATAGCAGTGGCGATTTACTGGAAATAACTATCACCGATTCGCTCTTTGCGTTTAATAATTTATCCATTCCAGATGTTTTTAGTTTGGAAATTTCCGCCACCTATTTGGACCAAATTTATCACGATTTGGCGTTTGGTATTGTCATTTCGGAAGAAGGTGTTTACGACCAAAATTTTAATTTCCATTATATCGAAAATACGGTTTCACTGGAAGGAAATGTTTTCATGATTCGTGATTTTAATCAAATTCCTTTATCAAGTGTAACTGTTCAATTATTCGATGAAAATGCACAAATAGATAGCACTTTAACGAATGAAAATGGTTATTATCAATTCAATAATTTAACGGAAGATAACTATTCTCTCATTTTTTCAGCAAATTACGATAATGAATTTTGGCAATCCGAAATTATCCAAACCGAATGGACAGGTGAGAATATTTACGAAAATCACTACTTCCAATACCAACTTTGTAATCTCGATTTTTACGTAATGGAAAACGACGAAACACCCATCAATGGAGCAACTATCCAGATAACTTCCACCGAAAGAGACATCTTGCTTTACACAAATGAAAATGGTTATTGCACCACCGGCAGCACGCTTCACACAGGACATTACGCAGTAAAAATATCCAAAAATTATGGAACTTTTGGTAAATTCATCGAGCCAAAAAATTATTTTCTCTCATTAGACTCACTCTCTTTTTACGAAGAACACAAAATCTTGCCTTTACAATTTGACACATCACAATTGCCAGAAACTGTTTCTAGTATTACATCTACCGAACTTTTATTACATCGAAATTTAGATTACGAAAATGATGTATTTTTGTGGTATTCTTTTGAAAATAGTGAACCAATCACTATTCAAATGAGTGATGATACAGCTGAATTAACCGCCACAATCCCACCTCAAAATCAATCTGGAAAAGTTAGGTTCTGGTTTGAATCCACCACCGAAAACTTAACTTATTCAAACGAAAATAATCCAGATAGTTTACTCATTACAACCGATGGTGTGTTGGGGACAGAATATTCCAAAATCAATCCAAACCAACCAGTTTTCGTCTATAATCAGGAAACAATTTTTGAGGTAAATCTCTTCGATGATGCTGGAAATTCGCTCAATGATTCCACTGAAATTTTAGTGGAATGGTCACTTGCCGATTCCACTATCGGCACAATAGAAAAAATTGAAAATGAAAGCAGAAAACAACTTTTCAGAGCACGAGAATTGCAAGAAGAAGATATTGCGGGTGAAATTTACGCCACCGTTTCCTTAAATGGCGTTACCATAAATTTGGTGGAAAATATCCAAATAAAAAACATGCAATTGGCGGAAATAGACATTTCGGGAAATTTTGAAACAGACAACGAAACGCCACTTATTTTAACTGCTATCGCAAATAGCGACAGTGGTTTCACAATGAATATCCCGTTTGCTATTGCTCCTATTTCACCAATCATCGGTGAAATAGAAATGCAAAATAACAACATTTTATTTGTACCAAATAGCGAATATATTGGAAATTTTAACATCACTATCAGTGCAACAGATCCAAATTTCGACAATGAAATAAGTGTTTCGCAAGAAATTATTGTTTTCAAACAAATAAATGCCAACACAAATTTAGCAACGCTTTTCACCGATGATGACTGTAATTTATTGCTTTACGAAGCGATGCTCGACACCATTTCCGCCCAGCAAGCAAAATTGTATTTGAATACCACAAATTCAGCACCTTTCACGGAAGTTGGAGCAGAAAATGAAGTGAACGGAAAAATTTACAATCTCTATAGCAACAAAGCGAAAGAAGCATTTACGACTATGCCGGGATTACAATTTGCGACAAATGACAATCTGCCATTTGTCGCATTTTGGGATGATCGGCAATTGGAATGGATAGTCGCCACCGAAGATGATGAAACCAATCATATTTTGGAAAATGTGCCGAAATGGTGCAATTACGCACTCGTCACTAACTCTAAAAAATTGGGAATTTACGATTTGAAATTACGCCCAAATCCATTCACACCTTACGACCATTATGGTGAAAATATGGGACTGCAAATTGAATTCAAAATATCCTCAAACAAAACGCGATACCCACTCATCACTGCAAAAATTTACACAATAGATGGAACTTTAGTACGCACAATAGCAGATAAATACCCGCTTTTGAAAGGCGAACATCTTGCTGGTAAAGTTGGCACACTACATTGGAATGGCAAAACAAATGGCGGTAGAATGGCACGTAACGGACGCTATGTCATTCAGCTTATCGCGGAAGATGCTCAACATCGCGAAGAAATAGTGAAAACAATAATTCTAATAAAATAGGAAGTTAAAATGAAAAAAATCATCTTTATTCTTTTATTTATCGCCACTCTTTTTGCCCAAGATTTAAGTAATCTCGATCCAACATTTCACCACTATTCGGCGCGTGCCACCGGCATGGGAAACGCCTACACCGCAATGCAAGAAGCTCCCTTATCCATTTTTTATAATCCCGCTGGCATTCTTTCCGATAGACAAAATATCGCATTTTCCAACACAAATTTTCTAAATTTAATCTCCTACAACTATTTTGGCTACTCACAAAATTTAGGAAAAGATTTCACGGGTGCTTTGGGCATTACTTATTCTGGCGACAACGCTTTTCAAGAATACGCAATTTACGCTTCTTTTGCCAAAAAATTTGATTTTTACAGCGATTTAATTGGGGGAATAAATGTAAAATATCTTGGTGCTTCTTTTGGTGGAAATGATCATGGTGAATTAATCGATGACGAAGGTTATAACCACCAAGTTGATGGTTTTGCCAATGGTTTTGGAATAGATTTTGGCGTTCAATATGAACTCGATAAATTTAATCGGTTGGGTGCTTTTTGGCGAAATCCTCTTAATTTTATTTTTTGGCACAGTGAGAACGAAGTGGAAACTGCACTCGGAGATTATGAAGAAGGTCAACCTTCAAATTTGATTTTTGGTTACGCGTTTTCAAACAACAATTTTTCTGGTGCAATCGATTTCAATAAGTCTTATCATTCCGATACCGAAGATATTTTCGCAATTGGTGGAGAATACCATATTTATCAAAAAATGATGGCGATGCGATGCGGATATTCACAAGAAATTTTAACTGCCAAAAACAGAAAATACAGCTTTGGTTTGGGATTTAATTTCAAGGCTTGGCAGGCAAAAAAATGCAATTTGGATATCTCTTACGAAGTTCAAACAGAATGGCAAAAACACAACGCATTCAAAATATCTTGCGGATTGCAATTGTAGGAAAACCTAATGAAATTATTCTACAACGCAAAATTCTATTCAATGCGAAAAAAAGGTGAATATTTTTCCGCAATTTTAACAGAAAATGGGAAAATAATCGAAACATTTACCAAAACACCGAAACGAGAAAATGTAGAAAAAATAGATTTGCAAGATAGCTTTGTTTATCCTGGTTTCATTGATACGCACACCCATTCGTTTGAAGGTGGGTTATACAGTTTGAGTGCAAATCTGGAAAATGTAAAAAATCTCGACGAAGTCTTCCAAATTATCGCCGAAACAAAACCAATTAGTGACAAAATTTTTGCCTTCCATTTTGATGAAAATAGTGTCTTGGAAAAGCGTTTTCCAACCAAAATAGAGCTCGATAAAATCTCGCCCGATATTCCGCTCATCATCAGAAGAGTAGATGGTCACAGTTGTGTCATCAATTCAAAAGCGACTGAAATGATAGATTGGGAAAAACCTTTGCCCACTGATTTTAACGGACATCTTTTCAAACGACAAAACGGAAAAGCATCAAATTGGTTCAATCGAAATTTAAGTGATGAATTTATTTTGAAAGCATATTCACGAGCGGCAAAAATAGCTGTAGAAAACGGTCATACTACCGTTCATACGATGGTGGGGAACGGTTTTTCTGACCTCAAACATTTCCAATTAATCAAAGATAATTTAAACAAATTTCCGGTCGAATTTATTTTGTATCCACAGATTTCGGATGTGCAAAAAGCTCTTTCTGTAAATTCGCCACGAATCGGCGGTTGCATTTTAGCAGACGGCTCTTTCGGTTCTTATACCGCCGCACTTTCAGAGCCATATTCCGACAACAATAAAACTTCTGGGATTCTCTATCGAAGCGACGAATTTTGGCAAAATTTCATTCAAAAAGCACATCAAAACAATCTGCAAATCGCCATTCATTGCATCGGTGATAAAGCTATTGAGCAAATTTTAAAATTTTACGAAAAAGTCGAATCAGAAAATCCCAAAAATTTGAAACACATCATCATTCACAATGAGCTAACTTCCAACGAAATTTTGGATAGAATCGCAAAAGCAAGGGTGAGTGTCTCGATGCAACCAATGTTCGATAGATTGTGGGCTGGAAAAGATGGTTTGTACGAAAACCGACTGGGTAAAAAACGCACATTACAGACAAATAGATTAGCTTCAATTTTTAAACGAAACATACTTCTCGCCGGTGGTTCAGACTGGTACATCACAGACTTAAATGCACTGCAAGGAATAAACGCAGCGACCAAAATGCACAATAAAAATGAACAACTTACACCATTTCAAGCCACTGAAATTTACACCAAAAAAGCTGCTGAAATTTCAAATGATGACACAAAATTTGGTACGCTTGAAAAGCAAAAACAAGCTGATTTTGTTGTTTTAAAAAATGACATTTTCAACGAAAAAAATATTGATAAAATCAAAATTTTAGCAACCATAAAAAAGGGGAAATTTGTATGGAAAAACGGCGCAAAATAATTATGAATGTCAGTTTTGGCATCGGTTTTTTATTGATTCTTATTTTGGCACCACTCAAAATAAACTCGGTGCATCAATTCTGTCCGTACGCTGCTATTTGTTTCGGACCGATGATTCTAAGAGGGTTTACCGTTTACACAGTTACCGCTATTTTAGGAATTTTAATCGCAATTTCCACCATTTTTTTTGGTAGAAAATTTTGTGGATACATCTGTTTTCTTGGCACACTGCAAGAATATTTTTTTAAACTTAACAAAAGAAAAAAAATAATTATTCCTCAAAAACTGGAAAAATTATTGAGTTCCATAAAATACATAATCTTTGTCATCACGCTATTTCTCGCCATTTTTTTGATGCAGTACAAATACATGAAGTTTTGCCCCATCCAAATTTTAGCGTTCTTCATTCCACTTGGTTTCGCACTGCTCACGACACTAATTATTCTCTTTGTTTTCGGCTTTTTCGTCGAGCGATTTTGGTGCAGATTTGTCTGTCCATACGCTGCTTTTATGAACATTTTACAAATTATTGGAAAGAGGTTTCGTTTGAAAAAATTTATGATTAAACGAAATTGGGAAGTTTGCATCGATTGCAATAATTGCATAAGGAATTGTCCGATGAAAATTCAAATTATGAATTTTGAAGAAATTACCGATAAAAATTGCATCTTTTGTTTAAAATGTGTTGGTACTTGTCCCATAAAAGATGGATTAAAATAAAATTTATTTTGACAGAAAAAGGTGCTAACTTTTTTTGACACTGAAAATTATAGCAATGGAGGAATTAATGCCAAATCATAAATCTTGTGAAAAAAGATTGCGACAAGAAGTAAAAAGATCGGCACAGAATCATTATGTAAAAAGTACGATCAAAACGCTTACAAAAAAAATGAAGAGCGATATGTCAGTTGAAGACAAAGAAAAATTGTTGCAAGAAGTTTATTCAAAATTGGATAAAGCGGCAAAAAGACATGTGATTCACAAACGCACTGCATCTCGTAGAAAAGCACGCCTTGCAGCCTATTTTAATAAAGAAAAAGCAGCGAAATAGCTTTTGAAGTGTTTATTTTTGGCAGACAGAAATGTCTGCCATTTTTTTTAATTTTGAGGTAATACCAAATGGAATATACAAAAATTATTTACATTAGCTTAGCGGTAATTTTAGCAATTTTTACAATCATAATTTTATTAAAAAAAAGACAAAAAAAAACTACAACTTCAAAAAAAACAGTTAATTTTGGCTTTTTCTCCAAAATTTCTGAATTACTTAAAATCAGCGGAAAAGTCGATGAATTGTTACTCGAAAAAATGGAAGAAATTCTCATTCAAGCCGACGTAGGTGTACAAACTAGTTTGGATATTATTGAGAAATTAAGGCAAAAAATCAAAGAAGATAACATCACTTCCGCCCATGAAATTCAAGCTGTTTTGAAAGTGATAATTCGCGAACTACTTTTGCAAGATTACAACGCCAACGATGCTTTCAAATCTTCAAACCAAAAACCGTTTGTGGTACTATTTACCGGCGTAAATGGCGTTGGAAAAACTACAACAATTGCAAAATTAGCGAAACGATACACATCATCTGGAAAGTCAGTTTTGATGGTAGCGGCTGATACATTTCGTGCAGCAGCAATCGATCAACTTTCTATTTGGGCAAAACGAACTGGTGCTGAAATAATGAAGCAACAGGAAGGTGCAGACCCATCTTCGGTAGTTTATGATGGAATGATGAAAGCCAAAAAATTTGATGTGGTTTTGATAGATACAGCCGGGCGACAGCACACAAAAGTGAATTTGATGAATGAGCTTGCCAAAATCGAGCGAACCATCAAGAAAGTTTTGCCAGATGCACCCCACGAAACTCTTTTGGTGGTAGATGCCACCACTGGGCAAAACGCCATTACGCAAGCTGAAATGTTTAATAAAGCCACAAACTTGAGCGGATTAGTTTTGACAAAATTAGATGGAACTGCGAAAGGTGGTATTGTGATTGGCATTAAACACCAACTCGGTATTCCGATAAAATTAGTGGGAATGGGAGAAACCTACCACGATTTACATGACTTTAATGTAGCCGAATTTGTGGAACAAATTTTTGGCAAACAAAAAATTATTTGACAAAAAATGAGAGATTATTTTGTTCGGTGGTAAGCTGAAAAGAGATGGATGTAAAAGAGATGTTCACGACAAAATTGTCGCGAACACAAACATTACACGAAATTGGAATTACATTTATCTGATAGTACAAAAATAAGAAGTTCGAATTTTAATCAAATATGAAGGAGGAGAAAGAATGAATAAGATACAGCAAGTAACGTTTATGTTTTTAGGAATTATTCTTTGTTTGTGTGGAACTTTTATGATAACTACCGGAGGGTTGAAAGGAAATATCCAAATACAAGCAGGTGGAATAGTTATGTATCTTTCTTCAATGGTTTTGTTTTTTGCAGTTAGATTATCTAAAACAGAAAACAGAATCAAAGAATTAGAAAGCAAAATAAATAGTTAAAGTTTTCCGCACAATATTTTAGTAAATTAATACCAAGGAACAAAATTTTATACAAAGTGGGGAAACGTGAACAATAATCTTAACAATCCACTACACGGAATAAAATTAGCGGATATTTTGGAACGATTGGTCGATGAATACGGCTGGAAAAAACTTGGCATAAAAATCAAAATTCGTTGCTTCAACTATGACCCTTCAATCAAATCTAGCCTTAAATTTTTAAGAAAAACACCTTGGGCAAGAAGCAAGGTAGAACACCTCTACATCAAGTTGGTGAAAAAATAATTACAATTTACAGACCGTATAACATTTGAATTTCAGTCGCCCAACTTTCTGAATTTGGTGTTTCCAAAATGAGGGGAATATTGTCAAAACGGCTATCATTCATCAAAAGTTTAAAAGCGTCTAACCCGATAAAACCCTTACCAATGCTTTCATGACGGTCAACGCGTGAGCCGAGTTCTTTTTTGCTGTCGTTAATGTGCATCGCCTTCAAATATTCAAAACCAACAATTTTTTCAAATTCTATAAAGGTTTTTACGCAAGCCTCTTCGGTACGTAAATCATAGCCAGATGCAAAAGTGTGGCAAGTGTCGAGGCAAACGCCAACGCGCGACTTGTCGTTCACATTTACGATAATTTCTGCTAAATGCTCAAATCGGAAACCAATATTATTGCCTTGACCAGCGGTATTTTCGATAACTGCCATCACATTCTTAGTTTGCGAAAACACGAAGTTTATCGATTCTGCTACTTTTTTGAGCGATTCTTTTTCTGAAATTTTGCCCAAGTGTGAGCCGGGATGAAAATTTAAAAGTTGCAAACCAAGTTGTTCACATCTCTGCATTTCATCTAAAAAAGCAGAACGCGATTTCTCTAATTTTTCAGCCTCTGGATGCCCCAAATTGATCAGATAACTATCGTGCGGTAAAACATATTTTGACAAAATTCCAGTTTTTTCTAAATTCGTTTTGAATGCCAGAATATCTTCTTTCGAAAGCGATTTTGCACTCCATTGTCTTTGGTTTTTGGTGAAAAGCGCAAACGCTTTTGCACCAATTTTTTGGGCATTCAGGGGTGCATTTGCCACCCCACCAGCCACACTAACATGAGCTCCAATAAATTTCATCCTAACTCCTTTAAAACCAACAAAAGGAGCTTTTAGCTCCTTTTGTTCGCATTTTTACAGCAATTATTTTTTGGTTGATTCTTTCAAGTTAGCAATTAATTTTCGCTGAACTGTTACTTTTTTGAATTTTTCGGTTTGCAGATTTTCAATCGAATTTAAGTATTTTGTCAACTCATTTTTCGACATCTCTTCACCCTGCAAAATCGAAATATGTTTTGCTTTTTCAAGCCATATTTCTTCATCTGAATTTCCCAATAAACCAGCAATTTTCAAAGTTTCTAACATCTCGCTAAACATCGCAGATTTTTGTGGATTTTTAAATTCACAAATTCTGCCATCATTTGCAATTGTAGTTCCGTCCATTTCGAGATAAGTTGGTTTCGGCAACACAAAATTTGCGGTTTCATTTTCGCCCAAATGGGAATTGAACATCACCGAGAATTTTGCGTTATTTTGTGAGCGTTTTTCACCATAATAAATGCCAAGATCAATTTTTTCTTCAACACCTTCAGCTATATTCAAAGCTTGTAAACCTTTAAAATTTGCGTAGCTAGTAGTTTCCAGTACACCTGAACCTTCTGCGAAATCACAAATTTCGGTTGCTTTTTTCCAAGTTTGCCAAATTGTTTTTTCCGTCAAATTATGACGGTCATAAATAAACAATGTCTTCGCCAAATTAGCATTAAAATCCTTCAATTCGGAAAGTGCAAAAAGTTCGTCTGCAAAATTATTAAACTCTGATTTCTTATCTGTAAAAATGAATAATTTTTTACCACTTCGTTGTTCATTCCTCGCTAAAATTTTCAAAGTATGGCTAATTTTTCCGACCAAAACAATTACTTCTGCTTTTTTGATGTCATTGTAAGTTTTGGTTTTAGCAATTTTATCAGTGAAATTTTCACGATACGAAAGAGATGAAATTTCTGCTCCAATATTTTTCGCAACTTGCTTCATAACCAACATTTCTTCGAGCGAAACTGATGGAGAAATGTAGATTTTTTTTGATTTTGCGTTTGCTACTTTCTCTTTGATTTCTGACAAAATAACAGAAATATCTTCGCATTTTTCGTAATCATTTTCCGTTTTAGAAAGTGGTTCTAAAATGCGATCTGTTTGACCAAATATTTGCCAACCGAATTTTCCTGCAAAACACAAATTTCGTTCATTGAAACTTTCATTTTCCACTGGATTAATGACGGTAACTCTTCCAGATTGCGTGTTTACATCAATTTCACAACCAGTTCCACAAAGCCCACAATTTTGCGTGGTAATTTTTGAAATGCGTGGATTAAGTTTGAAATTATAATTTTTCGGAAGTAACGCACCTACTGGACAAGCCTCGATACATTTTCCGCAAGATTCGCAAGCCGTTTTCGTTAAACTTCCATCGAATTCAGGTGCCACGTAAGTTACAAAACCACGATAAATATAGCCCAAAACGCCTGGTCCTTGAATTTCTGCACAAATTCGCACACAACGCCCACAGTTGATACATTTATTTGCATCTCGTTGAATAAATGGGTGGCTATGATCAATAGGATGTTTGTTTTTATCGCCGCTAAAAATATCGGGATTTATTTTGTAATCGGTTGAATATTTTCGCAAATCACAAGTTTCGTTCACGTGACATCCGCACTCTAAACAGCGTTTCGCTTCCGCACACGCATCATTATCTTCAAAACCAGTTTCCACCTCTTCAAAGTTGGTAGCACGCTCTGTCGCATCAAGTTCCGGCATTATCATGCGTGCAATTTTTTCGTATTGTGCAAACTCTTTTGGGTCAACATCTTTCAGTCTTTTCTCTTTTTTGGAATCAAATTTTGAAGCTGGTAATTCCACCAACATTCCATCCAAAAATCGTTCAATTGCTTGGAAAGCTTTGCGTCCATCAGCAATCGCTTCAATCGCTGTTGCCGGTCCACGCCTAAAATCTCCACCACCAAAAATATTGGCAATGCCGGTAAATTGCGTCTCTTCGTCAGCTTCGATGGTATCCCATCTCGTCAAAGGTAGCTCTTTGCCATCAATTTTATTTTCATTTTGCGATAAGAATTGAATTTCTGGTTTTTGCGAAATTGCGGCAATTACAGTACCAAAATACTCTTCAAAAGTTTCACCAGTCGCAACTGGACGGCGTCTTCCACTTTCGTCAGGCTCGCCCAATTTCATTTTTTCCAAAACAATTTTACTTAATTTTCCATCTTTACCAATGTTTTTAACTGGGTTTGTGAGGAAATGAAACTTAATGCCTTCTTCTTCAGCTGCGTCCACTTCGTAAGCTTCTGCTGGCATTTCTTTGCGAGTACGACGGTAAATCAAGGTAACATCGCTACCCAATCTTTTTGCGGTGCGAGCACAATCGATCGCAGTATTTCCGCCACCAACGACAGCAACATTTTTAGCAACTTCTGGATTTTTCTCTAAAACAACATCTTTCAAAAAATCTACACCGAGATAACAACCAGCTAAATCACTATTTTCAATACGCATTGGTACAGCTTTTTGAGCACCAATTGCCAAATAAATAGCGTCATAATTTTTGCTCAATTCGGAAAGTGAAACATCTTTGCCAACTTCAACATTATATTCAATTTCCATTCCATTTTTGCACATTAATGCAATTTCTGCATCTAATATTTCCTTGGGAAGTCGATACTCTGGAATACCATAACGAAGCCATCCACCGCCCTTTGGAGCAGACTCAAAAACCTTCACATCGTAGCCTTCATTAGAAAGATAATAGCCACAAGTTAGACCAGAAGGTCCAGCACCAATAATGGCAACTTTCTTATTTTTTGCCGCCTTTTTTTCAGGGACATACGACCAATCATTCACTAAATCATAATCCGCGGCATGACGCTTCAATTGACGAATCGCAATTGGTTCATCGACAATATCACGGCGACATTCTTCTTCGCAAAAAGCTGGACAAACCCTACCAATCGAGAGAGGCATCGGCAAGGTTTCCTTGATAACTTTTGCGGCTTCGCCAAATTCACCATTCGCAATTAATGAGACATAACTTTGAATGTCAACTTGGTTCGGACACGCTATTTTACAAGGTGCTTCACAATCTGCATAATGGTCAGAAAGCAAAAGTTCTAGTGCCATTTTACGCGCATTTCTCACCTCTTCAGAATCAGTTTCAATCTCCATTCCGTCCAAAACTTCCGTACCGCAAGATGTTACAAAACCTCGGCGATTTTTCACTTTTACCGCACAAACCCAACACGAGCCGAATGGCTTCAATTCTTCATCGTGACACAAAGTTGGAATCTCAATTCCATTCGCATTTGCCACTTCCAATATCGTTTTTCCTGCTTCTACTTTAATTTTTTTCCCGTTCAATAATATCGTTATCATTTCAGATTCCCCATTATGATTTATTGATTGCGTTAAATTTACACACATCAAAACAAATTCCACATTTTATACACTCAGTTTGATTGATGAAATGTACTTTCTTTACTTCTCCGGAAATCGCATTTACCGGACATTTCTTTGCACAAACCGTGCAACCAATACATTTATCAGCAATTATTTCATATTTTTGAAGAGCAACGCAAACACCAGCTGAGCATTTTTTTTCTTTGATATGCTCCAAATATTCTTCTTTGAAATATTTCATTGTGGTCAGAACGGGATTCGGCGCAGTTTGCCCCAATCCACATAACGAACCTTTGATGATATTTTCCGACAATTCTTCCAGTTTTTGAAGATCTTCAATTTTGCCTTTTCCTTCGGTAATTTTCGTCAAAATTTCGAGCATTCGTTTCGTTCCAATCCTACAAAAAGTACATTTTCCACAAGATTCTTTTTGAGTGAAATCCAGAAAAAATTTAGCCACATCGACCATGCAAGTTCCAGTGTCCATCACTACCATTCCGCCAGAACCCATAATGGCACCAGTTTTGTTAATCGAGGCATAATCTACCGTTGTGTCCAAAAGCGATGCGGGAACGCAACCACCAGAAGGTCCGCCCAATTGCACTCCTTTGAATGGTTTTTCGGTTTTCATTCCGCCACCAACTCCATAAATCACATCTTTCAACGGAATGCCCATTGGTACTTCGATGAGCCCGCTATTTTTGATTTTTCCAGCAAGTGCAAAAACTTTTGTACCGGGACTATCTTCCGTGCCATATTTTTTGTATTCAGAAGCGCCATTCAAAATAATCCACGCGATATTAGCCAAAGTTTCTACATTGTTAATATTAGTTGGTTTGCTCCACAATCCAGATTGTGCAGGAAATGGTGGACGAATACGAGGCATACCGCGTTCGCCTTCAATTGATGCCATCAACGCCGTCTCTTCACCACAAACAAACGCGCCGGCACCCTCTTTTATGTGAAGTTTGAATTTGAAATTTGTTCCTAAAATATTGTCGCCCAAAAAACCTTCTGCTTCGGCATCTACAATTGCTTTTTTGAGATGACGAATTGCGAGTGGATATTCTGCTCGACAGTAGATGTAACCTTCATCTGCGCCAATTGCAAAAGCACCAATAATCATCCCTTCGATGACACTGTGCGGGTCACCTTCCAAAACACTCCTGTCCATAAAAGCACCAGGGTCGCCCTCATCTGCGTTGCAGACAATATATTTTTTATCATTTTGGGCGTTGTAAGCAAATTCCCATTTCAAACCGGTCGGAAAACCAGCTCCACCACGACCGCGTAAACCAGAATTTTTCATCTCGTCAATAATCTCTTTTCTTTCTAGTTTAAGAGATTTTTCGAGTGCTTTATAGCCATCTCTTGCTAAATAATCTTCAATCGATTGTGGATTGATAATACCACAGTTTCGCAAAACAATTCGTTTTTGTTTTTGCAGGTTTTCATTTTCGGAAGCAACCATAAAGTTCGATAAAACCACATTTTCTGGAATGGGTTTTCCAATTTGAAATGCTTCAATCAAATCACCAATTTGTGCCGCTGTAACTTGACCGTAAGTAATGGATTTTTCTCCATTCGCAATAATTTCCATCAACGGTTCTTCAAAACATAAACCGATGCACGCCGTCTTTTGCAAATTGATATTTAACTTATTTTCTGCTAAATATTTTTCAATTGCATCGTAAACTTCGCCGGCTCCTGCCGCCAGTCCACAACTCCCTAATCCAACTTTTATTGAAAGGTTCAAATCTCCCCCCTACTTATATTTTTTCAAAATTTCCGAAATTGATTCCGGCACTAATTTACCAAATGTGTCGTCATTTATCATCATTACGGGTGCCAAACTGCAACAGCCAAGGCACGCTACTTCCATCAATGTGAAAATTCCATTTTTGGTTGTATCTTCATCACCTTCCAATTGTAGCGTTTCGCGAAGCTGTTTTAAGATGGAATTTGCGTCTGAAACATGACAGGCCGTTCCTTTGCAAATGCGGATAATGTGCTTGCCTTGCGGTTTGAGACGAAACATTGTATAGAAAGTTGCGACACCATAAATTTGTGCTAATTTCACATCAGTTTTTTCGGAAACATATCGCATTGCATCTTTCGAAAGATAACGATCAATTTCCTGAACTTCTTGTAATAATGGAATCAACGCACCTTTTTTACCATTGTATTTGGCGATGATACCATCAATTGCTTTTTGATTATTCATCAACTTCACTCCCTTACTCAATTCTTTTGTGTCTTTTTTCTAATTGAGAATCGATTGTCAATTGAAAACTAATTGTAACTCTAAAATTGAAATCCAACCTTCAAAAAAACCGTTTTATAATCAGCAATACTGCGGTTTTCTATTTCGTTTGTAGATGTTTTGTAGCCTAAGTAAATATCAACATTATTATTCATTTGATAATGGAAATTACTGAAAAATCCAAAGTGTTTTACTATTCCTGCATATTCAAAATCGTCATATCGAATGCCATTTTTGAGAGACAAATTATTCGATAAATTCAAAGAAATATCTAAATTACCCACCCAATATTCATCATCAATATTTTCACTTTTGACAAGGTTCAAATATCTTGTTTTATCTGCTGAAATTGAATATGAAGCAAATTTGCTTACATCTCCAAAAACACCAAACTGCAATGTCTTAAATTGACACATCTTACTCAAACTATACAGTATTCTTTCGCCATTTGTGAATGTCATATGCACTTGCAAAAAACCGAGTGAGGTTTGTTTAAATCCAAGTGAATGCATATTTTGATTGAAATAGCTTTCTGCGTAAAATTCTCTTCCTTGCGAGATATTTGCCGAAATACCAAGGTCAAGGTTTGTGGAAAAATCAATACCAAAATTTTGGTATTGATTTAATAATTTATCTGTTTCATTTTCCAGTTCAACATTTCCAAAATATGAACTCTCCATTTTATTGAAAATCTTGTTTTTCAACTCTGTTTCTTTCCAAATCATTGCATTAAATTGGCTAAACCCAGTTAAATTAACATATCCCATTTTAGGGTCAAAATCTTTACTGATTTTCTGCATTTTCAATCTTACAAAAAAATCATCAAAAACAGCGCCATATCCCAATTTTCCGAAGTAGCCATTATTCACCGGTTGCTTTGAAAGCCAATTTTCAGCACTGTAATTATGAGAAATATTTAGTTCAAACCAAATCCATTGATGAGTATTGATCTGCCAACTCGGATTAATGTGAAAAACATGACTTTGATAATTTTCATTCATTCTGTTCAAATATGATAGCTGCACAGAAGCATTATTCCATTTTGGTTTGAAAGCTAAAATATTGTAAACATCTGCATTTTCGTCATTATCTTTGGTAGAAAGAAAACCAAGATTATAATTACCATTACTGTCCGTAATTTTGAACGCAAACAACGGTTGCACAATATTACGCGAGTAAAAAAGGTCGTTCGAAACACCATACGCATCTACATCTTCCGTGAAGAAAAATCTGTTTTCTGCGAGAGACGGAGCATTTATCGAATTGTGCTCATCTACCTCGGCATCAATAGGAACATCGGTAAAATCTGGATTAATGCTCAACTTCAGTTTCATTGAATTCGACGGTTTATACGATGTGTCAAGCCCTACCCCAAACACATAATCATCTTTTTCAAAATCGCGTGAAATAATTGAATATGGTTTAATTTGAATATTTTTGTCGTGTTTAATCTCGTTATTAATCGTAATTTTTGTCGCTTTTTTAAAATAATCACCACCCATTTTTACCAATACAAATGGATGTGAATAATGTTCTTTCGTTTCGGAAAAATAGCGCGTAATAATCATTTTCCAATTGTGTGGTGCAGCACCATCAAAACGTAAATCTTGGAACGGTATTTTTGCAGAAATTATCCAATTTTTCGCATTAATTTCACCTTGATAAAGATACGAGCTGTTCCAACTTTCATCCATAAAAAAATTAGCATCTCGAATGGCATCATATTTGTTTTCGAGTGGAAAAAAATAGTAACAATATGAATAACTGTCGTTTTTGTCTGTAATTAATTGAACACGAATATGGTCTGCTTCTACCAAATTGTCATTTTCGGCAAATTTTCCAACTTTGAATTTTCCGTCAATTTCACATTCAAAATTGAAGTAAATATTTTTGCCGTCGTTCCACAGCCAAACATCTGTTTGCAACTGACATTTTGCAGAATCTGCCGGCACAACGCGCACAAAATTGGCAATTTTATTTTCGGAGGTTTTATGTTTCGAAAACGGTACTTCAATAGCAGAAATGTTGCTGAAAAGTAACAAAAAAAAAATGATGAAATTTTTCAAAACCTAGCCCTTAAAAAGTAAATTCACCACTTTCGAAGAGAGATTTACAAGCATTTACCACATCAACATCGTACCGTTCATCCTTAAATTTTTCAATTTCAGCGAGTGCCACATCAATGCCCAAAGCTTCGCGATAAGGACGGTGGGAAGTCATTGCTTCCACCACATCCGCAGTAGATAAAATTCTTGCTTCAAGCCTAATATCATCGCCCTTCAAACCACGCGGATAACCAAGCCCATCTAATCGCTCGTGATGTTGATAAACAATTTCAGCAATTGGCCACGGAAATTCTATCTTTTTCAAAATATCGTAACCAGCTTGACTATGATTTTTAATGACGGCAAATTCCATCTCGGTAATTTTCCCCGGTCTAGTGAGAATATCAGTAGGAACGGAAACTTTCCCAATATCGTGAATAATACCAGCAAATTTTATCCCTTCAAATTGGTCACCTGAAACATTCATTTTTTTGGCAATTGCCATCGCTAAATTTGCCACCCGTTGTTGATGTCCCGCTGTGTAGGGGTCGCGCATTTCGGAAGTGGAAGCCATCGCTTGAATGATATCTCCGGTTGCTTTTCGCAGCATTGCGTAACTTTGCTGCAGTTTTTGTTCAGCTAAAACGCTTTCGGTAATGTCGTTTATCAAAATCACCGCGCCGGCAAAATTCTCATCTTCAGAGAGTGATGAGCCTTTTATTTCCACAAATCTTTTTTCCTCGTTTGCCAAAATGAAATTTGATTCGTAAACAACTCTTTTACCTTCAGATAATATTTTGAAATGATGTTGCAAACCAATTTCTTTGAATTTATGGACTTTTTCAATATCAGATTTGATTAGCTCCGTAAATTCAATATCTGAAAGATTAAAAATATTTTTAATCTCCAAATTAGCAAATTCGACTTTGTGGTTTTTATCGTATTTGATGATTCCTGCTGGTGAATTATCCAAAATTTCTTCATTAAGCTCGTAAAGTAATTTAAAGCGCTTTTCCGATTTTCTTAATTCCACCGTTTTTTCATTTATAATTGTCTGCAAACTATCATTAAATTTGCGTAATTTTTCTTCCGATTTTTTCAATAAAATGTCGTTTAATTTCAGCTTTACGATTAAATAAACCGTAATAAAAACAAATGACACCAATACGATTGATGAGATTAGAACAAATGCTTGGATTTCTTGATATTCCATATAAAAAAGGTACTCCCTAACCAAAAAAATAAACTTACTAAATTTGCCATTTTATTGAATTGCCAATCTTGACCATACATTAATAAAACTCGCCCTACAATGTGCAACCCAAAATAAAGCACAAATCCAGAAAAAATAAAGAATGCCTTCAAATTTTGAACAAATGATTCACTTTTTAGAATATTACTCAAAATGACTATTGACAGAACAAGAAATAAAATTTTATTGTAAAAATCTATTGTATTCAATGGATAATAATCATCTCGCATATATGAAAAAACAGAAGCAAATATTGATGGTATCATTAATAACAAAATTACTATCGACGCAATCCATTTTTCCCAAGAAAATAATTCAACTATGATTTTAATGAAAAATATAAATTTTAAAATATTTACTAACGACCAAAACACAAGGTAAACATTGCCAGAGAAATTAGTAAAAATCATAAACAGGTTCCAAACAACATACAACGCCAAATAATCAATAAAATACTTCCCAATTTTATCAGAAAAATTAGATTCTGTTTGTTTGTTTGAAATTATAGCCCAAACCGTCAAGCATATTATCCGAAGCAAACCAGAACCATAACTATCCAATAAATCTATCACCCAAACCAAAGTTACCCCTTTACCAATTTAAGATTTATCTCCTAATTTTGATGATAGATTTTTTTGGCAAGAAAAATTTTTAAATTTTAATTATAAATAATTTTTACTAATTAACTTCCCGTCACATCATTTTTCTTTCTTTTTAGGGGGCGTGGTTTAAAGTCACCGCTTACACACAATAAGAGTGAATCTCTTTTGATTGGACGAGGCTTAAAATCTCCAGCCACACACAAAAGTGTTTCAGATTTTTTGGGTAAAATTGGTGCAACAAAATTATCATTTAATGGTTTTGGTTGAAAATCACCTGATGCCCTACATTCAACTTTTGTAATTAATTGACCGTCACCTTTTTTCACAATACTCCAAACCGAAAGAGCCGAAACCATAAACACAACTAACAAAACAATCATTGTAACTTTTTTCATTTTAACCTCCATTAATTAAAATAAATTTTCATTGACAAAAATGTCGAGTCAATAGAAATTCCATTCGGTATATTTGTCAAGATAAATATTCCAGATTGGTATAATTCAAAACGGAGAATAGATGGAGCAGTTAGCGAATAGGTTAAAAAAAATACGCGCAAAGTTGGGCTTGAATCAGAAAGATTTCGCAGATTCAATTGCCACCACTCAAGCCGCTATTAGCCGCTATGAAAAAGGTTTACGACTGCCAACTGCAGATTTTCTTCACAAAATTTGTGAAACACACAAAGTAAACATGAATTGGTTTTTATCTGGCACCGGCGAAATGTTTTTGATCGACGAAAAAAAAGTAGAAAAAAATATTGTTACCAAAAAAGCAGTACCTTCAAAAAACTCTGAAAACGAGAATAAAGAACTCTATAAAGACATTAAAAAGATTTATGAAGATTACGTGCAGCAACTAAAAAAAATGGTTGTTATGCAAGAAAAAATAATCAAAAATATTGAGAACAAATCATAACATTCAAAAATTCATTTGACACTAAAGAGAATGTTATTAAAATCGTTTTGTAATTAAATTTCGGGGGAACTTTGAAAAAAAATCAGACAATTGATTATCTTTTTGAAAATGCAAATCCAATAATTCGTTACCGCATTGCCACAGAATTGGCAAACGAAGAAGTGGATTATGACATTGGTATGCTACGCTATGAACTGTTGCAACACAAGGACGCAAAATATTGGATGAAATGCCTAAAAACTCGCCGTAGTTATGACAATATTCACGGCGGATATGATAAAAGTCTCGAAAATTCTTTGGGAAAATTACTTCAATTGGGTATCAAAAAAGGTGTAAGTAATTTTGACAAAAATGTAGCTAAACACATAAACTGGTTGCAAGAAGTTTCGGAAGAGGAGTCTGAACTTCCGCATAATGACTATTTTTTACAAACAATTGTATCTTCATTCTTAGCAAAAGCTGGCTTTACAGACGAAAAAAATGTGCGTGATTTTGTTTTGAATCGTCTCGATTTACTCTATGGTTTTGCAAAAAAGAAAAACTATAATGTCTTTATCGACAAAGTTCTTTTTAAAGATTTTCCACCCGCATTCGAAAATCACAAAATAATTGACCCATTGTTGTATGAAAATGATGACTTCGCTCTACCTTGGATTTATGATTTATTCGCGTTTGCTGCATATTACAGCGAATTCAAAGAAAAAATTGACACGGTTATTAATTATATTTTAAATAAAAAATACCAAGATTTTCCAGAAGGCTACGGCGTGACGGTATCATTTCCAAAAAGATTTTTTGTGGTTGGTTGGAATGTTTGGTTGCCATGTTTTAGTAACATTGATGAAAAATCACCGCAAATAAATGAGTTGCTTTTTCGATTAAATTTGATGAGTCCATTTGAGCCAACAAGAAAAAGTAAATGGTACAAAAATGCTATTGCTCATTTGGAAAAATTCAAAACAAAAAAAGGAACCTACATTTTTCCAGAAGAATACTTGCAAGAAAAACGAAATTCATATTTCATCAATGCTTCTCGAATGGAAATCGGTGAAGATACCATCGAAAATCTATCTACTTTTTGGATGATGAAAATCCTGAATAATTAATCTTTCTTTTCTAAATTCTCAAAAAAAGCTATCGCACTTTGATTTGTCGGATCAAGAATTAGTAATCCACTGAAAATAAGATAGCTCTCTTCTGACTTGTTATTCAAATTTAGATTTTCTGCCAATTCTTGTAGAAAAATAGCAGAAGTTGGAAAAATCACCAACATTTTTCGGTCAATTTTAATCGCTAAATCATATTTTTTTTGCATTTTCAATGAATATGAATACCAGTAATTTGCACTCACATTATAGTAATCTATTTCAATAATTTTCGCAGATAGTTCTTCCGATTTTTGCCACTCTTTTTGAGCAATATGCACTAAGTTTTTTGTGTTCAACGCTTCTACAGAATATGAATTTACCACAAGTGCTTTCCCCAAATATTCTAACGCATTTGAATATTTTCCATGCAAATAATGCAACCAACCCAAACGATAATTAATCGTATATTCATCCGCATAATTTTTTTGAACTTTATTAAGCGATTTTATCGCATAATCATATTTTTCTAAAGTTTCATACTCGTATGATTTTGTGTACGCTTCCTTGATTTCAGTAAAATTAAGCTCTTTTGCAATAATTCCAAATGTGACCAAAATCATCGCAACTATTAGTATTTTTTTCATAAATTCTCCTCTCTGCTTTATAATTTAAAATAAATATTTAATAAATGTGAAGTGATGGAATAATCACTTTGATACTTGGTAAATTTTGCTTCGTAAGCAATACTCCAGTTTCGGTAAAATGGATAGATAATCGTACCAAGATTAGCACTCCAATCTGTTATATCCACCGAAATATTGAGGGTTTTTGAATTATTTTGCATAAATGAATTTCCTGTAGAACCACCGCCATAAATTCCAAAATAATCAAAATACCAAGCTATATTTCCATTCACAAAATAACGGTAATCATCATCTTGCAAAGCGGAATTAACTGTTTTGAAAATATGTCCATTTGCATTTAATAGCAAACGATTATTAATGTAGGTTAAATCTTGCGAAAATTGAATTGTTTGGAAATTATCCTCAAATTCTTGCGATTCATAAACTGGATATTCGTAAGCGCCATTTTGCTCCATTGTGGTGATTAGGCTATCTGGCTCGAACTGATAAACTGTGTCATTGTAAGTTGTCGTTTGCTCAATTTTCTCATAACCAGCAGGGATAAAATTCCAATTATTTTCAACATAGGAAGAGTTTATTTGCGTCGCACAAACAGCAGAATTTGATGATAACTTTCCCATTTTGTGTCCATAATTCACATTTATCGAATAGGCGGAGTTAATGTTATTTTCTTTGAAAAACATATATTTGGCTTCGATTCCAGCAGAGTGTTTTTTTGAAAATTGATATTGCCAGCCGAGCAATATCTCATTTTGAATTATTGCTGTTTCCGAAAAATTTAGCGTGTCGGAAATCATTTCGGCAAATGTATAAGTTGTATCGCAAAAAATAGTATCAAATACAACTAATTCATCATCAACCCAATAAAAAACAGAATCTGTCCAAATTTCATTAACATTTACATCATAATTTTGAGAAATAATTTGCGAATTTTCTTTTGTGTTGGTACGCTGATTTAAAAGTGAAAAAGTAAAATTGTGCTTTTTATTGGAATATTTCGCCGAAATATTTTCATAGTCGCCATCTCTGAATCGTTCGTTTGCATCGTATTTAAAATACAATAAATCCGCAGAAAAAGATAATTCAGCCATCATAAACGATGCTAAGCAAAGAAAAAAAACAATTAAAAATATTTTCATTTTTTTAAACTTAATCTCCACTCAACATTATCTTTTGTTACAAAAATTTCCCTAAACCCTTTATTTTTATCCAAAACTATTTTAGATTTAAGTTTCATCGATGAAATTTCGCCACGAATAGTGTAATCATTTTCCATTTTATAATTCCCCATTACGCCACCCAAATTATGTTTAAATGACTTAATTAGCATCATTATCCAACCTTTTTTAGAAGAAAAAAGTTCGTCTGGCAATTCTTCTTTCCACAAAAGACCTTTTTCTTTAATGAGAGGCATTTTGGGTAAACCATAAAACAAATATTTAAGCAATCCGTCTCGTTTTCCATCGTAACTATAAAAAACAAATTTGCTGTTTTCTATCCCAAAAAACAGTCGGTCATTCGTGTCTGTTTGGCTGAAAAAATAGGAACCATCAGTGAGCATCTTAATTTTAAATTCTATTTCACTAAATATTTCACCATTTTTTTGAACCTCATATATGAAAGAATCATCGAGAATAAATTGCAATATTTTGTTATGTTTACGAGAAAAAGAAACCGGTTCAATTTTCATATTTATTTTCAAATCATTTTTCGTCAATTCATTATTCTGCTTAATATTGCTGAAAAAAAATGGATAGGTTTCCGAACCTAATTTTGGTAAATATTGAATTTGCATATGAAGATGCGGTTGTGGTGAATAGCCCGAATTTCCGCAATTTGCCAAAATAGTACCGTGTTTTACAAAATCGCCTACTTTTACTTTCAACGATTTGGTTTGAAGGTGTGAAATCTCTACATAATAGCCAAACTCAGAATAAATGATGATATAATTTCCCCAATTATTTTTGCGGTCAACTGTGCCAATTGCATTATCCCGCAACGAATCGGAAGCCTCGACAATCACACCGTTTATGGGTGATAAAATTGGTTTTCCATAACAATAATAATCTGCTAATTTGATACCTTTTTCAGAAAAAGTTTTGTCATCATCATCTGTTATGACAAAATCATAAGCATATTTCCAATGACCTTTATGCGTCCATTTATCATCAAATCCCTGATAAACAGTCCATTTTCCAGAAAAAGGGAGAAATGGTTGTGGTGTGAAATAATCGAATCTACGCGAAAAATTCAAATAATTGGCAAGAGATTCTTCTGGTGATTCCTTGATGAAATTATTCACTTTCGGATAACCTACATTGCGGAGAACATAGACAAAAAGCAGTACTACTAAGTTAAATGGTAATGTGAAAATTGGAATGCCAAAAGTTGACCAAAATACAGAAACAGCATCAAGAATAAAAACTGAAATTATTACACCAGTTAATGCCAAAATGTAGCTTCGTTTTGATGGAATCAGAAAAATTCCACCGAGTGCAATTCCAATTAAAATAAAATTGAAAGATGATATATCTGAAATTGCTTGACTGTAGCTACCTTTCAAAAGTGCAAAAATAGAAATTCCTACAAAATAAGAAACAACTGAAAGCAAAAAAATGATACGAGAATAGAGTAAAATTGCCACAATTACCACAATTCCAATAATGTCGTACGGAGAAAAAAGCAAGACCCCAAAACTACTGAAAAATCCGTGTAAAACAGGTGGTAAGCTTGCAATATTTAACACATCTTTTGAGTAAGAAGCATCTACAAAAAGGGCGCTGTATTTTACCGCAGCAAGGTAAATAATCGAGCTAACTATCGTAAAAGGAATGTTCAAAACAGGAAGCCGCAAATAATAATTGAATAGCGTAAATAAAGTATAGCTAAGCAACACCGTCAAAATTGATGCACCAATTGTGAGAAAAATAGAAAGTGGCGTTATCCTGAATAGATATCCAATGGCAAAGCCGACTAACAGTGAATTGTAGGTGTAAACAGTATGAACAACATCTTCCTTTTTTATACCAATAAAGCGAGCAAAAGCAAAAGTTGTTAACCAAGCGATCACTCCCAAAATAGCTATATTTATGTTGAATAAAGTGCAAAGTAGGAGCAAAGCTCCCACGATGCGACTTTTCATAAAAAGCAAAGTCGAATAACTGTGTAATAAATTATCCGTAAAATGCAAAAGATGTTTTTTCAAAAATTACTCCTAATTTTATTACAATTCAAATTTTTTCAGTTTTTCTGGTAATCTTTCTGGACCGACCACATCTTCTAAGTTTTCGGCACGACGAATAATCTCGATATCACCATTATCCATAATCATCGCTACGGCTGGGCGATAGCGAATAAACTGCATCCATTGCGTTACATTATAAGCCGCCATTGGCGAAAGAATTAAGCGAGTTCCGCGTGAAAGTGGTGGTAAGGAAGCATTTTCCAAAACTACATCAATGTTCATACAAAGTGGACCGTAAACAATACAATTTTCGTAAGAACCTTCAATCGGGCGATCGACTTCAACCTTGTAATTATACCAAGTTGAAGTGTATAAATAATTCACACCAGCATCAATGATGTAACTTTTAAGCCCACTGGGAAGACGCTTTATCGCATCAACTGTAGTTACGAGGTAACCTGCTTCATCAATGAGACCACGACCTGTTTCCATATAAACCGTTGGATATTCGTCAGGAGAAAGTTCAGAAAGAAGAGTATTGGAAATTGCGGCTATAAAATCTGAAAGTGGTGGAACTGATACTTCTGGTGGCAAATATGTTCCCTTTAATTTGTTACGAGATGGGAAACCACCGCCAAAATCGAGAGATTCAATTGTCATATCAAATTCGCGTTCGACAATACGCATAAAGTCAATCATCACTTTCACTTGTGCAGCATAAGCCTTTGGTTCCAACATAAAAGTACCAATGTGAGAATGAAGCCCTGTCAAATTGAGCCATTCACTTTTATGGATGCGTTTTGCCGCATCGTAAGCATTGCGATTTTCATAATTAAAACCGAAGCGAGACCATTGTGGGTAAACACCTGTGTCCATATTTAGTCGAATACCAACATCCACAATTTGCCCCATCTCTTTTGCCACTCTTTCTGCTTTGAAGATTTCATCAAAATTATCTAAATTGACGATTGCACCTTCTTCGAATGCAACTTTTAGTGCTTCTTCAGGTTTGAAGGGACCGTTAAAAATAATTTTATTTCCCGGCACTCCGAGACGGCGTGCTTTCTGATATTCAAATTCGGAAACTACTTCTGCAATGGAGCCTTCTTGATGATAAACCGCACAAATTGCGTCAAGATAGTTTGTTTTATATGACCACGAAAATTGCACTTTTGGGTAACGACTACTAAAGTCACGGTAAACTTCGCGATATTTTTCGCGAATTGCTTTTTCATCGATAACAAAAACGGGCGAACCACATTTTTCCACAATTGCATCTATCTTTGCACCAGCAATTTCATCGCGATAATTTTTCTGATAAAATGAACCAAATTTATTCATATTTCCAGCAGTTTGTTTTTTTATAAATGGTTTTATATACTCTTTTTTACTCATTTTTTACTCCTATTTTCCAATTCTCCATTGGTCGTTATTTTTTCAAATTCGCTAATATCTTTTACCAATTCGGCAGTGTAACGAATCATCATTTTTCCACTTTCGTAGTCAGAATGACTTTCATGGTCTAAATTTAGAAGAAATTTTACCATTCGTTCTGGTAAGTTAATTCCACAGCCTGATGCCATATAAATCCATGCTGGGAAGCGCGGATTTATCTCCAAAAGATAGATGTCGCCTGTCCTGTTTTCGATTAAAGCTTCAAATTCTAATCCACCACGCCACTGTAATTTTGCAATCATTCTTTTCGTCGCATCTATCAGCTCATCATTGTGGATGCTTACGGCATTCCAAACTTTGCCAAGTGAAGTAGTCGTCATTTTACGAATTGCAAAAATCCCCAAATCTTCGCCATTTCCAGAACCACAACCAATCACATCAAATTCTTCGCCATAAATAAATTTTTGTACGATAATCGGATAACCCCATTTATTGGCAATTTTAGAAAAATGTAACTCTGCCTCAACGAGATTATTTGCTTTGAAAGCTTCATAAAATGGACCTTTTACCATACACGGATAACCCACGATATTGAGTGCCGCAAGTAAATCTGGATATGATGTGCAAGCGATGTACGCTGGATTTTTCACACCAATCTCTTCCGCCAATTTTTCCAATTCAGTTTTATTGCGAAGCTTGAACATCTCTTTAGTCGGAATGAGCATCTTAATTCCCATTTTAGCGAGGTCTTTTTCAATATCCATATAAATTGGAAGTTCCGCATCTAACGCTGAAATAACCACATCAAGCTTCTCAATAGAATGAATGTACGCAATGCGTTTAATAAAAGATTCGCGTTCTCCAGATGGATAAGGCATTATGTAAGATTTGTCAATTACATCGTCCATGTAAATACCCGGTTCTAATGCATCATACGCCAAACCAATAGTACGAACATCTAGTCCGCTCTCTTTTAGAGATTTAGCAATACCAGTTCCTGGTCCAGGATTATCAATCGCGTTAATACCGCTAATTGCAACTGTAATTTTCATAATCTACACCAAACTAAAATTTTTGAGATTGTGAATAAAATCCATTAAATCCACATCAAGTTCATTTTCGTTAACACTATAAATTTCAGCAAGTTCGTCGAGAATATCTTCATTTTCTTTGTTTTCTTTGAGCAAATTAATAATTTTAATACCTATTTCATTTGTGGTAAAACTGTGTCCCGTAATGGGGTCAAAGATAAAACCATTGTCACTAATTGCTAATCTTGTTAACTTTTCTACATTCATACTTTCCTCTCTATTTTAGCAGTATCATTTTTTGAACTGCATCGTTTTTGAAC
>JABGOP010000001.1:55113-79304 GCA_018645365.1 Candidatus Cloacimonadota bacterium
TTTTTGAACTGCATCGTTTTTGAACGCAATTTTTGTTCCAAACTCAATTTCATTTTACCTTATTTTATGACAATTACCTTCACTAAATACTGCAAACTAAATTAATTTATTTTACAAAAGGACACTTTATGTAGGGGAAAATACGAATACAATCTCTATGATATAGCAAAACACCTCTCAGAGGTGTTTTATTTTTATTTTACACCATTAAACAATGCCTTGATCGATCATTGCATTTGCAACTTTCATAAAACCAGCGACATTTGCACCTTTTACATAATCGACAAAATCACCATCAGTGCCATATTCAACGCACTGGTCATGAATTGCAATCATAATGTTATGAAGTTTTGTATCCACCTCTTCTCTTGACCAGTTAAATCTCAAACTATTCTGAGACATTTCCAAACCAGAAGTAGCAACACCACCAGCGTTGGCAGCTTTACCTGGCGCAAAAAGAATTTTATTTTCTAAGAAAAATTCTACAGCTTCTGGAGTTGAAGGCATATTTGCACCTTCTGAAACACAAATACAACCATTTGCAAGAAGTGTTTTTGCATTATCTTCATTAAGCTCATTTTGAGTAGCACAAGGAAGAGCGATGTCACATTTAACTTCCCAAGGTCTTTTATTTGCAAAGAAAGGTACGCCAAATTCATCTGCATAATCTTCAACTTTATCATTATTGCTCGCTCTCATTTCAAGAAGAAAGTCAACTTTTTCACCAGTAATACCATTTTCATCGTAGATATAACCGTCAGGACCAGAAAGAGTTACCACTTTTCCACCAAGGTCATTAACTTTTTGAATAGCACCCCATGCAACATTCCCAAAACCAGAAACAGTTACTATTTTGCCGTCAAAAGATTGACCTTTCGTTTTCAACATTTCATTCGCAAAATAGACACAACCAAACCCCGTAGCTTCCGGTCTGATAAGTGAACCACCCCAATTGAGTCCCTTGCCTGTGAGAATGCCAACAAATTCATTTCTAAGTTTTTTGTACATTCCGAACATATAACCAATTTCGCGTCCACCAACTCCAATATCGCCAGCTGGAACATCTGTATTGGCACCAATATGACGGAAAAGTTCCCCCATAAAACTTTGGCAGAAATGCATAATTTCATTATCAGATTTACCTTTTGGATCGAAATCTGAACCACCCTTACCACCGCCCATAGGAAGTGTCGTAAGACTATTTTTGAAAATTTGTTCAAAACCTAAGAATTTCAAAATTGAAAGATTTACGCTTGGATGAAAACGAAGTCCACCTTTATAGGGACCAATTGCACTGTTAAATTCAATTCTAAACCCGCGATTAACCTGCACGTTTCCCTTGTCATCTAACCATGGTACACGAAACATAATTTGTCTTTCTGGTTCTACAATTCTATCCAAAATTTTTGCGTCTTTCAATTTAGGATTATTTTGAACAACATCCCACACTGAGTCTACAACTTCTTTCACAGCTTGAAGAAATTCCGGTTGTGCCGGATTTTTCATTGCCACTTGGTCTAAAAATGCCTGTTTGGTCATTTTCTCCTCCGATTTTACTTTTATTTTGTGACCAAAAGATTTTTAGTATCTTTACTGTCAAGTTTTGTAAAAATAATTTATGATTCCTTATAAATCACAGAAATTCCGCGTCTTCCATCCATTTTTATCGTCATCGGTTTTTTGGTTTGAAACTGTTTAAAATAGGTGGTTTCTACTAAATTTTGTTGAGAAGTTAACCAGTTAAAATCTAAGTTATCAATTTCAGAATTATAAGGAATCGTAAAATATCCAACATTCATAGACATCAAATTATGGAAAAAATGAGTTCCCTGTGAAGCATCAATATTGAAGTTTTTCAGTCCAACTTCCACAATTACTTTTGCATTGGAAATTTGGCTCCAACGAACAGGAATCCCAAGAAATTTATCTTGCGTACCAAAACGGCCTGGTCCAATCAAAATATATTGCCGATTTTGCACAATCATCTTTCGATTCAATTCATCAAGTTCTATCGCCATCTCTTCAGTTTTTGTATTATCAAAAGTTTCATCATTAAAATAGATAACATCGTAGATATCTTCAACAATCCCATTCCCCATACCTTTTTCAGTATAGAGCAATAATTCCGATTTATCTAAATTGTTTTTATCAATTGAAATCGATTCTAAATTTACCGTAAGGGGACGAATTTGAAGAAGAGAAAAAATTGGATTTACATTCTCCTTCCCTCTATCTATATTAACGGCAAATTCAATTTCAACGGGAACGCCAAGTGCAATTTCACCAATTTCAAGAATTTGAGTAATTATTTTTGCAAGCGGAAAATAATTATATTTTATCACATTAGCAAAATTTACAATTACTGGACCTTTCCTAGTTACATCGTGTGATAAAGTGTTATTTTCATAATCCCAAATGGACACCAAATGATTGAAGTTTTTGTGATGTTTAATGTTTTTTATTTTATTTTTTTGGAGCGTACTCTTGCCTTTTCGTAAATCTTCTGTTTCCGAATATTCCATATTAATCGCATAAAATTCTTTTTGAGTATTGCGAATAACTTCGTTTATGGAAATTATCTCTGTTTTGGGATAATGAGGGCAAAAAACAAATCTTTTTTCACCTTCAACCACTGTTTTACCAAGTCCCAATGCAATCATCGCAATGCCATCTTTATTCTCTAAATTAGCAGTAGGATAATAATTATACGATTGAGCAACCCCAGAAATATGAGGATAATACATTTTTTCTTGTTGAATTCCCACCACTTCCTGCAAAATAACAGCCATTTTTTCTTCTTCGATTTCATAGTTGATATTTTCTAAATAATTTCTTGCATTAGAGAGAAAAACAGACGCATATACAAGCTTTATCGTTTCAGCTGTTTGGTTTAATTTTTCCAGTTCATTAGGGTGATTATTCGGTAACATATATGTTTTATAAATTCCCGCAAAAGGTTGAGACTGGGAATCTTCTAAAAGCCCCGAAGAACGAATAGCAAGTGGTTTTTTGTTGTATTGTAGAAATATTTTCAATTTCTTCATCAAACCATCAGTGAGTTTACATTTCAAAAAATAATCATTAATTTCTTGATCTGTTTTATGTTCAATAAAACGATAAATATCGTTGTTTTCCACAAACAAATCAAATTCGTTTGTACCAATAATGGCAGTGCTTGGAATTGCAATGTCAACATGAGAAAATTGTTTTTCCAATTCCATTGCCACAAAAAGAGCATTTAAAAATGCTAAACCACGTCCTTTTCCACCAAGTGAACCTTCACTTAATTTTACAATTTGACCATTAGAATCAATGTTCTTTTCGGAAAAATCAGTTACCTTTCCTCTATTTTTTTGTAACCTCACTTGTTTGAAAATTGCGATAAGATAGCGTCGCATTGCTTTAGATGTAGAAAAATCTTCATTTTTTATTGGTTTAATTTTTTTTGCAACTTGAATTTCGCCATGAGCAATGAGCCACGCAGAAAAATGATTTTTTTTACCGTGGTACAAAAGAGAATCAATAGATAAATTAGGTAACATTTTTTCAAATTCTAAAAGAGAAGTAGCACGGCTAATCTCTTCTCCGTCCTGATTTCTAATGATAAAATCCCCAAAGCCTAAATTATTCAAAATAAATTTGCGTAAATCTTTTAGTAGTGTGGTGGAATTTTTGTGTAAAAAAGCTACATTTAATTTTTCAGCTTTTAATTTATTTTCTAAATCTGATGATTGTAAAAGTACAGGAATATCAAATTTTTCATTTTTAATTTTGTTTAGTAATTTAATACCTGCTTGACTGTCAATTTCACCTTTGCGAATATATTTAACATCAGAAATAATGGAAATTATGTACTCACGATAATTGTTAAGAATTTCTTCCGCTTCATCATAATTATGAACCAAAATAACCTTGGGGCGAACCCGCATTCGTAATCGTTTATTAATGTCGTTTAACTCTTCTGAAATTAATCTTTGGGTTTGCTTAAGAATTTCTTCATATAATAATGGCAAAAAACGAGAATAATAACGGACAGAGTCTTCAATCAATAAAATCACACGAACAAGCCCATGCTTGGTGTCATATTCCAGATTTCGTTTGTCCTCGACATATTTTATCATCGCCAGAAAAAGTTTACTGTCACCTTTCCAAAGAAAAACATCATCGATAAATTTCATTTTTTCTCTATTTTGATTAATGAGCACGATGTCAGATTCTACATTTAAAAGCAACAAAATGGGGATATTGGAATATTTTTCTTTAACTTTTTTACTTAACTCAAAAGGAGAAATCTCGCCGATACGCATCATCGTAATGACGAGATCATATTTTTTTTCGGACAGTTTGTTTAATGCTTCTTCACCCGTTGGAACACTGGTAATTCGCGGCGCAGTGCTAAGGTTTAATTGACGATATTCACCAAAAATTTGTTCCGAAAAACGGCCATCTTGTTCAAAAATAAAAGCATCATAAAAAGTTGAAATCAAAAGTACTTCTCGCACTTTACTTTTCATTAAATTATGAAAATTATCTTCACCAAACTTGAATTTGTTATAGTAATAATTTAATTGTTTAATATCCATTATTGCCTCTATTTAGTTTCGTTATCATCAGATTTATTTTGAAAAATTAAACAAAATACCTCCGTAAATTAAGTGTATTGCAATTTGTAAAGATCGTGATAAATTCCATTTTTTTGCAATAATTCTTGATGGTTACCAACTTCCACAATTTTACCTTTGTGCAGAACAATGATTCTATCGACATGTTGAATTGTAGAAAGGCGATGTGCAATCACAATTGAAGTTCGATTTTCCATTAATTTTTGCAACGCATCTTGAATGAGTATTTCCGTTTCAGTATCGATATTTGAAGTGGCCTCATCCAAAACAAAAATGGCTGGATTATACGCTAAAACGCGTGCAAAAGCGATCAATTGACGCTGCCCAACCGAAAAAGTAGAACCGCGTTCCATCACCGGTTCGTCAAATTTTTGCGGTAAACCATTGATGAATTTATGGACATTCACATATTCCGCAATTTGTTGCAATTTTGCCGCCGAAATTTCTGCATTATTCAGCACAATATTTTGTTTAATGTTGCCTGAAAAAAGGAAAACATCTTGCTGAACAATGCCAATATTGTTACGCAAATCATACAGTGAATATTCACTAATTTCGGTGCCATCTACTAATATTTCACCTTTCTGAAAACTGTATAAACCAGCTATCAGATTAATAATCGAAGTTTTCCCAGAACCGGTATGACCAACTAATGCCACATTCTCGCCCGCCCGAATTTTGAACGAAATATCTCGCAAAACATATTCATCATTGTACGCCAGCCACACATTTTTAAACTCAATTTCGCCTTTCAATGTTTTGTTCTCAATTTTTTGAATTTGAAAATTTTCTGGTTTTTTATCGAATAAATCAAAGATACGTTCAACTCCCGACATAGCAGACTGCAGAATATTGAATTTTTCGCTCAATCTATTTATCGGTTCGAAAAACCTATCAAGGTAACTCATGAAAGCAATGAAAACACCGAGTGTAATCATATTATCGAAAATCTGTCCACCACCAAACCACAGAAGAAGTGCTAAAGCGACTCTTCGCAATGAATTTATCAATGGACGAAAAAAAGCAAATAGTCGTAATTGCGATAATGATTTTTCGTAATACTCTCGATTTATCTCCGCAAACTGGTTCATTTTCCGATTAATCTGGTTGAAAAGTTGGATAATTTTCACACCAGAAATATCTTCCGAAAGAGCTGCATTTATTTTGGCAACTTTTTTTCTAACTTCACGATAAATTTTACGACTTCTCTTCATAAAAACCGTGAATAATATTATCATCAACGGCAAAGTGGAAAAAGTAACCAAAGCCAATTTCCAATCCAAAATCAGCATCATCACTATAATTCCGCCCAAAACCACAAATTCCTGAATAAGCTGAATGAGCCCGTTACTGAACATTTCATCGAGCGTTCGCACGTCGTTTGTGATGCGCGTAACCAACCTTCCAACTGGATTTTTATCAAAAAACGAAAGTGGCATTCTGGAAATATGTGCAAATAACTCTTTGCGTAAATCGTACATCGCGTGTTGTGATGCAAAATTTATCGTGTAAATTTGCAAAAAATAGAAGACAACCTGAATCAAAACAATTCCCAAAACAATGAATCCCAAAAACCTAATTTTACGGATATTGCGACTTTGAATTTTCCTGAGTTGAACATCAGATAATTTTCCATTTTTCTTTAATTCTGTCAATTTTTGGGAAGAAAAAGCAATGTTGTTCTTATTCAAAATAATCACATTGGGAAGCAAATTTAACACTTCAGAACTATTCTCCAAAATAACCATTTTTGTATGCAATTTACCGCTATTTTTTAGCAAATTTAAATCCATTTCAGAAATCACATTTATTTTTTTGTGCGGAAAAATTAAGTGATTTTCGAATATTTCAAATTTTATATTTTTGTACTTTGCGATAAATTGCTGTTGTGATTTTGTGTCATCAAACTCGATGAGAGAATTATTTGCCGTGATGTAATCATCTACCACAATTTTTGTGATTGCGGGCATTGCCAACTCGGTAGCCGCTATAAACAGAAGCATTACAAACGAAATAATCACATATAAAATGTATGGTTTCAGATATTTCAGTAACCTCTTTATCAACACTTTATCGTATGAAGTTTTGATGTTATCTTCGATCGAACCGCCTATATTTCCTCTCATCTATTCGCCCTTCAGTTTTTCTTCCAATTGTTGCTTATCGTATAAATCTTTATAGAGTCCACCAAAATTCAATAATTCTGAATGTGTTCCCTCTTCGATAATTTGCTTTTCATCTAAAACGATAATTTTATCTGCATGCTGTAAAGACGAAATACGGTGTGCGATGATAATGGTCGTTTTATTTTTTCGCATCTCGATGAGGTGGTCTAAAATATTTTTTTCTGTTTTTGTATCAACGGCAGAAAGTGCATCGTCCAAAATTAGAATTTGCGGATTTGTCAAAAGGGCACGCGCAATGGCAATTCGCTGTTTCTGCCCACCAGAAAGAGTTACGCCGCGTTCACCGACAAGTGTATCATAGCCATTTTCAAATCCCAAAATATCCTGATGAACTTGAGCATTTTTACTTGCTGAAATAATTTCTTCCTTAGAAGCGTTCGGTTTTCCCAAATTTATATTGCCAGTTATTGTATCTGAAAACAGGAAAATCTCTTGCGGAATCATCACAATGCTGTCGCGCAAAATTTTTAATGGAATGTTGTAAATCTCATTATCATCGATAAAAATCGTATTTTTCGGGGGATTATACACACGTGAAAGTAGGTCGATAATCGTCGATTTTCCACAACCAGTTCGGCCGATTATCGCCAAAGTTTCACCTTCATTTATTTCGAAAGATATATCTTGAAAAATTGGGACTGAATCTTTTTGATAGCTAAAATGTAAATTTCTAAAGTTAATTTTTCCTACTAATTTTTTGATTGAATTATCAACAGTTTTTTCGTCGATAATTTCGGGAACTTCATCAAAGATTGTATTCAATCGCTTTAACGAAGCAGTTCCACGCTGATACAAATTTACCACCCAACCGATGGCAATCATCGGCCAAATGAACATTCCCAAATATTGAAAAAAAGCGATAAATTCACCCATCGAAATTTTTCCCAAAAGTGTCGCTTCGCCACCAAAAACCATTACCATTATCATACTTAAACCAATGATTAGGCTGATTGAAGGGTGAAATATTCCATCTATTTTTACTAATTTTAAATTTTGCTCCACATAATCATAAGCCGATTTGGAAATTTTATCCAACTCTGCATCTTCTTGTGCAAATGCTTTCACTACGCGGATGCCAGAAATACTCTCTTGAACTTGACCAGAAAGTGCTGAAAATGTCTTCTGCACTTCGCCAAATCGACGGTGAATTTTTCTGCCAAAAACGATGATAATAATCGTCAAAAATGGCATTGGTAAAACAGCGAGAAGAGTAAGTTGAGGATTAATTTTAACCATAAAAATCAATGATGCAATCGCCAAAACAATAATGTCAACACCAATCACAAACCCAAAACCAATCAGCATTCGCACTGCATTCATATCATTCGTAGCATACGCCATCAAATCGCCCGTTTTGATTTTATTGAAAAAATTTGACGATAAGGTAAGTAGGTGATTATAATAATCCTGTCGTATATTTCGGTCGATAATCCACGCCGTTCCAATGAGCAAAATTCTCCAAAAATAGCGGATTATCGTCATAAAAATAGTGATTAATAAAATAACCGCACCCGCTTTCAAAAGGTCAGTTTTGACGAAGCCATCAGTTCCAATTCCATCGATTGTCTTTTGGATTATTTTAGGAATAATAATCTGCATAAAATCGACGATGATGAGTAGCAAAATCGCCAAAAATATCTTGTGTAAATTGCGTTTTATGTACGGCAACGCGTTCGCAAAAATTTCTTTCATTTATTTGATTTTTTCAAGGTAAGTGAGTGCACAATTTTTTGCCATCGATCGAATTCTGCCGATGTAAGCCGCTCGTTCTGTCACGCTAATAACACCGCGCGCATCGAGTAAATTAAAGGCATGAGAGCATTTTAATAGATAATCATAAGCTGGGCAAACCAATTTATCTTGGATAAGCTTTTTTGTCTGTTTTTCATAATCTTCAAAAGCAGAAAATAGCGATTTTACATCTGCTTTTTTGAAATTAAATTCCGAAAATTCAATCTCATTTTGCAGAAAAATTTCGCCATATTTTGTGTGGTCACTCCATTGTAAATCTTTGAAATCATCCACATCTTGAATGTACATTGCTAACCGCTCTAAACCGTAAGTGAGTTCCACGCTAACCGGCGAAACCACTACACCACCAACCTGCTGAAAATAGGTAAATTGCGAGATTTCCATGCCGTCTAACCACACTTCCCAACCGAGCCCCCACGCACCGAGAGTGGGAGATTCCCAATCGTCTTCCACAAAACGAATATCGTGCTTTCTCGTTTCGACGCCAATCGCCTGCAAACTCTTCAAATACAGGTCTTGAATGTCGTCCGGCGATGGTTTGATGATGACCTGGAATTGATAATAATGTTGCAACCTGTTCGGATTTTCACCGTACCTACCGTCTTTCGGTCGGCGACAAGGTTGAGCATAAGCTACCGAACTTGATTTTTCTCCTAAAGCCCCAAAAAATGTAGCAGGATGGAAAGTACCCGCACCCATATTTTCATCGTAAGGTTGCAAAATATTGCACCCGTTTTCTGCCCAAAAGTGTTGCAATGTTAAAATTATATCCTGAAAATTCATCTTTCACTCCAAAAACTTAATAATTGTGAAATAGATAAAACCACCTTTTTTTGACAAGTTAAATGTTAAGTTTTTTCTAATAAATGGCTAAATTGAATAAAATACTTGCCAAATATTAGTGTCCCACAATCTGGGTTTATCGAAATAAAAAGGAGATTAAAATGGATAAAATCTACAAAAAAATAATTAAATTACCTCGTAAATTTTTCAGTGAAAACTTAGATATTACTAACTGGAAAAATGTCGAAAAAGAACTTAAAAAATTAGAATCTGAATCGATAAATTCGGTCGATGATTTGATTCTATTTTTGGAAAAAGTAAGTGAATTAAGTAACATTACTGGCGAAGAAAGTGCACAGCGCTACATCAAAATGACGCGTTTTGCCAACGAAGAAAAATACGCAAATCAATATAACGATTTTTATAAAAATATCGTTGCGAAATGCCAACCTTATTATTTCAAGTTCGACAAAAAATTTTATGACAGCCCATTTCGTCAAAAACTTGATTCAAAAAAATATGCTCATCTGAATAAAATTATTGCAAATTCTATCGAGCTTTACCGTGAAGAGAACATTCCACTTCAAGTAAAAGAACGAGAATTAGCCAATAAATACGGTGCACTTTTTTCAAAATTAACAGTGATCTACAAAGGTGAAGAGAAGACACTTTCGCAGTTGGCACCGCTTATGAAAGATAAAGATAGAGCTATTCGAGAAGAAGTTTGGAAACTGAAAATGGGAAAAATGGCAGAAAAAAAGGTTGAATTTAATGCCCTCTTTGATGAGATGAAAGAGCTTCGAATTCAACAGGCAAAAAACGCTGGCTTCAATAACTATCGCGACTATATGCACCAATCGATGGGTCGATTTTCTTACACTCCCAACGATGTGATGAAATTTCACGATGCGGTCGAAAAAGACGTAATTCCATTTTTGAAGAAACTAACCGAAAAGCGTAAAAAAGTTTTGAATTTAGATTCAGTAAAACCATGGGATACTTCGATCGACCTTGACGGAAAAATATTAAAACCATTCAAAACTATTGATGAATTTCTCAACAAAGGAATTGAAATCCTGCACGAAATCAAACCAAAATTCGGTGAAAATTTAGGTAGGATGAAAGCTTCCGATCTGCTTGATTTGGAAAATAGAAAAGGAAAAGCTCCCGGTGGTTATAACTATCCACTCATGGAAACAGGTGCGCCATTTATCTTCATGAACGCAGTCGGCTTACACGGTGATGTGGTCACGCTACTTCACGAAGCTGGTCACGCAATGCACACTTTTGCAACAAAAAACATTAATTTGGGCTGGTACCAAGATACTCCAAGTGAAGTGGCTGAGCTCGCCTCAATGGGAATGGAATTTATTTCGATGGATTATTGGGATAAATATTATGCTGATGAAGGCGATTTCAAAAAAGCAAAACGAGATCAGCTGGAAGGAGCTCTCAGCTTCTTGCCATGGTGTATGATTGTGGATAATTTTCAACATTGGATTTATTTGAATCCAGAGCATACTGTTGCAGAACGCGATGACTATTTTATACAGTTACTCAAACGATTTAGCACTGGCGTAGATTGGTCGAATTTTGCTGAATATGAAAAAAACATTTGGCTATTTCAACTACACATTTTTGAAATTCCATTTTACTACATCGAATATGGAATTTCACAACTCGGAGCACTTTCTATTTACAAAAATTACAAAAAAATTGGAAAAGAAGAAACTTTGTCAAATTACGAAAACTTTTTGGAACTCGGCTATAAAGTGCCAGTCGATAAACTTTACGAAGCCGCTGGCATTAAGTTTGATTTTTCATCAAAATATGTGTGCGAATTGGTAAAATTTGTCGAAGCAGAATTGGCGAAAATTGATTAAAATTACGCAGGTTGACACACTTCTAAAATTGAGCGCAAACACGCCAATTATCGATGTTCGTAGTCCTTCTGAATTTGAAAATGGGCATATTTTTGGAGCAATAAATGTGCCCATTTTTTCGGATACAGAACACAAAATTATCGGAACAAAATACAAACAAGAAAGTCGCGATACTGCTCTTGCTACTGCCCTCGAAATTATTGCGAAAAAAACTGATTTTTTTCTCAACCGAATAGCAAAAATTAATTCCGAAAATATTGCCGTTTATTGTTGGCGAGGTGGTTTTCGTAGTGACGGTATGGCACATTTATTCCAATCTGTTGGCAAAAATGTTTTCAAATTAGATGGTGGTTACAAATCTTTCCGCCAACACATTTCACAATTTTTCGAGCAAGGATTTCCGTTTATAATTCTGGGTGGAAAAACTGGAAGTGACAAAACAAAAATATTATACGAATTAGCAAAACAAGATGAGCAAGTTATCGATTTAGAAAAATTAGCAGACCACAAAGGATCTGCTTTTGGTGCGATTGGCGAAGTTCCGCAAAAGTCACTCCAACAGTTCGAAAATAATTTATTTGATGCTTTGCAAAAGTTAACTTTCAAAAAAAGAATCTGGTTAGAAGATGAAAGCAGAATGATTGGTCGCCTAAAAATTCCCGACGCAATTTTTCGACAAATTAGAAGTACAAATGTCATCAATTTGGAAATTCCTAAAAAACGGCGAATTTCTAATTTAATGAAGAATTACACTCACTTTGAAACCGTTTTTTTGATAGATGCCGTTAACCGAATTTCGCGTAAATTAGGTGGATTAAACACAAAATTAATCATTGATGCAATCGAACAAAATGATTTTTTTACAGCCATTGACATTGTCTTAAACTATTATGACAAAACTTACCAATTTGGTCTGTCAAAGCGAGACTTAAACACGGTTTTCACATTGAAAATTTCGACTAAAACCAATCAGCAAATTGCCGAAAATTTGAAAATATTCGTAAATAACCACGATGATGAATTATAGAGTTGACAAATTTATCAACAAAAAAATAGTGCCCTTAATGAGGTTAGGATGAATATTGTGAAATTATTAAAAAAGATAGATGGGAAAATTAGTTTTTCTAAAAGCATTTACCAAATTTGGTAAATGCTTTTTTATTTTAAGGAGAATTTTAAATGAGAGAAAATTTAAGAATTTTGGTTGAAATGCAAAAAATTGACGATGTTATCGGCGAGAAAAATAAGCTTGTCGAAGAACTTCCCAAAAAACTGAATTCAATGATAGGTAATCAGAAAAATGCAACCGAGCTGGTTGACGAAACTAAAGAAAAAATTAACGAATGTAAAAGTACTCAAAAATTGAAAGATCTCGATATTCAAAACAACCACGGAAAAATGAATAAGTATAAAAATCAACTACTCGACATCAAAACAAATAGGGAATACAAAGCTTTAAACAGCGAGATTACCCATTTGGAAAACAAAAATTCCACGATTGATGACGAAATTTTGGAGTTGATGGAAACTGAAGCAGATTTGCAAAATCAACTTGCGGCAGCAATAAAAAAATTACAACTCGCAGATGATGATTTGCGCTTGAATGAAGAAAAGCTGAAAAAAGAAATTGAAGATGTGAAAATTGAAATCAAAACATTACGCAATAATCGCAACGAAATGGCGAAAAAATTACCAATTCAAATTGTGAAAAGATACGCTGTTTTATTGAAAAACAAAAATCGCAGAGCCGTTGTTTTCAATGAAAACAATGTTTGTGGTGGTTGCGGATACAAACTTCGCCCTCAGATTATTTTGGAAATCAAAGAAGGTGGTAAACTCCTCTTCTGCGAAAATTGCGGACGAATCATCACACACAAAAATTTTGAATAATAGTTGTCAAAGAAGATAAAATGTCTGCCCAACTCTTTTTGAGTTGGAAGGAAAGTCCGGACACCACAGGACAGGATACTTTTTAATGGAAAGTTTCGGCGACGGAAAGATAGCTCCACAGAAACAGACTTCCTCTTTGAGGTAAAGATGAAAAGGTGGTGTAAGAGACCACCAGGTTACGATGTGAATCGTAATGCTAGGAAAGCCTTATCCGGTGCAATGCCAAATAGGAAAGCACGAGTTGGTCCGACTCTATTGCTTTCGGGTAGGCAGCTAAAATTGGTCTTTTTTAGAGTTCTTTTGAACGCAGCAATGCCCAGTTTAGAGAGATAGACATTGTTTTGCTTTTTAGGCAATTCACAGAATCCGGCTTAATATCTTCTTTGACACAAAATTTATGATAGGAAAAAATATGCAAAAAAGATGGAAAATTGCAGATGCTTTATCTGATGAACAATTGCAGTTGCAAATGCAAATTGTAGCAGAGATAAAATGTCCAGAAATGATTGCTGAAATACTAGTTAGAAAAAACATCATTAAAACTGAGGAAATCAAAAAATTCTTCACACCAAGTTTAGAAAATGTTCACGACCCCTTTATCTTTATAGATATGGAAAAAGCTGTAAATCGCATCATAAAAGCAATTCAAAACAAAGAGAAAATTATGATTTATGGTGATTATGATGTGGACGGTACCACTTCAACCTCGTTGCTATATTTGGGATTTTCCAAAATTGATGCCGATGTAGATTTTTACATTCCAAATCGCATGTTAGACGGTTACGGATTTTCGATGAATGGCGTTAACCATTTAATTGCACAAAATATCGATTTGATTATTAGTGTAGATTGTGGAATTACTGCTTTTGACGAAATAGATCAACTAAATGCTGCTGGTATCGACATCATCGTAACCGACCACCACAACCAGAAAGAGACATTGCCCAACGCTTACGCCATCATAAATCCAAAAATGACCGACTGCAAATATCCGTATGAATATTTAGCGGGAGTGGGTGTGGCATATAAATTACTTACCGCTGTTTACCAAAAGTTGGAAATTGATTCTGATGAAATGATAGCCAAATATGTAGATTTAGTAGCACTTGGCACGATTGCAGACATCGTTCCATTAACCGATGAAAACAGAATTTTCGCCAAAATTGGGTTAGACCGTTTAGCTGAAAAGCAAAACATCGGGATTACCGCCTTGATAAAAATAGCCGGACTTTACCAAAAAACGCTAAATTCTGGCGATGTTGTTTTTGGAATTGCACCACGAATAAATGCTGCTGGTAGGATGGGCAGTGCAATGCGTGCAGTAGAATTGATGATTTCAAATGATGAAGCACAAAGTGAAGAACTTTCACAAATCATAGAACGCGAAAATTCTTTGCGGCAACAAATCGACAAAAAAACTTTCGAAGAAGCCTGCGATATCATCGAAAAAAAATATAAAAACATCGATGAAACAGCAATTATTTTGGTCTCTTCGAGTGGCTGGCATCCTGGCGTAATTGGAATTGTTGCATCTAAAATTGCAGAGAAATATTATCGCCCAACCATTATGATTTCCTTCAAAGACGGGGTGGGAAGTGGCTCTGGCAGAAGTATCCCTGGTTTTAATCTTTTTGATGCCCTCTCATCTGTCGAAGAATATCTGGAAACTTTTGGTGGGCATAAATACGCCGCTGGTCTCTCTGTTCTCGTCGAATATATTGACCTCATTGAGAATAAATTGAGCACATTTGTGCGAGAAAATATCACCGCAGAACAATTAATGCCAGCACTTCAAATCGACATCAAATTAGAGATATACGAAATAAATGAAAACTTGATGGAATGGCTAAATAAATTCGCACCTTTTGGACCAACGAATATGCGTCCAAATTTCTACACCGAAAGCGTCCAAATTGCGGGGACACCATACAATGTTGGGCAAAATCACCTCAAATTGCGCGTCGTCAAAGATGGCTGTCCACTTGACCTAATCGGATTTAATTTAGGCAGTTATCTTCCTTTTTTAGAAAAAGGAATGTACATCGACATTGCCTATTCACTCGAATATAATATTTGGCAAAATCGTGTTACAATTCAAGGAAAATTAAAAGATTTAAGACCAAAACAAGAATAAATTATGAAAATTTCATTGCTATTATTTCTGGTTATTTCGGCGTGCAGCTACACTAATTTTTCGGATAATCATATTCCAGATAATTTCCAAATTATCGAAAATATCAAATGTGATTTCACGGCAGAAAAATGTATTTATTCACCCTATCGGCAGATTATTTTGGCAAAAGAAGATAATAAAATCCACATTTTTCAAAATGGGGAAAAACAAAATACTATCGGCGGATTTGGGTTCGGACAAAATAATTTCAGTAATCTTTCCGACATTTGCTTAGGGCTTGATGATAGTTTTTTTACTCTTGACAATGTTCAAAAAATAATAAAAAAATTTGACTTAAACGGAAAATTTATCGCCGAATTTTCGCTCGAAAACTTTAGTAATCCCACTAAATTTGATTTTTCCGAAAATGGCAATTTTTGCATTTTTGATGACGACACAAAAGAGGTTTCAATTTTCAATTTTATGGCTATCGAAAACAGCTTTTCGTTTGGAAAATTCCAATTAAGCAACATAACACAACTTACTATATCCCAACAGTTTATTACTGTTTTTGACGGAAATTTAAATAACACCATCTGTTTCAACAAAATGGGGCAATTCATTTCAAAAACAGATGGACAAATTGAATATTTTGGATACCATCAATTGAGGCTAAAAAAATATTTTATCGAAAACTTAACACTTGAAAAAAAGTTTTTAGTCTCATCTAAAATTTGGCATTTTTTCCAGATAAAAAATAACTTTTGCGTTTTGGCAAACCAGCATGAAATTGTGATTGCAAAAATCATTTCAAGGTTAGAAAAATGAAAAATTATTGGAAACCATTTTTGGCAGCACTCCTGCTTTCTTTTAGTCGATTTCCACATTGCGGTTTTTTTGTATTTTTCGCATTTTTACCACTTTTTTCGATGTTCAACGAAAAGCTTTCAAAACAAAAAACCATCATCTCTGCCCTCATTTTCAGTTCTATTTACACGGCGGTCGCACTACATTGGATCGCACTCGTCACCGTTGGATATTATGGACTTTTCCTGCTTTTTGGCGCCTATTTTATCATCCTTTTTCTGCTAATAAATAAATTTTGGAATACCGCCCATTCTATGAAATTTTTCATGCTATTGCCATTGTGGATTTTATTTGAATTTGCTCAAAATTTTGGTGAATTTCGCTTTCCTTGGTTCAATGTTGGCTATGCTCTCGCTGAATACAATCCACTCATTCAACTTGCAGAATTTGGCGGAATTTACCTTCTTTCTATTGGTGGAATTTTAATCAATATTTTTGTTTTTAATTGGAAAAAACGCTATTTTAGATTTTGGGGAATTATCATTTTTTCAGCTTGGATTTTGAGCGGAATTTTGCAATTCAAATTGATTAATTTAACAAAAACTGACATCAATATCGCCATCATCCAACCAAGCATAAAACAAGAATTAAAGTGGGAAAAAAGTTTTGAAGATTCCATCTTTTCACGACTGCAAACACTTTCTGAAAAAGCAATGAAAACAGGTCCAAGTATGCTAATTTGGCCAGAATCGGCATTGCCAGGATATTTACGAAGAGACCGAAAACTAAAAAACTTCACAACTAACATTGCCAAAAAAAATAATGTTCAGATTTTCACTGGATTTCCCGATTACAAAATAGCCCAACCACCGTTTCCAAACCGCTATAAATTTTACAACGCCGCCACTAAAATTAATCAAGACGGTAATTTCTCCAAAATTTATCACAAAAACATTTTGGTGCCATTCGGGGAAAGAACTCCATTCTTAAAAATATTTCCGATTTTATGGAAAATACAACTCGGGCAAGCAAATTTTGAATACGGTGACAGTCCAGAGTTTTATGGATTAGAAAACTATAAATTTGCGCCACTCATTTGCTTCGAAATTGCGATGCCTTCTTTGACAAATAAAATCGCCCAAAACAATGCTGATTTTATCGTTAATCTTACTAACGATGCGTGGTTCAAAAAATCAGTTGGCACCTTCCAACACGCCATGATGACAAAAATTCGAGCGGTAGAGACAAGAACTCAAATTTATCGTGCTGCCAACACTGGGTTTTCATTAGTAGTTTCGCCAAAAGGTGAGGTGCTTCAAAAAAGTAAATTGTATGGCATTACCACTCTTTCCGAAAACTTATTCATCCATAATGGCAAAACTTTCTTTACAAAATTTCCACTTTTATTTCCGTTCCTCTGTCTGATTTTAGGATTTTATCTTGTAATTTTTAGGTGGAGAAAATGAAAAAAAAATATTATTATACTATCGGTGAAGTGTGCAATTTACTTAATTTAAAGGCACACACCTTGCGATTTTGGGAGAGTGAATTTTCGCAATTGCACCCCCAAAAAAATGATGGCAGAAATCGGCGTTACACACAGAACGATATTGATTTGATAAAAAAAATCCAACATTTATTACACAATCAAAAATATACCATTAACGGTGCTCGCAAGAAACTAAAAAACAAAAAAGAGAAACAAATTGAACTTGATTTTACCGTTGATAAATCTGTTTTAAAAGAAAAAATAAAAAAAGAATTAAGGGTAATTAAAGAGTTACTGAAATAACAAAAAGCCCCAAAAATTCGGGGCTTTTTTAATTCAATTAATCACCTATTTTTTGTGGTGACCTTTACCTTTTCCACCAAAACCAGGTTTGTGGTTTTTCATGAAATCTTTCGCTTTTTCTTTTTGTGCAGATGTTAAGTTTTTCCACATTTCCATGCGTACATCAACCCGACTATTCATCATCTCAAGTTTTTTCGCCATAATATTAGCATTCATTTCTTTAACTAATTTGAAGTTATGCTCCATCATCGCTTCGCGTTTTTCGATTTGCAAAATTTTGATGTCAGCATGAATTTGAATGTTATTTTTTTCAACTTCAGCGTGAAGTTTTTTGCCTTGCACGACTTGCTCATCAGTAAGTTCCAAAAATTCCGCCATCATCTGCATCATTCCTTCACCCTCTTCGCAATCCATCATTCCAAAGCTTCCACCTTTTTGCATGCGTGGATGCTCAGATCCACCCTTATGGCAGTCTTCCATTTGTCCGTGCTGGAAGCCACCCATTTTACCTTTCCCACAATCGCCACCAAAAGCTGAAAGCATCGCAATTGACAACATTGTCACTACTACTGTTAAAATGATTTTTTTCATCATTTCCTCCCTTTTGTTTTATTGAAACTTATTTCCAATGACCAGGAATCCACACCCAGCCACCATTATTTTTCTTCCAATGTCCTTCTTTCCAAACATGGTTTTTCTTTTTTCGTTCCCATCGACCTTTCCCCCACACATATTTTTGTTTGCGTTTACTCCATTTCCAGTGTCCAGAAACCCAAACCGCATCGTGCTTAGGTTTTTTAAGCTTTACTTCTGTCTTTTTTACTGGTGGAGTTTGCTGAATGTAAATGGTTCGAGTCGCACAACTGCTTCCTAACATCATAACTAATAACATCAACATAAAATGTAGTTTGCTCATTTTTTCATCCTCATTTCTCTGTTTTTTCTCATCCTTAGAAATTTTCGCAATTCGCTGGATGACATTTCTTTTCTCATTTCAATGATATTTTCACCAAGCTTTCGTTCCATTTCAATTTGAATATTCAACATTTCATCTAATTTTCGTAAAATTTCTTCATCTGAAATTTGTGGATTTATCACCATCTGCATAAAATTTCTTCTACTTTTATGAAAATCTTTGCGTAGTGGTAAAATTTTTTCCATCACATTTTGTTGGATAGAATCACAACCTTCCATCATTTCACAATTCATTTTATTTTCTGCAATATGCATACCAATTTTCAAAAAAACAGCAATATTAAAAGCCAACGAAATCATCAATAAAATTAAAATTATTTTTTTAGACATTATTCGCCCTCCACAAAATAGGTATAAAGACTCTCTTCACCGATTTGAAAATTATTATCACTCTGAACAAGAGTCAAATTACTCAAAAAAATCCCCGAAAGAAAGGAAAATATGACTGACGCCGCAATAGCAAAATCAAAAAAGCGGCGGAACGGTATGTATTTCACGACAACTTCCGCTTCAATTTCTGCCAAAATGCGCTGATTAAGAAATCCGGTAACTTCTTCATGTTCGTATTTTGCCAAAAAATTATCGACAAAGTCTTCTGTTTTATCCTTAAATTCTCTCATTTTTTCCTCACTTTTTTAGACATCATTTTCTATTTTATACTGCAAAATATTTTTTTTCAATTTTCGTTTTGCTCTCACCAAACGACTATCTACTGCTGAAACAGTACACTCTAAAGTTTTTGCAATTTCTTTGTAATTCATTTTTTGGTAAAATTGCAATTCTATTATGAAAGCATCTTCCATTGAAAGTTGTTGCAAGCATTTTTTTATCATCGTATTTTTTGAAGAATTATCTTCTGCTACTTCTTCTGCCACATAATCTAATTCTGCTGTTTTTTCTCTCTTTTTCCGTACTTTTACTACATTCAAAGCTTTGTGGTACGCAGTGGTAAATAGGTAAGAACGATATGATTTTGCGTCAACATTTTCCATTTTATGATAGAATGCGATAAAAGTTTCTTGCAAAACATCTTCTGCATCTTCACGATGTCGCAAAATCTTCAACAAGTAGTTGAATATTTTTTTATTTTCAGCTTTAAGTATCGCTTTGAATTTACTTTTTTTCATCAATTCTACCTTTTTTTATTTTGACAACTGAAACAAAAAATATCTGCAATATTTTGTAAATTAAATTCTTCAAATAAAAATTCCTTGCCATATAAACGCCCTCAATTTTTATGGATAGTACTACTTGAAAGTAGTGAAATAAGAGGAAGGTGTTGAAATGTCTAAAGTTTGTGATGTGTGTGGAAAAGGCGCTCAAGTTGGCAATCATAGAAGTCACGCGATGAATGCTACAAAAAGAAAATTTTATCCAAATCTTCATAGTATAAAAGCCGAAATTGGTGGTAATGTTAAGAAGATTAAAATTTGTAGTTCTTGCCTAAAAGCAAATAAAGTTAAAAAAGTAGTTTAAATAAAAAAAGACCGAAATTCGGTCTTTTTTTGTAATTTCAGAAAAACCAATAGTGAATTAATTTGCAATTTAAAATGGAGTATTGAGATGGAAATTATCGTCGAAAAAATTGAAATTCCCGAAAATTGTAACATTATTTTTGGAATGTCGCACTTCATCAAAACAATTGAAGATTTGTACGAAATTTTGGTAAATTCTGTTCCTGATATTAAATTTGGGCTTGCCTTCAATGAAGCGTCTGGACCATGTTTGGTGCGTAAAGAAGGAACCGACACAGAATTAATGGAAATTGCTGTTGAAAATCAGAGACGCATCGGTGCGGGACACACTTTCCTAATTATTTTACGAAACGCTTTCCCGATTAATGTCTTACCAGCAATAAAAAATTGCCGCGAAGTGGCAAACATCTATTGTGCAACGGCAAACCCCGTGCAAGTGATTGTAGCAAAATCGGAACAAGGCAAAGGCGTGTTGGGCATAATCGATGGTAATTCACCCAAAGGAATCGAGCTAGACACCGATATTACTGCAAGAAAAGACTTTTTACGAAAAATTGGTTACAAAAGATAATAAAAAATTTCATAAAACTGTAAAAATATATTGCCAAAAAACTTGCCTCACAAATCTTAACTCTGTAATTAGGTTTTTGTATTTTAAAAATTTGCTAAATTTTATATTAAAAAGGAGTTAGTATGGCTACTAAAAATAAGGACTCAGCACTAAAAACAGCGTTAAATCAACTTGATAAGCAATTTGGAATTGGTACAATTATGCGAATGGGAGACAAACCAAAAGTCAAAGTAGGAGTAATCCCAACTGGTGCCATAAATTTGGATGCAGCACTTGGAATTGGCGGTATTCCAAAAGGTAGAGTAATCGAAATTTACGGACCAGAAGCATCTGGTAAAACCACATTGGCACTGCACTGCGTGGCTGAAGCGCAAAAACAAGAAGGCGTAGTTGCATTCATTGATGTGGAGCACGCCCTCGATCCAATTTACGCTGAAAAAATCGGCGTTGATACAGAAGAATTATTGCTTTCACAACCAGATGGTGGTGAGCAAGCTTTAGAAATTGTAGAAACTCTCGTTCGTAGTAATGCAATCGATTTAATCGTTCTCGATTCCGTTGCTGCTCTCGTTCCACGTGCCGAAATTGATGGCAACATGGGCGATACGCATGTCGGATTACAAGCCCGTTTAATGTCACAAGCTTTGCGAAAATTAACTAGTATTATCAGCAAAACAAACACAGCTGTCATCTTCATTAATCAAACTCGTATGAAAATTGGAGTACCGGCTTATGTAAGCCCCGAAACAACAACTGGTGGTGTAGCCCTAAAATTCTATTCTTCGCTCAGAATGGAAGTGCGTCGAATCGGTTCAATCAAATTGGTTGGTTCCACAACTGAAATTATTGGCAACAAAACTAAAGTTAAAATTGTCAAAAATAAATTTGCACCACCTTTCAAAATTGTTGAATTTCCCATTATTTTTGGAATTGGAATTTCCCATTTTGACATTTTGATCGACATTGCAGTCGAAAATAATATCATCAAAAAAAGCGGTTCGTGGTTCTCCTATAACGACACAAAAATCGGACAAGGTTCCGAAAAAGTAAAAATATTTTTAACTGAAAATGAAGGCATCTTGAGCAAAGTAGAGCTCCAAGTTAAAGAAATTTTGGGACTAATAAAATCTGATAAAGATGAAGATAAAAACTCGAAAAAAGAGTAAAACAATCTCGATAATTTCTTGCGATAATGAAAATTGGGGGATTTTGTCTGACAAAATCCTCCAAACTATTTTAGCAAACTTTCACGATGAGGTTTCGGTTGAAATTAGTGAAAAGCTACTCAGTGAAATTGAAAAAACTGCCTGGAATAAATTTTTAGATTTTTTATCGTATCGGGAAAGATCAAGTGGTGAGTGTAAAGTTTTTCTTTCGACTAAGCTTTTTTTACGAAAAGATATCCAATCAAGATTTATCAAAAAGGTGACTTTTCTCAAATATCTTAATGATGAAAGATTTGCTGAGATGTTCGTCGAGGAATTGTTACGAAAAGGTAAAAGTAAGCGTGAAATTTCACAAAAATTATTCCAAAAAAAAATTCCTGAAAACATTATAAATCAAATTTTAGCAGAAAAATTTACCCTACAAAAACAAGCTGAAATTATCCAACAAAATATCGAAAAAGCAAAACAAAAATACGCCCGATTTCCAGAAAAGACAAAACGCAAAAAAATTATAAATTACCTCTACCGAAGAGGTTTTTCCTACACAGAAATAACGGAGAAAATATGATTGTAAAAGTAAAAGATATTATTAAATTTTTAAACGATTTTACCAATCCAAAATTGGCTTTCAAATGGGATAATGTTGGTTTTCAACTCGGTGATGCCGAAACAGAAGTACAAAAAATATTACTCACACTTGATGTTACCGAAAATGCTATCAATAAAGCCATTAAGGAAAAAGTGAACATGATAATTTCACATCATCCTTTCATTTTCAAACCAATAAAAAAAATTACAAATCCGCTTTATTTAAAGCTAATAAAAAACAACATTTCGGTCTATTGTGCACACACAAATCTCGATGTTATCCAAAATGGTGTTAATGATGCTCTCGCCCAAAAACTCGACTTACAAAACCCAAAAATCATCTTACAGGAAACAGGATTGACTTCCGAAATCACCAAATATTTCCAACGAGATGACGAAAATCTTGGTTTAGGTTTAATTGCTGAATTAAGAAATCCACAAAAATTAAGTGAATTTGCAAAATTTGTTAAAACAAAACTTGAATGTCCGTTTATCAAATTGTGGCTTGGTAATAAAAATGAAAATACTTTGATAAAAAAAATAGCAATTTGCGGAGGAAGCGGTTCAAATTTAATTCCAAAAATCATTGGAAAAGCAGATGTCTTTGTCTCCTCAGATTTTACTTATCACACAATTTTAGGTAGCCCAATTCCCCTGATTGACGCGGGACATTTTTATACAGAAAATCCTGTTTTGACTAATTTAGCTCAAATATTAGAAAACTTTAACCTTGAAATAATTATGCTAAAACCAACAGAACACGAGATAAAAAAAGAGCAAATAATATGAAAAATTTTATCTTCAAAAAAATCAAATTACTAATTATGTTATTTTGTATTGTAATGTTATTTGGAGTAGAATTGGATGCACACGATAACATTATGCCCCAAAAATTGAAATATAACGAGCTACCAGAAAATTATCCCAAAGAGTTGGATGAAATGTTTAACTTTTATTATGAATGTATAATAAATCCAAATGAAATGAGAACTATTTCATTTCAAGAAGAACTATGCCTTTATTATCTAAATTGGCTCGCATTGCAATCTGTTCCTGAGTATATTTATGAATACTCCACGCTTAACCAGGGAGTATCAAATGAATACTTTACAAAAGAAAACATTAATCAATATGCAATTTTACCATATAGTTCTGGTGTTATTCGTAGAATATTGAATCACCCTCACTCCATTGAGGATTTTTATACACAACACCCTAAGCTTCGCCATATTGTAGGTTTTAGTACCCCAAAATGGGTAAAAGCAGAGATTCTTGATTTTGAGCGTTATGATAGACAAAGTTATACAAATTTAGTAACTAAGGTTAAGGTAATTGATGATTTAAGTGGTGAAATGTTAACAGATGAACTTACCATTGTGATTAGCGGATCAACAGAAAAGATGTTTCCAGATAGCGGAAAAGCTCAATTTCAACGAGGAAAAACATTCTTAATAGCATCAGGACCAACTTTTTTAAACACAATAACAAAAAATATAGAATACGATGGAAATTTGTTAGATACAAATAACCCTATCATATTTTATACTTCCGCAATACATTGTTTCGAGGTTATAGATGATGAATTCAC
>JABGOP010000001.1:79404-277544 GCA_018645365.1 Candidatus Cloacimonadota bacterium
TCATATTTTATACTTCCGCAATACATTGTTTCGAGGTTATAGATGATGAATTCACCTGGGAAACCACATGTAACTATTGGCTCCGTGAAATTCAGTCTTTTTTATTTGCTGGAGAAGCCCAAGGAATAAGTTGTGCAGATGGTCATTCTGTATTCATTACGCTTCCAATTGAGCAAGAAGGTAGCAAAATAAGTTATCAAATTGTGCGAGACCGTCTTACCGAGCAAATGGATTTTTTGCGACAATACAAAGATGTAAAATTGAATAATAAAAAAGATGAATATTAGGTTATAAGAAATGGGCAAAAAATTACTTAAATAGGAGAAAGCTTATGTTAAGAAAAATGAATTTACTAATTATGTTATTTTGTATTGTAATATTGTGTGGGGTAGAATTGGATATACACGATAACATTATGCCCCAGAAATTGAAGTATAACGAGCTACCAGAAAATTATCCCAAAGAGTTGAGAGAATGGTTTAGTCTTTATCGTAATCTTGCAATAAAATTTGCAGGAGATGAATATTCTCAAGCTAAGAGTGATGTTTTGAATAATTACATCAAAGAATTAACTTTTGAAGAAAAAATGCACATTCTTTATCTTAATTGGCTTGCACAGCAGTGTGTTCCCCAATATTATCATGAATATCAATCCAAAAAATCGCGTGAATTTATTTACAATGATTCATTATCAAATAGGGTAAAAAGTAATTCAAAAATTTTTACTGGTATGATAATGAATAGAATTGAAACTGAAATTTTTGAAAAACACCCTAAGCTTCGCCATATTGTAAGTCTTAGTACTCCAAAATGGGTAAAAGCAGAAATTCTTGATTTTGAGCGTTATGATAGACAAAATTATACAAATTTAGTAACTAAGGTTAAGGTAATTGATGATTTAAGTGGTGAAATGTTAACAGATGAACTTACCATTGTGATTAGCGGATCAACAGAAAAGATGTTTCCAGATAGCGGAAAAGCTCAATTTCAACGAGGAAAAACATTCTTAATAGCATCAGGACCAACTTTTTTAAACACAATAACAAAAAATATAGAATACGATGGAAATTTGTTAGATACAAATAACCCTATCATATTTTATACTTCCGCAATACATTGTTTCGAGGTTATAGATGATGAATTCACTTGGGAACGAGGAGGATATCGAGTTTTGCAATTCTTTTTATTTGCTGGTAAGGTGGTACCCTGGAATCATCTAATTCTTGATAATCCCAGCGTACCTAGTGTGTTTGGAACAAAAATAAGTTATCAAATCGTGCGAGACCGTCTTACCGAGCAAATGGATTTTTTGCGACAATACAAAGATGTAAAATTGAATAATAAAAAAGATGAATATTAGATTATAACGAGGGCAAAAAATTACTAAAAACAGGAAAAAGCTTATGTTAAAAAAGGTGAATTTACTAATTATGCTATTTTGTATTGTAATGTTATTTGGGGTAGAATTAGATAAACCACACAACATTATGCCCCAGAAATTGAAATATAATGAACTACCAGAAAATTATCCGAAAGAGTTGGATGAGTTATTTAATTTTCATTATGCTATGGTAAAAGAAATGGCAAAAATTGACACAGTTACAGAAAGAGAGGAAAGATGGCTTTTATTACAAAAGTACAAATCAACTTTGCCATACGAGACAAAAATTAAATTAGCCTATTTAAGCTGGTTGGCGAAACAAAAAATAACAAAATACTACTATGAGTATAGGTGGATAAATTGTTTATCAAAATTTTATGTTGGCGAACATTTTTCTCTTGCCGAAATCAAAAAACTTTCGATTATGCCATGTACAGCTTACGATGTTAAGACTCATGGAGAATTTATATTTCCAGAGGTGCATTTTAAGGAAATTGCCGATAAATTTGTTGATTATGAACACTGGATGAAAAAGTGTTTTTTAAAAGTTAAAATTGTAAAACTAGAAAAAAAAGACGATAAATCAGCATATGTGAAGATGAAGGTGCTAGATAGCATTGGTGATGAGTTTGAAGAAAAAGAGATTATTGTTATAGCTAAGAGTAAATACGATAGACGGAAAAAAGAATACAATCTCTTTGAAGAAGGTTCAAATTATGTCGTTCCTATAATGCTTTCATATCGCAATCCTGAGCATGATTTATTTGAATTTGAGGGCAAGCAGTACTATATTCACAACACATATTTAGTGTCTTATGCTTCATCTTACGAACTAGACGAAAACGATGTTATGAAGATATATGCGCCTCGCCCACCATACGGTTTTGATGTCTCAGTACAACATACAAGTTTGTGGACTTTATTGGAATTAAAAGCATTTGTAGATTGGGATGACAGAGAACAATTTTTTTTGGAACATGGACTCCCCTTCTGGATTCATAAATATAAAGCTGGTGAGCTTAATCGTGAAGAGATGTATGGAGCGATCGCTCTTTCATATCGAAGTTTTTCTAAAGTACCTTATGAGCAATTTAAGGAAAAATTAGAAGAACCAATTAACTACCTAAAACTGTATAAAGATGTAAAATTGAATAATAAAAGAGATGGACATTAGGTTATAATGAAGGCAAAATAATATGATTCCTGAAATTACCCTTTGGATGTCAGAATTCATCATCAACTATGGTTTCATTGCACTTTTAATTAGTTCATTTATTTGTGCTACCATTTTTCCCGCAAGCTCTGTAGCTATTTTATTTGTAGCATTATCAGCTGGAATGGAACCAATTTCTGCAGTAATTTCATCTTCAATTGGCAATTGTTTAGGTTGCGTTTTTAATTATTACTTAGGCAGAATCATCGGCAATCCACTCCTCCCGAAATTACAAAAATCAAAAAATGGTGAAAAAGCCATTCGGTATGTTAAAAAATATGGAACTTACAGTTTATACTTAGCGTGGACACCATTTCTTGGTGACCCAATCACAATTGCCGCCGGAATTTTCAAAATAACTTTTGTTAAATTCGTCTTAATTGTTTTTTCTTTCCGAATTTTTTTCTACATCATTGTGATGTTATTCTATATTTAAGCACTCACCACACCGAGCACCATTGATAAAAATTTCGTTTCGGCGGTATCTGCACGAGATGCAATCAAAATAGGAACTTTGGCACCCATAACCACATGAGCAACACGATATTTGCAATAATAAGTTAATGATTTTCCAAAGATATTCCCAGCTTCGATATTGGGAACCACTAACACGTCTGCATTTCCAGCAACTTCAGATTTTATATTTTTAACTTTTGCTGATTCTTCATCAATTGCAACATCGAAAGCCAATGGACCGAAAACAACACAATTTGGAAACTCTGCTAACTTTTCTGTAATAATTTGAGCATCCACGGTTGCTGGCATTTTTGGATTTACCACTTCTACCGCAGCCAAAAGTGCAACCTTTGGGTTTGGAATTTCTAATGAATGAGCAACTTTTACAGCATTTTTTATAATTGAAATTTTATCTTCCACGTTAGGGTATAAATTTATCCCCCCATCACTCATTAAAATCAGTTTTTGGAGGTGTTCATAAATGAGCACATCGCTTAATTTCTCGTCACTTCGCAAACCGACTTCTTTATCTAAAACTGCCTTCAATAGCGTTGCCGTTGGACATTTTCCTTTCAAAATAATATCCGCTTTACCCTCTCTGACTGCTTTCACAGATTTTTGGGCAGCTACCTCCAAATCGTTGCCAGCATCAATAATCTCAAAATCATCCTTGATTTCTGGAACATTCTCGCTCAAATAATTTTCGATAAAAACCTTATCGCCCACCAATAAACTATTGGCGATATTTTCCATTTTTGCCAAAATTGCCGCATCCAAAACCGACGCTGTTTGTGCTGCAGTAATGACGACTGTTTTATTTTTCATACTTTTTGCTTTTTCTAAAAGCTCATTAAAATTACGAATCATTTTTACCTCTTTTAAGTTATTTCTTTCAAAGATGGGAATCAAATATCAGGATTTTAAGTCAAGTTTTTATTTTGTATAGAATTAAATTTCTTGACACAAAACTCACTTATTTCCATTTGGAAAGAAATAAATTTTTAGTGGGGAAATATGGCTGTTTCAAAAAGATGGCACATCGCATTATCGACTACAAAGTCAGCAAAGCCTGTTCATGTAAGCATTCCGCAAAGTTTCGGAATCGTCTTATTAACAATGCTTATTGCTATTTTTGTGCTATTTTTAGGTTCCCTTTTTTACATTACAAAAAATCAAAATAAAATTTCCACTGCCAAAAATTTAATTTTAGAAAATAAGCAATTACATCATAAATTAACCTATATTTCAACTCAAATTGATTCTATTACATTAAAAATTCAATTGATGGAAAAATGGGAAAATAAAATCCGTTCAGATAAAAATTTTGACATTATAAATGAGGAAATCCGCCAAATGGGAACAGGTGGAATTCCAGTTATAGACACCACTTTTCATTCGATAGATGAAAACTTAAGCATAAACTATAATCTCACACTCAATAAAATTATTCAACTAAATAGTCGCACCGATTTCGACCTCGAAACACATCAAGAATTATTGACACAAGCTGATTTAAAAAAACTACTCTACTTAAATACTCCCTCTATCTATCCTACTTACGGTCGAATTTCAGATGGATTTGGTTGGCGAACCCATCCCATCACAAAAAAGCGATCCTTCCATAATGGACTTGATTTTGGCAACAAGGCAGGAACACCAATTTACGCAACTGCCGATGGCGTGGTGAAACAAACTGGCTGCCAAAAACTTTTTGGAAAATACATCGCACTCGACCACCAATTTGGCTATCAAACAAATTATGCTCATCTTCACAAAGTGCTTATTAAAAAAGGTGACGAAGTCAAAAGAGGACAAATTATCGCAGAGATGGGAAACACGGGCAGATCTACCGGTGCACATTTACACTACGAAGTGCTTCGATACAATAAATATCGAAACCCCTATAAATATTTAAACAAACTCGAAGATGACATCGTTATTTCAAAATAAACGGATAAAATATGAAAAATTTAAATTTTGAACAATCTTTAAAAAAGTTAGAAAAAATCGTCAAAACTCTTGAGAATGGCGTTGATGAATTGGATGCAATCGTGAGGCTTTTCGAGGAAGGTTCACAATTAGCAAAATATTGTAGTGAAAAATTAGAAAAAGTGGAAACTAAAATTGAAATCCTGAATGATAAACTTCAGCAAAAGGAAGCCTAAAATGAGTGAAACAAAAATATTAAAAAAAAATTTAAGAGAAACAAAAGAACTGATAAATATTGAAATAGACCGCTTTTTACCACGAAAAGATGAATACCCAAAATTGATTCATAAAGCTTTGCGGCACACTCTTTTTGCTGGCGGCAAACGCATTCGGCCATATTTAATGGTGCAAACCTACAAATTATTCAAACAAGATATTGAAAAAACATTTTATGTGGCTGGCGTTTTGGAGATGCTACACACATATACTTTGGTTCACGACGATTTACCAGAAATTGATAATGATGATTATCGACGCGGCAAAAAGGCATGTCATGTGGAATATGGCTCTGATATCGCACTTCTTGCCGGCGATGCACTCTTGGTTTATGCTTTCAACGCGCTTGCAAAAGCTGACATCGATTACCGTTTGAAATTCAAAATGATACAAGAATTAGCAGAAGAGTCTGGAAATAAGGGTTTAATCGGCGGTCAAATGGTGGACATAGAAAGTGAAGGGAAAAACATTACCAAAAAAACACTGCATTACATCCACCAAAACAAAACAGCACGCATGATAAATTTACCGATTAGATTTGGTTGTTATTTAGCAAAAGCTTCGGAAGAAGAAACGGCACGTTTAGAAAAATTTGGTGAAAAAATTGGGCTCGCATTTCAAATAGTTGATGATATTCTCGATGTTGAAGGAAATAAAACCACCGTCGGAAAAAGCATCGGCAAAGATGAAAAATCAAAAAAAGCCACTTTCCCATCTATTTATGGCTTAGAGAAATCAAAAATAATGGCTGAAAAATTGATTACTGAAGCAAAAACATTACTCAAACCATTCGGTGAAGATGCAAAAATGATGAAAATGCTTTGCGATTTTATCTTAACCAGAAAATTCTAAAATATGAAAATTAAAATTCAAAAAATAACCAAAAACGCACTTCTCCCACAAAAAATGACAGAACATGCCGCAGGTTACGATTTGTATTCCGCTAATGACGAAAATATTATGCTAAAACCAAGCTCCATCACGCTTGTTTCGACTGGAATAGCGATTAGTTTACCAATTGGCTACGAAGCTCAAATTCGACCAAGAAGCGGATTAGCCGTCAAAAACCAAATTGGAATTTTAAATTCACCTGGCACTATTGATGCTGATTATCGCGGGGAAATTAAGGTAATTCTCTTCAATTTTGGCAAAACTAATTTCACTATCAAGCCTGCAATGCGTATCGCCCAAATGGTAATTTCCAAGCACGAAACCATCGAATTTGAACTTCATAAACAACTCGATGAAACCAGGCGCGGTGATGGCGGATTTGGTCACACAAAATAATTTATGCTGGCTGCCGTAAAACTCCCTTTTGGAAAAACCATTTTCCAATTTCAAAATGGTCACTCCATCACTTCCGATTCTGCCAATTTGATAGATTTTGTCCTGAAAAACACGCCCCGCAAAAAACTTCGCATTTTAGAACTCGGAAGTGGCAACGGCATCGTCTCCATTATGCTTTCACACTATCGCCCAAACTGGAAAATTATTGGCATAGATATTCAAGCAAAACTCGTGGAACTCTCCCTGAAAAATGCGCAAATAACAAATGCCAAAACTGAGTTTAGCGAAGCAGACTTACGCCATTTTCAATCGGAAAAATTTGACATTATTGTTTCAAATCCACCTTATTTTAAAAAAGATGAAGGCAGGATAAGCCCTTTAGAAATACGAGCTTTAGCGCGTCATGAAATTTTATGCAACATGAACGATGTCCTCTTTTCTATTGAAAGAAACCTCAAAAATAGTGGCACCGCCTTTTTACTTTATCCCGAAAATAGACTGTTTGAATTAGAAAAAATCACAAAAAAGATTGACCTAAAAATTACTCAAAAAAAAGTTCTCTCGAATGCAATAATCGTCTCAATAAAAAAATAGAGGAAGATATGAAAAGAGGTATTTTTTTACAGATATTCATAATTTTAATCATTTTGATTATTTGGAATCTTGCACATCTTGGCTACGATTGGCAACGAGAACATTGTCAAACCGAATTATCCAAAATTCCAATGATTTTAATCTCAAGCGACGACAATGCTTTTAGCTCTCTAAAAACCAAAATTGACACCTTGAACTTTATCAAAAGCGCTGTTATTCAAGCAGATTCAACCATTTCACAAAACTTATTACACACTTATGGGTTGGTCGGGATTGAAGAAATTTTATCAAATTTAACTTTGCCAAACATCATGAAAATCAAGTTTAATATCACTCATTTTGGAATATTACAAAAAGCAAAATTAGAAAAAATCATCTCCAAAAACCAAGAAGACATTATCCTGATTTACGATCATGATTTTTGGAAGGCTACACAAGTAAGACTAACTCTTCTCACTAAAGCTTATTATCTTCTAAATGTATTTATCATCGCAGTTTTACTCTTTTTGACTATTTTTATAAGATTTCATTTTGCCATTATTTCCCAGGAAAAATGGAAAATAAAGCGCGCCCTTGGTGGCTCGCGAAAAAGCCGCGAAAAAAGTTTTTGGTTAACTTCGTTGTGGCTACTTTTAATCCCGTTCACCTTAATTTTCGGGGGTTATTTTGCAGTAAACCATTTCGGGCTTTTAAAATTTGAAATTGCCACCTACAAATTTGGCATTGAGTTTGGCACACTTTTATTGATTATTTTAATTTCACGCATCACTTTACGGAAAACATTATGAAAAAACACGCACCTAATATTTTAACTATTTTTCGAGTTCTACTCGTACCCGTTTTTATTTGGTTAACCATTACAAATCACCCATTTTATTGGGCTACAGCTGTTTTCATTGTCGCTAGCATTACCGATTATTTTGATGGGCTGCTCGCCCGAAAATTTAAAGTAATTTCAAATTTTGGAAAAATAATGGACCCACTTGCCGACAAATTTTTGATAATTTCAGCCCTATTTGTCCTTTCACTAAAGTTGGATTATATTCATCTCAGTATCGTCATTATTATCATTTTTCGTGAAATTATCATCACAATTTTGCGAGGTTATTACGCAAGAAAAAATATCTTTATCGCAGCAAACATCTGGGGTAAATTGAAAACAATTTTTCAGCTTACTGGTATTATTTTTTGTCTCTTATTTACAACAGCAAAAAACTATATCTCATTCCCAAGAAATATTGAAAATTCAATCAATTTTAGCATTCAAGCATTTTTCTGGATTGTTGCAATTATCACTATTTTATCTGGTTTGAATTATTTTATCACCAAACAAAAGTGAAATATCTTTTATCCATTTTACTGTTCATTTTTGGATGCTCGAAGGAAATAAAACCAACATCAAAACACACTGATCCGCATAAACCAATGTCTTGGGGACACAAACAAACCGTCTATGTTTTTGCTGATGATAATGTTTGGAAATATGCCAAAAAACCATTAATGGAAAACCTAGAACGCTTCCATTTCACAACTGAAAATGAAAGTTATTTTGAGTTAAAACGAGCCGAAAATATTGAACAATTCTATAAGTTTAATAATCTCATATTTTTCTGTGATTGGCAATCTAACGACCAAATTTCGGAATATGTAAAAAAACAACTCGGCAAACAAATTGAACCCGAAATCAAACGAAACTCTGTGGCAATTTATCCAAAAGATAATTTGTGGGCAAATGACCAATTTGTCCTTTTTTTAATCGGCGATAATGAACGAAACTTACTCACACTAAATTTAACCATGGCAAACAACATTTTTGAGTTGATGACCAACAAATTAAAACAACGCATCAAACATCAAATCTACAAAACACCTATTTACTCGACATCTTCCTTCAAAAATTTAGCTTGGTCAGCCGAAATCCCCAAAAACTACATTCGCTATAAATCAGACAAAAACTTCACCTCATTTTTAGCCAGATTAAGAAATAAGTCTGACCGCTATTTTAGTGTTTACTCAGAAAAAATTGACAAAGCAACATTCGGTCGAGAATGGTTAAAAATAAAGCGTGCTGAAATTAGCTGGAAATATTACGATGAAGATTTTTTCAAAGAAAAAGAGATAAAATTAGAGAAATATAACACCGCTGAATTTAACGGTTGGAAACTTTCTGGCAGATGGCAAAATCTTAAATATGCTGTCGGCGGAGCATTTCAAAGTTTCGCATTTTACGACGAAAAAAGCCAAACCGCATACCTCATCGATAATTCAGTTTATTTTCCAGAAGGATACAAACTTCAATCATTAATCGAGTTGGAAATTATTTCAAATTCATTTAAGTTAAAATAAAAATCTTGACGAAATAGTTGCTGAAATTAAGTGTAATCGCGTTGCTAAAATGTGATGAATTTAGGAGAAAAAATGAAGAAACTTGTTATTTTATTTGTAATTATTTGGGTAAGCTCAGTGCTTCACGCTTACGAATTAAACCGCCTAATCGACTCTCCAACTGCGGGAATTTTACAGAAAGGTGAATCGGAAATTTCCGCAAAAATATACAAAAATAACGGACTGCTCATCGGAGCAAAAGTAGGTTTATTTCCACGCTTTATGTTTGGCGTAAACTACGGTGCCGAACAAATTGTTGGTAACGAAGAACCTATCTGGCACGAACGCGTGGAATTCAACGCAAAATTGCGCTTGATGGACGAATCCTTCACATATCCAGCCGTAGCAATCGGTTACGATTCGCAAGGGCACGGAAATTACATCGATGAAGCTGATTCCATAAAAAAAATAAATAACACAATAACCTCTGAACCTCAAAAAATAAAAAGATATGACATCAAATCGAAGGGTGTATATTTGGTGGCTAGCAAAAATTGGTCGTTTTTTGGAAATTTCGGCACGCATTTAGGTATAAATAAAACACTCGAAAGTGATGATAAAGATTTGAATGTTTTTTTGGGAATTGATAAAACTTTAGGAAATATTTTGGTTTTAAATTGTGAGTATGACTTCGCGTGGAACGATAACGAGGAAGTTTTTTTAGAACAAATTGAAGAAAATTATTATCAAGAGGTCGAGATTGAAGGACGGGGTTATTTGAATTCATCGCTCGACATTCACTTTACTGAATATCTTATTTTGAAAATATCCTTTTTTGACATTTTGCACAATAATAAAGTCAACGCTTCTGGTAGCGACAGAACGCTGACTTTACTCTACAGTATGACTTTCTAAAGTATGCGAATTTTTACCATCTTGTTGATTGGCATGATTTTGGGGTGCTCACAAAACAATACCCAAAAACCACAAATAATTAAATCGTTGAATTACCAAGCACTCAATTATTTTTCTTTATACGAAACCGCCGTCCAGCAAAATGATTTCACGTCAGCTGTTGAGCTTCTGAAGTTAGCAAACGATGCGGACTCAACCAATATTTATCTCAAAGAAGAGATGATGACATTTCTTTTTGACCTTGGTTATTTTGATGCAAGAATTCAACCGACTATCCTTAGTTTTGGCAAACAATATTTAGAGCAAGATGCAACTTCACCACTTATTCTTAAAATCCTCTTTTTGGTCGCAACAAACTTAATTGATGTTCCTACTACTCTCATCGTAGCGGAGAAAATGGCAGAAGAAGATAAAGATCAACTGTTTTACGAAAGGTTGGGGGATATCTATCTAATAAACAATGATGTAGAAAATGCCCAAAAAGCGTATGATGCACGCGAAATAAAAGATCCAACCACAAACGCCATTATTGCCTATTTCTACTATTATGCCCAAAATGATTCACTGGCAACCATATACCTCCAGAAAGAAATTGATGAAAACAAGGAACCAGCTCCAGATATTTTCATTTTTGATTCGTACATCAATGAAAAAACAAACAATATAGAACAAATAATCAAAAATTTGAAAATCGCTAAAAAATTGTATCCTGAAAATCCATCTATCTTGAATACTTTCGGTTATTTCATTGCCGATTACCAGCTTTCTGAAATGTACCCCAAAGCAGAAAATATGATTTTGAAAGCACTCGCAAGCGAGCCGGAAAACACGACGATTTGGGACAGTTTAGCGTGGCTATATTTTCAACAACAAGAATACAAAAAAGCACTTTCGGCAATGCAAAAAGTAATCGAAAACGAAATTACACACTCCGAAATTGCGTATCATTTGGGTGAAATTTTTTTGAAACTAAATAAACTTGACGATGCTAAAAAATATCTTAACCTTGCTGTTCAGATAAATGATGATGAAAAAACCGTGCTGCTTTCACAAAAATTAATTAAAATAAATTTTGAGGAGTAAAAATGAAATTTGAATTCACAAAAGCAAATTATTTCTTGCTATCGATCGCAATTTTAACCACAATAGCTGGCTACATCGTGATGACAACTGGCGATAAAACACTTTCAACCATCTTATTGATCGTGGCTTATGCTATTTTGTTTCCAATCGCAATTATTTTCAAAACCAAAAAATAGACGATGCCAAAAAGCTATCTTTCGGAAGAATTTGTTGCCACAATCGATAAATTTAATCTACGTGCAAAACTAATCGTAGAAGGCTTTATCGTCGGTTTACACAAATCACCGTATCACGGTTTTAGCGTAGAATTTTCCGACCACCGCCAGTACATTCCCGGCGATGCAATCCGTAATATAGATTGGAAGGTTTATGCCAAAACGAACCGCTATTACATCAAACGATACGAAGAAGAAACAAACCTCAAGTCGTACATTCTTGTTGACCACAGTGCTTCGATGGGCTATGCTTCAAACAAAACATCTAAATTAGAATACGCCAAAACTTTCGCATCTGCCCTCGCTTATCTGATGCTTTCACAACAAGATGCCGTTGGATTACTAAGCTATACAAATAAAATTACAAACTACCTGCCACCGCGTTCAATGAAATCCTATTTGAATGTCATTTTTAAAGAATTACACAACCTGCAACCTACAGAAACCACCCAGACCGCAGAAGTTTTGCACTCACTTGCAGACCGCATTAAAAAACGCGGACTGATAATTCTAATTTCTGATATGCTCGATGACCCTGATAAAATTTTGCAAGGGCTACAACATTTCCGTCATCAAAAACACGAAGTAATTTTGTTTCACATTCAAGATAAGCAAGAAATGAATTTCGATTTCAAAAATGAAACTGAGTTTGTGGATAGCGAAACGGGTGAAAAAATTACTGTAAACCCGTGGCAAATTAAGAAAGATTACCTCGCAACCTTAGAAAAAAACACAACTTATCTCAAAACAAAATGCCACACATCTTTCATCGAATACAACCCGATAACGACCGCAACCCCATTTGAAGATAATCTTTTACAATACCTCATCAAGCGGATGAAATTGGGATAGCATTAACAATAAATAAGCACACTGAAACAATATCTGGGTACCCTTGTTTTACTTTAGGGTACCTTAAAATAAAATATAAGAACCATAAAATAATATAATAGTACTTATAAATTACTACACAGAACGTATTTTCAATATAATGGTTCTATTATATTATATCTCGGAACTCATTAAGATTATAACAGTACTTTAAAATAATATCTTGACAAAGAGATAAATAAACATACCATCGTCTTATTGATAGATTACAGGAGGATTAATATGGGACGACTAAGGAAAACTGATTCAAACACACCGAAGCTTGCAAAGGCTCGCTTGGCTGGCGGCATGCAACACGGAAATGTTGACAGCCATCAGAGGTATTTACGGTCGAGATAGCAACGAATATGAAAAAAGCGGTGGAACACGATATTCAGAACGAAAGAGGAGAAAAATTTTATAAAGAGTTTATCCATCTCGCACATTTTCCAGACGGCAAATCATTCCCTTTCCCAGATTTAATCGTTAAATTTAAGGTTTCTATTTTTCCATTCCTTAGTTTTGGCAATTTAGCTAATTCGTGCTCCAATTCCGTTAATCCAAAATTTTTATCGTGGCACGACAATATCATAAATTCAGGCTTTTCACTCAAAAGTTCGTTCACTAATTTCATTAACTCTGGCAAATCTCGTCCAATTTTCCAAGTTGCACCCTTTTTCCCACGCCCAAAAGCAGGTGGGTCCAAAATTATGCCATCATAAACTACCTCGCGTTTTATTTCACGCTTCAAAAATGCAAAAATATCATCTACCAGCCAGCGAATATTATTTTTCTCCAAATGGGAAAGTTGGCAGTTTTGTTTTGCCCAATTCACACTGCTCGAAGTAGCATCTATGTGCGTTACTACTGTTTTTGAGGAAGATGCAAATAGGGTGGCAACACCGGTATAGGCAAATCCATTTAAAATATTTAACGGCCTTTTTGTGGTTGAAACTATTTTTTCTAACCATCGCCAATTTGTTAATTGTTCGGGAAAAATACCTATTTGGCGGTTTGGCGAAAGCTTTAGTTCAAATTGGAAATTATTTATTTTGAAGTTTGGTAATTCGTTTTTTTTTGCCCAATTATTTTCTTTTTTGTCAAACATTGCGTGGTAATTTTGCCAAACCTGAGAAGAAAGTTTTCGCTTCCAACTCGCCTGCATAGATGGTCTACGAATTATCACATCATCGATTTGCTCTAATTTTTCAAATTCACCACAATCAAGTAATTTATAGTTCATCGAGTTGTTCGGTAATTTTTTTTACCTCTTCCGCCCGATCTTTTGAGGTAATGAGAATGGCATCATCTGTCTCCACCACCACCAAATTTTCTACTCCAATTAATGCTACAAATTTTGTTGATTTCACATAATTATTTTTACTATCTACCGTTGCATTGTTACATTTTAACACATTTTCATTCTCATCTTTTCGCGAAACATCATAAAGCGATTTCCAACTTCCTACATCACTCCAACCATAATCAACCGGTACTACAACTCGTTTTTCGGCTTTTTCCATTATGCCAATATCGATCGGAATACGTGGCATTTGATGATATTCTTTTTCGATTGATGCATCTATTCCCCATTTTTTTTCAATTGCTGAAAATAGGACAAAAATTTGCGGTTGATGATTTGCAAAAGCATTCAAAATAGTCTCAAGTTTCCACAAAAACATCCCACTATTCCAAAAAAAATTCCCATTTTTCAAAAATTTTTCGGCAGTTTCATAATTCGGTTTTTCTTTGAATTTATTTACTTCAAAAACTTCCTTATTAACTTTATTTCCACTTTCTATGTATCCATAACCAGTGGCTGGATATGTAGGTTTAATACCAAATGTAACGAGATTTTCGTCATTCGCAGCGTTACTACCAACTTCGATTGTTCGATGAAATTCTTCCACATTCGCGATAAGATGATCAGCTGGCAAAACAAACATTTTTTCATTTTTGGGATATTTTTGGGAAAGGTACAAAGCACTAAGCGCAATGCACGGTGCGGTATTCATTCCAAACGGCTCCACAATGATGTTTTCGGGCGGAAGCTGTGGCAAATGTTCTTTCGTTAATTCTACTTGCGATGCCGCCGTCACGATGTAAATATCGTCTATTTTGAATTTTGGGAATAAGCGTTCAACCGTCATTTGCAACATCGATTTTTCGGATAATATTTTTAAGAATTGTTTTGGTTTTTCTTTTTTTGAAAGTGGCCAAAATCTAGAACCAACACCGCCAGCCATAATTAATGCAATCATTTTTCACCTCATTATTCGCGCGTATCTAATACATTTACATCGTTCGAAATTTGAAAACCAAAAATATCTTTTGGTAATTTTTGGTTAATTTTCACATCAGAAAAAATGTATTCAACGCTGTTTTCATTTTCGTCAATTATTGTTATTTTTGCGATTAAATCCTCTGAAATTTCTACAATTATTTGTGAATTTTCAGAATTTATCAGTTTTATTATTTGCAATTTTTCGGAATTATTCAGAATTTCTTTTTTGGAGTTATGCCAATATTTCGACAAAATATCTTGCGGTCGAATGGCAGTGTCATCGTTATTCGAGATCATCGCCTGCTTAGAAACATCATCGTATATAACTACCGCACTGTCCGATACAATAAGTTTTTGTCCAGCAGGTTCCACATAATCTAAAAGTAAATTATGTAAATTATAATAGATTTTTCCGCTTGATATTTTACTAATATCTGCCTCTTGCCAAAAATTGTATTGTGTAAAGACTGCCTCATAACTTTCTATTCTTTCATAAGTTACACATAACTGTTCATAAATATTTTCTAACGGTTGTGCAAAAAGAGACATTGCAAAAAGCAAAAATAAACTAACTATTTTCATATTTTTTTACCTCTTCTTCTGTTGCCAAAACTTCGCGGGATTTACTGCCAACATGTGGCCCAACAATGCCTGCCTGTTCCAACATATCTACCAAGCGACCGGCACGCGCGTAACCAATTTTGAAATGCCGTTGCAACATTGAAACAGATGCTGAACCAGCTGAAACAACTGATAATGCGGCTTCTGGAAACAATTCGTCATCGTATTTAAAGTCAGAATGAATCGTGTTTTCCGCTTTGATTATCTTGATTTCATCGATTGGTTTTGGCTGAGTTTTCAAATATTTTACCGTTTCATTGACCTCATCTGGCTCAATATATGCACCGTGAATTCTCACCGAGCTTTCAGCACCAGGCGCAATGAATAAGCTATCCCCCATTCCGAGAAGGCGTTCGGCACCGTTTGTGTCGATAATGACACGAGAATCAATTTTAGTAGAAACCTTGAAGGCAATTCGGGAAGGAAAATTCGCTTTAATTAAACCAGTTATCACCTTTATTGATGGGCGTTGCGTCGCCAAAATAAGATGAATTCCAATCGCACGAGCCATTTGTGCTAAGCGCGTAATTGGTCTTTCCACTTCGCGTCCAATTGTCATCATTAAATCAGCCAATTCATCAACGATAATAACGATAAATGGTAATGAGTTATCCTCAGTTTCGTTTTCTGAATCGCTTTGTTTTTCCTTCAGCTTGGCTATTTTTTCATTATAAGACTTTAAATCTTTAACTTTATATTTCTGTAAAAGTTCGTATCTTTTTTCCATCTCTAAAACACCCCATTCCAAAACTGCTAAGGCATCTTCGTTATTCGTTACAACTTGCTGAATCAAGTGTGGAATTCCTTCATAGCCAGAGAGTTCAATCCGTTTTGGATCTATCAATATGAAGCGTACTTCTTCTGGCGTAGCCCGAAATAAAATAGAATTAATAATGGTGTTCACACAAACGCTTTTTCCAGAACCTGTTGCACCCGCAATAAGAAGGTGGGGCATTTTAGCAAGGTCGGCTACCATTGCTTTTCCGGCAATATCTTTACCCAGTGCAATTGCAAGCTTGCTCTTCATATTAATCATCTCTTTTGAATTAAGGACTTCTTTCAGCCAAATCACATCACGACTCATATTCGGAATTTCGATACCTACCAGTCCACGACCGGGAATTGGAGCTTGAATACGTAAACTTTTTGCTTTGATGGCCAATGCCAAATCATCTGCGAGCGATTGAAAAGTACTTACCTTCACCCCCGGCGCCGGTTCAATCTCATACTGCGTAATAATCGGCCCGATATTCACATTTTTAACTTCGGCTTCCACATTAAATTCAGCTAATTTTTCGATTAAAATCTTGCTGATTTTTTTGATATTTTCTTCGATAACTGCACGATTTTTACTTGATATTTCTTTACTCGTTAAAAAATGATTTATGCTTGGAATCACATAATCTACCCGAGAATTATTGGAAATTTCACTCTTATTTTGCGTGAAAATTCTTTTTGGAAGTGGCTTTTTTTCTATAATTTTTTCTATTGGTTCAGCGTGATCAATAATATTTAACTTTTTCTCTTTTTTCGGTTTTGAAATTTTTGCTGGTTTTTGTTTAAGCCTTTTAATCAATTTAATGATAAGATTAAACATTTTACTTAAACCTATCCATATTTTCTGAAAAAATAATGCCACATTTTCTACTTCAAAAATTATTAAAAGCGATGCTATCATCACGATTGACGAAATTATTATGGTACCAGTTGTGTCAAAAAGTCGCCTCATAAAGCCCAAAATCACAAAAGGAATGAAGCCTACAACTCCTTTGTTTATAGCCGTTCCAGAACTAACTGCAAACAATAAAATGTTCGCAAAAAAAGTGAAAATTATGAAAAAAATCGTTTTAATAACTGGGTGTTTTTCGTTACGCAAAAAAATAGCGAAAAATGATAATAACGCCAAGCCAACAAAAAAAGTAACACTAAAATATTGCCCAAAAATAATAATAATCCAATAGCCAACAGTCGCTCCAAATGGTCCGATTGGATTAGATACTTCTGGAAAATCTAATTTTAGAATTTGCATAAAATTTAATTGTGCATTCTGGATAATCTTATAATCTACTTGAACCGTTTCAAATTTAACAAAAAGTGAGACAACAATTAAAATTGAAAGTAGAAAAATAACAGCACTCACAAAAACTCGCCAAAATTCATTTTTTTTTTCGACCATACCCTCTCACTTTTCAGCAATTACACACTGAATCTAATGTTCAAAATATCACCATCTTTTAGGAGATAATTTTTTCCTTCAAGGCGGAATAAACCTTTTTCTCGAATCTTCTTTTCATCTCCAATATTCACTAAATCTTCGTAAGAAAAACACTCCGCCCGAATAAATCCACGCGCTAAATCGGAATGAATTGTGCCAGCCGCATCAACCGCATTATCACCATTTTGAATCGTCCACGCACGCACTTCATCGGTACCAACGGTAAAAAAACTAATGTAGCCGAGTAATTCATAAGATAGTTTTGTAATGCGGTTTTGTGCCGATTCACTAATGCCAATATCACTCATAAATTCTTTTGCATCTTCATTTGAAAGATTGTTCAATTCCATTTCAAAATTTCCCGCAAATTCTGCAACTTTGCTTTGTTTTTCTATCTCTTTCAGTAGATTTCCATTATTACCAAAATTCGTTTCGTCTGAATTCACAATTACCAAAATCGGTTTTTGAGTGATAAATTGAAATCCTTTTATCGCCTTTTTTTCCTCTTTTGAAAACTCCAGCTTTCTAACTGGAATTTCACTATTTAATCCATCTAAAATTTTTATAATTGCATTTTTTTCAATTAGCAAAGATTGGTCTTTTATACCTCTTTTTTGTGATAATTCAATATTTTGCAACCTTTTTTCGGCAATTATTAAATCAGAAATAATCAATTCTGATTTAATTTTTTCGATATCTCCCAAAACATCAGGTACTCCCAAGACACCTGAAATTATTTCATCTTCAAAATTTCTAACTACCAAAACAATTGCGTCTGTCGTTTTGAGAAGTGCCAATAAATTGCTCGGAAAACCACCGCTTTCATTACCAGATAAGCCAGCAAAATCGATGTATTCAATGTTAGCATAAATCGTTTTTTGGGGGTTATATATTTCCGATAATTTTGTTATTCTCGCATCAACTACATTTACCAAGCCTAAATTTGGCTCAATTTTACCACTCGTGAACGATGCTGTTTCTATATTTTGCCCCGTTAGCGCATTGAAAATTGTGGTTTTGCCTGAATTTTGTAATCCTAAAATGCCTAATTTCATTTTCTTCCTTTTTTTGCTATATTTTTAAGTGACGCAATTTCATTTGGTTTCAAAATTCGCCACATTCCAATTGGCAAATTGCCTAGTTTCATACTACCAATTTGTAGTCTTTTTAATTTTACAACTTTTGAATTTACGCTTTTCAACATTCTTCTGATTTGCCTTTTTCTACCTTCATGGATGGTAATTTTTAACACCGTTACATCGTTTTTTGAACTTTCCTTAAACACGATTGCCGGCTTTGTTTTTTTACCATCAATTACTATTCCAGTTCGTAATTTTCCCATTTGTCCATCATCTATTTTACCAGAAACTGTAACTTTGTATAATTTCGACAATTTATAACGCGGATGAATAATTTGGTTAGCGAAATCACCATCGTTAGTTAAAAGCAATAAACCTTCTGACTGATAATCGAGGCGACCTATTGCAAAAAGATGAACATTAAAATCAGGAACAAGATCGAATACTGTTTTTCTGCCAAATTCATCATTTGATGTTACTAAGTAATTTGGTGGTTTATTCAGCATTAAATAAATATTGTCTGATTCTACTTTCAAAATTTTTCCGTCAAATTTCACAATATCTTTTTCACTATCAACTTTAAAACTCAATTCTGTGATAATTTTATCGTTTACCACGATTTTTCCGTCCAAAATATGTTGCTCAACTTTTCGTCTTGAGCCCACATTACACATTGCGAGAAATTTATTTATTCTTACCATTCTTCCAAACTATTTTTAATTATTTGCTCAAAAAGAGCCTTAAATATTCGATTTTGTGCTTCTATTTCTGTTTTCGCTATCAATTCCATTGCATCACCGCTTTCATCTTCATTAACATCAGAATTAGAATATTTTTCTGATAAAATTAATGATTTTTTTTGCCAAATCATCTCATTATTTAATAAATCTGTGAAGGTTACATCAAGTAAAATCCTAACCTCATACTCATCTACATTTCCCTCACCATACTCCAATATTCTTTTAGAATAATCTAATATTTTCCCTTCTATTTTACAATCTGCATCCACATTTATCAATTTTAACCTTGCTTCATTTTGGAATTTATCAACCAAAATTCCATCAAGCATCTCTTCTAACTCATATTCAGTTGTAATATTTTCGAAAACAAAAACATTGATGGATTTCAAATGAGAAAACCCACTCGTATAAACTGAATAACTGCATCCAACAACAATAACCATCATAAAATAACATATCTTTTTCATAGTTCTTTACAATTAATTCATCTCTTTTATGTCAAGACTTTTACACTATAACTTGACAAATTGTTATTTGAATTTGCTTTTGTCGCATAAAAATTAGGAGGATTTGATGGAAAATAATCTACTGACTTTGAAAAAAGCGGCTTCTTTATTGAAGGTAACAGATTCGGTAATTAGTGAAATGATAAATTCTGGAGTTTTTCAAATAACTACAGAAAGAGGTGTAAAAAAAATCAAGAAAGAAGAGATTGATGACTGGCTCGCGAATTTAAAAGAGTCTGAACTCGAAGATTTAGCGTTAAAAAAATCAATCAAACGCTTTGGTGATTATTTTTGCAAAACTAATATTCTTACAAAGTTTGATGCAAATAATAAATATGAAGCAATCGGTGAAATGGCAAAATTCACAAAACAACAAAAAATAGTGAAAGATCATCGATGGTTGTACAAAGTACTCATCGCACGCGAGGAACTTATTTCAACCGCTATTGGCGATGGTGTAGCCCTTTTACATCCGCGTCAAATAAGAACAACAAAAATAGAAAAACCTACCATTTTATTGGGCCGCTCAACAACAGCAATCGAATTTGACGCCATCGATGAAAAACCAGTTGATTTATTTTTCGTACTACTTCTACATAACGACGCACAACATCTTTTTGCAATAAGTTATCTTTCGAGGTTATTGAGAGATCGTAAAATAATTGAAAAAATTAGAAAAGCAAAAACAAATAAAGACATTCATGCACTATTAATCCAAAAAAACAAAAAATAGATGTTTCACGTGAAACATCTATTTTTTGCTATCACGAATCCATCTTAATGCACGCCAATAATTACTTGATGAATTCCATAAAATATAACCATCTGCATGGACATTTCGCACGGCTTCTATCTGTGATAAAATATACTCTTCGTTATAATTTACTCTATACCCAAATGCCTGAATATATGGAATAACTTTGCATTCTGAATGCTTTTGTGCTAATTTCGTAGCTTGGTAGGTAATGTAGTATGGTTCATTCTCTATATTTTCCCTGTGTCCAAAATTTGAATTAAAGTGAGATGAGTATAACATCGGGTGAATAGCATCGAGAACTTGCGTTATTCTCCGTATATTTTGACCCGTATTTGACACATCCACTGCGCGCTGCCAAGCGACAATGGCAAACACATCTGCAGTTAATTTAACCCCATAATCCTTACAAATCAATTGCAAACCCTTAATAAAATCAACAATAATATCTTCTTTGTTGCGGAAAACATACAGTGAATCTGAAACACTTAACAATGAATCTTCTTTTTGAAAATAAAATTTTGCGGCCGACAATTTTCCGCCCGTGGGAAATCGAATGTAATCAAGTTGAATTTCATCAACTCCATTTTTGCAAACATATTGAACTAAATCCTGCAATCTTTGTTGCACTTTTGGGTGTGATGAATCTAACCATGACGCTTTTCTTCGTTTACTTTCGCGCCAAGCTGTGGAATCTACCTTTTGGGGTCGTAATGTGCTATCTATTTTCGCTACATATTGGTCATGAAACATAACTATGCGAGCAACTGCCTTCATATTGCGGGCGTGAAGCGCATCGGCTACGTCATTAATGTCAATTATCGGTTTTATGTTTTCTCGCGACAGGGGCTCTATTTGGGGGTAATTAACGAAGATATCACCATCCATGTTTTTTACGTCGAAAACTACCGTATTTATTCCAGCTTCTGAAGCACTATCTAAAATGGTTTGAAATTTTTTGGAAGCAACCGTCCAACCAGTTAAATAAATTCCTTCCGTAAAATCTGGATCTGCAAATATTTCTGTTTGCTTAATTTCAACTTTTGAAGATTCCTCTCCTAGAACACCTTGAACATTATTTTTTTTACTTGGTTTATCGCACCCTATCAATAAAAAAAGTAAGAAAATAAAAATTGAAATCTTCATTATTTACAGATTGCTAATCTTGCTATTGCTCGTTTTAGCGAAGCCTCCGCACGACGATAATCAATTTTTTCACTGGATGATTTTAGCCTTTTTTCTGCTCTCTCTTTCGCACTTTTTGCGCGCGCTACATCAAGATTTTTAACGCTTTCAATCGTTTCACAGATTATGACAATTTTATTATCTTCAACCGTAACAAAACCCTCGTGAATTGCATACTCAACTAAATTTTCCCCTTGATATACTCTTAAAATGCCGGGTCGAATTAGCGTTACGAACGAAGTGTGATTGAAATCAACACCAAAATCACCATCTACGCCTGGCACAATCACATGATCACACTCTAGCGAGATTTCTGTTTGCGTCGGCTGAATTACTTCTAAAAGTATTTTATCCATTTTTCTTGATTTTTTTCATTTTTTCTTCTACGGATGCAATATCACCAGCATACAAAAATGCTTGTTCTGGCCAAGAATCGCAATGTCCATTCAAAATAGTTTGAAAACCTTCAATAGTATCTTTGAGTGGCACATAAACTCCAGGTACATTATTAAACTCTGCAGCTACAAACAGCGGTTGCGAGAAGAAACGCTGTAATTTACGCGCTCTATTTACAGTAGTTTTATCTTCTTCTGAAAGCTCGTCCATTCCCAAAATGGCAATAATATCTTGCAAATCTTTGTACTTTTGTAAAATTCGCTGTGTTTCACGTGCAACACCATAATGTTCCTCCCCAATGATTTGTGGGTCCAAAATACGACTGGTTGAATCGAGTGGGTCAACTGCCGGATAAAGACCTAGTTCCACAATTTTTCGACTCAAAACAGTAGTTGCATCAAGATGTGAAAAAGTGGTTGCTGGAGCAGGATCCGTTAAATCATCAGCTGGCACATAAACAGCCTGAACAGAAGTAATAGAACCATCCTTTGTTGATGTAATTCGCTCTTGAAGTTCGCCCATTTCAGTAGCGAGAGTAGGTTGGTATCCAACTGCTGATGGCATTCTACCGAGAAGTGCTGACACTTCTGAACCTGCTTGTGTAAAGCGGAAAATATTATCAATAAACAACAACACATCTTTTTTTGCAACATCTCGAAAATATTCGGCAATTGTTAAACCAGTAAGTCCAATTCGCTGTCTTGCTCCTGGTGGTTCGTTCATTTGTCCGAAAACCATCGCTGTTTTATCAATAACACCTGATGCAGCCATTTCCAACCACAGGTCATTACCCTCTCGCGTTCTCTCACCAACGCCAGAAAATACGGAAAATCCACCGTGTTCAATCGCTATATTCCTAATTAACTCTTGAATCATCACCGTTTTACCAACACCAGCTCCACCAAAAAGTCCAATTTTTCCACCTTTTGAATATGGCTCAACCAAGTCAATTACCTTAATTCCAGTTTCTAATATCTCTTCTTCTGTCGCCAAATCTTCAAAAGCTGGTGCTTGACGATGAATAGGTAAACGCGTTTTTGTTTTAATTTCACCAGCTTCATCAATCGGCTTCCCCACAACATTTAAAACCCTACCAAGGACATCTTCTCCAACTGGAACCGTAATTGGGCTATGGGTATCTTTCACTTTTGCACCACGCGTTAAACCATCTGTCGAGTCCATTGCCACTGTCCTAACTTTATTTTCACCGAGATGCATCTGCACCTCTAAAACCAACTCTTCAACACCTTCTCTTGTTATCGTTAAAGCGTTATAAATTGCCGGTAAGTGTCCTTCCGGAAATTCCACATCTACCGTTGGACCAATAATTTGAACAACTTTTCCTTCAATCATATATTCCTCATTTATCTTTTTTATTTTATCGCATTTGCACCCGACGCAATTTCAATAATTTCCTTTGTTATTGCGGCTTGACGCGCTCTATTGTAAGTCAATTTCAAAGTATGAATTAACTCTGTTGCATTCTCTGTTGCAGATTCCATTGCGGTCATCCTGGCGCCTTGTTCGGCGGCAGAAGATTCCAATAAAATCCTCCAAATCGACACATTTACATACTTTTTCCCTAAATTTTCGATGATAATGTCTTCATTTGGCTCGTAAATAAAATCAATTAAAGATAGATTTTTTGATTTTTGTGGTATAATCGGTAAAATTTGTTTAGCAATTATATTCTGCTGAATGATAGATTTGAACTCGTTGTAAATCACCACAATTTTGGAATATTTTTCATTCAAATACAGCTCGGTAACTTTAGATGCTATCTCTTTTGAAACACCAAAGTTCATTTCATTAAAGAAATCTACATATTTTCCGATAATTTTATCAGAATGATTTTTGAAATAATCGCACCCTTTTTTACCAACACAAATGAGTTTTGCGTGCGGATGTTCAGTAAGATATTCGTTTGTTGTACGAATTATATGTGCATTGAACGCACCGCAAAGCCCGCGATCGGATGTTACTACTACAACTACTTCTTCACCACTTTTTTTCACTTCCGCAAGGAGCGGATGAGTAGTTGTGGTGTTTTTCAATTTGATCATCTCAATCATTTCGTTTAAACGATTTGCATACGGTCGCGCTTGCACAATGTTCTTTTGTGCCTTGCGTAATTTTGAAGCAGATACCATCTTCATTGCGTTCGTAATTTGACGCGTATTTATCACACTTTCGATGCGAGTCTTAATTTCTTTAATATTCGCCATAAATTATCCTAAAATTTCTGCAAAACCTCTTCGCAAATTTTACGCATCTCTTCTTTTCGCTCATCAGTTAATTTACCTTTCACCATTTCGACCATAAAATCTTGATATTTCAAATCGAGAGTTGAGAAAAGTTCTTCTTCCACTTTCTTCACATCGTTAATTTCCACTTTATCCAAAAATCCTTCATTTGCCATAAAAATAATGAATATTTGCTTTGCAACTGGAAGTGGTGAATATTGATTTTGTTTCAAAATCTCTACCAATCGTTCACCACGACGCAACTGATTTTGTGTGATTTGATCAAGATCAGAACCAAATTTAGCAAATGCCTTCAACTCATCATATTGAGCTAAATTCAATCGAAGCTGACCAACTACATTTTTCATCGCTTTAATTTGAGCAGAACCACCCACACGAGATACCGAAAGTCCAGCATTAATCGCAGGTTTCACGCCTGAATGAAAAAGACGGCTTCCTAAATAAATTTGCCCATCTGTAATGGAAATCACATTCGTAGGAATATAAGCTGTAATATCATCAGCTTGAGTTTCAATAATCGGAAGTGCTGTTAACGAACCGCCACCCAATTTGTCATTTAACTTAGAAGCGCGCTCCAAAAGGCGTGAATGAAGGTAAAATACATCACCTGGATATGCCTCGCGTCCCGGCGGTCTTCGTAGTAAAAGCGAAAGTTCACGATACGCCACCGCATGCTTAGAAAGATCATCATAAACAATGAGGGCGTGTTGACCTTTATCGCGGAAATATTCCCCCATCGAAGCACCTGAATATGGCGATAAATACTGCAATGATGATGAATCTGATGCTGATGCTGAAACAATTACAGTATATTCCATTGCACCGTGTGATTCCAATATTTTTACTAATTTTGCAATCGATGATTTTTTCTGTCCAATTGCAACATAAATGCACACTACATCTGTATTTTTTTGATTTATTATCGTGTCAATAGCGATGGCTGTTTTACCTGTTTGACGGTCACCAATAATTAGTTCGCGTTGACCTCTACCAATTGGGATCATCGCATCAACCGATTTTAAACCTGTTTGTAACGGTTCTTTTACCGGCTGTCTTTGAATAATCCCCAAAGCTTTTCGTTCAACCTTAAAATGATCATCTGGCACAATTTCACCTTTACCATCAATTGGTTGCCCAAGAGCATTTACCACGCGCCCTAAAACATTTTTCCCGACTGGAACCTCTAAAATTCGTTTCGTTCTTTTGGCAATGTCGCCCTCTTTAACTTTGTGTGTTTCACCAAAAAGGATACATCCCACATTATCTTCTTCCAAGTTCAAAGCCATTCCCACAACGCCATTTGGGAATTCAATCATCTCACCCGCCATCACATTTTCCATGCCATAAACGCGCGCGATACCATCACCAACCTGAACCACTTTTCCTGTTTCGGCGATATCTATTTCAAATTTGAAATTTTTGATTTTTTCTTTCAAAATTGCACTTATTTCGTCTGGTTGTATTTTCATACTGACCTCTATCTTTTTATTAATTTTATCAAGTTATTTTTGATTGAACCGTCGATTGATATAGATTCTGTCTCAGCTACAAAACCACCAATTATCTCGGGCTGAATTTGAACTGTCAAAACAATTTTTTTTTGTAAAATATCGCTAATTTTTACAGAAATTTTTGCCATCATTTCGTCAGATTGTTGACGAGCTATTTTCAGCAAGACCTTTATTTTTCCGTTCTCATTCAAAATTTTAACTTCCAAATCATCTAAAATTTTTGAAATAATTCTAAAACGATTTTTCTTCACCAGAATTTCAAATAAATTCGACCAAATATCTTGAAATAGTAAATTTGGGGGAATTTGCTTAACCAATTCAATGCGATTTTTTCGCGAAAACAAAAGGGAATCTGCCGATTTTGCCAAATTACTGCTTTGATTAAAGAGCTGTTGTAATACATTAATGTCACACAAAATACCATTATAATCTTTCGGCTCGACACAACCAATTATCGCTTTTGAGTAACGCTCTGCAACTAATTTATTCTTCATTTTTATCGTCAGAAATTATTTTACTAATCATCTTTTTATCGTTTTCTACATCGATTTTTTCAGAAAGAAACTTTGCGGATAACTCAGTCACTAATTCACTCAAATCACCCTCAATTTCCTTCATTACCTTATCGCGCTCGTGAGCTAATTGGTCTTCCGTATCTTTGAGGATTTTCTTCTCTTGTGTGTGAGCATTATCCACAATTTCGGAAGCCTGCTTATCTGCATCTCGTTTCGCCAATTGCTTCATTTTTCGAATATCTTCGGCAGACTGCTTTAGCTCTTCATGCTTTTGCTCGACTAATTTTTCCGATTTCACTTTATTTCCAGAAGCATCATCAATATCGGAAGCAATTTTTTGCTCACGCTCGGCGAGAAACTTCTTAATCGGTTTGTAAAGCATCTTATTCAAAACAATTAGCAATAAAATAAAATTCAAAATAACGATGATAAAAGCATAATTTATACTTATCATACCCTCTCCCAATAATTAAAATTTTATGTTGAGAATATCAAAAGAAGTGCAATTACAAGTGAATAGATACCAGTAGATTCTGATACAGCCTGACCAACAAGCATTGTTCGTGTAATTAAACTTGCATTTTCGGGCGAGCGTGCAATTCCTTCACAGGCTTTTCCAGCCACAAAACCTTCACCGACTCCGGGTCCCAATGCACCCATTCCCATACATAAACCAGCTCCTAATAATGCTGATGCCTTCACAATTCCTGCTGCTAATGTGATGTTTTCCATGTTTCCTCCGTTTATCTTTTTATATTTTTTATACTGCGAATATCAATAAAAATGCCACAACTAATGAATAAATCGCCGTTGATTCCGATACGGCTGCACCTACAAACATTGTTCTCATGATGGAAGCTTTTTCATCTGGAAAACGCCCAATCATATTATTTGCCCTACCGGCCACATAGCCAATTCCAGCACCCGGTCCAATCGTGCCAAAACCAATAGACAAGCCCGCTCCCAAGAACGCGACCGATTTGAATATAAGGCGTCCAATTGAAATACCTTCTTCCGGATTAGGAACTGAATAAAGTAAGAGCAGTGAAACAACTAACGCAAAAATTGCCGAAGTTTGCGAAAGTGCCTGACCAATCAACATATTCCCCATTATCGCATTACTGTGTTTAGGCATTCTTGCGATAGATTTACACGCCTCGCCGCCAGAATAACCCGCCCCAATTGATGGGCCGATCGAGCCAATTCCAATCGCTACACCAGCAGATAAAAGAGCTGCTACTTTAAACCAACCGCCCTCCGCAACATCGAAACCACCGTAAATAAGTAGCATCGAGACAACTAACGCAAAAATTCCAGCCGTTTGGGCTGCTGCTTGACCAATCAGCATTGTGCGAAAAATTGATTCGTTTGCTTTCGGCTGAGTCACGATTGCTTTTGCACCTTCACCAGCAATAATCCCTGAACCAATCCCAGTAGTAACAGCACCGATTCCAACGCTAATTCCTGCTCCCAAATACGCCGCAATTCTAATATATTCAACCATCATTTTCTACTCCGAAATTTCCACACCGATGTAGGTGAGAGCTAACATTGTGAACACAAACGCTTGGATTGTTCCTACAAAAATTCCAAAAAATAAGTTTAATCCAACCGGGAAAACTATAAACTTTACCAACGATGAAACAACCAAAATGATGATTGCACCGCCCAATACATTTCCAAAAAGTCGGAATGATATCGAAACAACCTTAGAGATTTCACCAACCAAATCCAAAATAAAAAGTGGGTTCTTGATTGGATTAAAATAATTTTGTAAATGATGCCATAATCCCTTTACTTTTATGGCGGTTGCGTGAACTACAACTACCGCTATAAAACCTAATCCAAGCGGAACATTCAAGTTTCTCGTTGGCTCCATAAACCCTGGAATTGGCACTAATCCAATCATATTACACACCCAAATAAAAATGAATAGCGTAACGATGTAAGGCGTAAAGTGACGCTTCTCTTTCCCGAGAGTTTCCACCACAAATTCTTCCAGTAACACATAAATCATTTCGAACATAATTTGCGGTTTAGATGGCCTTGTGAAAAGTTTTTTACGAATTAAATAAGCCATCAAAAGCAACACCATATCTACAATTAATAACATTCGTAAAAGATTAAAGGTGCCAACTGCTGTTGCCTCTCCAAATATTGTTTTGAAAAAATTATAAATTTTTTCGGAGTTATAAATTTTGGGTATTTCACCGATTTGACGGTAATGTTCATCAATTTGAAATTCTTCTGTAATTTTTTCTTGAAGATCGAAGTGAGTTGCTTCATTTTTGACGATAAACTTACCGTCATCAAAGCCTATTTTCAGCTCTTTACTGAAATTACCAGAAAATGCCACAATCGCAATTTCAATTGCGATAAAAATCAAAAAAATCTTCAATGTCGGACTTAACTTCTTTTTTGCCATCTTATCCCTTTTATTTTTTCATTTTCAAATAAATTTCATATAGATAAATCGCCATTTGGGAAGACATTAACCCTAATCCAAAAGTGATTATATTCGGTTTCACAACCCCCATAATAATCAGCGTATAGACCATCAAAAACATATAACGCAAAAGCGAATTTTTCACTGTCTTAATTTTTGTTTTTGAAGGAAATAAGTCTAAATTTTTTGCCAAATTCATTGCCAACCACCAAAAGCTAATTGCACTCGCAACTGAACCCAAAATCCAACCTAACGCATCCTTAAAAAACAAAGGCAAAATCGAAATAGCAATCACATCTGTCAAGAAAATTATAAATATTACACACTGAACATATTTGATAGTGTTCATGTTTTTTTTTTCAAAATCCTATAAGCCATAAAAATTCCTAAAAATACACCCAAAATAACACCGAAAGGAATCAGTTTACCACCAAAAGCAAATTTTCTGTCCAAAAATAAAAAGATTAAAAACATAAATAACATTGAACCGATAACCGTCAAACCCAATTGTGAAACCATCTCAAAATAGACAATAATCTCTTTATTTTGAAGTTTATTTAGATTCAATTTTTTCTTCATTTTTCATCTTACTAGCACCATTAAAAATAGCACCGGAATGGATTTTTACAATTTTAGCCACCACATCGCCCTGTAAATTAGCGGAACTATTCAATTCTAAACCACTCTCTACCGTTACATTGCCAGATACATTCCCAGCAATAAGACATTCAGACGCAACAATGCTACCTTTTACACTGCCAAATTCACTTACTGTTATGAATCCATCTGACTCTACATTTCCCTCTATTTTTCCATCAATACGAAGACCGCCAATGGCTTTCAAATCACCTATAAATTCACTATCTTCCCCTATAATCGTAGAAAGTTCTATTCTTCTATTTCGTGCCAAAATGCCTCCTTTTGGTGTTTCATAACGAGATAAACTCGCAACTTAACTAAATGTTAATATTCTAATATTTCTAATTTATCATCCGTAATTAGCTCAATACTTTTCCCGTCTTTGATAATTTCAAAATGCAAATGTGGGGCAGAGCTAAAACCAGTATTGCCAATTTTAGCTATCTGTTGTCCTTTTTTTACAAACTCGTTTTTTGTCGCAAAAATTTCGGATAGATGTGCATAAAATGTGATGTAGTCAAAATGATTGACCAGTATAGATTTGCCGAAATATTCATCTTCGTAAATTGAAATTATAACACCAGATGCTGCGGCAATTACGGGCGTTCCAGTTGGTGCAGCATAATCGACCGCCGGATGCTTTTTACTGTATTTTTGACTAATCGCATAATCACCTTCAATTGGACATAAATTTGGCATAAAATCATTCTTTATTAGCTTCTTTTTTTTTATGCTCTCAACGGTAATTAATGATATTTCTGATTTTTCGGAAGTGATGTATCTTTTTAAAAGTTGACGGATTTGCTGGTCATTTTTTTTGTCATTTTTTTCTATTGATAGCAATTCTGACAGTTTCCAAAACTCACTTTTACATTCTTGAATTTGCTGTTTCATTTTATCATTTTGAATTAATAAACCAACCAAAAAAATACTTAAAATTACGATGATTATTTTCATTTTTTAAGTTTTTCGATTATTTGTTGTAATTTCTCGAAAGATTTGTAATGAATTGTAATTTTACCAAAATTTTCTTTGCCAATAATCTTGATTTTTGTTTGAAAAATATCTGCTAATTCAGTTTCGAATTTGTTAAATTGTTGTGATTGTGGAGCGGTTGCTTTTTTAGAAAAATCTCTATTTTTCATCTTTTTTGCGGTCTCTTCTGCTTTTCGAACCGACATTTTATGTTTCAAAATCGTATCCGCAAAATCTTGTCGCAAATGTTCTTCTACCTGCAAAATAGTGCGGGCGTGCCCTGTCGATAATTTCTTTTTTAAAATTAATTTCTGAATATTACCATTTAGCTTCAATAATCGAATTAAATTGGTAACGGTGGCACGATCTTTTGCTACCATTTTGGCAATTTGACCATGCGTTAAGCCAAAATCTTCACTCAGTTTTTGATATGCTTTTGCTTCCTCTATCGCACTTAAATTCTCACGTTGCACGTTTTCGATGATAGCAAATTGCAGTTGTTCTTTCGGTGAAACAGAGCGAATTATTACTGGAATTTCGGTAAATCCAGCAATTTTGGAAGCTTCCAAGCGCCTTTCACCCGCAATTAACTCATACTTTGAATTGTCTTTTTTGGTAACAATTATCGGTTGAATAATACCACTTTCTCGTAAAGAATTTGCCAATTCTTCCAATTTTTCTTGATCAAATTCGATGCGTGGCTGAAACTTATTCGGCGAAATATCTGCAACTTTTACGGTTGTAATTCCGGTTGTTTTATCCACCGATTCCGAGCTTGAACCGATGAGTGCATCTAAACCTTTTCCCAGTCTTGAGTTTTTCATCTTAGAATTACCTCCTTTGCCAAAGCCAGGTAATTTACCGCACCACGTGACTTTATGTCATAATGGAAAATAGATTTTCCAAAACTAGGCGCTTCACTTAATTTCACACTACGGTGAACAACTGTATCAAAAACTTGTTCGCGAAAATACCTTCTCACCTCTTTCGCAACCTGCTGAGACAAATTTAATCTTTTATCGTAAAGAGTCAAAACCACTCCCAAAATATTTAAATTTGTGTTCAAATTTCGCTTTATCAAACGCACCGTGTTGATGAGTTGACTAACACCCTCAAGGGCGTAATATTCACACTGAATCGGGATAATCACATCGCTACAAGCAGAAAGTGCATTGACGGTAAGAAGCCCCAAAGATGGTGGACAGTCGAGCAAAATATAGTCGTAATTTGCTTCAATTTTCTGGAGAATTTTCTTCAGTTTATACTCGCGTGAAAATTCTTTTACAAGTTCAATTTCGGCACCCGTTAAGTCCATATTTGAAGATATAACATCTAAGTGTTTCAAGATTGGAGACGGCTTTATCACCTCCGCTATCTCAGTTTTACCAATTAGTGCCTCATAAATATTGGGGCTTTTTTTTTCGACACCGACTCCACTTGAAGCATTCCCTTGTGGGTCAAAATCTACTAAAAGTGTCTTTTTCTCAAAAATCGCCAAGGCTGATGCTAAATTTATGGCAGTTGTGGTCTTGCCTACACCGCCCTTTTGGTTTACAATCGCAATTATTTTTGCCATAATTTTTCAATTATTTCCTTATTCGAACTATTTTTCTCTCGCCGATTTCAGGGTGGCTTACATTAAATATTTCCACTTTTGTGAATTGTTCCACATCATCCATTTTTTTGCTTTTATACAAAATTATTTCACCATCATCTTTCAATAACTTCAACATCCATTTTTTGAATTTTGGCAAAATTTTCACCGAACGACAGACAATTACATCAAACGATTTAAGCCACTCTTCATCCATATCTTCGAGCCGTGAAACAATCGTGAAACATCTTTTTAAGTCAAGTTTTTTAATTATTTTTTCTACCGACTGCATCTTTTTTTGTCTCGAATCCAACAAATAAACTTCTGCATTTGGGTATAATATCTTGAGTGGAATTCCAGGTAAACCTCCACCTGTTCCAAAATCGAGAATTTTTTTATTCGAAAAATCGAAATGCTCAGTTAACAAAATAGAGTCTAAAAAGTGAATTGTCCAAAAATCTTCAGGGTTTGTTTTGCGAGAAACAAGGTTAATCATGGCGTTTTCTTCTAACAAAAATTGATGATATTTTTGGAAAAGTTCCATCTTCTTTTCTTTTGATATTTTCTTTAAATAATTTCTAAAAATTTCTTTTTTCATAACTTGCACACTGCTATTTTTAGACAATTGATGTCAAGTGGAAAATGTGGAATTTATTTCTTCAAACGCACCTTAAACTTTCGGATACACCGATTACCATTTTTATCGATAACTTCCAAAATGTGATTGCCTTCTGAAAAAGTAATTGCCTTGCTATGCTTGGTGGTAGATGTACCCAGATAAATATCATCTAAATACCAAAAAACTGTACTTTTTTTCTTTTGATGAACAAGTTTTACCGTTATTTTTTGTAATTTTCCGCCGATATCTCGTGGAATCCACAAGCAACTATTTTCGATTGGATAAGTGATTTCAATAAAATTATGATGTGGATGGGTTGTACATTTTTCGTTATGGGGTGGCAACTTGGAAATATTGTGACCACACTCATGCAAATATTGCGTAATGTGAGGCGGATAAATCGACACATTTTTACTTTTATAACTGTCCGCATCCCAACACATCGAACAAACCTCGTTTTCGTCAGTTTCTGAAACAAATATCTTTTGATGATACGGACACTTTTTTACAGTTTTGTTAATGTTGGGTGATAAAACCCACAGCGTATCAGAACAATTTACACCCGCCAGAAATCCTGTTTCTTTGCAAATCCCAATATAATTCATCTCTTCGGAAGGTATTTCGAACCACTTTGCTGTTTTTGGAAGCGAGTTATAAATATCAAACAAAATTGGCCCCGCAGACCGTGCACCGCCAATAGCCGGATTTCCTTCGCCGGTAAAGTTTCCCACCCAAACCGCAATTGTCCAGTCGGGACTAACGCCAACTGCCCACGCATCGCGATTGCCAAAGCTTGTACCAGTTTTCCACGAAAGAGGGTATTGATTTTCGTATTGATGCCAATAAAATTCATCACCTGGACGCTTTAACTTTTTTAAAATATCCAAAGTAAGATAACACGCCCCCGGACTTAAAATTGGTTGTTTAAATTGTTTCTCAATGTCAGATTCAATGATTTTCAAAGCCGAGAACTTACCATAATTTGCCAGTCCACGATACAACATTGCCAAATCATATAAATTTGTTTCTGCACCACCAATAATTAATGAAAGACCGTAATCACCTGCATTTCGAAAGAGAGTGCTCACGCCAGCAGATTGCAAAAAATTATAAAAATCTGCAATTCCATAGGTATTCAAAAGTCGAACTGCTGGTATATTTTTAGAATAAATCAACGCATTTTCCGCTGTTATCAACCCTTCAAATTTATGGTCGGCATTTTCTGGTGAAAAAGAACCAAAATAAGTGGGCACATCTTTAATTAATGTTTGTGGAAGAATAATGCCATCCTCAATGCAAAGTGCATATAAAAATGGTTTTAGGATCGAGCCAGATGACCGCGATGCTTTCACGCCATCTACCTGACCACCAAATTCATTATCCCAAAAATTTTGTGAACCAATGTAGCCTCGAATTTTTCCAGTTTTTGTTTCGACGATAATCGCGGCAGCATTATTTACACCCTGCATTTTTTGCAATACATTATATTGCTTAATTATCTTTTCTGTCTTTTTTTGAATTTCGTTATTAATCGTGCTTTTAACTGATTTTCCGCGATATTTATTATGTAAACTTCTCGCAATATGATTAGCTTTTTGTTCAATTATATAGATTTTTTTCGGAGTTGGTTCACGCACGCTGAGTGTAAAAGTTTCTGCATCTATCACATTTTTTTCAAAAAGCATTTTCAATAATTTATTGCGTTTTGCGATTAATTTTTCCTGGTTTTTCCCGGGTGAAATAATGGCAGGAGAATTGGGCAAAATTGCCAAAGTTGCGGCTTCTCCCCAACTGAGTTGCTCTGGTTTTTTGCGAAAATATTTGAATGATGCCGCCTGAAATCCGATAATATTTCCACCGTACGGAGCGTTATCGAGATACATTTGCAAAATTTCATCTTTTGAAAAACGGGTTTCAATTTTTATTGCTAGCAAAATTTCCCTAAATTTATACCAATATGTGCGTGCTTTGGGATTGGAAATTCTCGCCAATTGCATCGTGATGGTACTACCACCACTCATAATTTTTCGATAACGAATATTCAAGTAAAGACCACGAAAAAGTGCCAACGGATTTACGCCAAAATGAGAATAAAAATGTTTATCTTCGAAGGTAAGAACTGCTAGTTTTAACTTTCGTGGAATAACAATAGTTGTATCGGGTGGAAAGCACCATTGCTCATTTTTATTCAAAAAAGAGTGTAGAATTTCGCCATTTTCTGCAAAAATAACGGTACCATATTTTTCTGGTGAAAAAAGAGGCTTCAGCGGAAAAAGTAAATAAATTCCCAAAAACAAAATCGGCATAATCAACATAAAAAGAATAATTATTTTTTTCATTCTGACTCCTTTTGATTGAATTAACAAAAAGAAAAAACGCCAAAGCCACAAACGGGAGAATTTTCAAATAACTTCGACGTTTTTCCGAGTTGCATTTTACTTCACAACTCTAATTTTTAGAGAAGGTAAATTGGCACTAACTTCGCTGTTATACATTGCTTCACAAAGAGTTGACGGAAGTGTAAACTCACCGATTGTTACCGCATTCAATTTCACGAGAAAATATTTAGCAGAGTTGCCACGCATATCAAAAAACCACATAATTCGATCATCGCGAATATCCACAAAATCTTCTTGTCTGAGTATTTTATCTTTGAATTTCGTCTGTTCTTCATCAAGTAAACGCATGTTTTCAATTTCCCAACCAGACGGCAAAATTTGGTTTAAAGCTATTTCATCGATAGCATGCCTATCTTTATTTTCCACTTTGAAAAATCCGTAAAAAATTGTATTTTGCTTCAATTCAGTTGGATTAATCACTTTTTTATCTTCCGAATACCATGCCACATCTACAAAAATGCCATTTTGCTTTTTCTTATTTTTGGGATTCAGAGGAACACCGCTCCAATTCATTGTCGCAAAAATTTTTTCCAGTTTTGAATTACTATCAAGTCGAATTTTTACCGTTTTCCCGAAAGAATTAGGGATGTTTTTGGAAACTAAAAACTCATCTGAATCGAAAGTAATTTTTTCGCCATTTGGCAAATACATTTTACCTTTTAATTTTGCATCTTCATTAAATTGAGCAAAATTGCGATTAATATATTTTCCCAAAGCAAGCAACACATAACCAGTTGTGTGAGTAGAATACCAATCTTTGGTTGAAATTTTGCGCACAATTTCTCGATACATTTCTTCAGATTTCTTTTGTTCGTCCATTATAATTAGAGCATCTAAAATCATTGCTTTATCACGCAATGTGCTGCCGTAAGTGCCGCCAAATTCCGAAAAATTCAGTACTTTCAAACCTGTTGTTTGGGCAATTTTTTCGGCAGTTCGTGAAATACCCGCCAATTTGTAAGATGCAGCCAACAACCAACGCTCCACATCACTCATTTGACCAAGCTCATTTTCTTTCAGCAAATTCATCGCACCAATTTCCGCATTATCGGAAAGCGCCAAAACATACAAACGGTAAACGCGAGTTTTCAAATTTTCCACTTGTGAGTTTGTAATTGCCATCGACTGTTGAAATTTGACCCAATTTGCCAGAAGTTCAGAAGGCACAAAATAACCAAGCCTTTGTGCTTCCACGAGAAAATGTCCCGCATAATTTGTATTCCATTTTGAAACCCCCAAACCACCAGGCCAATATGAAAATCCTCCGTTCGGCTGTTGAAATTTACGCAATCGCTGAATTCCCATGTTGATATTTTTGTCAATCTCCTCATTCGTGGTTTGTGCATTTTTCAAAAAAGATTTTAAGTATAATTGTGGAAAAACAGCTGATGTCGTCTGTTCAAGACAACCATACGGGTATTGCATCAACCAATTTAAGCGATGAGAAAGATTTACTTTTGGCATTCTTGCAATCGTGATTGTCGCTTCATTTGTCCCTTTTATACCATCATTGGGGATTTTAAAGATAATTTCTTCGCCTCTTTTACACTCTTTTTCGGTGAAATTGGAAAGACGTGGAGAATTTGGTCGAGAAGCAATTTCTATTTTGTAAAAAGCTTCAAAATTTTCGGAAATTGCCCTTACTGTAATATTTCCAATGCCAATTTCGTTTTTTACGCGTAAATTAAAAGCAACATCTTGTTCACCAATTTTTGGAAAAAATGCTGCTTTATCGTGTTCGCCAACTATTTGAAGCGGACCATCAACTTCAATACTTACGCTCACATTTTTGATTTTCTCATTTGTGGCAAAAACTGTAACCGGGAGTTGAAACTCATCTTGTGGCGCAACTACTCGCGGTACAGTTGGCAAAACCATCAATTCACTTTTTACGGGCACTGTTTTTTCTGCCATTCCGTATTTTTCTTTTTTAGCTGAAAGAACCATCACCCGCACTGCTCCAACATATTCAGGTAACTCAAAATCGATTTTCGCATAACCACCTTCATCTGTTTGAAGTGGACCTTTGAACATTGAAATTGACTTAAATCGCTTTGCTTTAATCGGTGATAATTGATTATCGTCACAAATCCCATAATCACCTCCAACCGAAAATGTTTTGAAAATATCACCCTTATTGGCTCCAATTATTTGCCCATAATTATCAAAGGTATCTACTCCCAAACGCAATTTTTTGTAAAATTCCAGCCATGCGCTTGGTGTCTTAAAATTAGTTAAACCAAGTAAACCTTCATCAACTACCGCAATCGTAAATTGTGTTTGCTCCCGATTTTCAGTTTGAATTTCACACGAAAATTTTTGATTTGGTTTCAATTCATTTGGCATTTTAATGTTTAATTTTTGATGAGTAGAGCTATCTTCCACCATAATTGGAACCACACCGAACATTCGAATTGGGCAATCATTTTCTGTTTGTTTGTGCGGTTGAATTACCGAAACGGAACAGTAAATATTTGGTACCATTTCTTTGGTTATCGGTATCTTTATCGTGGTTTGCTCACCATTTGGCTCACTCCAATAATTTTTCAAAATTTTATCAGCTTTTTCGAGCATTACAAGAACTTCACTCTCTTTTGAAGCAGAAAAAGTAATGGTTGCGATTTCACCAACTGTATATTTTGGTTTATCCGCTTTAATTGTAAGAATTCCAGCATTTTGCATCCCACCTTCATTTCCGCCCCAATATGAAACATAGCTAAAAACAGCAGCAGAATGACCTTTTTTGGTGGATTTATGAGTAATTTCAATAAGGTATTCTCCTCTTGTTTCTGGAGTAAATTCAAAATAGTGTGGCGCTAACGCGGAAGAAATTTTTTCCTCAAAAATAAGCTCTGTTTCAGAATCAGTTTTGAAATGCAACCGTGCATAATCACGCGAATCATATTCCCACCACCAATATCTATTATTCTTGTAAATGCAAACTTGAAGCTCTTCTCCCACTTTCGGTTGACCATCTTTATCAACTAATATAACATTTGCAGAAAATGGTATTCCAATTTTGCTCCATTTGTCCGACAATGACTCGATGCCAACATAATATTCATAAGGATCAATGTGAAGAAGCTGATTTTTTTTGCTTGAACGACCGCCTTTTTCGAAAACTTCCGCTTTAATTTTTGCAGTAATAGCAGACGGCACATTTGTTAAATATGGCATTTTCCAGCCAACCTGAAGCATTCCATCATCATTCAAAAAACCATCAAAGATTTTTTGATTAAGTGTTTTAAAAATAACCGTTTCGTTACCAAAAAAATAAGTTTTATACTTTGAAAATCTCTTGTTTTGGTGAATAATTTTTGTTTTAAGAATCGCCTTCAAACCAGCTGCTGGATTGCCAAATAAATAAGCAGATGATAGTGCGATATCGACCACCTTATCCTTCGCTGAAAAGTTCTCTTTTTCCATTTTAAAATTTATTTTAAGGCGTTCTGGCACAACAGTTTCGATTTTTAATTTATGATAAAAAGTGCTGTTGCCTACCCTTATTTGAACATTCCACCTACCCGTTAAATCTTCTGAATCGGTTTGATATTTCAAATTGTAAAAACCGTCTTCCGCAGTTTTCAATATTTGTTCAAAAACCAGTTGATTTTTGGGATTGAATATTTTTATTTCAACGGGATGATTATCGGGAAATGTATCATTTGCATTTCTCGCTATTATCGAAATATTGACAGCATCACCAGGTCGATAAACCCCACGTTCTGTGTAGATGAAAACTCGTGTTCCGCCACTTTCAGATTGCACTCCGCCCACATCAAAAGTAGAAAGATTCCAACCCATTTCATCAAGCGTCAAAATACTTTTGTGCTCATTAAATTCCGCTTCTACAAAAAACACATTAGCGCCATTTTTGGCAAAACTCACTCGTCCAGCTTTGTTTGTAATCAATTCCTCAATAACCTGATTTTGGTAACTCTTCAATCTAACTTTTACATTTTGCATTGGTTGAGCAGTCAAAATATTGTTCACAAAAACAATATACTCATCACTTGTTTTTTTGTAAGTTATTCCCATATCGGTAATTATGAGTGGTTTTACAATTTTCCCATGCTTATGATAATAACCATTTTTCATTGGATTTGTATAGTAGTCAGAACTGTAATAATTTTCATCAACTTCTTGCAAACCACTATATAGAATATCATCTTTCGTAAATGATATCTCAATGACAAACAGCCCTTTTTTTGTCGGTGCAATCAAGTCACTCAAATCAAGTTCGTGTTGCAACCACTTATTTTTGGTTTTATCACCAATAATGAGTTTTTTTTCAATAATATCCACCCCAACTCGCTTAAAATGCCAAGAGCCATAGCCATTATGTCTATTTTTATTGCTGTTTAGCTTTTCATTTTGTATGAAAAAGCCGATATTAGATTCGTAAACTTCCTTAATTTTGAGGGTTACGGCTTTCACATTTAATGTGCGAAAACAAATTTTATTTTCGTTTGAGGACGGCAATAACATTCCATCATTCGAAAAAATTATTTGTGGTTTTTGGTCACTAAAATGGAATTTTTTCTTAAATTCAGATACTGTCTTGATGCCAAATTTATTGGAAATACCTGCATTTACGATTACTGAATAACTTTCGCCAAGCTTGAAATCTCCGGTTACAATGATTTTTTTACCGATTTTTTTTGTCTCGATTTTCAAATAAGGTTGTACCGAAATTAAACCAGTAATGTCTTGTTGAGAATTTAATTCATCAGAAAAATCTAGTACAATCGTTGGAAATTGATTATCAAATTTACGGTAAACATTAATCAACTTCATCTCGTGCAATGAGCTTAAACTGAATTTTCTTTCAAAATTTTCTAATAATTTGAGATTTTTTTTCTCAATTTTTAATGTAAATTCTTTTTCCACATCGGCTCTCTCAACAATCTGCGATTTAAATAAAAATTGCTTTGAAGCACCTTCAATTTCCAACTGAATAACCTTATTTCCAATTTTGCATGAAAGTGCTTTTTTGACAGTCGCTAAGTCTGTGGGAATATTGAATTTAATTTCACCTTCATATCGTAAATTTTTATTCCCGGCATCTGTGTAGATAAAATCGGCATCAAAAAAAATCAATTCACGACCAATAATTTCAAAATCAAAATGGAATGATTTTTTCATCAATATCCTACGAAAGATTACATCAAGAACAAGCTCACATTGATATTTTTTTCGCATTTTGAGAGGCTCTTGAGGAATAAATTTCAAAGTCTGGCGATCACTCCAAATAGTTTTTCCTTCAATTTTCGGTGAAAATTTAAAAACTTCCTCTTTGGGGGCAGTTCCAATCTGTTCAGATGTTATCATCTCGTTCACAAAACGAACCTGAATGGGAGTATTTGGCATAATTTTTCCACTTGTAATTTGATTTATGTAGTGAGCAGCTTCTTGAATATTTCGCATTTCGTTTGGTTTTTTATCGCAACCAAAAAATAAAAATACACTCAAAAAAACTATAATTACCGTTTTCCATTGCTGTTTCATTTTTCCTCCTATCTATCTTACTTTTAGCACTAAATAATCGGAAATATTGAGAAATTTTTGTTTAATTTCATCTCCGATTTTTTTCGCTTCGTCGCTTCTATAAAAACCGTTTAATCTCAATCGATGATACATCGTTCCAACGCTATTTTTCTTGCTCGAAATATTGGTTTCATAACCAGATTTTTTTAGTTTTTCTTGTTCTTTTTTTAAGCGAGATTTATCCGTCACGCAAGAAAGTTGCAAAACATAATTTCGTGATAGCGCTTGCAATGAATCATTTTCTACCACAATATTTATTGAATCAATCATTGTCTCGGTCACTTCGATTTTATTTTTTTTTTGCGATTTTAATTGTGTGACTATTTCTGGAACTTCTTCAACATAATCGACCAATAAAATTTCTTCTTCAAATGATAAATCTTCCGCAATTTCGTGTTTTGCACAACCAAAAAACATCGCAATTAGCGATAATATTATTAAGTTTTTCATCGTTTCTCCTTTGAGGAGCGTACACTTCTGCACGCCCCTCCATTATTTAATTACAACACTTTTTGAATCCAAACATCATCGATTGAGGCAATTTTTGATTTGATTTCATCACCAATTTTCTTTGCATCTGAAATATTGAAAATATTGGACAAACGCAATCTGTACCAATTTTCGCCATTAACCACTTTTTTCACTGTTTTGGTTTTGAAACCAAGCTTTTGCAATTCCGAACGAACTGCATCCAAATCAGTTGCTTTTTGAGATGCAAATATTTGAATTTCATACTCTTGCGGTTTAGTATTCACAGCGATATCTGCCTCTTTTTCAACAAATTCAAACGATTCAATTTCCTCCATTTCGACATCTTCTTCCAATTCTGATTCCACAATTTCAGTTTCAAAACCAGTAAACACATCTGCCTTTTCCTCTTCCTTACCACACCCCTGGACTATCGCGAGCATTGCCACTAAAATCGCGATTACAACTAACATTCTTCGTTTCATTTTTTCCTCCTTTTAGTTATTTTGAACGGTGAATGTATCAACTTCGTTAATTTCGATATTTTTTCTCATTTTTCTAGTTCCATATTCGCTAATGAATTCTTTAATGTCCTGATCATTCGAGAAAATAGTATCATTCAGAGAGAGAATTTTTAGTGTAATTTCATTGAAATCTCTGTTCTGCTTGGTATTCAAACCTGCCATTTCTGAACGTAATTCTGCGAGTTGTTTTTGGTAATTTTTGTTTTGAATTTGGTCTTTCTTTGAGTTTTCTGCGAAATTTTTAACTAATTTTTCGATTTGCGAATTGGAATTTGCGATATTTTCATTCAATGCAGTCTCAATTCTGACAATTAATTGATTTTGTGTATTCAATTCTGCCAAAAGTTGACGCTGTGCATTTTGCAATTTTTCGATATTTTTCTTGTTTTGCTTTTCAAATGCACCCATTCTTTGGGACTGCGTTCCTAAATCTTGTCTTCCTCTTTGAATCTGACTGTAAGTTTCCAAGCCTGCCACCCCGAGCAATGCTAATACCAAAACAATTAGCACCGTGTTTAAATTTGTTCGTAACATGATAACCTCCTTTTCTTTTTTTGTTTTTTGTTTTTCACATCACAATTATGTTAGTAGCAATTTCCGTTCCATCTGGAAATATTTTTTCTAATCTATTGTATTGAAGGCAGTTATGCTTATTTTATTGAAACCCCAAGCTTCAAGTTTTTAGTGTTTTTTATAATATTTATGTCTTGTCGCAATATTTATGTTATGTGGCGATGACACATAATTCATCTTCTTTCAACTATAAATTGACAAAGATGTTTGTTTTTTTTTTATTGAGCATAATTAAATTTTATTCATTTTAGGGAGTTTTAATGAAATCTATTCTACTGATTTTAGGCGTTTTATTTTCGGTTTCTATTTTTGCTAATTCCATCTTTTCGTTTGATGGAATGCCCGAAAAAAATTATGGTGCAGATATTTATTCCGCTGGTATGGGCGATTGTGGTGCTGCCGATTTATTTCGTGTTAATGCAAACTTTTCCAATCCGTCGATTGCAACATCAACCAATAAAGTGATGTTTTCTACCGGTGGAGAATTGGGTTATTTTTGGTACACAAATTCAAATAATAATTTCCGCGATGATGGCTTAGTTTTACCTTATTTTTCAATTGCTGTTCCAATTCAAAATCACCGATTTGGGTTTAGCTTCAATTCAATAAGTTCTGGAAATTTACAAACTGAAGGGACCATAAGCTTCCAAGACTCAATAAATTACACTTTAACAAACACAATAAAGTCGAATCTATTTAAAACAAGTATTCTTTATGCACATAAAAATAATTTCGCTAATTTAGGTATTTCGATAGACTATTATTTGGGGCATCGTACCCGAAGTTGGCAACTCGATTTTGAAGATGATGGCTTTACTGATGCAAAATACGAACACGAGAAAATATTCAAGAACGTGGGGTTTACTGCTGGAATCAGTAAAAGAGCAAAAAACTTTGCGTATGGACTTTCGTATTCATCACAGGTTAAATTAGGTGGCGATGAATACTTCAAATTCGACCATTATCCAGAGGTTGATACTCTTTATCTCGACCCACATTCTTTTGTAGCGCCTGCCGAAATTTCAAATTCTTTTACTTTTAAATTTTCAAAACACTTCAAAACTTCAGTTGATTTCAATTATGAACTTTGGGACAATACAGATTTGTCTTCTGAAAATACTTATCGTGTTGGCTGCGGTTTTGCTTTTGAACCTTCGCGCTCTGAAAATAAGTGGTACAGACGAATTCCATTGCGATTTGGTGGATATTATCGCGAATTGCCATTCAAAATAAATGACAAAATAATCTTGGAAAAAGCTGTTACTTTTGGTTTGACAATTCCACTTAAATTTTCTGATAAAAAAATAGATATTGCCGTAAAATATTTAACGCGTGGGAATATTGAAAAACACGATGTTGAAGATAACGCACTCACTTTTTCGTTTGGAATAACCGGTTTTGATATTTTTGGAAAACGCGTTCGCAAAACCGCGCCGCGAGAAATCCCCAAAGCGAGTAAATAGTGAAATTTCACTGGAATTATAATTATTTAAAAGAAGAGAACCCCTTCAAGCAAATAATGGAAAACAGAAATATGGCAGAATCTTTTTTAGAATTATCAATCTCTGACATTCCAGATTTCAAACTCATGAAGGACATCTCAAAAGCAGCAAGTCGCATCATTAAAGCCGTTCAACAAAAAGAAAAAATCTTCATTTTTGGTCACGACGATGTAGACGGCATTACATCTACCTACATTCTCTTTAATTTTTTGGGAAAAATTGGCTCGCAAAATCACTACTGTTTCATTCCGAATCGATTAACCGACCATCATGGAATTCAACAAAATTTCATTCAAAAAGTAACCGACGAAAATGCTAATTTAATCATCACTGTTGACGGTGGAATTTCTGATTTTGAAGCAATTGAACATCTTCAAAACAATTTGTGTGATGTAATTATTACCGACCATCACATTGTGCAACACAGTGTTCCAAAAGCGTTTGCGGTTGTAAACCCAAAACAACATGACTGCGATTTTCCATTTAAAATGATGGCAGGAGTTGGCGTTGTTTATTTTCTTCTCAAAATGATGGCGGAAAAATTATCAATTAGCATTGATAAAAATTATCTTTTTTGGGTAGCAGCTGGTACGATTGCTGACAAAGTACCACTCCGTAATACAAACCGGATTTTAGTCAAAGAAGTTTTGGAAAACTGGACATCTTTTGATGATGATACTTTGAAAAATTTGGATGATTATTTGTGTGCTCCTCTAAATTTCACAGAACGATTACGAATCATCAAATTTATCAATCGACTTTTCTCAAACGGCAGACTGCCAGACGGACAAAATTTGGCATTGGAACTACTTCTCACCGAAGAATCTGAGCAAAAACCAATAATTTATCAGCTTTTTGCAAAAGCAACAGACGCAAAGAAAAAGAAAAATGATGTCAATCTAATAATCAAAAATATAACCGAAAATATTATTGATGACCATTTCATTTTCGTTGATTTTGAAAATAAAATTCCCATTGAATTTGCTGGTCATTCTGCATCGAAAATTGTAAAAAAGCACAAAATTCCAGCAATTATCATAAAACCCAAAAACGGTATCTTTGCAGGCGAAGCAAGAAGTGCGGGCAGATTTAATTTAATGGATGCTTTTGAATATTGTAAGAGCTCATTAATTCAGTTTGGTGGGCACGCAAAAGCAGCTGGATTCACCATCGAAAAAGAAAATTTGGAGATGTTTCAAGCTAAATTTAAAGCATATCTTCAAACTCAAAAAAATATTCTATTTGAGAATGAAACCATTAAAATCGATGCTATTTTAGACGCTGAAGACATTGAATATTTAGATGAATATATACAAATGGAATACAATTTACTGCAACCGATTGGGCAGGGTAACGTAACGCCACATTTTCTCATTAAAAATTTCCTACCAAAACGGGATGTAAATAAAATAAAAATAAATTTTCGTAACACCGACATTAAGCACGATCATCATTACGCCGTAATCGTAAAATGGAGTGGAAAATCATTTAATGTGGTCGATTACAGAAAAGCAAATTACCTTTTATAAACTGGAGAAATAGATGAAAATTATCAAAAATTTATGCGATATTTGTGGAACTTGCGTTGCTGTTTGCCCGGCTGACGCGATTATTGTTTCCGAATTTGAAGTTGTGATAAATAATCAAAAATGCACAAATTGTTCAAACTGTTTGAAAGTTTGCCCAATCAAGGCAATCAAAGAGGGTGAATAATGAAAAATAAGTATGATGTAATCGTTATCGGTGGCGGTCCCGCTGGGAGTGTGGCGGCAAAATTTGCGTCAGAAAATGGAGCATCTGTTCTTCTTTTGGAGCGCGACCGCGAAGCAGGAATTCCTGTTAGATGTGCTGAGGGCGTTTCTTTAAAGGGAATCGCACCATTCATCGAAATTGACAAAAGATGGATTGCCGCCCAAATTGATGTAGCAACTCTTTTTGCCCCCAACGGTGAAAGTGCAAAAATGCATAACAATGGAACGGGACTGGTTTTGGAGCGCAGAATTTTTGACACTGCCCTTTGCGAAGAAGCAGTAAAATTTGGCGTGGAATTTGTAACAAAAGCAGATGCTATTGATTTAACTTGGAAAAATGGTAAAATCTCGGGCGTTAAAATAAATTATTTGAACGAAATCCTAGAGATAGAATGTGATGTCGTTATTGGTGCTGATGGCGTGGAATCACGCGTAGGGAGATGGGCTGGCATCAAAACGAATGTAGCACTCAAAGATATCGACACTTGCATCCAATACACCTTATCGGGAATTGACATCGAAGAAAATGCGTGCGAATTTTACTTTGGAAGAGATGTCTCGCCTGGCGGCTATGTGTGGGTTTTTCCAAAAAATAAAAATACGGCAAATGTCGGAATTGGATTAGCTGGTCATTTTTCACACGCAAAAGGACCCAAAAAATTTCTCGATGAATTCATTCAAAAACGCTTTCCAAACGGACAAAAAATATATACTGTTTGTGGTGGTGTAACCACGGCGGACACATTGCCGGAAATTGTGCACGACAACATTATGTTAGTTGGCGATGCGGCACGACAAGTGAATCCCATTACTGGCGGCGGAATCGTGCAGGGAATGATTGCGGGAAGCATCGCTGGGAAAGTCGCCGCAGAAGCCGTTCAAAAGAAAAAATTTAACAAGAAATTCCTAAAAAAATACCGAAAAGAATGGGATAAAAAAATTGGCAATAATCAAAAGGTGATGTATAAAATCAAAGAAAAAGTTTTGGAAATGGGTGATGAAAAATTCAATTCTCTCGTTAAAATTTGCCAAAATATTCCAGCCGACAAATTTACTGTAAAAGCACTCTTTAGCGAAGCAGTAAAAGATGACCCAAGATTAGTTTTAGAAATTGCTAAAACATTCGTCAAAAGTAAATTAAAGCTGAAATGAATGCGATTCAAAAAAGAGAATTTGGTCGTAAATTTTTCCATTTTGGAACTATCGTAATTCCACTTTCATACAGGTATCTATTTGGCTTCAACAAAAAAACATTCGCGTTCTACCTTGCGTTGTTCACGCTACTCGTAATTATCGTCGAAATAGCACGCCTAAAACACAAAACTTTCAAAAAAATATTTAATGACTTTACGGGAATTTTGTTACGAAAACACGAATTTAACGACTTTACGGGCGCAACATATTTGACCATTTCATCTATTTTTTGTGTCATTATTTTCCCACCACAAATTGCTTTTTTAGCGATTTCCTTTTTGATAATTGGTGATACCCTGGCTGCATTAATTGGGATTCCATTTGGAAAAATGAAAATATTTGACGGTCAGAAAAGCTTTGAAGGAAGTTTAGCATGTTTTTTGGGATGTTTCTTGTTTGCCTTAATCTATATTGACCCACTCATTGCAACAGTAGGCGCAATCGCTGCCACCACCGCAGAAATATCAAATATTCGTCTCGATGATAACATTAAAATCCCTATTTTTAGTGGTGCCCTTATGTGGCTAATTCAATTAATTTAAAAGGAAAAAATTATGAAATTGTCGTTTGTAATTCCCGTTTTTAACGAACAAGATAGTTTGAAAATATTGCATTCTGAAATTTTGGAAAACATCAAAAAATATAAGTACGAAATCATCTTTATCGATGATGGTAGCAACGATGACAGCTTCCAAATAATGACAGAACTAGCCAAAAAAGATGAAAATGTGAAAATCATTAAATTCCGTAAAAATTTTGGGAAATCTGCAGCTCTACAGACTGGATTTGATGTAGCAAATGGCGAAATTGTATTCACGATGGATGCAGACCTACAAGATAACCCTAAGGAAATTCCAAATTTTATTACTAAAATCGAAGCTGGTTTCGACTTAGTCACTGGCTGGAAAGTCAAAAGAAGGGACCCAATTAATAAAACTTGGCCGTCAAAAATTTTTAACTCGGTAACTTCTAAAACTTTCGGATTAAAATTACACGACTACAATTGTGGCTTCAAAGCATATCAAAAATCAGTTATTAATGAAATTGATGTTTACGGTGAAATGCACCGCTACATTCCGGCACTGGCAATTGCAAAAGGTTTCACTGTTGCTGAGATTCCAATCGAGCATCGAAAACGCGAATTTGGTAAATCAAAATATGGTATAGAACGCTATTTACGCGGATTTCTGGATCTCCTTACGGTAAAGCTCGTAACGGGTTACATTCGTAGTCCACTTTACCTTTTCGGTAGAATTGGTGCTACTTTCGGCTTAATTGGTCTAATTATCACAATCTACCTCTCCGTCATGAAGTTTTGGTTTTCGGCACCTCTTTCTAACCGCCCGCTTTTATACTTAGGCACACTTTTAATTATCATTGGTCTGCAATTTTTTTCCATCGGACTTTTGGGTGAATTAATCGTAAATCAAGGTCGTAATCATACAAAAAAAAAGAATATTTCAATTGAAAAAAGGATTAATCTATGAAAAGTCATTTGAAAAAATTCATTGCCAAAATGGAGGTTGAAAATCCCAATGAACTTGTTATTCAGTCTTTCACAAATTCTTATTACAAAATATTGGAAGGTGCAACTGGAAAAATTTCTGAAAATGAAATTGAACAACCAGCTTCAAATAATTTAACAAATTATGATGAACTAAGTGAAATTAATTCCGCATTTTTAGGAAAATTAGCTGTCATAAAGCTAAACGGTGGGCTGGGCACAAGCATGGGATTAAATGAGCCAAAATCGCTTATAAAGATAAAAAATAACTTGAATTTTCTTGATATCATTGCTCGTCAAATTTTGCATTTACGCAACCATTCCCAAAAAGATATTCCACTTTTATTTATGCACAGTTTCAACACACGCAAAAAATCACTTGATTATTTAAAAAAATATTCGAACCTCAAAAATGATGATATTCCACTCGATTTTATGCAAAATAAATTTCCAAAAATCAAGCAATCTAACCTTTCACCGTTAAATAATCAAAACGAAAATCTAAATTGGAATCCGCCTGGTCATGGTGAAATTTATCTTGTTTTAGCAATCTCAGGCATTCTCGACAAATTGATAAAAAACGGTTTTGAATATGTATTTATATCCAATGCTGACAATCTGGGTGCCGTTGTTGATGAAAAAATTTTAACCCATTTTGCAAGCAACAATATTCCCTTCTTGATGGAGGTTTGCAACCGTACCGAAATGGATAAAAAAGGAGGACACTTGGCGCAAACAAAAAGCGGACAATTGCTCTTGCGTGAATCTGCTCAATGCCCCAAAAATGAACTTGAAAATTTCCAGAATATTGATATTTTTTCATACTTCAACACAAATAATTTGTGGATAAACCTGAAATCATTAAAGCAAAGATTATACGAAAAACGCTTTCATTTGCCATTATCGATGATTTTAAACTCCAAAACAGTGGACGGTGAAAAAGTATATCAGGTTGAATCAGCAATGGGATCCGCCATTAGTGTTTTCAAAAATTCGAAAGCGATTATCGTGAACCGTAATCGTTTTATTCCCGTGAAAACAACTAATGATTTATTAATTGTTTGGAGTGATGTTTTTCGACTTTCAGAAAATTTTAAATTAATCTCCCAAGTCCCAAAAATTCCAAAAATCAATTTAGATACAAAATTTTATCAAAATTATGCAGACTTCGAAATGCGTTTTCAAAAAGGTGTTCCATCACTAAAAAAATGTAACCAAATAGAGGTTAATGGCGATGTTTTTTGGGGGGAAAATGTGAAAATTTCTGGAAAAAATGTGAAAATTAGCCACTCTACAACGACATTTTTAGAAAATATTACCCTAAATCAGTAATTTATACTAAACTCGTTTTCGCGATTAATCTCCGCTAATATTTTTTTGAATGCATCGTTGTAAATTTGACGAACTCGCTCACGGGAAAGACTTAAAATTCTGCCTATTTCCGCAAAATTTTGCGGTGATTCATCATTCAAACCAAAATACAAACCAATTATTTTGTGCTCTCGTTCCGAAAGTTTTTTTAACGATTCCGAAACTTGTTTTTTTTGTTTTTCACGATAGTATAATTTTTGTGGATCATTCTCCACTTTGGTCGCTAAAATATCAGCAAAAGTCCGCTCACTTGTATTTGTACCATCAATTTTCTGTTCTATAGAAAGCGTCGCTGTAACTTCTCGTTTCGTTTTTTCGATAAGCGATACAGTCAATTTCGTCTTTTCGGCAATTTCATTTACAGTCGGAATTCTACCACTTTCCTCAAAAATATCTTTTTCTGCCTTGGTGATTTTCTTTGCTAAATTATTTTTACTCAACGGTATTTTAATGATATTTGTTTTTTCGGCAATTGCGAAAAGAATTCGCTGTTTAATCCACCAAACCGCATAAGAAATCAGTTTATTGTCGGAATTTATGTCATATTTTTCGATGGCTTTTATCAAACCAATGTTGCCTTCACTAATAAGTTCTGAAAGCGTTAAACCCCGATTTTGATATTTTGTAGCCACCTTTACAACAAATTTCAAATTTGATTCAATCAATTTCCGTTGTGCGGAAAAATCTCCATTTTTTGATTTAATAGCTAATTCATGTTCCGCTTTTTTAGTTAGGGGCTGAATGTTCGCAATGTCTTTCAAATATTTTTGCAATGCAGCATCTTCAAATACATTTTCCATAAAAACCCTTAATTTTGAAACTCGTTTTTGTGATCATAGATAAAATCCAAAAGTTCATCGTTATTCATTCCTAATTTTTTAGAAAGTGCAAAAACCATCTTTACACCAGAAAGATTCATCCCCAATTCTTGCGTAAGTGTAATTATAATAGTGATCTTATTGATGTTTTCTTTTGAAAAAAACCGAGTATTATTTGCAGAACGAGTTGGTTTTATCAATTCTTTACTTTCATAAGTCCGAATTGTTTGATCGTGAATTCCCAGTTTTTTTGATACTTCTCCAATTTTAAATAATTTTTTTTTCATTATTTTCCCCTAAAATTTTGGTAATACTTTTCGCGGGTTTATTGCTGTTCCATTTTCACGATATTCAAAGTGCAAATGTGAACCGGTTGCAACTCCTGTTTCTCCGACCGAAGCAATCGGCTGCCCGCGTTTCACATTTTCACCCAATCGCACGAAATTCGCATCATTGTGTGCATACACACTCATCGCATAATTTTCATGTTTCAAAATAACCACATTCCCATAACCGCGTTGCTTACCGACATAAACCACTTGCCCCGCTAAACATGCATAAATAGGGTCTCCGATTGGTGCGGCAATGTCAATACCTTTGTGGGGCAGTCCGTTTCGAAGTCCAAATTCAGAAGTCACCGTCCCCCTTAATGGAAGAAATAATTCATTTTTTGAAGTTTGCTTAACTTCTTTTATTACCCTTATTGCTTTTTTTTCTGTTTTTTGTGGTTCTTGTTTTTCTTTTTGAAAAATGTTTTTTTTCTCATTTTGAATAGCGGCATTTAATTTAATCCGCATCCCGCTCTTCAATTGATAATCTACCAATTCATTATAGTCTAATATCTCTAAAATGCTGAGGTTATACATTTTCGCAATGTGGTGAACTGTTTCTTTTGGCTTCACAATATGAATCCCAGATTGTGGAATTTTACGCATTGTTACAAATCTATTTTTCGATGGTTTTTGCGGATATAGATATATTTTTTGACCAACATAAATTTTGTCCGATTTTAAATTATTAAACAATTTAATTTTTTCGATTGAAAGAGAATATTTTTGAGAAATATTTGAAATCACCTCATTTTTTTTGACAATGTGATAATCGTCAGATTTCGTGAGATAAACAGGATTTGATGACATTCCCAAAATCATCATCGTGAAAAATAAACTTACAAGTATCTTTGCTTTTTTATCCATTTATCCTCAAATTATTTTTTGATGAACACACAAAATATGAGCGAGGTCTTGTCAAATATTTTTGTGTTTTTCCAGTCTGTAAATTTCATTTGCGAGCGATTGTTTGTCTTTAAATTTAAGGATTTTCGCAATTTTTTCACGATTATCGTTATATTTTGTCCGCAAATGCGCCATCACTTCCGCTTTCATCGGATGCACAATGCCACCGTATTTCAAAAAATTATTTTCTAAAAGCTCAAGCACATCCCAAATAACTTCAGTCGTAAATCCTTGAATTATTTGCTGCTCTTCTTCTGGTTTTTGAAAACATAACCTTAACTCATTTGAATTTGCGGCCAACATCTTTATCATCGCTTGATAAACGATTTTTTGAAGCTCACGCATATTTCCTGGAAACTCATATTTTTTTAATTGGTGAAGCAAGTTTTCATTCAAAGAAATCATTTTTGTATCTGAATTTATCGCGTGTTCTCGTAAAAATCGATTTGCAAAAATAGCAATCATAATCTCTAAATCTTCCGGCGTTTGACGCAATGGCGGAATGCTTATTTCTGCTCCCTTCAAGCGATAATACATATCTTCTCGAAAAGTATCATTTTTCACTTCGTCTAATAAATTACGATTGGTCGCGTAAATAAACCGCGGACTTATCTTAATCTCTTCAACGGAACCAACTTTCAAAATACGCTTTCGCTGAATTGCACGCAATAATTTAGCTTGCTGACTGAGTGGTAAATCGCCAATTTCGTCTAAAAATAGAATGCCTTTGTTTGCTTTCTCAAAAACGCCCATTTTACCATTTTTATCGGCACCGGTAAATGCTCCAGCTTTGTATCCAAACATTTCACTTTCGAAGAGGGATTCTGGGATTCCTGCACAATTTTGCGTTACAAAATCACCCTTGAGTCCACTTAATTCATAAAGAGCTTTCGCCATAATTCCCTTTCCTGTTCCATTTTCGCCAAGAATTAAAACATCTGTGGTGATTTTTTCTGCGTAAAATTTGAGTAATTTGTAATTTTGTTGAAGTTGCATATTTTTTGAAATTATTATCCGTGAAAAATCTTTCAAGAAAAGCTGTAAAGCAACATGAAAATACTCTTCGTTACCTTTGGGAATAAATAAGTCTATTCCACTTTGATACGCTCGAAAAATCGTGTCGAAATCATCCCTGTACGAACGCGCAATTATCTTCGTTTGACCATTTTTTTTTAAAGATTTTATCAGTTTGAAAACATCTTCATTATCGGTCAATTCTAAAATTACTAAATTCATCATAAATTTTTGAGTCAAATTAAATGCCCCGTTTAATGAATTTGTGAAAACACAATTTTCCACACTTTTAGTAGTTTTTTGAGGAGAAACTTCAGTATCAAAATAAAGTACTTTTCCGTTAAATTCTTTTAGTATTTTCTCGATTTTTTGCATTAAAAACCTCTTTATTTTATTTCAGGAAAATCAAACGATTCGGAAATTCTCACATTTTTTGGTGTGATAAAATGCTGGAATAATTGGCACGAAAGTGCGTATAAAAACAGTCCATTTTTTAAATGTTCGGCGTCTGTTTTTTTCTGATAATCTCGCAATTCATAAAACGACCGCAAAAGTAAGGCGGCACAAAGTGACAACAAAAATCCCTTTTGTGAGTTTTGCGATAAATTTTGCGGAATTGTCTCTTTTATTATTTCCCAAAAACCATTCAAGTGAAATGTGGATTCCGTTTTCGTAGAAAGGCCACTCACTAAATCAACTATTTGTGGGATTATTTTAAATGCACTTTTGTGGTTTTTCTTTGATAATTTTGCCAACATAAAATTTTGCATCACACATGAAATTAAAAAAGTTAAATCATAAAATAAAATCGTTTCACGCGTTTTCTCAAAATCAATTAAAACAAATTTTTTACTCGGTAACTGAATGATATTTTCGGTATTTAAATCACCCTGAATCGGATAGTAGTGTAAATTAAAAGCATCATTATTCCATTTCTTCTCTTGAACATAAAAAGAAATATTCGGATATAATTTCCCGTCAATATTGATAAATCGTGATCTCTTTTTAATACCCACTTTTTGCCAATTAAATTTTTGTATCTCATCAATTTTAAGTTCCAAAATATGCCAAAAATGTTCACGCGTGGTTTTGAACTTCACACAGTCAAGCGTATTTAATTTTCTTTCGTACATTTTCCGTAATTCTGCAAAAACTGCCAAACCTGTTTGATATTCTTTCTCTAAGTTTTCTTGCAGTGTGCAGACATTTTTGGTGTTTTTCTTGTCAGCAAAAAAAGTAAATAATAGGCTCGTCTGCATTTGTGGTTTGGTCAAGTTTATGTCGCTTATTAACACTGTTTTGCATGGTACGACATCTTCCGATTGCCAATATTTTCGGAATAATTTGTAGCCATTTATTTCGCGTAATAAATTATTATTGGTTATTTTTTTAAGATTATTTTGCTCAATTTTTAATACTGCAAAATGCAGAAAATTTTCGTTTTGCATGATAACTTCTGCAAGAAAAACAAGAGCACCAGAATGCCCAGATTTCATTTTTTTGATAATATTTATATTTTTAATTTTTAGATTTTCATTATTCAAACGCAAAATTATTTGCTCAATATTTAAATCTACTTTATCTAATCTATTTTTGTGCATCTTACAATGTTTTGTCAGTTCTTCTATTTTTTTCCGACAAATTATTGCATATTCAAAGTTTTCACTTTCTTGGAAAACATCTTCCAATTTTTGCCAAATTTCAACATTTTTTGAATCTATATTTTTGGCACATTCAAGTTTTGTAATCGCACTTGAAAAGTTTTTTTTCTTTCTCTCTTGTTTTGCATCCAAAAGAAGACTATCTATCTTTCTTTTTTTTAACATAAAATTTAACATCTTCTGGGTAATCAATAAAATAAAAAACAAAATTGCTGATAAAATAATTTGTTTTTTATACAATTTCATTATTTTTAAACCATTTTTGAAAAATATTTTCCAATTATTATCTAGTTTACGGAAGTTTGTTCTTTCAATAAAATGTCCATCATCCAAAATTTTAATATTATGGCTTTTATGAGGAAGGATTTCGATTAACAATAGTTCTCTGATCTCATCGTTTACAATGATGGAAAGTTCCATTGTGCCTACTTTCCTCTCCCAATTTAAAATACCACTATTTCCCAAAGTCCCTATCATTTCATTGCCATCTTTAATCGTAAAAGTTATGTTTGACACACTTGAAACAGTTAATGAAACCATCGAAGTTTTATCTAAAATAGGTATTTTATGGGAACAAGAAATCATTAAAATCAAACCCAAAAATAACCATTTTTTCATTTTTACTCCCAAATTGCATTAACGAATAAAATTCGCATTGCTTAAATAGACGGAGCACATTATCCTTAATTTATGTCAAGAAATTAATCGACATAATGTTTTTTTCTTGCCAGATATGGTGTTGTTTTATTTTTGACTGTCCTTGTGCTACTTTAAATTTTGTAGCAATTTATTAAAAAGGGAGGGGTTATGGCATCGACTTCCGATATTAAAAATGGAATGATTTTCAAGTTTAAGCATGGTCTTTACGAGGTTGTGGAATTTTTACATGTGAAACCTGGTAAGGGTGCAGCATTTGTAAGAACTAAACTTAAAAATGTGGAAACTGGAAAAGTAATTGACAACACTTTCCGAACTAGCGAAAAGTTAGAAGAAGTTAGGGTTGAAAAACATAAAAAAGAGTATCTCTATTTTGATGGCACTTTTTATGTTTTCATGGATACCACCACCTATGAACAAGTTCAAGTTCCCAAAAAAGTGGTTGGAGATTTAGATAAATATTTAATCGAAAATATGGAAGTTACAATGAAGGTTGGACCTGACGAGAGTATTCTTGCAATGGAACCTCCAATTACGGTTATTCAGGAAATCACAGATTGCGAACCAAATGTGAAGGGAAATTCAGCATCCGTAAGTGGAAAAAATGCAACCACAAATACTGGATTAGATATCACGGTTCCATTTTTCATTGAAATTGGTGATAAAATAAAAATTGATACTCGTACTGGCGAGTACATGGAAAGAATCTAACAGAAGGAGTATATTATGGCAAAAGGTCGTTCATTTGGGGCTAAATTAGCCCACGAGGCAAGTGCGGAAGGTAAAATCATTTGTTCAAAATGCAATACTGAAGTAAAAAAAATCAAACTTGTAAAAGCAGCAAAATCAAAAAATGATGGTTGGTTACCAAAATATGGTTTCGTTGATATTTGTAAATGTAACGAAAAAGATATTTTGGCTGGAAAGGTTTAAAATAATACTTTAACCGAAACAAAAACCCTCTTGTCACAACGATGAGAGGGTCTTTGCGTGAGAACGCAAAAGAGGGTAAAAATGAGAAAATATTTTTTTGCATTAACGCTTATGTTGGGATTATTTTCGCTAAACGCTTCCCCAAATGGAGAATATGGTTTTCAAATTTTGAAAATTAGCTCGGGAACAGATGCAACTGCACTCGCTGAAACTGGTGCTGTTGTGTCCAAAAATGCCTTTGGTTTTATGCAAAATCCAGCAAGCGGTTTATTTCAAAAAACAAAAACTATTTCAACCGCTAACAACTCTTGGATTTTCGGGACAGCCATAAATAGCACTGCCTATTTAAATTCAGATGGAAAATCTGCTTTTGCGTGTGGATATCGTTTTCTCGATTATGGCAAGTTGATTAACTACGATGATACAGCCCAGCCAGATGGAGAATTCCATCCACTCGATTTTATTTTATCCTTCAATTTTGCACGACGAATTTCACCAAACCACTACACTGGCATTACGCTAAACACACTTTTCGAAAAAATTGATTCTGAGTCAAGTTTTGGTTACGCCTTTGACCTCGGCTACATCTACCTGCCGCCAATTCAAAATTTAACAATCATAACCGCTTTGAAAAATATCGGCTCCGCCACCAAAATGAAAAATGAAGGAATAATTTTACCTGTTTCGGGTGAACTCGCGATAAATTATAAATTTAGAGCCGAGCATATGACCATCTTTACGCCAGAAATTAAACTCATCAAAAATATCGATGAAATAGCACGCGTAAATATGGGAATGAATGTAAATTTTCAAAACTTATTCGATCTAAAGATCGGTTACAAATTTAATCACGAAACACAATCAATTTCGGGCGGCGTAGATATTCATTTGAAAAAAATTACCGTTGGATACGCATTTTTACCTTTTAAATTTGAAATCGATGATGTGCATATGTTCGAATTATCGTATAAATTTTAAAATGATTTATGAAAAAATATCTTTTATTTGCGTTAATCTTAATTTTTCCAACAATCATTTTAGGATTAGATTTTGTCCCAAATCAACTGATATTTAAAACTGTTTTACCCAAAAACGCTGAAAATAATCACCTTCAATTAAATGATTTTGACGATTTTTTAACACAACATAATATTCAAAAAATTAAATCTATTCGAGCCAAAAAATATGATGAGTATTTTGTCGCAACCTTTGAAAATGACATAAATTGGGATGAAATTAAAAACTTAAAATTTGACGGAATTTCATATTTTCAACCAAATTATTTGAATGAATTTCATGTTGTTCCAAATGACCCAAAATATTCTGACCAAATTGTCGATTTTCAAAATTGTAACATTCCACAAAGTTGGAATTATACCGTTGGAAATCACGAAATAATCGTCGGAATTATCGATTCTGGCATTCATTTTAACCACCCAGATTTACAAAATAATGTTTTCATAAATGAAAATGAAATACCAAATGACGGCATTGATAATGACAATAATGGCTACATCGACGATTGGCGTGGCTGGGATTTTGTGGATGCCCCCGAGCTTTACAGTATTGCCCTTGGCGATTTTACGGAACAAGATAACGATGCCTCTGACGAATTGAATCACGGCACTCATGTTGCCGGAATTATTGCGGCTGACACAAATAATAATGAAGGTATTGGTGGTATTTGTTGGAATGTTTCGCTCCTACCGATTCGAGCTGGTTTCAAAACAATTGACGGAATGGGATATTTGCAAGATGATGATGCCGCCGCTGGAATTATTTACGCTGCCGACATGGGAGCCGAGATAATAAATATCAGTTGGGGTGATGTAAATTTTTCCCAAATTATTGCCGATGCTTGCGATTATGCGGCTCAAAAAGGAGTTGTTATTGTCGCATCTGCTGGCAACGAAGGTTGTGGCGTTATCACTTACCCTGGAAAATTAGCATCCACAATTTCAGTCGGTGCGGTTGATAAAACAAAAGAATTAACTTCGTTTTCCAGTTTCGGTTCGCAGCTTGATTTAGTTGCACCCGGAAAAGACATCATTAGTGCTTATGGTAACGAAGCAGAAAACCTATATTTTTCTCTTTCTGGCACCTCAATGTCTGCTCCATTTGTAAGTGCTGCAACTGCACTACTCCTTTCCGTAGAACCAAATTTAAGTAATCAAGAGGTGCGTGGAAAATTAATTTCCTCCACCATTGATCTCGGTGCGGTTGGTTTTGATAATTTTTATGGTAACGGACTTTTAGATATTTACAACTTACTCACAAATAATAATTATCCCATTATTGAAATTTTATCGCCATTAGATAACACTGGAATTAGTGAAAATTTTGACATTTTTGGTACAGTAACTGCTCCAAATTTTTGGCGATATTCCGTCCAATATACATCTTCTCTACTACCCGAAATTGAAGATTGGGTCGATGTTGACGATGATAATCCTTTCTATTATTGTGCGGTCGAAAACAACCATCTCGCCACTTTCAACATCAACACAATTCAAGATACAACCTACCAAATTAAAGTGGAATATTCAACAACCACAAATCAATTTTTTGCCGATATTACCACCGTTCACGTAAATAGAGACGCTGCAATTTTTATTGATAGTTTGGCTACTGTTATGAAAAGATATTCTGGTGAAAACCCACACTATTTTTTACAATCAGTTTTTGACGAAAAAGTGTTTTTGAAAATAAAAGCACCGCCCTCTACAGAATATTTTTTGGCAACAAATTCTGCTGATTCTATCCAAATTTGTGAAATCCCAAACCACTATAATGGTAGCGATAATGTTGCCATAAAAGCAATTAATCTTGCTGGATTAGAAACAATAATTGAGAATGAAAACAACTATTTTTTTGAACCAAATTATCAATCAATCAACACCCATTCTTTTACGCAAAACACTTTCGGTGCAAATGAACTAACCGCAATTCGCAAAACTCACGATTTCAATGAAAATGGAAAAAACGAAATCATCGCACTCCTTGGAAATACCGAAGAATCCCGCATACTTACTACCGTTGAAATTAATGAAAACAATACCCCTAATCTGACAAATTTCTTTTTGGAAGAAATTTGGCCACACGATTTGGGCGACTCAAATAACGACGGAAAATTTGAAATTTTTGGAATTCAAAACAGTCGTCCGGTAATTTACGACTACACCATTCCAGATGTCACATATCCAAACATCATCGTTACGGTTGACACCATTACCGCTTACGGTGGAAACTTCTGCGATTATAACAACGATGGCATTGACGATTTAATCGTCGTCGGCGATGTAAATTCAACCCGTCATTCATTAATTTTATACCGCAGATTGGAAGATGGTAGCTTTTTTTTAGACGGCGTTATTCCAAACACACTCACCGATGGCAAATTTGTTAACCGCGTTTATTGTGCTTTTCTGGATAATAATCCATTTATTGATATTTTAATTGCCGACAATAGGGGAAATATCGTTATCTATGAAATCATTGAAGATGAACTTATTGCATCGTGGCAAACAAAGCTACCCGTCCAAGAAGCATATTATTTGGCAATTGGCAATTTTGATGGTGAAGCGGGCAATGAATTTTGCGTCGGCGGATATATGTATGAACCGTCTCAACCTGAAAAATCGTTTTCATATTTTGCTTTTTTCAAATATGAAAGTAACGCCTATAATTTAATTGACTACATTAGTTTTAGTGAAATTGAACCAAAAAATTCCATCGCAACAGCTGATTTTGACGGCGACGGCGATGATGAAATAGTTATTGCTGTTCCGCCTAATATTTATATTATCGACTACCAGAATGGTCATTATTTACCAATTTGGAAAGGTGAAACCGCCAAAACTTCACAAAATGTAATTGCCGCAAAATCAAAAACTGAGTCGGAAGATGGTTTTATTATTGCAAACATTCAAAATGGAGAAGAACTCTCTTCTTCAATCATAAAAATTGATATAGAAAATATCAATTTTAGCGGTCCCACAACACCATCTTTTTTTGACGCAATTCCAATTGATTCCACGAAAATAAAACTCTCGTGGTTAGCTGATGATTTTGATTATTTCAAAATATACAAAAAAGAAAATGACTCTATTGCATGCATCGATTCAACGATAAATTTATCGTTTATAGATAGCTTGTTAACCGCTGGTGACACCGTTTCATACCAAATCACAAAAATTGATTTATCGCTTTCACCTTGTGAAAGTTTACCAACAACATGGCAGGCAACTGCCCCCGTTTCCACCCCGAAAATAGTGGCAGCAAGAATGATTTCCCAACATTCATTACGCATTACTTTCGATGCACAATTGAGCAGTAATGCGACAAACATAAGCTACTACTTTGTCACGCCAACAATGGGAAATCCAATCTCCGTAAATATAATCGAAAATAATTTTACGCTAATTTTACGCTTTAATAATTTTTTTTCAGCAGAAGATTATACGCTTTATTGTGACGGACTTTCTGGCATAACTGGCATACTTGTTCAAGATTCTATTTCTATTGAATATTTGGCAGATACATTCGCGCCGGAAATAATCTTTTCCGAAACTTTGGATAACAAAATCTTACGCCTTGTTTTTTCTGAAAAAATGAAAGCTGACTTAGCTGAAAATATCAATAATTACACTATGGTTCCACCAATTATTGATAATGAAAATGAGATTCAATCAATTGGGATTTCTGCCGATTCTATCGAAATTTTTCTAACTTTAAAAAATAAAATGCAACCCACAAACCAACAATATTTTTTAAAAATAGATAATATAGAGGATGCAAATGGCAATGAAATTTCTAATTTTGGAAATAAATGTCATTTCGGCTTGACAAATTTTAATTTAAACAATCTTGTTGTTTATCCAAATCCTCTTGACTTTACTAAAAGTAAGTGGAAAAAGATGAATTTTATCAACCTTCCGCTCGGAATATCTGGTAAAATCTTCATCTATGATTTGGTGGGAAATTTGATCTTTTTTGACGAAATTGAACTGTTTTCAAAAGAAAACCAATTTTACAGTTGGGACTGTAAAGATAATTTTGGTTTACAAATATCGTCGGGAATTTATTTTTATATTTTAAAAATGGGTGAACATTCCAAAAAGGGAAAGTTCATAATAATAAATTAGGAGAAAACGATGTTATCATTAGACTGGAAAGATAGATTAAAAAAAGATACAGTCGATTTTTTCGAACGAAAATTACCGAGTGGCGATTATGATATCGACATAATTTACAACGCCTACCCGGAGAGAATAGATGGTCATGTTCCGCATGCGGTCATCACTTTTGTGGGAAAAATTATCGCCACAAAAATTCAGAAAAAGGCGGATCAGTATGTAGGTTTTCTTGATTATTTAATCACAAAAAAAGGTGAAAATGGTAATATTATTTTTGCCCATATTTTGAACAAATCAATTAAAAATAATCCACTTTTTTTTCTACCGTACATCGAAAAGACACTCTTTAGTTTAGAGGAACAAAAAACTTGTAATTTGATTATAAACAAAGTTTTTTATCCGCTTTTCACAAAAAATCCAGAACAATATTTGGACACAATTATAGGCTGGTTAAAAAAAGATGATGAAATTTTAACTGAAAGTGTTGATAATATTTTGAAAAAATTCATAAAAAGTCGTCCTGATATGATTAAGCAAATTTTCGGAAAATTAGAAAACCTGTGGCTTTACGCTTCACCACAAATTTCAAAATTGAATGTGCATTTCCTCAAAAAAATCTACGATGTTGACCGTGATTTTTATCATTCTATTTTTGCGAATTATAAAAATACGAGAAATCCTACTTTCGCACATATTTTGTGTGATGCTATCGTTTGCCACTCCGATGAAATTCAAATAATGGTAGACAATTGGTCGCGAAGTGGAAACATCAAATTAAAAAAAATCGGACAACACGGTCAAAAAATTCTCAAAAAGCAAAAGAGGAAATAACATGGCAAATTATATTACAAAAGAGGGAATGTTGCGGCTTAAAAATAAAATGCAACAATTGATTGCGGAACGACCCTCAATCATAAAGCAAGTCGTAACCGCCCGAGAAATGGGCGATTTGAGCGAAAACGCAGAATATCACGCCGCCCGAGAACGACAACGCAATCTCGAAAATGACTATAATCGTCTCAAGGGTCGTATCGAAAAATTACAGGTTTTAGATATTTCTAAAATCGCGAAAAATGCAGTTCGATTTGGTGCAAAAGTTACGGTAGAAGAATTGACAACTGGAAAAATCAAGAAATTATTTTTGGTCGGAGTTGATGAAATCTACGAAACAAAAGGTGATTACGAACGCACGTCCGTTCTGTCGCCAATCGGCAAAGCAATGATCGGCAAAAAAGTTGGTAATGATTACACCGTGAAAGCTCCTGTGGGAGACAAATATTTTAAAATTTTAGAAATTATTTAAAAGGAAAATTATGACAAAATTTAGTGATTTAGAAAAAAAGTTAACTTATTCTCGTAAAAACTTTTGGAACGAAGCTTCCAAAAAAGAACAAAAAAAAGCATTTGATTTTTCGAAGGGTTACAAATCTTTTTTAGATGAAGCAAAAACTGAACGCGAATCAATTAAATTTTTTGAAAAAAAATTAGAAAATTTGGGATTTACCAATTTCAAAAACAATAAAGTTTACCGTATCTCACGCAATAAAAACGCCGCTATCGCTGTCATCGGCAAAAAACCCATTGCTGATGGAGTAAATTTAATCGTTTCACACATAGACGCCCCTCGTGTTGACTTAAAGCAAAATCCGCTTTATGAAGATAGTTCCATCAAGTTTGGCATGATGAAAACACATTATTACGGCGGAATCAAAAAATATCAGTGGGTCTCCACACCTTTGGCATTGCACGGTGTTTTCGTCAAACAAAATGGGGAAGTTGTCAATGTTTCAATCGGTGAAGATGAAAACGACCCTGTTTTTGTGATGCCAGATTTATTGCCACATTTAGCGAGAAAAGCCCAATATACACAAAAAATTGGAGATGCTATCAACGCTGGAAAAATGAATCTTGTTTTCAATTCCATTCCATTCAAAAATGATGATGATAAGGTTAAAAATGCAATTAAATTAAATGCGCTTCATCTTTTGAATGAAAAATATGGCGTCATCGAAGCAAATTTTTTAAGTGCAGAATTGGAACTCGTGCCAGCTGGAAAAGCACGTGATGTCGGCATCGACAGAAGTTTCGTTTTAGGATATGGACAAGATGATAGAATTTGTGCATACACTTCAGCGGAAGCAATTTTTAATATGAAAGATAGCGAAAAAACAGCCATTGTCTATCTTGCCGATAAAGAAGAGATTGGAAGCGACGGAAATACTGGTGCAAAATCTATTTTTATCGTAGATTTTATTGCAGACTTACTCCATCATAATGGTGAAAAATCTGACAGCAAAACACTGCGTAAAACCCTCATTAAGAGCCAAATTTTATCGGCAGATGTAAATGCTGGCATCAATCCAAACTACCCAGATGTGCATGAAAAAGAAAATGCGGTTCACCTCGGGTTTGGCGTAAGCGTAACCAAGTTTACTGGCTCCGGCGGAAAAGGTGGCTCAAACGATGCAAATGCAGAATTTAATGCTAAAATAATTTCCATTTTTAACGCTGAAAAGGTCAACTGGCAAATTGGTGCATTAGGTAAAGTTGATGAAGGTGGAGGTGGCACAATCGCTAAATTTATGGCAGAATATGGTGCAGAAGTTATCGACTGCGGACCGGGCTTATTGGGAATGCATTCCCTTTATGAACTTGCCAGCAAAGCAGATATCTACTCTTCATACAAGGCATATAAAGCATTTTTTGAAAAAGGGTAAAGGAGGTTATTTTGTATAAATATCTCATGTTTTTAGGATTAATTGTATTGGGTTGTGCGGAAATAAAACCATCTGCAAATATGACTGCGGACAGAAAAATGCAAATCGCAGACGATTTTTTTCAAAAAGAAAAATATCATAAAGCAGTACCATTTTATAGTGATTTAGTTTTTGAACGAAATTCCATTTTCACTGCGGAAGCACAAATTAAATTGGCAAATTGCTATTTTTCCCAAAATAAATTCATGGAAGCAAGATTCGAATACGATGAATTGATGCGACTTTTCCCAGATAGTGAATATGCGGAATACGCACAGTTTCAGGTTGGGGTTTGCTACTTTAATGAAGCCCAAACTGCCCAATATACCCAAGAAGAAACAAAAATGTCAATTGCTATTTTTGATTCTTTTTTTGAAAAATTTGCGTACAGTGAATATACCAAAGACGCAATCGACTACATTCGAAAATGCCAATATAGGCTCCTCAAAAAAAAATATCACAATGGTTACATCTACTTCAAACTGTTCGATTACAGCTCTGCTTTAATGTATTTTGATGAAATTATTGAACTTGGGAATAATGATAATCTGGACAAAATGTCGCGTTATTATAAAATTTTAATCTCTCATAAAAGAGAAGAAGATGTTACCCAAATGACTAACTCTTTTCTTGGGAAATACCCAAAGAGCAAAGAAGCTGGAAAAATCATTAAAAACATAAAATGAAAATCGGGCTTTTCGGCGGTTCATTTAATCCCATTCACAATGGACACATTGCCGTCGCAAAATCTGTTTTCGAGGAGATAGATTTAGACCAAATTTGGTTTGTACCTTGCAGGAATCATCCCCTTAAAAACAGTGAAAATTTACTCTCTTTTCCCAAAAGAGTTCTACTAATCGAAAAGTCTATTGCTCGGTTTCCTCATTTTGAAATTTCCCATTTAGATGCTGATTCTGAATTTCCCAATTTTACCGATGAAATGATTATCAAAGCAAAAAAAAAATATCACGAGAATAAGTTTTTTCTCATTGTTGGGAATGATATTCTGACGGAATTCTCAAAATGGCATAATTTTAAATGGCTTGGTAAAAATGTACACTTTCTCATCGTCAATAGACCAAATCACAAAAATAATAAACCAACAGAAATCAAGCATTTCACCTTCATAGAGATGAAACCTGTCGATATTTCTTCTACTCAAATTAGAAATCTCATCAAAAACAATGAAGATGTTTCTCATTTAATTCCGCCTAACATTTACAAGTTAACCCAACAATTTTATCCTCAAAAGGAGAAAAAATGATTTTCGAAAAAATTAAAAATTTAATGATTTCAGATTCACCATTTATCGTTAAAATCGGTTATTCTATCGCTGTTATCACGCTTTTTTTACTACTTCGTTTCATTATTTCAAAAATAATCGACAAAGGCACAAGTAACCACAAAAATCGCTATCTTTGGCATAAAATTTCAAAATATTTCACCTTCCTCCTAACCATTATTTTAGTGGGTCGAATTTGGACGAACGGCGTGCAAACAATTGCCACCTATTTTGGGCTTCTTTCCGCCGGTATTGCCATCGCACTACGCGATGTCATCACCAATTTAGTGGGTTGGCTTTTCATCGTTGGAAGACAACCTTTTGAAATTGGAGATAGGATTCAAATCGGTGAACATGCGGGCGATGTTATCGATTTACGCCCTTTCGATTTCACTATTCTAGAGGTGGGAAATTGGGTAGATGCAGACCAAAGTACAGGACGCATTATTTCTATTCCAAATGGAAAAATTTTCACACAAGAATTGGCAAATTTTGACAAAGGATTTGGATATATTTGGAATGAAATTCCAATCGTAATCACTTTTGAAAGCGATTGGCAAAAAGCGAAAGAAATCCTGCAAAATATTGCTAATAAACAACCCGAGAACATCAGTAAAAAAATGGAAAAACAGCTCAAAAAATCATCCAAAAAATTCATGATTCACTATCAGAAATTAACTCCAAAAATTTACACAGATGTCATTGATTTCGGCGTAAAATTAACCATTCGATATTTGTGTGAACCCCGAAAAAGAAGAGGTTCAACTGAAAATATTTGGGAAAATATTTTAATTGAGTTTGCTAAAAATAAAAATATTAATTTTGCCTATCCAACCACTCGATTTTATCAAGAATCTTAAATCATGCCTTGGCAAATGCTTAAACCACCTACGATGTTAATGTCTGGTTTTGTGACGAGATAAATTGGAACTTGTTTCAAAAGCTCATCCCGTATTTCACAGTTAAAATATTCTGTCAAAAAATTACTTTTCTTGATGAATTTTTGATTTTTTATGGTAGAACTTCCACAAATAAAAATACCACCAAGTGGACTACAGAAAAGCGACATCACCTGAGCCAATCTGGCAACACAACGATAAAAATATCCTAACGATTGAACCGCATATTCATCTGTTTTTTGGATAGCTTCTTTTGCTATTTCAGCAGCTTTTTTCTTTATTTCGGGTTGATTTTTAAACTCTAAAATCGCCAAATAAACATCTTCCAAGCCTTTTCCAGAAACAAAATCTTCAAAATTCAAAAAACCTTTATCGGAATATTTGGCTAAAATTATTTTATAAATTTCCCCGTGTATTTCATCGATAAAAGGAATTTGGGAATGTTGAATTTCCGATGAAATAACAGTTGGCTGTTCACCTTTTTTTGAAACTATAAAAGCTGTTCCAAAACCAGTTCCAGGAGCAATTACTAATTTGTTTTCGGTTTTATTAATTATTTTTTGCGGTTCATAAATTGGATAAAAATCATCATCACTTAAACCTAAACAACCAAACGCAGCTAATTCCATATCGTTAACCATTTTTGTATAGTTTTTTGGCAATCCTAAGTCGTGTAATTCCCATAATTCAATGGTCGGCGAATTGCTCCAATTGGTCATTTTTACACTATTTTCATTTATGATAACACCAGCAAAACCCACACAACAAATAGCGTTATCTAATTTTATTGGGGAATTATTAATGGCGGTTTCAATAAGATGAAATAGCTGTTTTTTGCTATCTATCGCTTTTTGAAAATTTTCTGTTTTTAACTTGCCTTTTTGGAAATATTGAAGTCGCAAACGCGAAAATGTTCCGCCAACATCAATCGAGATAAAATTTATTGCCATTCGATTACTAACTGTTCATCAACACTCAAAGAATCTGAACAATTAAATATTCCATTAACGGTAAAATCATAACGTCTCTTTGATGGCAATCGACGCCAAATAGAGTCTCCAATTGCGATAAATTCCGTATTTTCCAAAAAATGAAATTCAGCAGAACCTGCCATTGTGTAATAAAAGTTGGTTATTTCACCATTTGAATTATTGACTAATTTCACGCTCGCGTGGGTAGGATCACAAAAAATATTTAGTGTTTCCTCTGGTTGTACGACAATTGTAGTTTCCTTGTAAAAAATACCATCTGAGTCTTGCATCATAAATGTTTCGCCTTCCAAAATTAACGGAATGTTACTCTTATAATCTGCTGAAAATGGCCAAATTCGGGTTCCAATATCAACTGAAACTGTTTGTTCACTTTGCCCTGCAAGCTGGTATTCATTATCTTCTAATGAAAAATAGATATTGTAATCGGTGCGATTAATAAATTGCACATCACCTTCTGAAGAACAGCCAAAAAAAATAGTTGTTATGAAAATAACGAATATAATTTTGCTCATTTACGCCTGCCTGAATAAATAATATATTCAATAATCAATAGGCAAAGCGGTGGTAAAATGCTCAACCATATTTGGGTATCCAGACCAATAATTCTCACCTTATTTATTGTGTTTAAGCTATGAAAAATAACGAATATTAGCACGCTAAGCGACAAACTTTGTAATACCCCAAAAATCCAAAATATCGTTTTATTCATTTTTGCCTCCAAATCTAGCAGTTTCTGACAATTCCTCTTCGATGCGCAAAAGTTGGTTGTATTTTGCAATTCTTTCACTTCGACAAAGTGAGCCTGTTTTGATTTGACCAGCATTCACGGCCACTGCCAAATCTGCAATAAATGTGTCGGATGTTTCGCCACTTCGATGAGAAATAACAGTGGTAAAACCAGCATTTTTTGCCATTTCAATAGAATCCAAGGTTTCGGAAAGTGTGCCTATTTGATTCAATTTAATCAAAATTGAATTTGCTGATTTTTCAGTGATCCCGCGACGTAAACGCTCCACATTAGTTACAAAAAGATCGTCTCCCACTATTTGAATTTTATCGCCTAATTTTTCGGTAAGAATTTTCCAACCTTCCCAATCGTCTTCTGCTAAACCATCTTCAATTGAAATAATCGGATATTTTTTTACTAAATCAGCATAATAATTCACCATTTCGCTTGAGTTTAAAATTTTATTTTCTGCTTCAAGATGATATTTTCCATTTTTATAAAACTCCGAAGAAGCAGCATCAATTGCAATTGCAACATCAATTCCTGGACGATAATTTGCATTTTTAATCGCTTCAATGATTATCTTTAACGCTTCTTCATTTGACGATAAATTCGGCGCAAAACCACCTTCATCACCAACCGCAGTATTATGCCCTTTTTTCTTTAAATACGATTTTAATGAATGAAAAATTTCTGTATTGATTTGAAGTGCCTCACTAAAACTACTCGCCCCAACTGGCATAATCATAAATTCTTGAATATCCACATTGTTGTCAGCATGTTGCCCACCATTCAAAATATTTGCCATCGGCGTGGGAAGTAGGCGAGAATTAGTTCCACCAATATAACGGAAAAGTGATATATTTTGTTCGTTTGCAGCTGCTCGAGCACATGCCAATGAAACCCCCAAAATTGCATTTGCTCCTAAATTTTGTTTATTTTCCGTTCCGTCTAATTCTAACATAATTGTATCAATTAATGCCTGCTCGGTAATTTCCAAACCTAGTAATTCCGGTGCAATTATCCCGTTTACATTATTTACAGCATTCAAAACACCTTTTCCTAAATATCTATCAACATCGCCATCTCGCAATTCAACTGCTTCGTGGTCACCGGTTGATGCACCACTTGGCACCGCTGCTCTACCAAAATAACCGCTTTCCAAAATTACATCTACTTCGATGGTTGGATTGCCACGAGAATCCAAAATTTCACGCGCGTTAATTACCATTATTTCTGACATTTAGTCTCCTAACTTTTAAAAATTTTTTCTAATGATTTTACAGAACCGAGCATCGCTGAAGATTCGTAAGGCACCACAATTGTCTTATCATTATTTTTGACCACTTCTTGGAAAGCATTGATATATTTGACTGCCAATAAATATTGAGCTGGATCCGTGCCGGTTTTGGCAACTGCTTTCGAAATGTTTTCAATCGCTTTTGCTTCCGCTTCTGCGACCAAAACCTTAGCCCTTGCTTCACCTTCGGCCCGTGCTATTTTCGCTTCTTTCTCACCTTCGGCAACTAAGACTTGAGATTGTTTTTCACCTTCGGCTGTTAAAATTTTGGCACGACGATCGCGTTCAGCACGCATCTGTTTTTCCATCGCCACCTTAATTTCTTGCGGTGGGTTAATATCTTGAAGCTCAACACGATTTACTTTCACACCCCATTTGTCCGTTGCTTCATCCAGAATCGCACGCAATTTGTTGTTAATTGTATCACGCGAAGTGAGCGTTTTATCTAATTCCAATTCACCAATAACATTACGTAAAGTCGTCTGCGTTAATTTTTCGATTGCATTTGGTAAATTATTAATTTCATAAACTGATTTCACCGCATCTGTAATTTGAAAATACAATAATGCGTCTATTTCGATGGAAACGTTGTCGCTCGTTATCACATTTTGGCGAGGAAAATCGTAAACCGTTTCACGCAAATCAATTTTACTTTCAGATTTGATGGTAACAACCTTTTGACCGTGCAAATTGGTCTTCACGTAACGCCAATTTATTTGACGCGTTTTATCGATAACTGGCCAAATTACATGCAAACCACTTTCTAATGTACGATTGTATTTACCCAATCTTTCGATGACGATAACCTGAGCCTGCTTAACAACAACCAACCCCTTTGAAACCAAAACAACCAACAAAACTAATCCAATAATTAAAACTATACTCATAAAATCCTCCTATTTTTTTCCACGATCAATTTATTTCCGTCAATGCCCATTACAACGACTTTGACGCCTTTTCCACAACTATCTTTTGAAATTGCAGACCACTCTTCACCGCCAACCTTCACACAACCTTTTTCATCTGGCAAAATATCTTTCTGAACAATTCCTGTTTGATTTATAAGTGCAGAGACATTTGTGTTTTTTCCATTTTTTGAAAAATATTTTTTACTCAATCGACTTAGCGAAATAAAAAGTAAAAATGTCACAATTATATAAAACAGTAGATTTACCCAAAATACCTCCATCTTTAATGCCAAAAAACCAGTTAAGATGGCACCAATTCCGAAACTCATAAAAATAAAACCAGGTGTGAAAATTTCTATAATTATACAAATAATTCCAATTGAAAACCAAATTATCCACATATCCACTTTACTTCTTCCTATTCTTTTGTTTCATCATCGCCATCTTTGTAAACCGGCTTGAACTACGGCCATACCCAGCCTTACTGTATCTATACTTTCCGTAACTCCCACTGCTTCTTTGAGATTTTATGCCAGCTAATTCCATCAATTTTATAATAATCATCACAAAATAATATACCACAAATAATAATGCGATGAGGAAAATAAGTGATGTGACTGTTGTTTTTATAAAACTTCTCATACTACTGTTCAATCCATCACCCTCCACATTACTAATCGCAGTTAACAAAAGAATATTGTAGTCTTTTTTATGAATTTCTTCCAGTTTTTTTTTCTCAAGTTCATCAAGTTGTTTTTGTGTTTCATTCAGTTGCTTATTAAATTGTGCCAATCTTTCGGAAGAGCTTGTATTTTTCATTAATTCCTTAATTCTCGTTTTGGCAAAAGTTAAATTTTTGGCATTTTCAGCAAAGTTTTGACTGAACCCATTTTCGAGTGATAGTCTTAAGATTTCAGTTTCAATGTCATCAACTTTTTTTAACTTATTAAAAATAGTAGTATAGGCTGTATCGGGTACTTCAAAAACATATGTTTTGTATGTTTTTTTTGTGTTTGAATATTTAAGGATTGTGTTATTGTATCCTAAAATTTCATCCATTACCGAACAAATACCCTCGAAACTTTCATCACGATATTTAAGCTTAATTTTTTTCACATTTTGGGCATTATCAAACAATTTTATCGCTTCGAGTGCTTCCATGTTATCCACATTTTTTGAAAATATGTCTAATATGTTTGACTGCTTTAAACCTAGTAATACAGAAATAACTATCACCGTTATCACCAAAAAATATTTTGTCTCTCTTTTTACTCTAATTCCTCTCATTAACTTTCTCCTTTTTTTATCAGTTCATCGGCATGCATTAGGGCAAGTTTAGAAACAGAACCAGAAAGCATTCTGGCTATCTCCACTCGCCTTTCTTCGCTGTTCAAATTTTTCACAACAACCGATGAAATTTTTTTTTCATCTCTTTTGTCAATCGCAAAATGCTCATCTGCAAAAGCAGCAATTTGCGGTAAATGACTAATGCAAATAACTTGGTGAAATTTGCTAATATCTCGAATAAATTTTGCCAATAATTCTGATGTTTTTCCACCAATACCTTGGTCAATTTCGTCAAAAATTATCGTTCTGTTGTCAGTTTTTTCCGCCAATATTTTCTTTATCACCAACAAAAATCGCGACAATTCACCACCAGAAGCTACCATTTTAAACGGTTGAGCATCTACTCCCTGATTCGCCGAAAAATATATTTCCACTCTATCACAACCTGTTTTATCTAACTCAATCAAACCGTTTACAGATTCTTTTTCAGTGTTTACTTTGTCAAATTTTATCTTTACTTTTGCGTGCGGTATGGCTAATTTTTTAATATTTTTTTCTATTTCAAGTTCAAGTTTTTGAGCAATTTGCTTTCTGTTTTTACTTAATTTTTCAGCCATTTTTTGCAGAATTATCAAATCCATATCTACTTCTTTTTGTAATTTCAAGATTTCCGTTTTTTGGGAAGAAAATGAATCTACCGCATCACTTATTTCACAATAATATTCCAAAATTTCAGATATCTTCTTGTTGTATTTTAAACAAATTGAATTGACTTCATTCAATCTGCTTTCCAAATCATTTTTGCGTTCTGCATCCAAAATTATCTCATTTTGCATCTCCTGAAATTCAGCAATTGCATCATCGAGATTAGTTAGCGAATTTTGCAAACATAAAACCGCTTTTTCGATGTGAGAATTATCATTTTGATACTTTTTAAAAATGAAAATAAATGCTTTTATTCTATCATAAATTGAGTTTTCATCTTCGAGAACTGTATATTCTATTTCACGAGATTTTTCTAAAATTTCCTCTGCATTTAGGAGTAAATTTAACTCTTTTTGAATTTTATCATCTTCTCCTATTCGTAAATTGAGCGCATTGATTTCTTCTCCCTGGTATTTAAATAATTCTATTTTCTCTCTATTTTCTGACTCTTGTTTTTTAAGCTTTTTTAATAATTTTGTTTTATTGTTAACTTTCTCAAACATCACTTCAAATTCTTTTCTACTATTAACTAAATCGCCAAATATGTCTATAATTTCAAGTTGATATTCCTCGCTGAATAGTCGCTGTTGGTCTCTTTGGCTGTGAAAATCTAACATTGCCTCTCTAAATTTTTCGGCAATCGGAATGGAAATTCGACGACCATTTATAAATATTTTACTGCGTAAATTCGCTAAAATTTCTTTTGTGAAAAAAATTTCATTGTCACTTATTTCAATTTCATTTTGTTTGATTATTTCTAATAATTTAGCATTTTTTGTTACCTTAAAGGTGGCTTCCAAAACAACTGGTTTCTCTTTATTTAGATGAACTCCTACCTTCAAATCTGCTCCAAAAATAAGATTTATTGCACCTACAATAATGGATTTTCCCGCACCGGTTTCACCGGTTACAACCTGCAACCCATTTTCAAAATTTAAATCCAAATCTTTTACGATAATAAAATTTTTAATGCGAAGATTTTTTAACATTCATCTTTCCCATATATAATTTTTTACGCAAAATTTGGTAAAATGTTTTATTTGTCAATTTGATAAATTTTACTTTTTCAGATGCTTTCACGATAATTATTTCGTCCCCTGGTAAAAGTTGTTGAACATTATTTCCGTCGAGCTGTAACACACATTCTTGCTCTTTAATTTTGAATTTTAATCTGTCATCTGGTGAAAAAACCATCGACCGCATTCCTAAAATGTGCGGATTAAGTTGAGTTACAACGAAAGCATCAATTAGTGGTGAAATAATTGGTCCTCCGGCAGACAACGAATAAGCGGTTGAACCAGTTGGTGTCGAAATAATGATTCCATCACTTCTTGTTTCCAAAACAAACCGTTCGTTTGTATAAAACTTCAAGTTTATTAATTTTGGTGTAAATCCTTTATAAATAACGGCATCGTTCAATGCAATTGCTTTGAAAATCGTTTTTTTATGCCTTTTTAGGGTTATGCGTAAAAGCATTCTTTTTTGAATATTGAATTTATTATTAATTAAATCATCTACCGATTTTTCCAGTTCGTCAATACTGCTTTCAGATAAAAATCCTAATTTTCCAAGATTTATTCCTAAAAGTGGGGCACCTGTTTCAAGTGAAAATTTTGTGGCACGCAAAAAAGTCCCATCACCGCCGAAAGATAAAATACCGTCTAATTTTGAAAAATCTTTTTTGTTAATTGTCATAATAAACGGCGGAATTATCTCTTTTTGCTCTTCAAATTTATAGAAAGATAAACCTTTAGTTTTATTGAATTTATCTAACAATTCAAAGATTATTTCCTTTGTTTTTACTTCAGGATTAAAATAAATTCCTATTCTTTTCATCATAATCTACTCTTTTAGCGATTCCAAAATTCGCAAATAAGATTCATATTTTTTCATCGGAAAATCACCTTTTTCAACCGCATTTTTAACCGCACAATTTGATTCATGTGTATGCGAACAATCGTTAAATTTGCAATTTTTTGCTAATTTTTTGAAACCTGGAAAAAGTTTTGGAAGTTCGGTAATATTTTCTCTTTCCAATCCAAATGTTTTTATTCCCGGCGTATCAACCAAATACCCGCCAAAATCCCACTCAATCATTTTTGTACTACTCGTTGTGTGGGTTCCCTTTTGCGAATATTCGCTAATTTCTGCAACCCTTAAATTCAAATTTGGTTGAATTTGATTAATTATTGATGATTTGCCAGCTCCAGAATGTCCCGAAAAAACAGTATCTCTATTTTTCAGTTTTTCTTTCAATTTTTGCAAACCAATCTTTTCTTTCGCAGATACATAAATAACCGTAATTTCATTATCTACATAAAATTGCATCTCTTTTTTAAGAGCATCAATATTTTCTAAAAGATCTATTTTATTTAAACAAATTATTGGAAAAACATTCTCGAGCGCAGCGGAACATAAATATCGGTCAATTAATCCAAAATTAATTTCTGGTTGTTTTACGGAAGAGGTTATCACGACTTGGTCTACATTCGAAGAAATGATAACTTCTTTCTGAAAATTATTGTCAGAAAAACGCGACAAAACATTCTTCCGTGGTAAAATTTCTTCAATTCTGTTAAATTCAGAAATTTTAACAAAATCACCGACTGAAACAATATTTCTAGTTTTGAATTTTATCTGTTTTAAGCGACCACCCAAAGTACAAATTTTTGTTTTTGTAGCAATCTTAACAATGCATTTATAATTTGAATTCACCTCTAAAACACGACCTTTTTTTAGTTTTATTACATTTTTTTGATTAAGCCTTGCCTTATCTTCCGTTTTACTAACCGCTCTTTTTTCTTCGATTATCTCTTTTTCGGAAAATTCTTCTGCATCGCCAACTTCGATGTTCTGCACCTTAATTTTTTGTCTTTTAAATTTCTTTTTTTCGCGTTGTTTAATCATCTCTTTTTTAAAATTCCTGAATTCAAATCATCAAAAAACAGCTTTTTATCATCTTCATTTGAAATTTTCCGCCCAGATTTTTTTGCTAATGTATAATATCTTTCTAACTCTTTTTCATTTTGGAGAACACCATTGGCGCGCGCCATTGCTTCATACGCATAAGCTAGATCAAAATCTTTGAAATCATTTATTTTAGTTAATTCCAAACATTTTTCGGCATAATAAAGTGCCTTTTCTCCGTTATTAATTTCACAAAAAACACGCGATAACAACCATTCTGCACGCTGCTCGTTTACTGGTTTAAAATAAGGTGATTTTAACCAATGATACTTTGAAGCTAGTGCACAATAGATCATTTTCGTGCTTTCTTGTGGATTTCTATCTTCTTTTGTTAATAAGTTCCAGGTTTGAATATTCATCTCGATTGCCATATAATTGTGCATTTTTTGCTCGACCGTTAGTTCTTCCATTTTTTCTCCTGTTTGTGCAATTAAAATTATTGAAACTAACACCATAAAAATAATCATCTTTTTTTTCATCTTATTCTCCATTTTGAAAGCATTCATTTTTTTGAAACTTTGCACCCAAACTAAAAGCAAATGCAGACATTATTGATTTTCCAGCCGGTTGAAGTCTTTTTATTAGCAAATTAAAATCAGCCGTAGAAACCACAATTCCTCTATTTTTTATTACTTTAATTATTAAACCTATCTTTTTTTCTGATTTTTCTTCTAATACTTCAGCTTCAATTATTTTTAGCTTTTTTTCTCTAAAATAGGTAAAAGTCGCTGGTTTTTCGGCAAATGCTCTAATTTGATTGTTTATTTTTACAGCTGGATTTACCCAGTTTATGATCAAATCAGAATTGTTTATTTTATTACTAAAACTTACTTTATTTTCATCTTGTTTTTTCTCTAAAATTTTATTTAATTCCAAGTTTTCAAGAAGTTTTATTATACTTTTAGCACCTGCTTTAGAAAGTTTTTCATATAGTTCTGTATAATTTTCATTAATTCCAATTACTGTTTTGTTTTGGGATAAAATTGGCCCCGCATCCATCTTTGCCACAATTCGGAAAATTGTGTTTCCACCAACCTTATCTCCATTCAAAAGCGTATAGTTTATCGGAGCAGAACCACGGTATTTCGGTAAAAGTGACGGGTGTAAATTTATACAACCAAATTTGGATAGTTTTCTGATTTCCTTTTTTAAATAACCACCATAAGCAACTGTAATTATTATATCTGGTTCTATTTTTTTTAATAGTTTTATCGTTTCAATATCATTTACATTCTCTGGTTGAATAATTGGAATCTCCAATTTTTCCGCTGTAATTTTTATTTCTGGTGAAGATAATTTTTGTTTTCTACCCTTTGGTCTATCTGGCTGAGTAATACATAAAACGGGCTTATACTTAGTTTTTGAAAGTAATTCTAAGGTAGGAACGCCAAATTGCGGAGTTCCCATAAATATAACATTTTTAATTTCCATTTATTTACCAATATTAATGCCATTTTTATCGGTAGACTCTTGAATTTCACGCAATTTTTTTTTATTAAACATTTTTTTTATCGAGGCGATTTTATCTATAAATAAAATTCCTTCGAGATGATCATATTCGTGTTGTAATGACCGAGAAAATAAACCTTCAGCAATATATTTTACTTTTTCGCCTTTTTCATTTGTTCCTTTTATTTTCACCTTTTTAGCTCTATTTACATTTTCAAAAACATCTGGAATACTTAAACATCCTTCTTCATTACTTTCATTGCCTACAAATTCAACAAATTCAGGATTAATAAAAACAAGCGGTGTTTTTTTTCCATTTTCTTGGACCCAAAATGGATCCACCACAAAAATACGAAGTGGTTTGCCGACTTGTGGCGCCGCCAAACCAACTCCATCTTTTTCATACATTGTCGCGATTAAATTTTGAATAAACTGTTCTATTTCTGGTGTTATTTCTTTGACTGGTCTTGCAACCTGTCTCAAAACTTTATCACCGTAAATACGAATATCTAAAATTTTATTTTTGAACATCTTTTTCAATTAAACCAGCAATTGCGGCTTTTTGAAATTCAATTTTGGTAGATTCATCAACTTTCAAAACAATGGTATTTTTCTCATTTTTAATGTTTGCCACAATTCCAATTATTCCAGAAGTTGTGAAAACTTTATCTTTAATTTTGATATTGTTTATCATCTCTTGCATCTCTTTCTGACGCTTTCTTTGTGGACGAATAATCAATAAATAAAGTATTCCAAACATTAAAAGAAATGGTAAAAAACTCATAATTTGATTTTGGTTCGGTGCTACTGTCATTAAAACTAACATAATTTCTCCTTTTTTATTTTATGTATTTAAAATATAGTAAAATTTGTAAACAAATGTTTGTGTAAATTCCCGCCATTATATCATCTGCCATCACACCCCAACCTTTGGGTAATTTCTGTAAAACATTAACTGGTTCTGGTTTAAATATATCAAAAAATCTAAATAAAATAAAAGCTAAAGTTAAAATTAATAGTGATTTCGGTAAAAACATCATTGCTACAAAATATCCAAAAAATTCGTCTATTACTATTTTTCCATTATCATGACCCAATTTTTTTTCTGCTTTTGAAATAAACAAAACAGAAATTAATGATAAAAAGAGTATTGATAATATTAAATAAACGCTACCAATCCATTTTTCTGGTAAAATAAAATACACCATCGCGGCAAACAATGTTCCCGCTGTACCAGGTGCTTTTGGAAAATAACCAATGCCAAAAAGCGTTGATATATAAACTGATGTTTTTTTCATTATTTATCTATTAAAATCTCTACATAAATTTCTTGTTTAAGAGTATTTATCCAATTTTCATAAAGTTTCATCTCTTTATTTTTTTGCACTTCTTTTTTCAATTCTTCAAAAATTTCTACATATTCAAAAGCGCGTGATTCTACTTTTTCCATTTTTTTAAAAATATAAAAAGTATTATCTTCGCGAATTATTTTAGTATGTTCACCTATTTTTATTTTTATTAAATCTTTTTGAAAAAGTTCAGGTAATTGATTTTCTGTGAATTCACCTATAATTCCGCCATTTATAGCAACCGAATCTTCTTCTGAGTATTTTATCGACAATTCTGAAAAATCTGCACCATTACTTAATTTTGCTTCAATTTCTGTCATTAAATTAATTTCAATATCAATATCATTTTGAGTTAATTCTATTTTTTTAAGAATGTGGCTCACATCTATTTCATCATCATTTTTAGCATTTAATTTTATTATGTGGTACCCAAAATCTGTTTTTACTATTTCACTAATTTCACCTATATTTAATTTGAATGCTGCTGCTTCAAAAGGCTTTACCATTCTACCTTTTCCAAAAAATCCCAAATTTCCACCTTTTTCAGCAGAAGGGCAATCACTATTTTCTTTTGCTAATTTTTGGAAATCTGCACCATTTATTACTTCATTTCTAATTCTTGTCATCTCTTCTAAAATTGTTTTTTGGGTTTCTGTGCTCGCATTTATTGAACGCATAATTAACCCAAGCTTTACCATTTCTGGACGCAAATAATTTTCTTTATTTTCATTGTAATATTCCAAAATTTCAGCTTCCGTTGTCACAATTTTATTTTTAATTTCAGCATTTATTATTCTTTCTTGTAATTGTTGCTGTTTTATCTGTTTAGTGTAGTGTTCTTTTAATTTTGAAACAGTAAAACCTGCTTTTTTTAGTTCTGTTTTGAATTCATATTCTGACGAAAATTGGGAAGCTATACTTTGAATTTGTTGTTCAGCCATTGCTTTTATAGAAATTTCATTTATTTCATAACCCTCTTTTTTTGCCTTTTGAATAATTAATTCTGTCTCAATTATTTTATTTAAAATATCAAAATTAGATAATTCTAATTCAGTATTATTGAATGCTTTTATTTGCTGAATTTGCTCGTCTAATTCACTTTCTAAAATTATATTATTCCCTACCTTTGCTATAATTCTATCAATTATTTCAGCCGATAACATGGTTGATAATAGTATAAAAATTAACAATAATTTTTTCATTTTTTCTCCAATTTTATAAAGATATAATTATCTCTTTATCTCTTTTTAATTCTTCAATGTATTTAAAATATGTTTCTGATTTTTTATTTTCCAAGACAATTTTTTTAATCTCTTTTTTGACTTCTATAAATGATTTATTTTTATTTATTTCACGAAAATCAGTGTATTGAATTAAATAATATTTATCTTTTTTTTCGACAGTTTTATAACGATATTTTTTTAATTCTCTTAGTGTATTCCAAAATAACAAATCACTATTTTCGGCAGATACCCAACCTAAAAAACCACCATTTTCACCAATACTTTCTGTTGAAAATTTTTTAGCAGCATCTGTAAATGAATTTTCTTTAATAAATTTTCTAATCTTTTCTAATTTTTGTTTATCTTTAATTTCAATTCTTTGTACATAATATTCATTTTTTCTTTCTTGAAATTTTGTTTTATTTATTTTATAATAATTAAAAAGTTCATCCTCAGATACAGTAATACTGCTTAACTTTCGAGAAATTACCGCATTTGATTTAATATTATTTTTAGCAATTTCAATTTGATTTAATATTATTTCGTTTTGAGAAATACCTAATTTATCCGCTTCAGTTGATAAAATTGTTAAATTTATCCAGTCTTTCACAAATTTAGATTTTTCTTCTTTCGAAAATAAATCCCATTTTTCTTGTGAAATAAGTAAATTATCTTTTGTCAATTTAACATCACCTATTTGTGCAATTATATCTTCGGATTTACCACAAGAAATTATAATAATTAATAATAAAAATAGTGTATTTTTCATAATATTTACTCTAATTCTGCCGGTAATGTGTATGTTATTTTAATTTCAATATTATCAATATTAAAATTTATGAAACTGAAATCTTTATTTTCAGTTGTTGATTTTAATATAATTCCCTCATTGTCATAATAATCATTAGAAATTATTTTTTGAATAATTGGAGTTATATTAATTGAAATTTCATCATTTTCAAAAATAGAAGAACCTACTGCATACTCGTAATCTTCTTCTGATGGTAAAGTAGATTCAATTGAATCTGAATGGACAATATATGGTGTTATTGTTAAATTATAATTACTTAAATAATTATTATCAGATTCTAAAATAATTTCAGCTTTATTAATTGTTATTTGTGGATCAATTATTTCGTCAGGAATACTAAATTTTAAAAATGATCTTGTGGGGCAGATATTAGAAATAATTAAACTATTTGTAATTATTTCGTCATTTGGCTGAGTTGAATTTATAAAAGTATCGGCGCTCGCATAAATTATAGTAGTATCTGTTTCTGTAATAATTTTAAGTTCTGGTTTATATTCACTTTCAGAAGAATAACATTCGATAAAGTTATTTTCCGAATCACTGAAAATAACTAACCCATTTTTTATAAAAAGAGAATCGTTATTAAAAAAATCAGTTATATCTAAATTTACCTCTATTGAGTCTTGCCAAATATTAAATGTATCTAAAATATCCTGTCCATACAAACCATTTTGCCAAATAATCTCATTTTCATCCCAATCATCATTTATTAAAGCAAATTTTAAGTTAAGTTCTTCTCCTGGTTCTGAAATGTGTTTTATTTTAAGTTTCAGTAATAAAGTATCACTTGCTATTAATGTATCAGGTAAATCATTAAATTTCAAAAATGTAGTTGCATTATTTTCTATAACCAAAATATCATTATTATTGTAATTTTTTATACTATCTTGAAAACTATAAAACGAATCTATTCCTTCTATCATTATTTGATTAATTAATATTTCTGATTCAAATCCAATTGGGTTTGTCTTTTGTGTACAACTGATTATGATAATTAAAAAAATACAGGCAGTGTTCCATAATCTATTCATAATAATACTCCTTTATTATATAAAATAATAGTAATAATAGTAGGCTGTGTGTTTATGTGGTTAAAGTTAGTTAAAGTAAAAGAAGATAATAAGTTAACTATTGAATTAGAGTGTGAATAACTCTCTTCTTTAGTGTTTTTAAGTTGGCTCTTATCAACAATTAATTTATTCATGATTTTTAATTCCTACTTATTAACAGTTATCCACAAGAAGTGATGTGGATATGTGTATAACTATTTTTTAATGTCATTTATTAACCTTTCAATTTGGATTCTAAAATTTTTATCTTCCCTAAAATGTCTTTCAATTGTTTTGATAGCGTGAATTACAGTGGTGTGATCTTTTCGTCGATAATAATTTGCAATTTCTTTGAGTGAAAGTTGTGGAATTAGCAAATTGGCAAGATACATTCCAATTTGTCGAGGAAATGCAATATTTTTTTTCCTAGTTTTATCAATTATTTGATTTTCCGTAATATTATATGCTGCACAAACCTGTTTTGTGATATTCCTAATGTTAATTTCAGAAATTTTTTGCGAAATCATATCATTTAAAATTTGTTCAGCTAATTCTACTGTAATTTCTTCAGTTTCCATGTTGTTGTAGGAAGCGTAAGCTAAAATTCTAATAAGTGAACCCTCTAAAGCACGAATGTTGTCCGTAATATTATCCGCAATGAAACTAACGACATCATTTTTAAGGTAGATGTTTTCATTTTCCATTTTTTTTTGTAGAATTGCAATTCGTGTTTCTTGATTTGGTTTAGTTAAGTCTGCGACTAATCCCCACTCAAATCTAGTAACCAATCTTTGTTTTAAATCTGGAATATCTTTTGGAGGACGGTCACTCGTTAAAATAATTTGTTTTTTCTTTTCATAAAGAGAGTTGAATGTGTGAAAAAATTCTTCTTGAGTACCCTCTTTTTTTGATAAAAAATGGATATCATCGATAAGTAAGTAGTCAAAATTTCGGTATTTATTTCTGAATTGTACCATTTTATTGGTTTTAATGGCATTAATCATTTCGTTTGTAAATTCTTCGGTTGAAGTATAAAAAACGTTATTGTTTGGGTGTTCATTATCAATTACTAAATTGCCAATTGCTTGCATTAAATGTGTTTTACCCATTCCGGAATTGCCATAAATAAAAAGAGGATTATATCTTCTGCCTGGATTTTCGGATACAGAAAGTGCAGCGGAATGAGCAAACATATTGTTTTTTCCAACCACAAACTGTTCAAAGGTATAGTTTTGATTTAATTTCGTTTGATGGACAGAAATTTCAGGCGTGTTAAATGAAATATTATTTTTTGTTTTTTTAAGATCGGTAGAAAAATGGAAAGTATATTTTTTTTTATACAATTTTTCGCAAATTTCAGATACCATTTCGCGGTAATTTCGATTTAAATAATCAGCAATAAATTGAGTTGGAACTTTTATCGAAAAAAGATTTTTATCAACCCCCAAAACCTCGCTTTCATTAAACCAAGTTTTGAAACTTTTTTCATTTATATTTTCTCGTAAAACATCGAGAACATTGTTCCAGTAATTTTTAAATTCAGACACCATTTAACCTCAAATAATTAATTAAAATATTAAAAAAACGACTTATCCACACGAGTACAACAAACCCTAAATTGAAAATGAAAGTTTATTTGTCAAGACGAGAATATTTGTTCTAAGATAGGGAGATAAATAAAAAAGTAAATGTAACCTTAATGAAATAGAAGAGTTATAATAATAATAGGAAAAATAAATTATTTACAATAAGTGTAGATAAATGTATAATTAATATAAAGTTATTGATTATTTTGTGGACAACTCAAAAAACATTTAAATGATTGACAAAGAAAACCACATTTAAGTTATTGAAAGCCTTAATTTAGAGGTGAATATGAAATTTGAAAAAGAGATGAAATTAATTAAAAAAGGTGTCGAAGAAATTGTTTCCGAAAAAGAGCTTTTAAAAAAGCTAGAAAAATCAGTAAAAGACAATAAACCGCTTCGTATTAAATATGGCATAGATCCAACGGGTTACGATGTACATATTGGACATTTAGTACCCATTCGGAAAATGCGTGAATTTCAAGATTTGGGGCACACGGGTGTAATTATTATTGGTGATTTTACTGCTCAAATTGGTGACCCAACCGGAAAAGATGAATCCCGTCCACCCCTTACGGCAGACGATGTGAAAAAGAATGCAGAAAAATATATGGAACAACTTTTCACAGTTCTCGATGAAAGCAAAACAGAGGTTCGTTTCCAAACAGAGTGGTTTGGCGAAATGACAATGAACAATGTTCTGAAATTGATGGGAAAGTTTACGCTCGCTCAATTTATGGCACACGACACATTCCGAAAACGATATGAAAATGGACTCCCGCTTGGAATGCACGAGTTGATGTATCCTATTCTTCAAGCTTACGATTCGGTGGCGGTAAAAGCAGATGTAGAGCTTGGAGCAACGGAACAAAAATTTAATATTTTGGCAGGACGAGATATGCAGAAATATTACAATCAGTCGCAACAAGTGGCAATTCTTTCACCAATTTTAATGGGAACTTGTGGTAAAGAAAAAATGAGTAAATCGCTCAATAATTATATTGCCGTTTTCGATTCCCCCAAAGATAAATACGGGAAAACAATGTCTATTCCAGATGAAATGATGATAAATTATTTCAATTATGCCACAAAGGTAGAGCCAGATGAAATCGCCAAAATTGCTCTGCAATTAAAAAATGATGAGATAAATCCTAAAATAATTAAACAACGATTAGCACGCGAAATTGTGAAAATGTATCACGGCGAAGAAGCATCATTGAAAGCAGAAGAAGAATTTAATGTCATCTTCAAAAAGAAGGATATTCCGGACGATATTCCAGAATTTTCACTTATGGGTACGATGAAACTTTTAGATATTTTGGTGCAGAGTAAAACCTGTGCAAGCGGTGGTGAAGCTCGCAGAATGGTGAAACAAAATGCAGTCAGTATTGATGGTGAAAAAGTGCAAGATATTTTTGCTGAAATTTCCGAAAAAGGTGTGATAAAAGTTGGAAAAAGACGCTTTCTAAGGGTAATTAAATAATGGATTTTATAACAAGATTAATTTTTCAAATTCCTGTTTTGTTGATGTCGCTTACAATTCACGAATTTAGTCACGGTTATGTGGCATATTTATTGGGAGATGATACAGCTAAAAGAGCTGGTAGATTGACTTTAAACCCAATTTCCCACATCGACCCATTTGGACTTTTGATGCTATTTATTGCTCACATTGGCTGGGCAAAACCAGTACCGATAAATCCACATAATTTTCAAAATTACAAACGCGATACAGCGATTACTGCAGCAGCAGGACCTGCTGCTAATTTTATGATAGCTCTTATTTTAGCGTTTATTTTCAATAAAATGAAATTCAATGCAAATCCATATTTAATGGGTATGATTTATTACGGGATTTTGATAAATCTCGCATTAGGAATTTTTAATTTATTGCCAATTCCACCGATGGATGGCAGTAAAATTTTAGGGGGATTTTTATCTGATGAAGCGTATTATAAATTTACAGCACAAGAGCGAAAAGGGGCTCAAATTTTGATGATTATTTTTGCTGTTTCGTTTGTTTTTAAATTAAATATAATCGGTAGGATTATTATTCTACCAATAAACTTTTTGATGAATTTATTGGTCGGAAGTGGATTGTAAAAAGATAAATTTTTTAAAAATTAGGAGAGAAAAATGAATTTAGCAGAAGTAAAAAAGTTAATTGAAGAGTTTGAAATTCGAAGTATTGATTTGAAATATTCAGACTTGATGGGTAATTGGTATCACATCAGTTTTCCAGCTCGCAGGTTGGAGTATGTTTTGGAGAATGGAATCTCATTTGACGGATCGAGTATACCGGGGATGAAGTCCGTAGAATCTGGCGATATGGTGATAATTCCCGATTTAGAAACAGCGATTATTGACCCATTCACAGAGTTTCAAACCTTACGAATGTTGTGCTATATTTGCGATGCAGATACTCGTATTGGTGTGCAAAAAGACCCACGCAGTGTGGCTAAGCGTGCTCAAAGATTTTTGGAAAATACGGGTGTAGCCGATCAATCTTTCTGGATTCCAGAATTTGAATTTTATCTATTCAATGAAGCAGTCATCAATAACGGAAAATTCAGAGCAGGTTATCACTTCACTTCTGCCGAGAACAAAAATGATTTGCCGGGTGGATATCAAGATTTAGATGGAACTGCGGTAGCCAATAGAAAAGGTTATCACATCGATGTGCCTTTCGATAAATATGCAAATGTTCGTGAAGAAATGGTTAATTTAATTGAAGATATTGGCTGTCCAATTCGCTATCATCACCATGAAGTTGGTCTTTCTGGTCAGCAAGAAATTGAGACAGAAATGGTAGATTTCGAGAAAATTACCGACAAAATGATGTACATCAAAGATATTATCCACAATGTCGCATTGGAAAATGACTTGACCGCAACTTTTATGCCGAAACCAATTTATGATGAAGCAGGCAACGGAATGCACTTTCACATCCAGCTTCGTAAAAACGGTAAAAATATTTTTTTCAAAGAGGGAAATTACGCAGATTTAAGTGAAGAAGCACTCTATTTTATCGGTGGAATTTTGCAACATGGTCGTTCCTTAACAGCGTTCACAAACCCAAGCACAAACTCATTTAAGCGTCTTTTACCGGGATTTGAAGCACCTGTAAAATTATTCTTTGGTTTAGCAAATAGAAGTGCGGCAATTCGTATTCCAAAATATGTTACCAGCTTCGATGCAAAACGCATTGAGTTCCGAACTGGCGATGGAACTTGCAACTATTATTTGGCGATGAGTGCTCTTTTGATGGCGGGATTGGACGGTATCAAAAATAAAATTATGCCAACTCCAGAAAACGGATTTGGTCCGTTTGACGACAATGTTTTTGCGTGGAGCCAAGAAAAGCAAGATCGATTAAAATCTATCCCGACCTCCCTCGAAGAGGCACTCGAAGCATTGAAAGACGATTATGAATATCTGCTTGCGGGTGATGTTTTCAATGAAGAGTTAATCGAAAGTTGGATTACTGAAAAAATGAAAGAGGTGGTCGCGGTTCGTAACAGACCGCACCCGTTCGAGATGAATTTATATTATAATTTATAAAAGCAAAAAGCGGACTGAAAAGTCCGCTTTTTTTATTGTTTTACGCAAATTATTCCAGAATATTTTCCAAAATTTTAACTTCGTCAATCGCAGCTTCCGACATAATTTTTTCGATGGTTCCACCGAAGATTTTACTCATCAAGCCGATGTTCATTCGTGAAACAAAAACATTGCCCTCATCGTTTTCATAAATTGCAATTCGACACGGCATAATACCAGCAATAAAGCGGTTTTCAATCCGTTCCAGAATTTTGTAAGAGAGCTCGGCACGACAAATTGAAATCACATTTACTTGAATTAATTGTTCTTCAAACCCTTCATTTGCCAAACAATTTCCAATGTCGTAAGTGTGGAGAACGCTCCAACCATTTTCGTAAACTGCACGCTCTATTCTGCCAACGGTTTCATCAAAATCAAACTTGCTTTTGCTCACGGTCATCATCATTTTTGGCATAATATTCCAAACAATTAAACCCATTGTGATGAATCCGATAATAATTCCAAAAATAATTTTTTTCATAATTTCTCCAATAAGATTAGCTTTCGATAACTTCCACATTTGCACGCGGAATAGTGATAGTTTCACCATTTTCTAATTTTGCTTCCAAAATTCTCACCATTGTTTCGCTTTCTACTTTGGTTAATTTTTCTGGCAAAGCAGTAACTTTTCCAATTAGTCCAAAATTTGGCTGGCGAATAACGCGAATCGTAGTGCCAATTTCGAGAGTTGCCATTTCTGCTTTTTTCTCGACTGCTTCGTCTGTCATTTTAATCGGAATGATGATTTCTGGACGCATAACACCAGCACGAATTTGAGTGATGCCATGAATCGACGCTTTGTGTCCATTAAATTTTTTGAGAAGTTCGAACCCTTTGTGGGACATATTAATTTTGCCAAATCCTTCTGTAACTACGATAGATAAGCCGATTTCTTCGTGTCCCGTAATGGCGACGCCAATGTTATAGCCGAGTAATTTTTTCAAATCATGATCGTCTATACCGCCAGTAATAATGCCAGCAACACCGACTTTTTGACATTTTTTGATGACATCAAACGAAACGAGTGAACCACAAACTACGATTTTATCTTTGCAGGATTCATCGATTTGATTCGGCTTAATTTCTTCTTCTGGTGAAGAGATAAGCATCTTAATTTCACCGGTTGTTTCGCCACCAATCCCGAAAATACCCTGAATGTAGGCGGATTGATTTTCGATGATGACACCTTCTTCTTCGATAACTTCGACGACAATTCCATCAATAAACGCCTTTACTTGAATTGGAATGCGTGGTTCACGCAACAGCATTTGCCCTGTTATTTTGGAAATGTTTTCGATTTCACCATCAATTGGTGATTTTATTTCTGTTTTGAACAACCCGAAAAAGCCGTTTGTTTGAGCGAGCGTTTGTCCTTTTTCGAGAGTATCGCCGGCTTTAACTTTTAAATATTTTTCCAATAAATTTGGGGCAATACCAAGTTTATTAGCGAGGTTAAAGGGGATAACTTTACCAGGAAGAAGCGTTTCTGCAACCACATCACTTGCGACAACTTTATCGCCTTTTTTAACTTTCACTTTCCCCTTAATTGGGAGAATTCTATCTTTTTTGAGAATAATATTTTCGGTACATTTAAGACCGGGAGAATATGCTTGAGCCATTATTTTCCTCCTACATTTGATAAGTAGATTCAGGGTAAACCTGCATCTCTTTCATCCATTTTTTGAGAAGCTGAACGCGGTTTTCGGTGTTTCTATCTAGGGTAAACGGTCTTCTACCTCTCGTGTCGAGTACGATTCCCACTACTCCGCCCGTTAATTCCGCGATAATTTCTTGATTTTTTCCAGCACCAATGTCTAAGCCTTTCCCTGGTTTTAGGGTTGCTTTTGCTATTTCACCAACCCCGAGTGGAATCAATTTTAGACCACCCGCAAGAAGATTTTCTTCGAAAATTTCACCGTTCGGTAATTCAATTTTTGCAGAAAGCGCTATTTTGTTTGGCTTAATTTTCCCAACTGGTGCAACGCAAGTTCCAAGGTGAACGAGGCAATCTTTCTCGAAAACTTCGGTTGCCGCTTTTTCACTAATTTCAGCGAGAACACCGAGCTGTGGCATCATGAAAATACTATCCACCGCAATTTTGGTAATGCCTTCTGGTAAGAATGAATCGATTACCATCATCATCGATTGGTTTCTGCGTGGTGCGTGAGAAAGAACTCCACCGCTTCCAACGAGAAGATCGAGCGTCATCATATTTACGATACTTTGTCCCGAAGTTTTAGTTGAAAATGCTTCCGAAATATCTTTTTTTACCTGTCCGCCTTTCAAACCAACGGCAAATTCTTTATGTTGGATAAATGCATATTTGAGTGCTTCCTTGGCGATTGCTTGCTCCAAAATAAGTTCTTCCAATTTTTGTGGAATTGTAGTTGGACGAATCATCTTATTTTTGATCATATTACGTAATTCGGACTCATTAATGTCGAATGGAACCCAACGTAAAATTTCGTCTAAACCAGCAGTTGCGAGTACATTGGAAATACTGTAACTCATTCCGAGATTTGCGCTTACGGTTCGGTTAAATATTTTGTCTTTTGTGAAAACGGAAAATACATCAGTTGTAGCTCCACCAATGTCAACACCCAAAACTTCGATATCTTCAATTTTTGCAATTGTTTGCATAATGTTTCCCACTGCTGCAGGTGTGGGCATAATTGGAATATTTACAAGTTTCCCATCTTTTGGACCTTTCGCCCAACTCATCAACTTGCTGTAACCGGGAGCTTGTGCCATCACGTGTTCCATAAAAAGGTCGTGAATTTTATCGCGAGCAGGGCCGAGATTTTCAGACTCCAAAACAGGACGCAGATTTTCAGTGATAATTAAATCTGTTTTGTCGGCAAGTGTATCTTTGATAATGTCGCGTGCTTTATTGTTGCCCGCATAAATAACCGGCAATTTATAACTGGAGCCGAGACGCGGTTTTGGGTCTGCTGCTCCCACAAGTTCCGCTAATTCCGCCACGTGTTTTGTGGTTCCGCCGTCAACACCACCTGCCATTAGAATCATATCGGGTCGCAGATTTCTAATTCTTTCAATTTTTTCATGATTTGGGCGTTTATCGTTACTAGCAATCAAATCCATCACAATTGCACCCGCACCGAGAGCTGCTCTTTCTGCACTTTCGCCGGTCATTGCGGCTACCACGCCAGTAACCATCATTTGAAGTCCACCGCCCGCACTACTCGTCGAAATATAAGCATCGACGCCTTCATTTTCTTTTTCGGAAAGCCAAATATTTTCATCTTTAATGAATGAGATAGAATCATCTCCATATTTCAATCGGGCAAGTTCTTCCAATTCTGTCACAGCGTTTACCACGCCGCGCGTAACATCGTTCAATGGCTTTTCCACCGTAGTGGGAGCTTCGCCGCGAATTGTTTGACGGTATTCGCCGTCCACAAATTCAATCAAAATTGATTTTGTGGTAGTACTACCGCAATCTGTCGCGATAATTCGCTTCAATTTTTGAGCCATATTTTCCTCCGTTTATCTATTTTTTAAATATTTTTTTAATTTTATTTATTCTTCGTTTTTTTAGAAGTCTTTTATGTTTTCGTTCTTCTTTATACATTTCGACATCAAGTTCGTCTATACGATTGACGAGATTTTTTATATTTTGTTGATCTTCCAGAAGTAGGGCAAATTTTTGGTATTCTTCCGCATTAAAAATTATTTCGGCGAAAGGTGCTAGAAAGTATAAAACTTGGCTACCAATTCGGCTTAGTGGACGCAAGGATTCAATAGTGATAATTGCCGGTGCAGCCATTTTTCTCTGCACTAAATATTTTGCAATTCTATCTATCATTTCATTTGCTTGTTCCGACTTTAACTCCACTTGCATTCGTTTAATCTCTCCCAAAATACCATTTTGCGTTAAAATCTAAACAGCCTTTCTATTGTCAAGACAAGAAGTTAGATGTATATTTTACGCCCTCATGATGGTCAATGCAAAAATATTTTTAGGATTTTCTTTTTGTAAAGTTTTTGCGATGGAATTTAAGGTAGAACCCGTTGTGAAAACATCATCTACAATAAGGATATTTTTATCCACGACGGAATATTTTTTGTTAATTTTAAAAGCGTTTGCCACATTTTTTTCTCTTTGAATTTTACTTAATTTGGTTTGAGTTTTGGTAAATTTAGTTCTTTTTATCAAATTGGGAATATGTTGCCAACTCATTATTTTTGCAATTTCTTTCGTTAAAATTTCTGCTTGATTAAATCCACGATCACGTTTTTTTACTAAATGGAGCGGAACCGGTGCGATAAAATCAATCTCCTTAAATGGATAATTTAGATTATAATAAATTTTAAATTTTTCTGCGAAAAATTGTGAAATTATCTTGATTTCATCATATTTTAAAGCGTGAATTAATTTTCTTGAAACAGAATTAAATTGAAAAAGCGAAACGATTTTATCAAAATGAAAATTGTTATTCAGTGGCATTTCTGAGAGAAACTGGAGCGAATTTTCACATTTTGTGCAAATAGTTTTTTCATTTTTCAGCAATCTAATTTCACACGAAAAACAAGTTTTTGGGAAAAGTAAATTTACCAGATTATCTAACATGTTAATCTTCTTTTTTGCTTGATTTTACGGCAAAGCCAAGTTGTACTAAATATGGTTGATCCACCTCCCAATACATCAAAACCCAAGCGTAAAGTGTTCTTAGCTTTTTGGCGTCGCCATAAAACAAAGCCAAAGATTTTTCGCCTTTTTTTGAATCTAAGTTTTTTAGGGAATAATGAATATCTTGCGATTTTGTATATAATTCAGTTAATTTTTCCACAAAATTAGTCGCCAAAATATGTTCAGTTTTTGCAAAAACTAATAATTCTTTAATTACAATAAATTTTTCATCTGTTTTTCGTGGAAAATAACTGTCAATTCCGAGTTTTTTTTGCAAATCAATATTTTCGATAAGTTGTGATTTAAGTAGTTTTTTGCACTTAAGATAAAACTTGAAAGTAGTTGTATCTGTATCTTTTTGTTGCTGAAAAAGTTTTCTTTTTTGTTCTTTCATTTTTTGTGAATTTTCGAGGGAGCGTTGCCAATGACCAAATGCAGAGATTGCCCACAAAATCAAATATTCTGGTATGGCGAGCTGAGTTGCCCAATCTTGAATGTAATTCTGTAAAATTTTCAACCTTTCTGTTCGTAAAGAATAGCTGTCATTTGTAAAATAATTATCTTTAAAAATTGACATTTTAAACTCCTCTCTCTTGCTTATAACTAAGTGTTGATTTAACTCTTCTTGTGTCACAACGCAGAGACACTAAAAAGGATGGATGATTGTTTGTCAACGAAAAGGTAAAGCAATAGTGCAAATAGGCAGCCGCAGTGTTAATATCGTGAGTTAGTTACGCGTTTTATTTACAAACAAAATAATTTGTCGTACGATTCCATATAAAATATATAAAGAAATCCACAATCCAAAAATAAAATAGGAAAATTTGATTACAAACAGCAGGCTAATTACCGCCGCAACAATAAAAAACTTAGATTCCTTAGTTAATTTTTTTCCTTTTTCAAGAGGTAGGTATTCAATTTGGCTTATCATGAGGAGTCCAGCAAAAAAGGTGGTAATCAGAAAAAAGCGAGCCGAGAGATTTTGATAATTATCAAAAATAATAAATGAAGCAATAATGCCTGCTCCAGCCGGAATAGGAAGTCCGATAAAAGGCTGTTTTTTATGATTGTCGTGGTGATTTTTTAAAGTAAATCGAACCAAACGATAGCTTCCCGCAAAAACATAGAAAGCGGCAACGATAATACCGATGGTAGAAAGTTCCGAAAGTTTATATCTGTAAACCATAAAACCAGGAACGACCCCGAAAGCAACAAAGTCAGAAAGCGTGTCAAATTGAGCACCGAACCTACTTTGAGCGTTTAATAAACGCGCAATTTTACCGTCCAAACCGTCGCATAACATAGAAAAGGCAATTAACCACGCTGCTAAAATAAAGTTATTTTCAAAGGTAAAATGGAGTGCTGTTAAGCCAGAAATTAGACTCAAGCCAGTAATTGCATTTGGGATAATTATTTTTTTATTCATTTTAATTTTGGAATATTTGGTTTATTGAAATTAATGGTATCGATTGAAATTTCTGCGACCACAGATTCATTATTTTGGAAGGCAATGGCTGTGATGAATTCGGCATATTGAAATTTTACCAAATTAGAATTTTTCACAATTTGGGAAATTTCATAATTTTCAGTAAAGTTGAATTCATAACCATTAATTTTCACTTTTTTATTGGTGATAATTTCATTTTGATATTTCAGTAATTCCGAAATTTCCAGAAAAAAGAGAAAATCATCTCTAGTTATTAAGGGAATTTTCAGATTATTTGGATTTCTGATAATGAGCGTCGAATCGAGAGAAACGGAAAGAAATGGGGTTGGACTTAACCCCAAAAAGCCAGTATCAAAAATATCTAATCTAAGAATATTTTCGTTTTTGCGGAAGGTAACATTTTTACGAAGTATCAAATTATTATGGTTAACTTGAATAATTCCATCAATGCGAAAATGTTGCCAACTTTGTAGGTGCATTTGAAGTTGTTTACTTTTTTGCAAATCATTTGGTTTTTGTAAAGTGGCACAACTACTTATCAAAGCAGCAAATAGCAAAGCACAAAAAAGTTTATTTTTCATTCTTAAAAAGTAAGTTCAATGCCATAATTGCAGACACAATCATAAACGAACTCAAAATTTGTCCCATCGTAAAAGTTTTTAAAAAGAAACCGAGGTGTTCATCAGGCTCGCGTACAAATTCGATTAGAAATCGAAAAATTCCATAGAAACCGATAAAACTCCAAAAGACAACGCCATTTTTTCGGGTATTTTTTAGAATGAAAAATAAAATAAAAAAAAGCAGTAATCCTTCTAAAAGTGCTTCGTAAAGCTGAGATGGGTGACGTGGAAAATCACCACCATTTGGGAAAATCATGCCCCACGGTTTCGTGGTAATTCTGCCCCAAAGTTCACAGTTTATAAAATTGCCAATTCGTCCTAAGCCCAAACCAATCGCAACGAGTGGTGCGGTTGCGTCGGCGAGTTGATAAAAATTTAATTTATTTTTTTTACAGAAAATCAGCCCCGCAATAATGACGCCAAGTGCACCACCGTGAAAAGACATACCCTGAAATCCTGTAAATGTGAAACCGTTTGTAAAACTAAAAGGTAAAATAATTTCTAATGGATGATGAAAATAATAGCCAAAATTATAAAAAACCACATACCCGAGTCGTCCTCCAATGATTACACCCAACATAATGTTAGACAAGAGGTTATCATATCTTTCTTTTGAGAGATTTGTCTCACGATACTTGAATAGTTTTTTCAAAAAAATGAAACAAATAATAAAAGCAATAATGTATAAAACGCCATACCAGCGAATCTCTAAACTGCCGAGCTTCAATATGGTGGGACTGATATTTGGGTAGTTCATTTACTGTAATTCTTTAATTTTTTGGAAGATAATGTCGGCTGCTTTTTCTGAATCAACTTCATATTTTTCACCACTTTTATGGTGTTTTGGGGTAAATATTTTGACCACCTGAGTTGGTGAGCCATTCAAGCCGATTATTTTTTCATCAAGCTGGAGATCATCTGCCGTAATGATTTTTAAGTCTGCTTTTTTGGCACTGCGTTTTCCGCGTAGAGAAGGTAGTCTCGGTGTGTTTATTTCTTTGACAACTGAAAGCACGACAGGTAACGACATTTCTACTTTATCAAAACCATCCTCCATTAAGCGCTCGACAATAATTTTGCCATTTTCTATTTTTTCAATATTTTTCACAAAACAAGTTTGGGGAATGTTCAAAAATGTAGCCACACCAGGTCCAACTTGGCCGGTGTCGCCATCAATAGCTTGCTGACCGAATAAGATGATATCGATATTTTCCATTTGTTTAATCATTTCAGAAAGGACGATGCTAGTAGCGAGTGTGTCTGCACCGGCAAATTTTCTGTCAGAAAGAAGAATTATTTCGTCTACACCCATTGCAACTGTTTCGCGGAGAGCACTTTCCACTTGTGGTGGTCCCATGCTAATAGCGGTGATTTTTCCGCCGTTTACCTCTTTCAAGCGAATTGCTTCTTCAATTGCATAAAGGTCGAATGGGTTGACGATGCTTTCCACGCCTTCGCGAATTAAAGTGTTTGTTTTTGGGTCTATTTTGATGTCCGTTGTGTCTGGAACCTGTTTGATGCAAACGACAATATTCATAATAATCTCCTAATTTTCGTAAAACTCTTGTATTTTTTTAATCACAAAATCTTGCATGTTTTCAGTCAATTCAGAATAGATTGGAATCGAAATTACTTTTTGGGCAATCTCTTCCGCAATTGGTAAATCACCGGACTTATAACCGAGATTTGCAAAGCATTCTTGCACATGAAGCGGTTTCGGATAATAGACCGCACATCCAACATTATTTTTGCGTAAAAATTTGAGAAGTTCATCGCGTTTTTCGGCAAGAAGCGTGAATTGATTGTAGATTGAAATTGCTTTTTCGTGAATAAAGGGTAATTTTATTTGCGGAATATTTGTCATGTTTTCATAATAATATTTTGCGTTTTGGCGACGTTTTTCGCTCCATTTTTCTAAGTAGGGAAGTTTTATTTTCAAAACTGCTGCTTGAATTGTGTCAATTCGACTATTTAGCCCAACCCATTTATGAAAATATCTTGGGTTTTCACCGTGAACTCGTAGTTGAAACAATTTTGTAGCGAGGTCATCGCTGTTTGTCAAACACATTCCAGCATCACCCATTGCACCAAGATTTTTGCTTGGAAAAAATGAAAGTGTGCCAATGTCGCCGATTGTGCCTGCTACTTTGCCATCAAATCTAGCACCGATACCCTGAGCATTATCTTCAATAACCTTTAAATTGTGTTTTTGGGCAATCTGCATAATTTTATCCATTTCAGCTGGTTGACCAAATAGATGAACGGCAATAATTGCTTTTGTTTTTGATGTAATTGCTTTTTCAATTTTTTCTGGATTGAGGTTAAATGTATCGGGTAAAATATCAACAAAAACAGGAATTGCTCCAACGCGTGAAATAGCACCAGCTGTCGCAAAAAAAGTGAACGTGGTTGTAATTACCTCATCATCTTCTTTGATGTCAAGTGCTTTGAGAGCGAGAACGAGAGCATCAGTTCCAGAAGCGCAACCGATGGTGTGTTTGCACTCACAATAATTTGCTGCCATTTTTTCAAATTCTTTAACTTGTGGACCGAGAATGTAGTGATGAGAGTCGAAAACTTTTTCAATTTCTTGTTTGATTTTCGGTAAAATTGAAGCATATTGTGCGTTCAAATCTAAAAGTGGAACATTCATACTTTCCTCTATTTTTCGAAGTAATTAATGATTCTTTTTAAGATTTCGTCGAGATTAAGCTTTGGTTCATACCCCACCGTATCTTTAATTTTAGTGAGATCTGGAATTCTTTTCATCATATCCTCAAATCCCTCTTCGTAAGCGTCTTCATAGCTTATGTATTCGATTTTCGAATTGCTATTTGTCATCTCTTTTATTTTTTTTGCTAAGTCTTCGATTGTAATCTCTTCGTCATTGCCAACATTGAAAATTTGACCTTCCGCTTTCGGTTCATTCATTAGTTTGATGATGCCGTCGGTTACATCATCTACATCACCGAAACAACGAGATTGTTTGCCGCTACCATGAATTACAATAGGGTGGTTTAGCAGGGCGTTTCTCACAAATTTTGGAACAACCATTCCGTATTGTCCGGTTTGGCGTGGTCCAACGGTATTGAAGCACCGCACGATTACAACGGGTAATTTTTTTTCACGATAGTAGGCGAGTGCCAAAAACTCGTCAATTGCCTTTGCACAACTGTAACTCCAACGAGAAATGTTGGTAGAGCCGAGTAATCGGTCATCTTCTTCTTTGAACGGCATATTTTCATTTTTACCATAAATTTCAGAAGTGGAAGCAACGAGCACTTTTTTCTTAAATTTATTGGCAAACTCGAGCACATTTTCTGTTCCGCCAATGTTTGTTTGCAGCGAGAGAAGTGGGTTGTCTATGATGTTTTTTACACCCACCGCAGCTGCAAGATGATATATCTGGTCAGTATCGCTAATCATTTTTTCCAAGATTTTTTTATTCAGTATGGAATCTATTGTGTATGTAAAATTTTTGTTTGAAGCCAAATGTTTAATGTTTGCATATTTCCCTGTAGAAAGATTATCTAAAACAGAAATAAAATGTCCTTCTTTCAATAGTTTTTCACATAAATGAGAGCCGATAAACCCAGCTCCTCCCGTAACTAATATTTTCAAAATATTCTCCTTTTATTGTGTAGTATTTTGGATAACAATAACAACAGTCGCAATTTCAGCCATTATTTTCATAATATCTTTTGTGATTTGCCAATAATCGTGTTCTGATTTTTCTGGTACAAAAATCATATCGCCAACCTCGATAATTGTTTTTTTGTTTGGTTTGAGCCATTCACCCGTGCTTGTTTTAATGATGCGAATTTTATTTTTTTTAGCATTCCACGCCAAACCGCCACTTTTTTCAATATAGTAAAGATAATTTTGGTTTGGTATAAAAGAGATAAGTCCCGGATTTTTTATAGAGCCGGTAATATTTACGGTAGAAATTTGACGTGAGACGTAAATATAATCATTATTTTTTAAAGTGACTTCGGAAGATTGATGATTTTCCCAAATTTTTTCAAAGTTAGCAGAAAATTTTCCTCTCAATTCGCGAGATTTAGCTTTAAAATATTCATACTCAATGGTGGTCATTTCATCAATGGTCATTTTTTTTAATCGGTTAAATTCTGGATCAAGAAGGTCTTCATGACTTTTTCTTTGTAAAAAAGAGTTTTTTAAATCGGCACGATAAGTTGGACCACCAGCCATGTTTAAAACTTCAAATAATGTGCTAATGTCTTCTTCAATTGCATAAATTCCAGGATATTTAATTTCTCCAAAAATCTTAATGTGGTTTTGTTTGTGAAATTCAGGAATAGAACGAATGTAAATTCGATCATCGTTTTGCAAGAAGATATTTTTATTACTTTCTGGATTTTTAAGAATTTTTTCCAAATTTACGGTAATGGTTTTTATTGAATCAGAGTTATTAACAAATCGCACAATTTCTACGGCCTGTAAGTCGGCATCGTTTCGTAAGCCGAAAGTTAATCCCAAAATGTCTGTGATTTTGTCATTTTTTGTAATTTCAAAAATGCCCTCTTGATGAACCGCCCCCACGATAGAAACGGTACACGATTTTGCTGGAATTACCACCACATCACCATCTAGCAAATATGGGTTTTGCTCAATATCACCCAAAATGTAAAATTTCTGTAAATCGAGTGTAGTTTGTTTATTTTGGCGTTTTAAAATGATACCTCTTACTGATGAAATTTCAGATATTTTATCTGATTCATCTGCAAGTGAATCTATGACGACATTCGCGATTTTGATAAGCTCTGAAACGCGTGTATTCCCCAAAATGGGATATGTTCCTGGATTATTTATCGCACCAACGATAGAGACACTATAGGGCGCATCTGTTTCAAAATCAATTGGTTCTGCTGATAAAACAGCACAAAAAAGCGTGATTATTAGCCACAATAAACTTATTTTATTACTATTCAAAATTAACTCCTCTTTTTATCTTTCAACGAATTGGAAAAATTTTAAGATTGCTTATTTTGTCAAACCTTTTTCAGATAAACACTTATTCCTTAAAATTCTGAGCTATAAATTTTATGATTTTGATGCTTTCATTCAAATACAATTTTGCTTTTTTCTCGAAATCGAAAGAAATTTCGAAATTTTTCACCGTGCTGAAATGAATTGGTAAATCTATAATGCCAGTCAAACGATACAGCTTATCTCTGCTGGGAAGTGATTTATTGTCGAATTCTAGTGTAATGTTTTTTTGTGAAATTTTTACAGATTTGAGATGAGTTTGATTTGTGAAAAAGCGAATTTTGTGGTAGATTAAAACGTTTTTTGCTTTTTCTGGTATTTCGCCAAATCTGTCTATGAGTGCGCTTTTTAAATTTTCAAATTGCTCTATTTTTTGAAAATTCATGATTTCCCGATAAAGTTTTAATCGTATTTTTTCATCGGCGATATAGTTTTTTGGAAAATAATAATCGAAGTCAACTTTCACATTTTCCAATGGTTGTTCTTCAAAATACCAATTTTCAGAAAATTCATTATTCTCAAAGCTTTCGATAGCTTTTTCTAGAAGTTTATTATAGTAATTAAAACCAATCGAGTGTAAAATTCCACTTTGTTTATTGCCGAGAAGCGTGCCTGCACCACGTAATTCCATATCACGCATTGCAATCTGATAGCCACTTCCCAAGGATTCATATTCGATTAGTGTTTCCAGTCTTTTGCGTGCGTCTTCATTTATTTTTGAAGGAATAATGAAATACGCGTAAGCGCGACGATTACTTCTGCCAACCCTGCCGCGAATTTGATAAAGTTGTGCCAAACCAAACATATCTGCTCGATTAACGATCATTGTGTTCGCATTAGGAATATCAATGCCAGATTCAATAATCGTGGTGGCAACAAGCACATCAAATTTATGATGGGCAAAATCGAGCGTAACGGTTTCCAGCTGTTTTTCCGGCAATTGACCATGACCAATCGCAAAGCGAACCGTGGGTAACATTTTACGCAACTCAGCCGTTATTTCTTCAATTGTTTGCACTCGATTATGTAAGAAAAAAACTTGTCCACCGCGACTCACTTCTCGTGCAATCGCTTCTTTGATGATTTCTCGATCGAAAGGCACGATAACGGTACGAATGGGGAGCCGTGCTTTAGGTGAAGTACGAATCAGCGATAATTCTTTCAATTTAGAAAGTGCCATCGACATCGTGCGTGGAATCGGCGTAGCACTCATATAAAGTGTATCTACGTTACTTTTTAGTTTACGCAAATTATCTTTATGGTGCACCCCAAAGCGGTGTTCTTCATCAATTATAAGTAAGCCTATTTTTTTGAATTTTACATCTTTTGAGAGTAATCGGTGCGTTCCAATAATGATATCAATTTCGCCACCTGCAACCTTTAACAAATCTTTTTGGATATTTGTTTTAGTGCGAAAACGGCTAATCATCGCAATTTTAACAGGATATTGTGCTAATCTTTCCTTGAAAACCAAAAAATGTTGTTCTGCTAGTAATGTTGTGGGGACGAGAATTGCTACCTGAAATCCACTTAAAACAGCTTTAAATGCGGCACGAATAGCCACCTCTGTTTTCCCGAATCCTACATCACCACAAAGTAAACGTTCCATCGGTTTTGCCGTTTCCATATCTTTTTTTATTTCCGTGATGCTTTTGATTTGATCAGGTGTTTCTTCGTAAATAAAAGAATTTTCCATCTCAATTTGCCACTCGGAATCGCGTTCAAACGCAATGCCACGCCTGATTTTGCGTTCGGCATAAAGTTTCACTAAATCTTTTGCGACCAATTCGATTTGTTTCCGTGCGCGTTTTTTGGCTGATTCCCATTTCTTGCTTCCAAGTTTGTGGATTATAGGAACGATTCCTTCTTCCGAAACAAACTTTGAAACCATCGAAAGTTGAAAATTTGGCACATAAACCACATCTTTTTGCGCGTAATGTAAGACTAAACATTCCACCTTATTTCCTGTGAAAGACATCTTTTTTAAACCAGCATAAATACCAATTCCGTGATTGATGTGAACGATATAATCGCCTGGTTTTAGCGATTCGTAGTCGATTAATGCTTCATTTTTTGAAAATTTTGAGGGTCTGTTTTTGTTTCGGTATCGATTAAAAATTTCGTGATCGGTATAAACTGCAAATTTTGTGTCCTTTAAGTCAAAACCGTGCTGAAAAACACCCACCGTAAAATCGATTTTTTCGTCGAAATTCGGTAGTAAATTCATCATTCTTTTGCGTTGGCTTTCGTTGTCAGATTGAATAAAAATTCGGTATCCTTGGGCAATTTTTTCCGCAATTTTTTTATCTAAGACGCCTAAGTTGCCGTGTAAATTTTCATGAATAGCAAAGGGGGTTTCCTTTTCTCTACTAACTTCTGCAAAGTCTTGAGCGGTTGCTGCAAGAAAATAATTGCAATGACTTTTGAGTGTTTTCTGGATAAATTTTTCATCTTCAAAAATGTCTTGTGGTTGTGTTTTTTTGTCTTTTGTAGATTTTGCGAATAGATCTGTTGTTTCCGCCAAAAGTTCTTGATGGTACGATTTGAAAAAATGGAACTCATCCCAAAAAATAAGGCAATTTTCATTATCGAAATACTCCACAAATGAACTAATGTTTGGGAGTAAAAATGAGATGTCAAGCTCGATACCATCATAAAATCCATTTTGGTGAATTTTATTCCAAAAATATTCATCGGTTTCGATGTCGTGAAGCGAAAATTCTCGAGATGGAATAATTGTAATTGCCCCCAAATCTTCATTTTCAGAGCGTTGTGTGGTTACATCAAATGGTCGAATTGATTCAATTTCATCATCAAAAAATTCGATACGAATCGGTTGGTAAAAATTGGGACTGAACACATCAATGATACCACCGCGTCGTGCAATTTCACCAACTTTTGAAACTTGAAATTGATTTTCATAACCCATTCCCACTAAGTTTGAAACGAGTAAATCGGGGTTGTAATTTTTTGATTTTTCTAAACGGATAATGTTTTTCGTAAAAATTTTTGGGTCAGTGATTTTGCGTAAAAATGAGCGAACGGAAGTTGTGAAAATAGCTGGTTGAGCGGAAGTGGTGGCGGTTAGAGTTTTAATTCTTTGTGCTCGAATCATAAAATGTGGTGAACGCTGTTCGTATGGTAAAACCTCAAAATCTGGTAAAAAATGAGCATTTTCTTCACCAACTAATAGATGTAAATCATCTAAATAATCTTCGGCAATTTTATCGTCAGCGGTTACAAAAATGATATTTTTGTGGCTTTTTTTAAAAGCGTGAGCGAGCAACAAACTTTTGGAAGTTTGATTCAAATTATGAAAAAGAGAACGGTCGTTGTTATTTTTTATATCATTTTCAAATTCTTTTAAAAAAGTAGAATTTGAAAGAATGGATTCAATTTTACTGTAAAAATTACTCATTATTTTTTCTCATTTATTCCCAAAATTTTTTATCTAAACTACGGTATTGAACGGCTTCGCTAATGTGGCTTACTTGAATATCTTTGGTATTTTCCAAATCTGCAATTGTACGTGAAACCTTTAAAATCCTATCGTAAGCACGCGCCGAAAGTCCTAATTTATCCATCGCCAATTTCAAAATAGATTTGCTTTCTGCATCAAGTTGACAATATTTCCGAATTTGTTTAGGGTTCATCTGTGAATTGCTATAAATATTTTCATTTGAAAAACGATTTGTTTGAATTTGACGAGCTTCATTTATTCTATCACGAATATTTTCCGATTTTTCGCCGGTTGGCATACTGCTAAGTTCTTCATATTTTACCGCTGGAACTTCCAAGTGGATATCTATTCTATCCAAGAGTGGACCAGAAATGCGAGAGCGATAGCGTTGAATATTTGTGATTGAACACGTGCACTGGTGTCCTTTTACATTGCTTCCAAAATAGCCGCAAGGACAAGGATTCATTGATGCTACGAGCATAAATTTTGCGGGAAATTCCAAACTTTGGGTCGCGCGTGAAATGGTAACAACTTCATCTTCGAGCGGTTGGCGGAGCACCTCTAAAACCGATTTTTTAAATTCAGGGAGTTCGTCTAAAAATAGGACACCGTTATGTGAAAGTGAGACTTCGCCAGGTTTTGGGTAGCTGCCACCACCAATTAAGGCAACATCACTAATGGTATGGTGCGGCGAGCGAAATGGCCGGCAAGTTATGATACCTTTTTTGTCACTAGTTAGTCCGGCGACCGAATGGATTTTTGTGGTTTCGAGTGCTTCTTCTAAAGCTAAATTTGGCAAAATTGTTGGAATTCTGCGCGCTAACATTGTTTTTCCAGAGCCGGGTGGTCCAATCATCAAAAGGTTGTGTCCTCCTGCGGCTGCTACCTCTAAGGCACGTTTCACATGAAATTGCCCCTTCACATCGAACATATCAAGTTGGTTATTATCGAGTCGAGTGAACAGTTTTTCTTTATTTACCTTGAAGGGTTCTATATTAATTTTACCTTCCAAAAAGTTAACAATTTCATTGAGCGAATTTACCGGAAACACATTCAAACCGTCAATAACAGCAGCTTCTTCTGCGTTTTCTGGTGGTAAAATTAAACCCTCTAACCCATCTTTCCAAGCGGCAATTGCTATCGGCAAAACACCTCGAACTGGTCTTAGGGTTCCATCCAGCGAAAGCTCGCCGATGAACGCATATTTTTCTAATTTGTTACTTTTGATTTGATTTAAGGCAGCGAGTAATGCAAGTGCGGTTGGAACATCGAGTGCAACGCCATCTTTTTTGATGTCAGCCGGCGCAAGATTAACCGTATAAAGGTGGTTTGCAAAACGAAAACCAGAATTTTTGATTGCCGCCGAAACCCGATTTCTGCTTTCTTTAACGGAATTAGAAGGCAATCCAACAATAAAAAATTTGTAGATTCCACCTTTTACATCTGCTTCAACGGTAATTTTTTCGGCATCAATTCCTTGAATTGCGTAAGAATAAGTTTTTCCGTACATCACTCCTCCTCTTAATTTCCAATTACGACGGTTGTTTTATTTGAATAAATTTTTTCGGTATTTAGTGCGGTAGCTTCCAGTAAAATTATGTAAATTCCGATTGGAAGATTAAATCCATCATTGTCGGAACCATTCCAAATAATGTTGCCGTCACATGCTTGTAATGCCTGATTGAGAATGGTTTTGACTAATCGTCCCTTCAAATCGAAAATGCGAATAGTTACAGTGCTGATGATTTCAGGTAGTTTGAAACTGATAACAGTAGGAATTCCACTTTGTGACGAAAAGGGGTTTGGATTAACGCTTAGTTTTGAAGATGGTGGTAAAATTTCCACAAAGATGCTATTTTTTTCGCAGGGAGTAGCCCCCAAATTTGAAACTGATGGTCCCCAATTTTCTTCAAATGACGGTAAATATGGATTCACTCTTTCAATTGAGATATTATCTTCACAATTATCGCCAGAATAAAAAATGGAATCAAGTTTTGTATTAAAATTATCAATCAATTTTAGTGATTCATCGGTGTTATTTAACGATGTCCAATATTCTGCTTCAATCACTTTATCAGAGTTAACATTTGGATAAGAATTTAATAGTTTATTTTTATCTTCGCAAATTACCAAAAAGTCAACAAGCTGAATAGTGTCGCAAACGCTTATAATTCCACCAGCTGTATCAATAATTTGGAGGTTATCCACACGATATGCACAATTTGTTCGATTAAAAATTTCTAGCCATTCTTGATTGCTCTCAAGTGGCTTAAACATTATTTCATTAATAATAATGGGCGAATTTCCGAGCAATATTGATTCCGAGACAAAATTATTATCTAAATAGTTATCAAACGGGTAATTAACGGCAGTTGTTATAGTATTGTACCCAGTCTCAATTTGGTCAATTTTGTATTTAACAAAAATGGAATATTCAGCAAAAATTTCTGGGAGTAGGTATGTGTTTACAATGTGGTCGTTTAGCCATATTTCAAGAGTTGCTGTTAAGTTATCCACATTTGCTGTGGATAAATTCCAGATAGTGGTTTCAAGCCAATATACATCATTTTCTAACACTATGTTTGTGAAGTAAATAGCCAAATCTGTGGGGTATAAATTGGCTTCGTTTGGAGTTAGATTTTCGCACTCAAAAAAATCGATTTCGCAATTATTTGAATCAACTCCATCTTGCTTTCTTGCGAGTGAATTTCCACTGGAAACATCTGGGGCAAAATTTATTGCTGGGTTATCCAAATCATCGGGTAAGTTGTTTGAGTTTGGAGAATCATATAAAACGGTATCGGAGTAAAGCCCATCTGGTGAAACAAGTTGGATTCCGTCAGTTGCAGTCCCACCATTTTGAAAAACTAAAGTTTCGATTAAATCGGTATTTGGCACAAATTCTTCGCCAATCAAAAAATAGGAGTAGGGTTGAATAAGGTTAGCTTCAAAAACAAAAATAGTCTCAAAACTACTTCCAGCTTTCGATAAAACCCAATTGTTTAAATCAACAACATTATCACCATTATTATAGAGTTCAATCCACTCAAAACCTGTGTCTGCTCCGTCAGGATCGTACATAATTTCATTAATTACAATCGTTTGAGCTATAATTAAGTTTGTGATAATTAGAAATAAAAAAAAGATTATTTTTTTCATAACTTAAAGATATTTTCAATAATGTCAGATGGAATGATAGATGGTGTTTTTCGGTAATCTGCCAATTTTTCCGCAGTTTTTCCCATCAAAAATGAAGCTGAAATAGCGGCTTCATTTAGAGGAAGTTTTTGACCGACAAAAGCTACGATTATTCCCGCTAAGACATCACCGCTCCCACCGGTCGAAAGTCCGTCATTTCCAGAAATATCAAAGGTAAACAGTTTTCCATCATAAAAGATAGTTGTTGCGCTTTTTAGTAGAATGCTACATTTGTATTTTTTTGCAAAAGATTGCATAATATTTAATGTGTTGTTTTGAATTTCTGCAATTGATTTTTTGGTTAAACGGGAAAATTCACCTAAATGTGGTGTGATAATTGCAGTGTTTTTCAAAAGTTTGAATAAGTTTGGATTTTTTGCTAAAATATTAAGGGCGTCGGCATCGAGAATTAATGGTTTTTGCCAAAATTTCAAAAGAGCTTCAATTAATTTCGTATTTTTTGAATTAACGCCGATTCCTGATCCAATTAGTAATGTATCCATTTTTTCAAGTTTTTTGAATAATTTTTCTAATTGTATTTCTTCATTTTGTTCGGGAATAGATTGCGTCATAATTTCCACGAGTTGCGTTTCAAAAATTGTTTCCATTCCTTGTGGATGAAAGAGAGTTATTGTGCCAGCACCAGCTCGCAGAGCAGCTTTTGATGCTAAAATCGCTGCCCCAGAAAATCCTATCGAACCAGCAATTATACCAATTTTCCCATAATAACCTTTATGTGAAAATTTATGACGTTTGGGATATTGTACATTTTTTTGCGTAACTAATTTTGTTTTTGGAGGGAATGTGATAAAAAGATTTGAGGGGATTCCAATATCGATAATTTGTAGGTTTCCTGTTTTTTTTTGACCACTTTCCAAAAAATGTCCGTACTTCGGAGCGGCTAACGTGAGGGTAACATCTGCATTTATGGCGATTTTTGCTAATCCTGTTTCGGCATCAACGCCACTGGCAATGTCGACGGAAACAGTTTTGATTTTTGCATCGTTAATTTTTTTGATTATTTCACCGATAAAACCACGAACGTCACCCTTTAAGCCAATTCCAAAAATAGCGTCGATAATTAAATCGAATGGTTTCAAATTTAGCAATCTGGAATTGGAGTCTATTTCGCTAATCTGTAGATTTTTGCATTTTTGAAAATTCGTAAAAGTTTCAGGGGACATTTTATTTGTTTTGCCGACAAGGAATATTTCGGGTTGGTGTCCTGCTTTTTTTAGATAGCGAGCAATGACAAAACCATCTCCGCCATTATTGCCGCTTCCGCAAAAAATAGCGATTTTACTTTTTGGTTTCAGTAAGTTTTTGTCGATAAACTCAGCACAATTTTTTCCAGCATTTTCCATGAGTTGTGCACTGGGAATCCCAAGTTTTTCAGTCGTATAATTATCGAAAAAATACATCTCTTCACGCGAGAGAATGTGCATTTTATACCTCCGGTAAACTTATCTCAAATGTAGTGCCAATCTCGACTTCGCTCTTCAAAACACGGATGTTACCATGATGATATTTTTGGATAATGCGTTTTGCTAAACTTAAACCGAGTCCCCATCCACGCTTTTTGCTAGTTGCACCTGGTTGAAAAATTTCCTTAAACATCGATTTCGTCATTCCTGTACCCTCATCTTTAATGTGAATGATGATTTTATTTTTCTGTGAAAATGTTTCAATTTTGATGTTGCCATCTCTATTTTGCATCGCATCGAGCGCATTTTTAATTAAATTTTCAAAAGTCCATTTCATTAAATCTGGGTCCAAATTTACCATTTTATTATCGATGTTATTTTGGAAATGTAGTTCTATTTTTTCTGGCAATTTTCGCCGAAAATCAGCGATGGTTTCTGTGATAATATCAGCAAGAATAACATTTTGAAATTTAATGGTAGAGCCAACTTTTCCAAAACGAGAGGCGATTTTATTGAGCTTATTTAAATCATAATTCATATAATTCAAGGTTTCTTCAAAATCATCGTGAATTCCCAGTTTTTCCAATTTGGTAAGCAAAATATTTAGCCAGCCAGAAAGTGATGAGAGTGGCGTTCCAAATTGGTGTGCCGTTTCTTTTGCCAATCCCACCCAAATAATATTTTGTTCATCTTTTTTGATAGAAATCATTCCATAAAATCCCCAAAAAATAAAGATGAAAATTAGCCCCATTCCAACATATGGTAATTGCTTCAAACGGACAACAATAGCGGAATCGCCATAATAGATATAGCCGTAAATTTGGTTATTTTTTTTGCTGTGGATTAGTGGAATTACTGATTTGTGGGCGACCATTTTTCGCATCATTTTTTGAATAATTATTTTTTGGTATTTCTCCAATTTTTCAAATTCTAATTGAGGAACATCTATGTTTTGCCACGAAAATGGTGTTTTTAGGCTATCTGTTAAGATAATTGGATAATCTACTTTTGGAATAATTTCGTCCATAAAATATTGAAAAAGATAGTGTTCCAAATTTACATCTTGTGGCAAACTAATGAATTTTGAATAAAGATCTGGCACAATTTCAATCTCTTTTTTAATATTTTTAATCACATAATTTGTGTAAAAAATAAATGAAACTATCATAATAATTGAGCCGATTAAAAAGTAGATTTTTATAAAACGACTTCTATTTTTCGTCTTTTTTTGCAAGATTCCAGAGTTCATCTAATCTCTCCAAGTTTGTCTGGTAAATATCTTCGTTATTATTTTTTAAAAATTGTTCAATTTTTTTGAATCTTCGTTCAAATTTATTATTTGTCAATTTTATAGAAGATTCTGCATCGAAACCTAATTTTCGTGCTAAATTTACTAAAACAAATAAAATATCACCTAATTCAGCTTTCATTTCGGGCAGATTATTTTGCTCGAAAGCCACCATAAATTCGTCAATTTCTTCTTTTAATTTAGCAAAAATAGGCGTCGTGGTTTGCCAATCGAAACCCACTGAACTTGCTTTATCTTGCAGTCTTTGTGCTATAATTAACGCAGGCATTGTTTTGGGGATTCCATCTAAAACAGAATTTCGTGTTTCTTTTTTTTCCTTCTGTTTTATCTGTTCCCAATTTATTTTCACCTTTTCTGCATTTGAAATTTTTTCATTGCCAAAAATATGTGGATGTCGTCTAACTAATTTTTCATTAATTTTTTTTAAAGCTGTTTTGATGTCAAACCTTGTTTCTTCTTTTGCAATTTGGGCTTGCATCACGATGTGCAAAAGGATATCGCCTAATTCTTCCGAAAGGTGTTCACCATTATCATTTTCTATTGCTTCAATTGCTTCGTGTAATTCCTCAATAAAATTTGGAATTAATGAGCGTGAAGTTTGTTTGGTGTCCCAAGGGCATCCATCTTTTGGGTGGCGTAATTTTTCTACAATTTCAACTAATTCATCAAATTCTTTCATCTTTTATCTCTTTAATTGCTTGCCAATTTTTCACAATTTTTCTGTTTTTTATCTTTTTGCGGACAAATCCAATGATGAGTACAATCGGTAAAATACCCCAAATTACCGAAGAAGATGCCATAAAAACTTCTGCGTGGAAATGATTTCTTGCATATTCTTCGAAAAGTGCGGAAAAATCTTTTTGCGTAAAGAAGAAACTTTCATTAAACGCAGAGTTAAAATCTTTTGACTGTTCCAAGCAATCCCAAAATGAGAAAAAACTTTTTTGCCTATTTATGACAAGGTATTTTAACGCAAGAGTTGATTTTGCGTAAAAACTTCCCCACTCAATCTGATTTTTTGGATAGCCATATTTCATCATTTCGAGTGGTACGGTGTTGCCCAGAAAGTAGTTTTTGATAAAATTAAATTCTCTATTTAGATTCCAGCCACCTGAAAAATAAACAGCCATTCCTTCATTGAACCAAAGTGGTGTTTTATTTGCGTGATTATTGATGAAATGATGAATGTATTCGTGTAAAATAATCGTTCTAATTTTAGTTAAATTATGCAAATTGCGAATATTTTTTAGATAAATCACCTTGTCGTGATTACTGTAAAAAGCGTCGCTAAATTCTATAATAGTTGCGTGATTTTTTGTCCAAGAAAGATATTCATCTGCATTTTTTGCGATAAGAATATTTATTTTTTCATCATCGTAAAATCCAATTTTTTTTTGAAAATCAGCAATGTCTTGGTCCAAGTTTATGGCGATAATTTTCGCTATTTTTTCATCTTTTTGAGCAGCTACAATTTGGATATTTTTATATTGAAGATTAACAGCATTACTCCACAGGTGGACGGAAAATAAAAAGATAAAAAGAAAATTAATCAAATTCACTTTAGACCTAATTTAAATTTTATCAATGCAAGTAATTTTTCCATATTAAATGGCTTAAAAACCACATCGGTCAAGCCTTTTTGTTTTGATTTTACCACGATATGGTTTGGGTCGTAACCAAATCCAGTCATCATAATTATCGGCATTTTTGGGTCATATTCTTGGGCACGTGAAAATAGTTCATAACCATTCATGTCTGGCATTGCGAGATCTGTTAAAAGCAGATGAATTTTACGCGTCATGATTTGGTTAAGTGCTTCATAGCCACCGTTTACACAAATAATATTAAGCTCAGCACAGCAATCCGAGAGTTCTCTTTTGAGAGAATTTGTGACCGCTATTTCGTCATCAACTATTAAAATATTCATAAATTTTTCTCTTCTCATCTTCGTAAATATTTTGTAAAATTTCAGGGTAAATATTTTGTAAATATTGAAAAATAATTTGGCGTTCAGCAAGTTGATTTTTTTCGAATGCAAGTAACTCATTATCACGATAATCTATGTTTAAAATAGGAAAAAAATCATCTTTAATTTGAGCAATTAACCCATTTTGGATAACTACGGATTTTGCTTTTATTTCGATGTTAATGTTTTTTGTAACGATTAAAAAAAAGAGAAAATTTTGATAATTTTCAGCGATTTTTATTTGCCACTTAATATTGTTTTCTTTTTGAAATTCCAATTTGTCAAAAGCAACATGTTGCATACTTCTAAGTAGTGAAATTACTTTATGTGGTCGTAGGGATTGTTCCCAAAAAATAATTTTGTTTTTAGGAGTATTTTTTATAATATCTAAAAAATCTAAAAGCGAAAAACGATTTTCAAAAGGTCCTAGATAGAATGATTTTTTTTGAGTATCTTCTGTTAATTTTAGGGATTTGTTTTTTGGATTTATTGCCAAATAACTGTTGTTTTTCCAAAAATTAAAGTTGAATGGTTTTACATTATCTAGGGCAAATGACTTTTCTTGTAAAAGTGCATCGAGACTCAATTCTGTTGTTTTAAAATAAATGGAATCTGTGAGGAATTTTAACTCGTCAAAATCATCACTATCTTGCTCTTCAAATAAAAAAAAGTTAATACTTTTTTTTAGATTTGTTGTTTTTGAGAAATAGAGTACTTTTCCTTTTTGGTAAAATACGAAAAAACCATTTTTCGTGGGTATTTCATCTGAGTTCAAATTTTCAATTTTAATCATAAAATGAAAAAATGAAGTGAAAACAAGGCTGTCAACCTAAATAACGAATTTATTTTTTTGCAGCAGGTAAAATGACTACTCTTTTCTCTCTACCACCGCCGACACTCATTGTTTTCAGAGAGCTATTTTTCTCGATAAATTGATGCACCGTTTTACGGTCAGTTGCAGTCAGGGGCTCCATTGTGATACTTTTCCCATTTTTCTTTACTTTGCCAGAAATGGTTTTAACTTTTGCTAAAAGTGATTGTTTGCGGCGGTTGCGATAGTTTTCGATATCAACATTAATTTTGAGTTTTTGCTTTTCTTGTTTGTTGATCATTTGATTCAATAAACTTTGAAAACTATCAAGCATTTTTCCATCTTTGCCGATGATAAATCCCGCATTTTCAGAACTTTCAAGAGTAACAAAATACTTATCTTTTTTCTTTGTTACCTTAACGCCACAACTGTCTATGGTCATCAGCCTGAGCATCTCTTCTGCATATTGTTTTATCTTTTCTGTAATGTCTGGAAGGATAAATTTCACGGTAGTTGGTTTACTGCCGAATAATCCCAAAAATCCTTTTGCGCCTTCATCAATTACTTCAAATTTGAAGTCTTCAAGTTGAAGGTTATTTTGCTTCATAAAGTGAGCAATAACAGTGGATGTTGATTTTCCAATTTTAATAATTTCACGCATTTTTTCTAATTCCTAAATAAATTTTTTCTTAATATAATATTGTTGTACCGAGCCGATTATTGAAAAAACAGTCCAGTATAAAACGAGACCAGAAGCCAATCCTTTAAAAATAAAGAACATCATAACAGGCATTAAGTACATCATCATTTTTTGACTTTGCTGAGTTGCTTTTGCTTTTTCGTCCATATTATCGAGTGTATTTTTCGAAGGTGCCATCAGCTTTTGTTGCACAAACATAAACACAGACATCAAGATGGGAAGTGCCCAAATTGGGTCTGGTTCGGAAAGGTCTGGTAACCATAAAAACTTTGCCTGTCGCAACGAAATAGAATAGCGTAAAATCGGATAAAGTGCAAAAATAATGGGCATTTGCAACAACATTGGCAAACAGCCACCGAGTGGATTTACGCCGTGCTCTTTGTAGAGTAGTCGCATTTCCACATTCATTTTTTGAGGATCGCTTTTGTATTTTGCTTGAACTTCTTTAATGAGTGGTTGGATTTTCTGCATTTTAGTGGTTGACTCAAAAGATTTATGGGTAAGTGGATACAAAACCATTTTCAAAATTATCGCAAAAATAATGATTACAACTCCCCAATTTGAAATGAATCCACTCAACATATTTAGGAACATTTTGAATAATTTTCCAATCCATTGGAGTGGTCCCCATCCTAGCTCTACCACATTTTCCAATCCGATTTTGTAAGCAACTAAGTTATCATAATCTAGTGGTCCAAAATATAAATCAAAGTGATGGTTGAGAAATGTTTTATCGTGTGTAATAAATATGTTGGCAGCAGGACTTTCGTTGTTTTTGAAGATGTTCAATTTGCGAGTGTTTATTAAATTATTTGGAATGATGGCCATCGTAAAATATTTGGATTTTATCGCTGCCCAATCTACCTTTCCTGCAAGTTTTAGTTCTTCTTTTAGTTTGCTAAGTTTTGTTTCTTTTTGCTCGTTTGCTACCTGATAAACCGCTTGATAGTCGGTTGTTTTCATTTTTAAATATTTTTCTGAATCTGCAATACCACTATCAAAGGCCAGCTCATATCCTTTCATATTCTCAAATTGATCAATCCGAAGATCTAGCTCGACATCATATTTTGCACCGAGAATGAATTTTTTTTCAATTGTTTGTTCGTCGATTTTTGTGAAAAAATAGAGAGTATTTTCTGTTATCGAAAAATCGAAAACAGTATTCTGTAAATTAATAATTGATTCAGAATGATCAATTAATTTAATGTTTAATAACTGGGCACTTTCAGGAATGACTTCAACAAGTTGTGTTTTATCGTTGAGAAAGAATTTTTTTAATTGAATGGATTTTACAACACCGCCCAAATTACTGAAATGAATTGAGAGAAAATCATTTTCTAAAACGAGACTATCATTTATTTTGATGTCAGAACTTGATTTTGCTTGAAATTCAATCGGTGGAATGTCATTAGCATCCACAATTTCAGACACAGGGTTTTCTATTTCTATTTGTTCCGTTTCTTGAATATTATTTTGTTGTTTTGGTTTCCAAAGAAATTGTGCACTAATCCAATACACAACGAGTATTAATAGCAATGCAACGATTGTTTTTTTGTCCATATTATTCTCCTTTTATGGAAGTGGATCGTCGCCACCAGCATGAAATGGGTGGCATTTCAAGATTCTAATTATTGTCAGTTTTGTTGCCTTGAAAAACGGAAATTTTTGGAAAGCGAGATATGAATATTTGCTACAGGTTGGCGTAAATCTACAGGTTGAAGGCAGGTAAGGTGAAATCACCTTTCTGTAAATGCCAATAAAAAAAAGAGCAACTTGATTAAATATTCTCATCTATTTTTGAAGAATGTAAGAAGTTCTTCGTTGATATTTTCCCAATTTGAATTCCCAGATTTCGGTTTAGCAACCACGATTATGCAGACTTTCGTTGGATGTAATTCTTTGTTTTTATGCAAAAACGACTTTACGCGACGCTTCACTTTATTTCTGATAACGGCGTTTCCAACTTTTTTACTGACAACAATTCCGATTTTAAAAAGATCTTCAGGTATACTTTGTTTTAAAAAGATAAAGAGGTCGCGTTCTATTTTAAGATTATTTCGATATATTTTGCGATACTCCTCTTTTGATGTGACGAAATTCATTAGTCACTAACAGTGAGACGAGTTCTTCCTTTTTTGCGACGACGCGCGAGAACTTTACGACCGGATTTTGTGCTCATTCTCAAGCGGAAACCGTGTTTGTTTCTGCGTTTGCGATTATGAGGTTGATATGTTCTTTTCATTTTTTTCTCCTTATAACATCAATATATTTAACACATAACTTTCTTTTATTACCCAACTGTAACGGGTTACGACAAAATTGATATGGTGGTTTGAGCGTCAAGATATTTTTGTAAGGTGGATATTTATGGACGATTTACTTGACACGCAACACCAAAAAATAAAAGAAATAAATTCGTCAAAATTAAGGAGTAAAACTATGAAATTATTGTTGCAAATAATTGACATTGCCAAAGAAATGGGAGTTGATTATGCTGACATCCGCATTCAAAAAACAAAGATTGAAACAATTTATTTGCGTAATCTCAGCCTGAAAAATACTTCGTTAAAAGAGATTTACGGTTATGGAATTCGGGTGTTTAAAAATGGAGCTTGGGGTTTTTCACATAACAATGAATTTACCGAAGATGCTATGCAAAAAACACTGAAAAATGCCATTAAAATTGCCGAGCAATCGGCTCGAATTCAAAATGGAAACGGACTAAAGTTGTCTTATGAACGCAGTTACATGGATACATTTAGGACATCGTTTAAGATAGATCCATTCGAAATTCCAATTTCAGAAAAAGTGGATTTAATGATGGAAGTAAACAAAACACTTCTTAATTATGATAAGATAAAACAAGCACAATTTTTCTTTGAGTGCCGCAAAGATGAAAAATTATTTGCCTCGACTATTGGCACGATGCTTGATATTACGACACTTTACATTGAGCCAACTTTTACGGCAACTGCAATTGATAAGGGCGATAGTCAGTCACGTACATTCAGCTTGGGTGGGCATGCCAAAGGTTGGGAGTGGATGCAGAAGATAAATTGGAATAATGAAGCAGTTCGTATTGCAGAAGAAGCAATTATGAAGGTTCAGGCTGATACATTGGGTGCTGAAACTCGTCGTGATTTAATTTTAGATCCAGATCATATGTCGTTGACAATGCACGAATCTGTTGGGCATCCGACCGAGTTGGACAGAGTCATGGGTTGGGAAGCAGATTTTGCGGGCATATCATTTGCCACTCCAGAAAAATTAGGTAATTTCCAATATGGTTCTAAAATTGTAAACTTTATTGCGGACAACACCTTGACAGACGGCCTTGCTTCTAGTGGTTATGACGATGATGGTGTTCCAGTTCAAAAATGGCACATTATTAAGGATGGTATTTTGAATGAGTACGGTTCGACGCGTGATACTGCCCCACTGATTGATTTGAATGCCAGTAGGGGGTGCAATCGTGCGACAAACTATTATGATGTGCCGATCAACAGAATTCCAAATTTATATCTTCAACCTGGAAGGGTAAAGCTCTCTCCTCAAGATTTGATTGCTGACACAAAAGATGGGATTTACATCGAAGGTCGTGGTTCATTTTCGATTGATCAACATCGTGTTAATTTCCAATTTGGTGGTGATATGTTTTGGGAAATTAAAAATGGTAAAAAAGTGCGTCCACTCAAAAAAGTTTTATATAAATCGAGCAATCCAGAGTTTTGGAATAGTGTTGATGCTATTTGTGATGACCGCTTTTTCCAAACCTTTGGTATTACGAATTGTGGAAAGGGGCAGCCGGGGCAGAGAGGTCGGATGACGCATGGCGGTGCAACGGCACGATGTAGAAAAATTCGCGTGGGAGGTTCGCAATGATGATGAACGAAAAAATGCAAAAGATAGGTAAATTTATCAGGGAAAATTGTGCAGCAGATGATTTTACTTTACACATCAATAATTCGCAAACTTCGGCAACCAGGTTTGCACAAAATGCAATTACCCACAATATGGGAGGCGAAAATACGAATCTCTATTTGGAGGTTACATTTGGTACAAAAACAGGTGCTGTTTCAGGCAATATTTTTGATGAAAAATCGTTGCAACAACTAATAAAAACAGCAGAATCAATTGCAAGCCTAAATCAACCAGATCCTGAATTTGTAGCTTCAGAAGGTGCCCACAAATTACCAGAAACTACCAAAACTTCTCACGAAACAATAAGTTTAAGTTCAGAGAAAATGGTAGATAATATTGCCAAGTGCGTTGAAAACGCAAAACACAAGGACGCAAATATTTCTGGTATTTCCGAAAAAGAAATTTCCAAAAATTATATGTTAACAAAAAATGGTTTCGAAGGTTTTGACGAAGAGGCTGTTTTTTCCCATTCGATGACGATGAAGAAAGACGGAAAAGAAACAAAAGTCTCGAAATCTGTGAATGATTTTAATAATTTTTCAATGGAAAACCAACTTAATCAACTGAACCTACAATTTGATTCTTTGGATAATCCAGTTTCAATGGAAAAAGGCAGAATGCCGGTTATTTTGCGTCCGGCGGCTGTTTTAAACTGGCTTCACTATCTTGCTTGGGGTTTCAATTTGCGTAGTGCAGACGATGGCTTAACGCCATTTACAGGCAAATTGGGCAAGCAGGTTTTCGGTGAAAAGTTTAATCTCTATTCACGCCAAAATCAAGCCAAAATTTCTGCGCCAAGTTTTTTTTCTAATGGTTTGCCGGTACGAGATATCGATTGGATAAAAAATGGGGTAATTCAAACGATGAGTTCAAATCGATTTTACGCAAATAAAAAGGGGATTTTACCTGCTCAGTTTTATAATTTCATTGTCGATGGCGAAAATATTTCCGAAAAAGAGATGATGAAAAAAGTAAAACGGGGCGTAATTGTGAATAGTCTGTGGTACATTCGCTCTACGGATCAAAAAGTGGGTGAGCAAACAGGCTTGACGCGTGACGGCGTGCTTTATTTTGAAGATGGTGAAATCGTAAAATCTGTAAAAAACTTTAGATGGAACGAAATTTTACACGATGCTACCAAGCGGATAATTGCCCTTGGTGAAAGCGTTCATCAGAGTTATTATGCCAAGATTCCAACAATGTTAATTGACGATTTTAACTTTGTAGATGTAACTACTTTTTAACTGATATACGATAACGACCTCTGCTTCTAATGTTTAGAAGTGGAGGTGTTTTTTATATCAACTTACTCATTGTTTTTTCTATAACTTTTCCGTTCAGAATAGCGAGTGCCACCAGCTTGTTCATATTCGTTACTGTCTCTACCATAGAGCCCCTTGATAGCTGACAATATTTCGGTGTTAAATGCACATAGGATGTTTTCTTTGGCACAGAGAGCATTGTATAACTCATCTAATTCTGCTAATTTTTGGTTGTAGATTGCTAATGCATCTTCCATCTCTTTAATTTTGTTTTTGTAAGCGGGAACATCTTTTCCGTTACCAAGATCCAAGGCGGGGTTAATCGCAATTATGCCCGCTAACCTTGTTTTTGCTAACCTTAGAATCCTTGACCTGGTTTTTCTTAATCTACCCATTGTCTCCTCCTTTATTCTCTTTTCTGTTCACTATGTAGGTTTTGCATAGTAAACAAAGACTAATGCACAGTTAACAATCTCTTCTGCGAAGTACTATGAAATTTATACACAGTTAATGATTTTCCTTGCACAGTACCCTGAAGTTTGTTCACGGTTGGCAGTTTTCTTTACACAATACCATGAAGCTTGCTTGCGGATAGCAATTTCTTTTGTATGGTATCCTGAAGTTTATTCATAGTTAATGATTTCTTTTGCATAGTACCCTGAAAAGCATGCACGGTTAACGATTTTTTTATTTATGTATCATCTGTTTTCTGTCGGGTCCAACTGAAATCATCGTGATTTTTCGATCCAGCAATTTCTCAATTACACGAATGTAAATTTTTGCATTTTGCGGTAATTTATCAAAATCTGTAATTTGAGAAATATCTTCATTCCAACCAGCAATTTCGAGGTATTGCGGGATAGCATTTTTCAAACTTTTAACATTTGCAGGAAATTCATCTATGATTTTACCATCAATTTCATAGCTCACGCAAATTTTCAAAAAATCCACTCCAGAAAGAACATCAAGTAGCGTCAAAACCACATTATCTATGTCGTTTATCATTGTTGTAAATTTTGCAGCAACAGCATCAAACCAGCCAATTCTTCGTGGTCTGCCAGTGGTAGCACCGAATTCATTTCCATTTTTACGGATAGTTTCGCCAACTCTATTGAAGAGCTCCGTGGGAAATGGACCGTCGCCAACGCGTGTGTAGTAGCTTTTTAGAATGCCAAAAGTTTCTACATTTTTGGAAAATCCAGTACCAATGGAAATTCCACCTTTGATTGTGTGGGAGGATGTTACGAAGGGGTAAGTGCCAAAATAAACATCCAAAAGAGAGCCTTGTGCACCCTCAAAGAGGATATTTTTGTCAGTTGCATTATTTAGGAAATAGGGGATTTGTTGATGGTATTTTTCGATTTGTTTACCAACTTCAAAAAGTTCTTCTGCTTCTTTGGGTGGCAATTCTTGAAGTAAAAGTTCTTTATCAAAAAGGTCAGCAAATCTGATGCCTTTTCGCGAAACTGCATCAGCGTAGCAAGGTCCGATTCCTCTCTTTGTAGAGCCAACCCCGCTTCCTTTTTGGTCTAATTCTCGATGCTTATTGATGATGATTTGCACACGAGAATCAATCAGAAATCTATTTTCGAGTGAGATGCCGCGTTTTTCCAAGTTTTCTATTTCTTTAATTAATTCGAACGGATCGACCACCACGCCACTTCCCAAAACGCAAATTTTTTCAGGATACAAAATGCCAGATGGAATGAGGTGGAAAACATATTTTTCATCATCCACCACGATAGTGTGTCCCGCATTATTTCCACCTTGAAACCGAACAATAAAATCAGATTTTTTTGCTAAAACATCGGTGATTTTTGCTTTACCTTCGTCGCCCCATGCACACCCTAAAACAGCAATAGCTTTACCCATTTATTCCCACCTTTTTGTAGATATAATCTACATTTTTTGTGTATTTTTCGAATGAAAAAATTGACATCAAAATATCTTTTGAAAGTAGTTTGTTTATCTCTTTATCGTTCAAAACATAATCCTTGAAAGATATTTTTTCATTGAAACATTTCATCGCTCTTGTTTGCACAATTTTATATGCTTCTTCACGCGTGATGCCACCTTTCGCAAGTTCCAAAAGAAGTGATTGCGAAAAGACCAAACCGTTGGTAATATTTAAATTTTCCAACATTTTTTGAGGATGAACCACCAACATTTCGATTAATTTGGTGGTGCGAACCAACATATAGTTTACCAAAATGGTTGAATCTGGCAAGATAACCCTTTCTACCGATGAATGGCTGATATCGCGTTCGTGCCAAAGGGCGTTATTTTCTAGTGCGGCAACGAGATTGCTGCGTAAAAGTCTAGCGCAACCACTTAAATTTTCTGAAACAATCGGATTTTTTTTATGTGGCATTGCCGAAGATCCTTTTTGTCCGCCCGAAAAATTTTCTTCTGCTTCGCCGACTTCTGTTCGTTGGAGGTGGCGTATCTCGATGGCTATTTTTTCGATTGAAGAGCCGATAATTGCGATGGTACTCAAAAATTCAGCGATGCGATCACGCTGAATAACTTGCGTTGATATATTGACTGCTTGCAAATTTAAAAGATTACACGCTTCTTTTTCTATTTCGGGAGAAAGATGTGCGTAATTGCCAATTGCACCAGAAAGTTGCCCGATCGAAACGACTTCAATTGCCCTTTTCATCCTTGCAATGTTACGCTTATTTTCATCGAACCACAAGGCGAATTTTAGCCCGAAAACAGTTGGTTCTGCGTGAATCCCATGTGAGCGTCCAACGCAAATTGTATTTTTGTGTTCAACTGCTTTTTGGTGCAGTTTTTCCGATAAAATCAGTAAATCTGCCAAGATTATTTCGCCTGCTTTTTTTAGTTGAATTGAAGTAGCAGTGTCTAATACATCAGACGATGTGAGACCGTAATGTAGCCAGCGAGAGGATGGCCCGATGTGTCCTGAAACACTTGTTAAAAACGCGATTACATCGTGTTTTGTTTTTGCTTCAATCTCTTCAATTTCAGCAACATCGAAGTCAGCTTTTTGGACGATATTTTCCAAATCTTCTGTGGGGATGATGCCAAATTTATGCATTGCTTTACAGGCTGCAATTTCTACATCGAGCATAAATTGGAAGCGATTTCCCATCTTCCAAATTTTTGTCATTTTAGGCAATGAATAGCGTTTTATCATATTTTTTCTCCGTTACTTTCGCGGCACTAAAACTCTTATTCTGTGGCGATGAAAAGTGATTTCTAAAGTAGATATAATTAACATAATTGCACCTAACATTTGAAAAAACGAAAGTGAATTTTTATTGATAAAAAAATCAAATAAAACAACTGAAAGTGGGAAGAAAAGCTCGCAAATAGAGGAAGCCATTGCCTTCACCTTTTTCAAACCAAAGTAGTAGAGGAAAACTCCGCTACCGCCAGTCGTGAGTGCGATAAGCAAAAAGAATTTCCCATTTTGGGTTGTGATATTTTGAAATTCGCCAATTTTTCCAGCAAAAATAATGTAAAATAACATTAAAAAAGCGGTAAAACCGAACCGATAAAAAGCAACTGTTTTAATAGAAAATTTTGTGAGTGCCGCTTTTCCTAAAACGGTTGCACTACCAAATGAAATAGCGGCAAGAAGTGACCACAACGTGGCTTGAATGAGATTGGCATGTTTGTCTAGGCTTGGTGTTGCTCTGCCGAAAGTGAGAAAATAGCTGGCGAGAATAGCAACAATTGCCCAAACTACAAAATCTTCCCTAAGTCTTTCATTCAAAAATACGGCTGCTAAAATAATGGCAAAAACAGGTTGTAGTTTTTGGATAAGCACAATAACGGATAAATGGTCAAATTGCGTTAAAGATAGTGCTTTAATGATTGCCATTGTTCCCAAAGAACCGCCAAACAGTGCAATTCCGAAAAGGAGTAAAAAATCATTTTTGCGGAAAGATTTCAACTTTTTGTATTCCTTAAAAAGAAAAAGATTCATTAATGAAAATGGTATTAAGTGTAACATGAAAACAACGAAGCCAATATCAAGGTTAAAAAATTTTGGGGTGAATACAACTCCGTCTAATCCCCACATTGTGGCGGCAAGGATTATTGCTAATGCACCCACAACTTTTTTATGATAACTATTCATGAATTCTCCTATTTTATCTTTAGCAGAATAATTCTGCTAATCATTTGTGTTTTCATTTTAAATCATTTCGCCGGCAAATTTTTCGCCGTTACGCACGAATATGGTTGTTTTTAATTTATCCGAAAGCTCGATCAATCTATCTGCATATTCGCTTTCTTCATTTTCGAGAGGTAAATTCAATCCCATAAATACTAAATCTGCGTCTTTGCTATGTTCATGAATGATTTCCGTAATCGTATTTTCATTTGATTTGACGATGATTTTAGGTTCCGCTTTGATGCGTACTTCACTAATCATTTCATTCAAATTTTTCAGCATAAATTCGCGATCTTCTTCCATTAAAATAACGGTATGAATAATGACATTTGCGTTTTTCCACTCGTTATTTAGCGTGAGTAAGTGTGCCAAAAGAAGCATCAAGTCCCCGTTGCTGTGTTTTCCACGCCACCAAAGGTCTATTCTGTTTTTGGTGGAAAACTCCATGGTTTCATTCATACGAACCAAAAGTGAGCTTTTTTGTAACTTGGAAACGGATTGCACAATTTTCAATAGTGAAACAATGCGTTCTTTTGAACCAGCCCAACTGAGCATTATGGTATTTGAATGTAGTCCTGCGATGCCGTTTGCTTGCGTAATGTTGGCAACTCCGCTTTCAAAACGAGCAACGATATTTATTTCATTGAATGCGTTAATGCCTTCTTTTTTGAGGAGCATATTCATCTGTTGTGTTTCATTTTTAATGTCTGTTTTATTGGTTTTCAAATTACCGATTTTCAAATTACAAACAGTCAAAATTCCGCGTCTTTGATTTAGGTAATTGGCTAATTTAATCAAAGGTAATCGTTTTTTGATGTCATCTGCAAAGACCAAAATATTTGGTCGCCAATTTCGTGGAGCCTCTTTGTGTTGCTTTAATTTTAGCAATGCGAACCTTGCTAAGCTTCCCCAAAATCCGGCTCGCACATCTCCCCATTCATTTTTCATCGTGCGGCGTTGCAACAGTAAAAAGAGTGCAACTTCAAATAAAATCCCCAAAACGCAAGCAAGTGGACTGATGAGGAACATCACCGCGATGGCACCAAATGACCCCAATAATGAGATAAACCAAGGCACTTTGATTTTGGGACGATAAGATGCATCACCGGTTAAATTTTCTAAAGCAGCACTGAAATTTATCATGACATAAAGGGTGAGAAATAAGATAGAAACAAATTGGGCAACCGTGTTTAAACCACCCAACATTACAGCGATTAATGCTATTCCGCCGCTTATCCATGTGGAAATTGTTGGTTGACCTGTTTTGGAAAGTTTAGCTAAAAATTTGGGAGCTAAGCCATCTTGTGCGAGTGATTGTAAAACTCGTGGACCACCCAAAATACTTCCAAAGGCGGAAGATAAGATTGCACCAAAAATTCCAGGAACAATTAAAATCCCGCCAAGAAAGGCAATTTTACTCCAAGTTTTTACACCAGTATTTGCTAAATCTTCTGGAAGCATTTTACCTGTAATTGAAAGAAAAACAGGAATCATTAGGTAGATTAATGTTCCGGAAACAACCGCCAAAAGAGTTCCTTTGGGGATTGATTTTCGTGGATTTTTTAAATCGCCACTCATACCAATTCCAGCAGTAAAACCAGTAACTGCCGGAAAAAAAACAGCAAAAACATACCAGAATCCTTTTGGTGCGGTGCGATAGGTAGCAATCATTTCTGGTGCGTGCAATTCTCCCAAAAAAATGCCAATTAAAAGAGCAACAATGGATAATCCAACTGCGATTAAAATTGGGACTTGCAGTTTCAAAACTAAACTAGCACTTTTTCCTGAAATAAATGTAATGAAGATGATGATGGCTGCTGTAATTATTTGAATTATGTATGTTGACATTTCACCCAAAGACGCAGGCCAAAACATGGCGATAGTTTCCGCTAAACCAAAACTGTAAAAGGTAATGCTGAGAGTTCTACACAAATAGAGAGGAATTCCGATTGTGCCACCTAATTCCAATCCTAAACTGCGCGAAACCATAAAATATTCCCCGCCCACACCAACACTCATATTGGTAGAAATTGCGGAAGCACTTAACGCTGTTATAAAGGTGATAGAGCTTGCCAAAAGCACGATGAGTAGCGTGAGTGGTAGCCCAACATTACCCACAACCCAACCAAAACGAAGGTACATAATGAGACCCAAAATGGTAAGGACACTGGGCGTGTAAACGCCCAAAAATGTCCCAAATTTTTCTACAACAGGTAAATTATTTTTATTTTCCATCGATGCCTAAAATTTTAAACTTTTTCAAGTACCATAGCGATACCTTGTCCAACACCTATACACATTGTACAGAGTGCCATTTTAGAATTTGTACGCTGCAATTGATAAAATGCTGTCGTAACTAATCTTGCACCGCTCATTCCAAGAGGATGCCCGAGTGCTATTGCACCACCGAGTGGATTTATTCTAGGATCATCATCTTTAAGACCAAATTCCCTAGAACATCCTAACGATTGTGAAGCAAAAGCTTCATTAAGTTCGATAATATCTATATCATCAAAAGTTAGACCTAAGCGTTTTAGGAGTTTATTAGTAGCCGGAACAGGTCCCATTCCCATTATGCGTGGTGGAACACCAGCTACATCCATTCCAAGAATTCTAACTTTTGGAGTTAATCCATGTTTTTTTACAGCACTTTCCGAAGCTATAATTAAAGCTGCAGCACCATCATTAATGCCGGAAGCATTGCCAGCAGTAATTGATCCGTTTTCACCAGTAAGAACTCTTAGTGTTGCCAATTTTTCTGGTGATGTAAGTCTTAGATGTTCATCTTTATCAAATATGACTGGATTACCTTTACGTTGAGGAATAGAAACAGAAACAATTTCTTCTGCCAGTAAACCATTCTCTTGAGCATCATTGGCTTTCTGCTGGCTCCAATGAGCAAATTTATCTTGATCTTCACGACTAATATTATGCTCTTTTGCTATGTTTTCTGCAGTCATTATTAATGGATCGGTACCAAATTTCTTATTGAAAATCTTATTTACAAAACGCCAGCCAATAGTTGTATCATGCACTTCTGGTGCTCTTGAAAATGCTGCTAAAGGCTTTCCCATAACATAAGGAGCTCGTGACATACTTTCGATTCCACCAGCAATTATCAAGTCCGCTTCACCTGCTTTAATTGCTCTGACAGCAGTGCCTATTGCATCCATCCCCGAACCGCAAAGTCTGTTTATTGTCACCCCAGGAATAGCTTCTGAAAATCCAGCAAGTAGGGAAGCCATTCTGGCAACATTACGATTATCTTCACCTGCCTGGTTTGCACACCCCATAAGGATATCATCAACTGCAAGCCAATCAACATTAGGATTTCTTTTCATGATTTCTTTTAGTGGGATTGCACCCAAATCATCCGGTCTGATAGATGAAAGACTACCGCCATATCTTCCTACAGGAGTTCTAATTGCATCACATATAAATACATCTGTCATAAATTTTACCTCAAATTATATATTTTCTAGTTCTGATTTTATTAGTTTGAAACCATTGAGTATTGCCGCTGAAAGTATATCAACTTCCTTTTGTTTAAGAGCTGTTGAAAACATGCAGGTGCAAGTGTTAACCATCATTATTCTTTCATTAATAAAAAGATAATCGAGTAATTTTTTTATCAATAATGTTTTTTCTTTAGTTTGGAACGCTTCGCGGTAAGTAGTTGGTGGTGTTGCTGTTAGGTGAATGCGGAACATTGAGCCTGCACCAGTAATGGAAACAGGAACATCTGCAATTTTTATCGCTTCTTTAATTTGACTGATTGCTTTTTGAGTTAAGGCATTTAATTTTAAAACAGCATCTTCATCAAATAATTCCATAGCAACACGTCCTGCAGTCATGGTTATTGGGTTTGCAGAAAAAGTACCAGAATGAGGGAAGAGTAGTTTACTTTCGCTTGGATCGAGCACTTTCATAATATCACCCCTTCCAGCAAGAGCTCCAACGGGAAATCCGCCACCTATCATTTTTCCCATTGCGGTAAGGTCTGGTTTTACTGAATAATTATTTTGTGTACCACTATAATTTACACGTAGGGTCACTACTTCATCAAATACTAGCAATGCACCATTTCTACGAGTCCAATTGTACATAGCTTCTATGAAATCAGAATGTGCTTGGATTAGTCCTACTCTGTGTGGAACAGGATCGATTAAAATGCAAGCTATGTCATTAGCATGTTGATCTAAAATTGCAATAGTTCTTTCAATATCATTAAAAGGAAAAATAATAACATCATCCAAAACTCCTTGCGGAGTGCCGTTTGCCAGCGGAACACTGTTGGGATTATTTATATCACCCCAATTTGAAGGATTAGCAGTTTGGCTAATTTCGGCAAAATCATAAGTGCCGTGGTAAGCTCCTTCTGCTTTAGCAATTTTCGGTCTACCTGTATAAGCTCTAGACGCTTTTATCATTGCCATTACTGCTTCAGTACCCGAGTTCATAAAACGGATTTTATCAAAAGTTGGTACTCTATTACACAGTAATTGGGCAAAAGCAACTTCAGCTTCAGTTGCCATAGTGTAGGCAGTTCCTTTTCGTAATTGTTCGGTGACTGCATCAACGATCTGCGGATTTGCATGACCATGGATTAAAGATGCCATATTATTAGCGAAGTCTATTCGCTGAACACCATCAATATCGTTTACGTAGCACCCAGAAGCACTAGAAACATAAAACGGATGCGGTTTCCTAAAGATAGTATTTCTGCTTACGCCACCAGGAAGCACATTACAAGCTTGTTTATAAATCTCTTTACTTGAATGTTTTTGTTCTGTTGAATTAATATTATTATTCATAATTTTAAGTAATCCTCCATAAGATTAGATGACAATATTTTAATATTGATGCAGTTTTGCACCAGTATTTTGCTGTAGATATTCAAAAGTAACATCAGGTGCAAGTTCTCTTACAAAAAGACCTTTATCTGTAACATCGATTATAGCAAGATTACTATAAATTCTATTAACAACCCCTTTTCCAGTGAGGGGATATGTACATTCTTTAATTATTTTAGAATCACCATGTTTAGTGGTATGCTGAGTTATAACAAATATTGTCTTCACTCCCGCAACCAGATCCATTGCTCCACCAACAGCTGGGATGGCACCAGGTTTACCTGTTGACCAATTAGCTAAATCACCTTCTTGGGAAACCTGCATGGCACCTAAAACACAGATGTCGATATGACTTCCGCGGATCATTGTGAAGCTGTCTGCATGATGAAAGAAACAAGCACCAGGAATAGCAGTTATACATTTTTTCCCGGCATTAATTAATTCGGGATCTTCCTTGCCACTCTCTGGAACCTGACCCATACCAAGTAAACCATTTTCTGTATGATAAATAACTTCTCTTCCATCGGGTACGAAATCCGCAACTAATTCTGGCATACCAATTCCAAGATTTACATAAGATCCATCGGGAATATCAAGAGCAGCTTTTTGTGCCATTTGATTTCGATCCCAACCAATTTTCTTTTCTGTTATCGACATGGATACCTCCTGTCTTCAGCAACGAGTTTAGATTCAGCTTCGGGATTTGTAACTTCTATAACTTTTGTTACAAAGATTCCAGGAGTGACTACGATTTCTGGGTCTATCTCACCGGGTTCGACTATTTTTTTTGTCTGAACAATTGTTGTTTTGGCAGCAGTGCACATGATTGGACCAAAATTTCTGGCAGTTTTATGATAGGTTAAATTTCCATATCTATCCGCAAGATTACATTTTACTAATGAAAAATCTGCTTTTATTGCATATTCCATAACATAAGTTTTACCTTCAATAATACGAATTTCTTTTCCCTCGGCAAGTGGAGTATTTACAGAACTTGGTGTAAAAAAGGCAGGAATACCTGCACCTCCAGCTCTGATGCGTTCTGCAAGTGTTCCTTGCGGAACAAGCTCAAGTTCGATCTCGTTTTTATAATACAAATCTGGAAATACTGTAGAATTAGCAGTTCTTGGAAATGAACAAATCATTTTTTTTACTTGCTTATTCTCAATAAGTGCTGCAAGTCCGACATGACCGCTTCCGGTATTATTACTCACAACAGTAAGGTCTTTTGCACCATGATCTATTAATGCATGAATTAATTCTATGGGGCTGCCTGCTTCTCCGAACCCGCCAATTAAAACAATAGCTCCGTCAAAAATATCAGCAACAGCTTCTGCTGCTGAATTTACAATTTTATTAATCATAAATTATTCTCCTTTGAAATTGATTAATTTATTATTTTTTTAATCTTTTTTCTAAAGTTTCCTGAAGAGCATCTTCTTTGTTTTTTAAATCATCTTCGTAGAAATGTTTATCTGTATCAAATGGTTTAAGATTTGCAATTGTGTTTTCTTTCTCATCATATTTTGTTAGGAAAACCTTATCTAACCATTCCATATTTCTAGCTTCGTTAAATTTTAAAGCAAATGCTGTTTTGCCGTTCACTTCAACTGTTCCCAATAAAGATACTTTTCCTGCTGAAGATGTCATGGTGATATATCTTGATGGACGGTTTATTGAGGGTAGGGAACGGTAAACTTTATTGAAAACTCTATTTATGTCTGCAAGTGGGACAGTGAAATAATGATGTTCACCGGTTGGTCGTGCACAATACATAGAATGAAATCCAATAGACAATATTGCAAGAATGTTGCCTAAATCTATCCAGTTTTGAGCAGAGCGTTCAACATCAATTTTACCATTTTCATCAGTGAATAAGCTGATGTGATTCATTATGGGACTCTGGCTTTTAATGACTACTCCCGCAGCTCTAAGCCTACGGACTGCTGCAATTGTGCTAATGTTCAAAAGTTCTTTTGGAGTAGAAATATGAGCCATCCACACAACTTGAATTCCATTGTTGTTTAGTTTTTTAAATAAATCTAACATATTGTTATAATCATTACTTAAAATCATTTCTGGAGAAAAAGTAAGAGCCCTAGTTCCAAGACGCAAAGTTCTAATGTGCATAAGGTTTGGGTTTTCAATTAACGGCAGAACATATTGTTCTAACCTCTCAAAACTCATTTTACTAGCATCTCCACCGGTTATGAGTACATCAGTAATCTCTTTATGTAGTGCTAAATAATTATGAACTTGTTTAATCTCTCTCTGGATGAACATATCTTCATCACCACGAACCTGAGCATGACGGAAGCAGTATGTACAGAATGCAAAACAGCTTTGTGTTGTTTTGTCAAAGAGAAGAATGCATTGCGGATATTTATGCTGACAACCATCAAGAATTTCTAATTCACCATCTTCATTTTTGAACCATGGTTTGTTTAATAGTTGCTTGCCATCATGAGGGTTTGTCATTTTCATATATTCATCAATTATTGTTTTTCTTTCATCGTCAGATTTTGCTTCAGTATATAAATTAACTGTTTCGGCTTGTATCATTTCCAGTTGAGGAAAAACAAGTTGGAAGAGAGAGTCATCAGTAAAATTATTCCAATTTATTGTGTTGAGAACATGCTTGGTTGCCAAAAAGCGATAAACTTGAATAAAAAGCTCGCGTGCTTTGATATGTCCGATATTGATTCCACTTTTGTGTAATATTTCAACTATTTCTCTAAAACCGCTTAATCCTGCATAATGTTCTTTGCCAGTGAATAAAAATTTGGAAGACTCCATTATGTCTGAATGATGAGTAAAGCAGGAATGCAATCTTGATAACACACCAGCAGGCAGAAGATTTTCTTTCATAATATTCGATTTTATATCATCAGAATAGTGATAGCGATCCATCATTTTTTTAACATCAGAAACCTGAATATCAATTTTTTTGACAGAATTTTTTGTGTCAGATTTCTCTTCTCTTGCGTTTTGAATTGTAGCCATAATTGCTCCGATATTATTTTATTTTTATAAATTTTTCTAAGTATTTAAAATCATCTTCCAATTTTCCGCGGTGCGTAATGCACGCTTTTTTAATTTCATCTGGCAGTGTTGAATCTGCGATTGATTTTGTGTAATCATTCAAAAGCATCTCTTTTATAAATGGCATTAATGCTTCCGAAAATGTATCAGACGCTTCTTTTGGGAATTCGCATGGAAGGTTGTCAACGGCACAATTAGCTATTCCATCACCAGCAAATCCATCGGTAATTTTACCCGTTTTTGGATTGAAAATAAAGGTGGAATTATCGGGATAAGTTGCTTTTAATGTAGCTTCTACTGAGCCACCAATATCGCAAGTGATATCACCGATAATGATGAGTTTTTGCCATTTTTCGAGTTCGGCATTTCTCAGGAAAACAGGATAGCCCGGTGCCCAGTAAATAGCGTTCATATAAACGCTACAGTGTGGCAAGTATTGCTCCATATTTGAAAGATATTTATCACCGTTTTGGAAATAATCTGAAAGCTCAAAGGGTTGTCCATCGGCGCGTTTTACCATATCTTTTTCTTTGAAAACCGTAAGATAAATCTTGTTGTTCTTGTGGTTTTTTGAATGTGCCCCTAATTGGTTTGGCTTTATCTCTATTATTGGTAATTTTGCCAAAATTTCTTTGCAACCGCTAGCCACATGACCATATCCCATCAGAAAAATATTAAGTGGAACAATCTCGTCAGGTAACCCAGTTTTTGCTATTTCTTTACCAATTTCACCGATGTGTTCAATCGCTTTCTGTAAAGATTCGTATTCAAATGAACGCTTAATTTTCAAAAAAGGTGTATCTATTTTGAATTGTCGTTTCAACCTTTGACCCAGCCCCCAAAGTGTGTCCACCATACCTGCATCGCCGGCAAATTTCCCAAAAAAGACTAATCTGCGATTTTGAATATCTGCAATTTTTTCATAATCAAAAAGGGTAATGTTTTGGTCTAAAATATTTTGCAGAAGTGGCATGTTGTAATCTTGCCCTTTGATTGTGTGCGAAAAAAATAAGTGTGGTTTATTAGGAATTAAATCATCAATAGGAATCTCTTTCACGCCGATAATTAAGTCACATTCCGATAAATCAGCAGAAATTTGAGCACCCACATTTAGGTACTCGTCATCTTTATAAATCCGAATTTGGGAGGGTTGTACTATTACTTCAAAGCCGTCATTAACCAACTTTTTGACCGCTGTTGGATTTAGTGGAACGCGTCGTTCCCATTTATTTTTTGTCTCAATTTTTATGCCTAATTTTCTCATTTATCTGTCTTCCTAAAAGAATTTTTCGATTAATTTAATGTTGAGGTTTTCAAGTTCAGCCAAAACGGGTTCATAAATTTCTGGGAGAGTAGGCATGTAAACGCCAGTCAAATTTATTTTGTTTTCCAAAATTATGCGAACAGCAATTGCCGCAGGCAAAGAGACCGTTCTTGCCATCGAACTGTCGCCGTTTGGAATTCCATAATCTATCATTGTGGATGTTATTTTTTGGGTTTTATTTGGATATTTAGCGACAAATTTATGATGTAGAACAAGTAAATCTCGTTCGCCTTTTTCGTACGACATTTTTTCGAGCATAATGGCGGTGAGAACATCGATTGCTCCACCTTTTTTGATTGGAATTTTTGAGTCATCGAAAAAACCAAGCCACTCAAATTTTTTCAAGATAATGCCATTTTTGGAAAGATTAAATTTTTCTATTAAAAAAGTCTTAAGGCATTCACCTTTGTTTAATTTGAACATTTTAGTTAAAATAAATTCCTTCACGGTTCCTGTTAAATTCTCAAAAATTTCGTCCTCTTTATAGAACCCCATTTGCGATAACGTAAACCATGTGTCGCAATGGCTAATATTTCGGAAGGTTCCTCTGTACATTGTTTTCACATCTTTCAAATTGTATAAATCAACGTAGTCTAGCGAGTTACGGTTTGGGTATGCTTCTAGGGTTCCGATGCCATCTACATCAACGAGCCAATAGTTAGCAAAAAGATTTTTACCCTCTACCTCGATAATTTCACCATTTTTCATATATTTAGCGCCATTTCCAGCTGCCTTTAGAACACCCTTGGGAGCCCACGAAAATTTATATCCGAGTGGGTTTGTGTTTGCTTCTGGAGCCGGAAGTCCGCCACAATAACTCATAAAGCTGATGACCTTTCCACCGTTTTCTTCCACTTGATGAAAAATTTTCATCGCACTCATGTGGTCTATACCAGGATCAACGCCAATTTCATTCAAAATAATGATGCCAGCTTTTTTTGCCGCTTCATCAAGTTGGCGCATTTCGGGACTAATGTAGGAAGCCGTAACCATATTTTTTTTATGCTTGATGCATTTTTTGGCAATTTTTACATGAAAAATAGCTGGCAATAAACTAACCACAATGTCGCTATTTTGCACCAGATTGTCAAGCTCTTCAGCATTGTTTATGTTGAATTGAAAAGGGGTGGCGTTTGTGTGGTTATCGGTAAGTTTTTTTGCTTTTGAGAAAGCAATGTCTGCAACCGTAATTTCATAACCGTGTTTAGCTAAATAATCCACCATCGGTTTTACTACTAATCCCGCACCGAGAATAGTCACTTTTTTATTCATTTATATTCTCCAAATTTTCATTAATTTTTACGAAAACAAAATTATAATTTGAAAATTTGTGTCAACCTTAATAAATCATTTTTTTATTTGACAAAAATATTCACAAAAAAAGATTAGCACTCGATATGTGTGATTGCTAAAAAATAAAAAAATAAAGATAAATTAGGAGGCTTAAATGGCTAAACAGATTAATTTTGGACATACTTCAAGAATGGCAATGAAAAAAGGCGTGGACCAGTTGGCGGACGCAGTTAAGGTAACATTGGGACCAAAAGGCAGAAATGTGGTTTTGGGTAGAAAATTTGGATCCCCGCTTATCACGAAAGATGGAGTAACGGTAGCAAGGGAGATTGAGCTTGAAGATTCGTTTGAAAATATGGGTGCACAGCTTATCAAAGAAGTTGCAGAGAAAACCCATGATACGGCTGGTGATGGTACTACAACGGCGACTGTTTTAACTAAAGCTATAATTGATGAAGGTTTGAAGCATGTAACAGCTGGTGCAAATCCGATGTATCTAAAAAGAGGTATCGAAAAAGCCGCGAAAATTGTAACGGAAAAAATTAAAGAATTCAGCAAAGAAATCAAAAATAATGACGAAATTGCTCAAATTGCTTCTATTTCTGCGAACAACGATTATGAGATTGGAAAATTGATTGCAGATGCGATGAGTTCCGTTGGAAATGAGGGAATTATTAATGTTGAAGAGGCAAAGTCAATCGAGACGTATCTTGAAAAAGTAGAGGGAATGCAATTTGATCGCGGCAGTCTTTCTCCGTATTTTGTCACAAATCCAGACAAAATGATAACCGAATTTGAAAATCCATATATTCTTCTTTTCGACAAAAAAATTAGTGTTATGAAAGATTTATTGCCTATTTTGCAAGAAGTTGCACAAAATGGAAATCCGTTCTTGATTATTGCGGAAGATATCGAAGGTGAAGCACTCGCAACTCTCGTTGTCAACAAGCTTCGTGGCACCCTGAATGTAGCCGCAGTAAAGGCACCTGGTTTTGGTGATCGCAGAAAATCAATAATGGAAGATATTGCGATCTTAACTGGTGGAACGGTAATTTCAGAAGATCTCGGTCGCAAACTTGATTCTGCTACAATTGCAGATTTAGGTAAAGCAAAAAAAATAATTATTGATAAAGATAACACAATTATAAGAGAAGGAGCTGGTGCCGAAGCTGATTTAGCGGCTCGTGTAAAACAAATCAAAATGCACATCGAAGAGACTACTTCCGATTATGATAAAGAAAAATTGCAAGAAAGATTAGCAAAACTTTCTAGTGGTGTAGCTGTAATTAAGATTGGTGCGGCTACGGAAACGGAAATGAAAGAGAAAAAAGCACGTGTCGATGATGCATTGCACGCTACTCGTGCCGCAGTTCAAGAAGGCATTGTGACTGGTGGTGGTGCCACTTTAATTCACGCTGCTAAGGCGATTGACGCAATGAAGCTTGATCTTCACGAAGAAAAAGTGGGTGCTGAAATTTTGAAAAATGCACTTACTCGCCCAGCTTTTTACATTGCTTCAAATGCAGGCGAAGAAGGTGCTATTGTTGTGGAAAAAATCAAAGATGAAAAAGATATTCATTTTGGATTCAATGCAGTAAATGCTGAATTTGGTGATTTATTTAAAATAGGAATTATCGATCCTGCCAAAGTGGTAAGAAGTGCTTTGCAGAATGCGACGAGTATTGCTGGTTTATTTTTAACTACCGAATGTACTGTGGCGGATATTGAAGAGGAAAGTGCGCCGATGATGCCACCAATGGGCGGTGGAATGCCCGGTATGATGTAGTCAATTTTAAAAAAAACCTTCGAGATTTTCTCGAAGGTTTTTTTATTTATCTGCAAAAAATCTTGACCTTTTAATATGATTAAAAAAGTTTGTTTATCATAGATGTTTATCGTGCCGAAGTGGTGAAATTGGTATACGCAGTGGATTCAAAATCCTCCGAGCTTATGCTCGTGCCGGTTCGATTCCGGCCTTCGGCACCAAATTATTTTGGAGGTTTTTTTCGTAAATTTGTGCGTTTATAAGTTACAATTTTTAATCAATTTATTCTGGAGGAATTTATGAAAAACAAAACGATTCTTTTGACGCTAGTATTAGCGTTCGTACTGCCTATTTTTATTTATGCGACTACCAATGCTGCTGTGATTTTTCTATTGATAGAACCGAGTGCACGTGCAAGTGCAATGGGTGAAGCATATGTTGCCCAAGTTGACGATGGCTTTGCCGGATATTGGAATCCTGGAGCGATGGCATTCAACCGTAAAACACAATTTGCCAGTATGTACTCAAATTGGTTTGGTGAAATTTTTTATGACATGTATTATTTTCATGCTGCCGGGAACCAATACATTGATGGCGTGGGAAATTTGGGTGTTAATTTCACCTATATGACTTATGGTAGTCAAGACAAAACAGATGAAAATGGTGAAACGATTTATTCATTTGAAAGTTATGATTTGTCTATTGCGACCACCTACGCATCTCAAATTACCTCAAACATAGGTTTAGGAACAACATTTAAATTTATCCTGAGTGACCTTGACCCAGAGGCTACAAAAGGGTTGGGATTAAGTTATGCATTTGACATTGGCTACAAACAGAAAAATATTTTTACAGTTCCAAATTTAGCTTTTGGTTTTAATTTACAAAATATAGGACCCGACATTGTTTATCTTGATGATTCAAATGCAGATCCACTTCCAATGAATTTCAGAATGGGTTTTTCTTTTATTCCAGTAAATAGTCAACTTAGCAAACTTACGATCAATGCAGATATGAATAAGGTTTTAGCAAATCGTGATCCACTTTACAAACGCTTTTTTACAGCGTGGATAGATGACAACACTTACGCAGATTTTGATTCTTTTAATAATTTTATTAATTCAACAGAAATTCGTGAAATTGTGTGGAGTCTCGGTGCAGAGTATGACTATTTAAATCTTTTATCATTGCGTGGTGGCTATATTTTAGATAGAGCTGGCGAGATAAAAGGTCCAAGTTTTGGTGCTGGCTTTCATTATGAATTGAATGAATATTTGGTAAAAATAGATTATTCATTCCAACCAGCTGGCGGTTTGCAAGATTACAACCAAACTCTTTCAGTTGGTGTAGATTTCTAAAGAATGAAGAAGATTTTGTTTGTTCTCGTGCTATTTTTTGCATTTTTTTTAAATGCAGAAAAGATAGCCGTTTCCAAAAAATATCAGAAAGAAATTACGCACAAACAGGAAACACATCCATTAGAAAAACGGTTTGGTGGCGTCAATAAAAATAATAATCGGATGCCAAATTCTGATAAATTACTCATTTTATTACTCGAGTTTTCAGGTGAGGAAGAAATCGATAATTCAGAAACAACAGGCAATGGCTGTTTTGTGCAAGATCCAGCAAACTACCCCATTTCCATCGGAAAACCACCGCATGATTATGGTTATTTTATGGATATTTCAGAAGCCTTAAAGGAATATTATCTTGCTGTGAGTTATGAAACATATTCACTAAATATTGATGTTTGCCCTATTTCTGAAAGTGGTGATTTTCACGCTTACAAATTACCTGAAACAATGAGTTACTATAACCCAGGAATGTCAGATTCAGACTTGATGGTGGAAAGATTCCAACAATATTTTTACGATGCGTTTGCCGTTGCTGAACAGGATTCAACGCTAAATTTTAGCGATTATGGACACTATATGTTCATTCATGCAGGCTCAGATTGGCAACACGATGTTTTGGGCGACACGCCACACGATATTCCATCTTTTTTTATTGAGATGGACGAAAATCCTTTTGTTACCGAGAGTGGTTTTGAAATTACACACGCTTGCAATATTCCCGAAACAATTACCCAAGATGTGGAAGTGGATTCATCAGATGTCGATTTTCTGCAATACAGCAGATATGGTGTTATAAATGCTGTAATGGTACACGAATTTGGTCACTCTATTGGCTTTGTAGATTTATATAACACCAAAAATCACACTCCCCAAGTTGGTTATTATGACATAATGGATAGCGGTGGAAGCACTATTTTGGGGTTTGGGCTCGATGAAGATGGAGATGGAACTGCTGATGCTGCTTATTATTTTGAAGGTGTATTTCCAGCGTTACCATCAGTATTTTCAAGGCTTATCCCCTTTGAAGATGTTTTTCGCCAAAACAATATATTAAAAGATATTTCTGAATTATATTTTGGTGAGAAAATTACCATTTTTCCTGCTGAATCAAAGGATAATTTTATTGGTGCAAACTCTACACATTTTGTTAAAATTCCAATAAATGACGACGAATATTATCTCATCGAAAATCGACAAGTTGACCCAGATGGCGACGGAGGAACTTATGTTTGGGCAACCGATGATGGGCGCGTTATTCTGCATCCAACTTATCCTCCTCCAAACCCCGATGAAAGCAATAATTATGAATATGACTATCTACTTCCGGGTTGGGTAGATGAGCAATATCGTAGCATTGGTGGTGGGCTTCTCATTTGGCATATTGATGAAAAAATTCTCTATCAAAATAATAATTTTGAAAACAATACCGTCAATATTTACCACGATTATCGGGCGGTAAAAATTGTAGAAGCAGATAACATTGACGATATCGGAAATCCCTATTCGATGTATTGGAAAGGGACAGCTTATGAACCATTTTACAAATATAAACCGCTCATAAATGAAGATGGTTTTTTCACTGGTTGGGATGATGATTACATTGTAAATCCTGAAGGTGAGATAGAATTTATTGGCAAAATTTTCAACAATGAACTTTCTGCAACTTCAAATCCAGCATTTGTGGATAATAGCGGAAATCCGTCAATCTTTTCTATTTACGACATCAGTAGTTATGCAATAGATCCATTTCAACAACGAAATATGAGCTTCAAATTTGGCACAAATCTATTTGATGAGACCCATAAAATTGCTGAGTTTGACTCCATTAAAGCAATCGGCTTAGTTGGTCAATTTGAGAATTATCCAATTTTCCCAGTTGTCGCAGATGAGGAACTAAAATTTTTCACACAATCTGGCAATAGCTGGCAAAATATTTATGAAACAGCATATTTGAACGATGTGGATTTTCCGATTGCAACTTGTTTTGATAACGAAAATGACCGTGATAAATTTACATTCGTTAGTGAAAATAGCATAAATTTTGTTAATACCGAAAATTCGGAAATGCAAATATTTTTCTCAAATGTTTCAGGTGCACCACTTTTAATTGAAAACTGGTATTCGCCACTCACGGTAATTCCAACCGAAGATTCACTTTTTGTGGGTGATTTTGCATTAAATATTCAAAATGCGAAATGTACATTTGATGGTGAACATTTAATTGTGGCATCAGAGAATAAGATTCAATTTATTCCAGATTTAGATTTAGAGGGAGCACCATATTACGAAGTGGAAATTGCGAATTATGACCCCAAATTTCTGCCGGTTAGTTTTGACGAAATTGGCGGTTCACAAAATGATGCAACTTTTGTACAAAATGCGAATGGCGATATTTTCAAGATTAAAGATGATGTAGCGGAAAAGATTTTTAGCTTAGCCCCATATTCGGATAAGGCACCATCTCAGCTTGCGTTGTGCAAAATGGATGAGCAGATTTATCTCACTTTCGGAGCTGAAAATCGTGTTTTTGCTATTACCTTAAATGGTACTTTGAAAAGTGGTTTTCCGACATATTTAGAACACAAATCTATAAAATCGGAAAAATTTCCGCGTGTCATAAAATTTGGCGAAGATATAATTACTCTCTTGGAAGAGGAAAATGGTGGCTATGTTGCCATCGATCAAAATGGCGATTTTAGAATGGAATATTCATTTTATTGGCGTAAAAATAATTTAGATGACCATTTTTATTGGGACGAAATAACTTCTCGACTTTACTACATTTATGCTGATAAAGAGCATAAATTATACTCCGCATTTTTAGGAAATATTACGGAAAATCCAATAATGTGGAATGGTTTTCGAAATGGAAAATACTCGATTTTTGAGAATGAAATTACCACTTTCGAACCAGAAACCGAAACACTTGTTGCTTTCGCTTTTCCAAATCCAGCACGAAACGGTGAAGTGCGTATCAGAGTTGAGAATGCGGCAGAGAAAATTGAGATTAAAATTTTCAATATTGCTGGAAATTTATTGGAAAATGTTAAAATTTCAAAAGAAAATAATTTGCATCAAGATTTTCGGTGGGATGTACAGAATATTGCATCTGGCGTTTATTTCGCGATTGTAAAATCTGGTAGTGAAATGGTGAAAATTCCGTTTGCGGTGATTCATTAGGTGGAACAAAAATGAAAAAAATATTTTTTGTAATTTTGTTAATAACATTATTTTCGGGACTTTTCGCACAGGAATATTCCAAACTAAAGGCAATGGCATTTTCTGTAGTTTTGCCTGGTACGGGGGAGCTTTACACCAAAAAATATAACAAGGCGGCAACATTTTTTGTGGTGGAATTGGCTACTGTTTTTGCTTATTTGAGATTAAAAAATGAGACCGAATGGGCGACTAATTCTTTTCAGCAATTTGCCAATTCAAATGCCGAAGTTCCAATAAATAGTGATGATGAATATTATCAACAAATTCAAGATTACGAGAGCAGTGACGCGTATAATGAAAATATTATTTTAGCGGCTCGTAACTATTTTCTTATTTACAAAAATGACCCAGAAGGATATGAAAATTACCTTGCGAATAATTTGATTTCTGGTAATCAAGAGTGGGATTGGGGAACGGAAAGAAATTGGGTAAAATACCAAAATATGCGACGAACTCGACAAAATTTATTAATTTATACCAAATTTACTTTTGCCGCAGCAATTTTGAACCGTCTTGTCAGTATGGTGGATTCCGCCATTTCTGCACGCAATGCAAATAATGAAAAGTCAGTTTTAAGTAATTTGAAAATTAAGCCAGATTGGCAGAGAAAGGGTTTTCAGATTTCTTATGAACATAAATTTTAAAAACAAAAAATAAAAAACGGAGAGAAAAAATGTCATTGGTAATTACAGGAAACGATCTTAAAATCGAAGATGTCTATCGTGTAGCACACGGTTTGGAGAAAGTGGAGCTTCATCCAGAAGCAAAAGAGAGAATTGTAAAATGCCGTACTTTTATCGAAACAAAAATAGAAGAAGGCGAAACTATGTACGGCGTGAATACTGGTATCGGTGAATTTTCAGAAATAAAATTAGACGGTGAACAAATTAAACAATTTCAAAAATATCTGATTTATAACCATTCAGCTGGAATTGGAAAACCTGCTCCGGTCGAACATGTTCGTGGTGCGATGTTAGGCAGAATCAATGTCCACGCGCATGGGCATTCGGGTTGCAGACCAATAATCACCCAAACCTTAATTGAAATGCTGAACAAGGGTGTTACCCCAGTTGTTTGTGAAAAGGGTAGTGTTGGAGCGAGTGGTGACCTTGCACCGATGAGCCAAATCGCTCTTCTCTTGATGGGGGAAGGTGAAGCATTTTTTGAAGGAAATCGTTATTCTGGAAAAGAAGCACTCGAAAAAGCAGGAATTGAAATTCCAGGTTTACAAGCTCGCGATGGGCTCGCAACTATTAATGGTAGCAATCTTTTAACTGCAATGTCAGCACTCATTATTTATGAAACTGAACGATTTTTCAAACAGGCAGAAATTGCTGCGGCAATGACATTGGAAGCTTTGATGGCAAACCTCAAACCTTATGATGAGCGACTTCACGAATTGCGTGGGTTTCAAGGTGCAGTTACGTCTGCTGGAAATATTCGCCGTATTATCGAAGATTCTGATCTTCTCAAAGGTAAAGTTAAGGTTCGTGTTCAAGATGCTTACAGTATGCGTTCCACTCCGCAAGTTATCGGTGCTGCTCGCGACCAATTGCGTTGGGCTCGTAGTCAAGTTGAAATTGAATTAAATGGTGTTGGCGACAATCCTATTTTTCTTCCTGAAGATGGAATTGTTTTGACTGGTGCAAATTTTCAAGGTTCACCAGTTGCCGTCCCAATGGATATGTTAGGCTCGGTTATCACAATGGTTTGTGTTATTTCGGAAAGAAGATTAAATCGTCTTTTGAATCCAGCTCTCAGCGTTGGATTACCAGCATTTCTCACTAAAGGCGCAGGAATGTTCTCGGGGCATATGCTCAGTCAATATACCGCAGACATGATGATTGTGGAACAGCGCATTCTATCTACGCCAGCTTCAATGCATTCTATCCCAGCTGCTGCGGATCAAGAAGATTTCGTTAGTATGGGAATGAATACAGCTCTCAAAACTCGCCAAATTTTGGAAAATGCTTATGGGATTTTGGGAATTGAATTTATCGCGGCGGCACAAGCTCTTGATTTTCGTGAATATACACCGGGCGCCGGAACGCGTGCTGGTCATAGAGCAGTTCGTAAAGTGGTAGATCATCTCGATGTGGACCGTCCTTTGTTCGATGATCATAACAACATGATGGAATTGGTAAAATCTCGTGCAATTTTACATGCAGTAGAAGCAGAAATTGGCACATTAAAAATTTACTAAAAGAGTAATATAATTATAGAAAAACCCCACTAAACGTGGGGTTTTTCTAATTTAGACCATTCTTGAAATTAAAATTTGAACTTGGTTGTTCGGCTGTCGAATTGTGAAATTTTTTCAAAATCCGATTAAACCTTTTTTGGGATGGTTTTTCAAAAGAGAAATCTAACAAAAAGTTGCGAAATCCAACTTTGTAATAAGAATCTTTATACTGTAAAAGGGAAGTTGGCAATGGTGAGATAACGCGTGTAATGTTATTTTTAATCACTTTTTCATACTCGTAATCTTTATCGCTAAAAGGATTTTCAGCCTCGACAGGCATTCTCGAATAAAAAAGTTCGGGATGAAAAAATAGCGGTACAATTCCTTTTCTATCTTTACCTTTTTGTAGATTTTCAGCATCATTTTCGAGTGGATAAATGTAGGAATCAACATTGTTTTCTTTCAAAAATTGAATTGCCACATCATTGAGAGAATAAACATTTTCACTTGCTAAAATAGTAATGTCATTGCGTTTTGGCAAAGCATCTAATTGTGAAATATGACTAATCATAAACTTTCTCACTCCGTTTTTATAGAAAAGTAGACATAAACTTTTGTAGAAGCCAATGTTGTTTTCGGAGATAAATTTTGGCAATTGTAAAACTAATTTAGCAATCTGTTTTTGTAAAAAGGGATTTTGTAAATCAAAATCAGCCCACTCTTTTTTGGGTAAATTCAAAATGAGATAATTAATATTGTCAAAATAAATTTTCCGTAACCATTTCAGCGAATCAATGCGTGCATAAATAGTGAAGATTTTTGGTGTTTTTATGGAACCGATTTGAGCTAAAATGTTTTGTTTTTGCCTTTTTGGCATTTGAGTTTGAAGGCGTTTTCCATCTTTTGAAAATTTATTTTTGAATCTTTTTTCAGAAAGCCCAATTAAAAAAACCTTATCATTAACTGTAAAATTATGGTTTTCAGAAACGATAGTCGTGCTTTCATCTATGTGGTGTAACTCTTTAATTTTAAGGGCATTAGTATTCATTCCATCTTGTGTTTGAACGCGTATTCTGTCGCGAATTTTGAGAGAATGATTGTTCTGGAAAGTGAAGTTATTCTTAGATATTTCGGAAATGTTGCCGAGATGAATTCCAACAAATGGATTTTCAGTAATGGCATTTTTTACGTTTTGCCCGAAAAAATAGGTAGTTTTTTCGCGACCAAAATCGTATTGCAAAATTTGTTTTGCTTCTTCAATTTTATGCGGATTGTCAATCACCATTCGATATGCTTTTGCTACTCGATAAACATATTCTGCCGACTTCATTCTGCCTTCTATTTTTAGTGATGAAATACCGATTTCCATGATTTTTGGAACTTGTTCGATGAGTTGAATATCTTTTAATGAAAAGAAATATTTTCCTTTTGCATTATTTTGGTAAATGCGACGACATGGTTGTCGACACTTACCACGATTTGCACTCATTCCACCGAGATAACTACTAAAAAGACACATTCCTGAAAAAGAATAACAAAGTGCACCGTGTACAAAAGTTTCTAGCTCAATGTTCGATTTTTTTTTGATTTTCACAAGTTCTTCAAAGGTTAATTCGCGTGCTAAAATTACGCGTTCAAAATTCAGTTTTTCAGCAAAATTTGCTCCGATTGAATTATGAAATCCCATTTGGGTAGAAGCATGAAGTGGGATTTGTGGAAAATATTTTTTCAATAAATAATACACCCCTAAATCTTGAACAATAATTGCAGAAATAGTGGTTTGAGAAAGGAGATAAAGAGTGTCTAAAAGCTGTGATAATTCATTGTTCTTGATAAGTGTATTCAAGGTAAGATACACTTTTTTGTTTTGTTTTTCACTTTCTTTTAGAAGAGCTTGCAATTGATTTAGTGCAAAATTTTTGGCTCGATCCCGTGCATTGAAATTACGCAAACCAAGATAAATAGCATCTGCACCACCTTCGAGTGCCGCAAAAAAAGCTTCGGTATTTCCAACGGGGAGAAGTAATTCTGGTTTATTCATTTGTTATAATTATGCCCACTGTTGCAGAAATAGCATTGCCATTTCCGGTAGTGCCGACACCCTCTTCAGTAGTTGCTTTTACAGAAATGTTTTTTATATTAGTGTGAAGATCGTGAGAAATGTTTTCTCGCATCTGTAAAATAAATTTTTGTAATTTTGGTTTTTCTGCACAAATGGTAGCATCCATATTTCCAACCTTATAGCCCTCTTGGGACATTAATTTTGCAACATGTCGCAATAAAATACGACTGTCAATATTTTTGAAATTTTCATCAGAATCAGGGAAAAGTTGCCCAATATCACCTTTTGCCAAAGCTCCTAAAATTGCGTCAATAATTGCGTGAATTAATACATCCGCATCCGAGTGACCGAGTAAACCTTTTTCAAAGGGAATTTCAATTCCACCCAAAATTAGTTTACGATTTTCCACTAATTTGTGTACATCATACCCATATCCTATTCTCATATTTTTTAGTCCACCGTAATGGATTTTGAAACATTTTTGGGAACATCGGGGTGAACGCCGTGGTCGGCAATTCCCAGAATGTCCAATTTTTCCATTTTCCTGATACTCATTTTAAGAGCCAGTAATTGCAAGACTATCGTCGAAGAAAAAACGGTCATCAATGCATCTCCAGTTTTTGGAAGTGGAATATATCCCCAACCATAATAACCGTTGTCATGCGGATTTGTACGAACATTTTGCAACAATTCTTCATTTTCTTCTGCAATAATAAAACCATCTGCGCCTCTAATTTTATGAGTATTAATTTGTGAAATTGTTAAATTTACATCTCTATCATCTGGTCCTGTGATATATATAATTGGGTAATTTCGATATCCTTCTTCAAAAAAATCAAAATCCGTAACAATCTCATTAAATAATTTTGTTCCAATTTTTGTAAGGTTAAACGGTTTTATTTTTTTAAATGAATATGTGCTAATTGCCTTAGCTATTTTTCTGCGTTCGCCACTTGGAATTTTACGTTCTTCGGCAAGTTTTTCCATCTTATCAATGGTGTTGTTGTAGTGTTTCATCATTGCTTTAATATGCTTAATTCCAAATACTGTATTTTTCCCTAAAATTGTGTTTGGACCATGTTTGAACTCAGAAGCTTCACCCCCCTCAGTGTGATTTAAAACAGTTTCACGAATTTTTAATGCTCCCTCTTTTGCCACACCCGTAATTTTGGTGGCAGCAATATGAATAGATGGCTCCATGTATATTTTTGAAGAGACATACTCAATTTGTTCTTTTGTGTTATTTATTGTTGCTTCAATTAAAGTAGGAATATCATTTAACGATTTAAAACGAGCTTCTAGTTTTTTGGAAGCAGCTTCATCATCAACATTTTTTAAGATCATTTCTGAAACCTTAATGGCAAGATAGTAGAAAAGAGTTAGTTGATTTATGAAGCTTTTAGTGGCGGGGACGGCAATTTCTGGTCCACAATAAATTGGAATTGACACATCACTTTTTTCTTGCCCCAAAGTGGAATTCATGTTGTTAGCTAAAACAATTAATTTGATATCTAATCCGGAGCTTTCGACATCATTGAAAATATCGATAAGGTCTTTTGTTTCACCGCTTTGCGAGACACCAATAATGACATCATTATCTCTTAAACTTTTCGAATATTGCCCTCTAAAATCACCCGGCAAAATAGGAATAATTTCAATTCCTGCAATTTCATTAAAAAATAAAGAGGCTGTTTTTGTTGCGTGAAATGAAGTTCCGCAAGCGATAGTGTAAATGTTTCGATTTTCATTTGCCGTATTTTCGATTAATTCGATAAAATGAGCAACACTTTCATTGAATTCATCGACATCATTTTTTTCAATAATTGCATCTAATGCTTTTGAAATAAGAAATTTTTTCTTATCGAATTTTGAGTTTAAAAGATCAATAAATGTGTTTTTTTCGGAAGAGAAAAAATATTTTTTCTCAAAATTTTCTTTGACAACTTCAGCGTATAATGGATAGCATTTTTCAATAACTTTTTGATAATATTTATCTGCAATTTCTGTTTGATTAAACTCTAAAAATAATTTATTTTTAGCTTCATAATTTTCTGTTTGAATGATAATTTCAACTAATTCATTAAATTTTTTCAACAGATTTTCTTTTATTAAAAGATTAACTATTTGTTTACCTGTATTAGAGCCACCTTGAAAAAGTTTTATCAATTTCCCTGAAGATTCAATTTCAGCATTAATTTCTTGTTCCATAAAGTATTTAAATTGAGGTAGAAGTTCAGTGTCTTCGGCGCGAAGCTTAGAAAACACTGCTTTTTTCTTTATTTTTTCGCCAGTATTAATTATTAAATCAGGTTTATTAGAACGCTTTATTTTTAAATCTTTAAAAGCAAAAACAAAAAAAGTATTATTGCTAAACTCAATGCATTCACCTTCCCGAAGAGTTATTAAATTTTTGGTAAAGCGTAAAACTGCCGTAAGGTCGGAGGATGCTAAACCAAAATTATTTCCATCAATTTCTCCAACGCCAAAATATAAGCTACTGCCAGCTTTTATTGCGTAAGAAATTTCCGTAATTGGATCTACAATTACAGCCGCATAAGAACCAACCATTTTTACCGAAGCATTAATGATTGCAGCTCGCATACATTTTTTCCTAATTTCAGTTTGATTTTGTTTTGAGATAGAATATTTATCCAATTCATTATCAAAATAGTGCTCAATTGTATGAACAAGCATTTCTCCATCATTGTCCGAAACAACATTATGACCTTCCGAAAGGAGAAAATTTTTTAGTTCACGCGTGTTGGTGATATTGCCATTGTGTGCACCGTAAATATGTTTTTTGCATTTAACTTCGTGCGGTTGGGCATTTTTCTTTGTTACTGCTCCAAAAGTAGCCCACCGTACTTGACCACAAAAGATTTTGCCACTTTCATTTTCAATGCCAAGAGTTTTTACAAGTGTGCTTGGAGCGCCAACATCTTTTAAAAGTGTTATATTTGTACACCTTTCTTTTTGGAAAGCTGCGCCAGTTGAATCGTAGCCACGATATTCGAGAGCTCGCAAAAGAGTAGATGCATATTTCCCCAAATTTAGGGAAACTTTTGCTAAACTCATTCCCAAAACGCCACAACCAACACCTAAAATAGGTATGTAAAATATGAATTTCATTATTTATCTCCTAAGATATATTTGGCAATTTCTAAGTCAAATGGCTCTGTAATTTTAAAGTTTTTTGAAGAACATTCCAAAACTGCCACAGAATAATCAAAATGCTCCAAAATTGCCGCATCATCGGTAAAATTATTTTTTGCTTTTTTGTGGCAATCAAAAATTAAATTAAAATCAAAAACTTGCGGTGTAAGTGCATTCACAAGGTTTTCTCGCGAAACAGTTTTCACTATCTTACCACGCTCGATTTGTTTAACGGTATTCTTGATTTTACTAATTGGAATTACTGCTTTTTCAGTTGTTACTTTGATTAAAAGTTGCGAAATTTCTTTTGCCGAAACAAACGGTCGTACACCATCGTGAATTAAAACAAAATCTGTATCAACTGGACATTTTTTGAGTGCATTAAAAACGGAATCTTGTCTCTCTTTTCCACCTTCCACAAAGGTTATTTTCGGAAATTCAGCAAGTATTTTTTTTTGCCATTTTTGTTCATCTGGTGGTAAACTGACGATTATTTCATCAATTTCGGGGTGATTTACAAAAACTTCAATAGTCCAAAAAATAAGTGGTTTCCCACTAATTTCAAGGAATTGTTTTTTTGTTTTATTTTGCAAGCGGCTTCCGTTTCCACCTGCTGTAATTATCGCGATATTTTTCATATTCTACAACTCTTAGAAATATCACGATTTTATGTCAAGAAAAAAGGCTTGTGTTGTTAACAACACAAGCCTTAAATAATGCTATTTCTGTATTTTTGAGATTGCCATTTCGGCAGCTTTAATAAGTGGATATTTTGTCGGAGCTGTTGTTAATAGCGGATGTGTTCCTATTTGGTAGGAAACTAATTCATAAACCGTTACCTCTTTTTGAATTGCTAAACCAACCACATTAATAAGTTCACCGACTGATTTTCCACCGTACATTTCTCCACCAATAATAGTTCCAGTACAAGGTGAAACAATTAATTTTACCATCAATGTGCTTGTGTCTGCAATAGTAGCTGGATGTCTATCTACATCGGTAAATTTTCCCACGACATAATCGATATTTGCATATTTTGCACTTTGTTCAATTGCACCCGCAGATGCGAAAACTACGCCATTTATTTCTGTAGAAAATACTGAAAGTGTACCGACAAAATTTCGGAGAAGCTTAATTCCAAAAAGGTTATAGCCCAAAATTCTAGCTTCAGCAGTAGCGGTAGAAGCAAGCATAATGTTGTCGGTTCTACCCGTTACGAAACCAATTGTTTGAGAGCAATCTCCCACTGCAAAAATGTCTTTTTGGGTGGTACGAAGATAATTGTCGCATCGAATGGCATCATTGCTATTTATCTCTAAACCAATATTTTTTGCTAACTCACTATTTGGTTTGTAGCCAATTGCGGCAATCACAATTTCTGCATCCAATTTTTCTCCACTCGTAAGTTTTACACCTGTTACTTTCCTGTTTTCGCCAAGAATTTCTTCGATTTTGTTGTTTGTATAAAGATTTACATTAGCATCTTTAATTACCTTATCTGCTTTTTCTACGACTTCTTTGGAGAAAGCACGATAAAGGCAAAAATTTCCCATTTCTACAAGTGAAACTTTTTTATCTTTAAATTTTGCAAGTTGTTCCGCAACTTCTACACCAATAAATCCACCACCGATAACCACAATATTTTTGGCTTTGTCTGTTTTTTGTCTCAATAAATCAATGTAATCATAGCTTTTTTTGATGTATTCTACACCATCTAAATCATACCCTTTGATGAATTTTGGAATAGTCGGAGTGGAGCCGGTCGCAATTACTAATTTTCCGTATTGGAAAGTTTTTTTGCCATCTGTTTTTAGTGTTTTCTGAGTTGTGTTAATTTCGATAACTTTATCGATCAATACTTCCCCACCCGCATCAATAAAAGGTTTTGGTCCCATTGCGTTTTGAACCACACCTTCTAAATCGTGGAAGACATAAGGGATTCCACACGGCACTAAACCTTTTTCTTCCTCTTTAATAATTAAAAAACTTTTTTCTTGATTTTGTTTTTTCCCAGTTACTCCAGTGATGATTCCCGAAGGACCGCCACCAATAATTATTACATCATAGTTCTTCATTTTGAAATTCCTCTATTTTTATTTTTTAACATCAATATAAACGGAATTGAAGCAATTGAAATGATTGCACAAAACCGATAGGTTATAATTAAACCAAATTTGTCACCCAAAAATCCAATTAATAAAACCATTAACGAACTGACGCCGAAACTGATGGTCATATAAATTCCATTGATAAAAGCCGGATGTTCGGAATTTGTGTCTTGCACTAGTGCCAATAAAACAGGACCAGAAGCAAACAGGAAAAATCCCATTATAAATAGCAGTGGAATCATAAAAGTGCTGTTCGAAGAGATAAATATCCACATCAAAACGGGGTTGATAACGGAGGTAATCAGCAAAATATTTTTTCTGCCAAATTTATCTGAAATAGGACCTGCAAAAAAAGTGCCGATTGCTCCCGAAAATTGTAAAATAGCCAATGAAATTCCCGCTAACCACAAGCTATTCCCTTGCTTGGTTAGGAAAGTGGGAAGGTAGAGTGTGAGAGATAATTTCATTGCTGCCCTAAAGATGGTAATACCAAAAATTATCACGAAAAACGGGATTAGTTTTTTGAATGTTTCAGAGGCTCCAATCTCTTTTTTCTTTTTCTGAAAATCTTGGCTGATGCTAATATTTCGTAACTTCAAATAAAGAATAAAAGATGCGATAATTCCCAATGGCATTACACGCCAGGAACCTTCTAATCCCCACCAAGAAATGGCAGCAGTAATTAAAAGTGGTCCCAAAGTTCTGGCAATTTCACCACCTAACATATAGTAGCTCATGCCCTTACCAGTTTGATTTGCGGAAACATGCTTAATCATTACCGGAGTTGGTACATGAAAAAGAGTACTGCTAATTCCTGCGACGAACAACAAAATTAGTAGTGTTGGGTAATTGGATATATTTCCCAATAAACTCATTGTAATAGCGGTAATTGCTGGTGTTAGAATAATGAAATAACGCACACAGATGCGGTCTGCCATTAAGCCCACAAATGGATTTAAAAGCGATGGAATTTTTCTGATAACATCTAAAAGCCCAGCCATAGAAAGTGAGATGCCTAATTTATCTATGAGAAGAGGTAAGATTGGTGCCAGAAAAGCCGTGAATATATCGTGTGAAAGATGTGCAAATGAGATTGTCAATACCTTTCCAACTTCAAATTTTTTCTTCATATTTTCCTAAAATCCCAATAGTAAACCAATTATTCCAGCGATTGCACCAAAAACAAGATTAACAGCTTTCACTGATAAAAATCCTCGTTTAGACTCAGCCAATAGCGGCAACATTCCGTGTCCATCTTGCACAATTGAGCTCGCCAACAGAATACTGAATGGAATTGTTCCCGATGCAAATAATGTAACAAAAACAAGATGCGGTCCCGATTCGGGAATAATGCCGATTAGCAATGCAACGGCCAAAACAACAAACATATTATTTGCAATCCAACCGTTTATATCCATAAATTGCAGTAAAATGTGAACGACAAGTAATGTGCCGAATGTCCAAAAAAATATTTTTGGAATATGAGTTTTGGCAATGTGTTCCCAAAGATGTTCTTCTAAAAAATGTTCGGGAACGGTAACAACGATGAATAAAGCGATTATGGATGTGAGCGTAATAGTTATTCTTATCCAATTCCATTGTTCTGGACCGATTTCGCCGAGAACGGTTCCCACCAAAAAAATAGAGATAATGATGAGCAGTAAAATGCGATGAGTGGAAGGCTTTCTTAAATGAATCAGAAGATTGCTTTTAGGAAAACAATCACATTTTTCTTCTTCGTGAAAAGGTAATTTATTGTTGGAAAATTTTATCTCAAAATGCTTTTTTGAAATTACTTTGTCAGTGATGAATCCAGCAATAATTCCAACTACAAAAATAATAGCTGTAAGCAGAATTGCCTTTTGCGGGAACATTGCCAACATTATAAAAGCTTCATCTCCACTGGTTGCTATCATAGCAGTTACTACTGCTCCAAAAGAAATGATACGATGAGAAAATAAAGTTACGGCTGTAAAAGTACCAAGACATCCCGGGATAGCACCTAAAAATGCTGCTAGAAAATATTGTTTCCATTTGGATTCAGCAAGATTATTTTGCCACAATCCTTTTGTTTGAACATTAATGTACTCAATTATAAGCATCATCACGAACACAAAACCTGTTATCATTAATGCATGCTTTAGAACTTCGATTATTATTCTCATTTAATTTTTCCTATGAAGTTAGAATTCTTTTAAATCTCCATTCTTGTATGCATTGTAAGCTTCTTTCACAGTCATTTCGCCTGCCCCGATAAATACTTTTATACCTGTCTGGTTAACAACAGCAGCTGCATTTCCACCCGGTCCATTTCCTGTTATAAGAACATTAATGTTGTACTCAGACATTTTCTGAGCTGTTTTTGGTCCAGCACCGTGTGCTTCATTGGCGATTGCACGATTATCGTAAGTTTCAATTTTTTCCGTTTCTTCATCGTAAATAAAGAAAAATTCCGTTCTACCGAATCGTGGATCCATTTTAGAATCCCATTCTATTCCCTTTGCTGTTAATAATATTTTCATTATTTCTCCTATTTGGTTTTTATTTTTTCCCAACTGTTTTCTAAAATTTGTTTGATTTTTCCATTATCAAACTCGACGATTGTTTTGCCCATCGTCATAGCTTTTGTGAAATTTTCATTATAGGGAATATCTGCGATAAAATCGATATTTTCTGCTTTTAGAAATTCGTGAATATCGTTAGATTTTTCCATATTTATATCCGCTTTATTGATGATACATCCAGCTTTAATTCCGAATTTTTTCACAAGTTCATAAACTCTTTTTAAATCGTGAATGCCGGAAACAGAAGGTTCGGTTACTAACACAACATAAGTTGCTCCGGAAAGTGAAGAAACCACAGGACATCCAATTCCGGGCGAGCCATCAACAATGATGATTTCCTTCCCTTCTTTCTCCGCAATGGCTTTCGCTTCATTCTTTACTTTGGCAACTAATTTTCCAGAATTTTCTGCACCAATTCCCAATTTTGCGTGCACCATTTTTGTGCCTGTTTTTATGTTAGATAAAAACCAATTCCCCACATTTTGCAGATTCATACTTATTGCATCGGTAGGACAAATTATCGCACAATATCCACAACCTTCGCAATCGAGAGGCTGGACAATGTATTTTTTGTCAATTACTGGGATTGCATTCCAGCGACAAACTTCAGCACATTTTCCACATTTAATGCATTTTTCTTGGTCTATTTTTGCGAGTAATCCACTGTGAAAATTTTCAGATTTTCCCCAATCTGGTTGCACTAAGAGATGCATGTCGGCTGCATCTACATCACAATCTGCCACGATTACATCTTTATCACCAAGATAGGCAAAAGAAGCAGTAATCGATGTTTTTCCGGTTCCACCTTTCCCTGAAATTATAACAATTTCTTTCATAATGCATTCTCCTGTTGATATTTGGAAATGAAAGTAATTATGTTTTCAAGTTGAACTTTTACTTCTGGGATTTCTTTGTAAAGCAGGTTTCCGGTAGAATATAATTCTGCTATCTTTCGCATATTGGGGATTTTGGCTATAAATGGAATTTTGTTTTCTGAACAATATTTTTCTACTTTATTGTCGCCAATTCCAAACCGATTAATGATTATTCCGAAATTTTTTTTTAATTTTCGCATCGTATCCACCGCTAATTTCAGATCGTGTAAACCAAATGGAGTTGGTTCGGTTACGAGTAAAATCAAGTCTGCATCCTTGGTCGCTTCGATTACCGGACAAGAAGTTCCAGGCGGAGCATCAAAAATTTTGATTGTATTTTTGGGAAAATTATTATTAACATAATCCAAAGTTTGCTTTATAAGTGAAACAGCCTGCTCTTCACCGATGATAAGCTTACTCTCAATAAAATCTAAATTATCGGATTTGAAATATTTCAATTCACCCATTTTTTTGGGTATCATTGGCAGAGATTTTGTGGGGCATAATTCGCTGCACGCATAACATCCGTGACACAATTCAGGGAAGACCATAATCATCTCACCGAGTTTCATCACGGCGTTAAAGTTGCATACTTTCTGACAATTCCCACAAAGAATGCAATCAGTTTTTTCCCATTTTGGAATCATTTTGAATTTATTTTCTTGATGGACTTTTTTACCTTCGATGAATAAACCTGAATTCGGTTCTTCCACATCCAAATCGGTTAAAACGATAGTTGTTTTTTCCGCCCAAAAAGAAGCTAAATTTGTGGAAAGAGTAGTTTTTCCTGTACCACCCTTTCCACTTGCAATTGCTATTTTCATTATTGATTTTTCGTTAGTGACCGCAGAGGTTATCTCCACCTCCGCAGAGATTATCGCCAGATTCTAATCCTTCTGAAATGTAGGTTTCCACGAGTCCTTTGAGATTATCTGATTTGAGACCAATAATCACTTCGATATTATTCTGTGCAAATAAATTTTGTGCTCTCATTCCCATTCCACCAGCGATAATTGCATCACAGCCAAGCTCGCGCAAAAATGCAGGATGTGAACCTGGTTCGTGTGGTGGTGGGGTGATAAATTTTTCTTTGATGATTTTGTCGTTTACAACTTCATAAATTGCAAATTTTTCACAATGCCCGAAATGAGCACTTAAAATTCCCTGTGTTGTTGGTATAGCGATTTTTTTGTTCATTTTGTTTCTCCTATTTTTCTGTTTTTTCATTTCTGCAACATTTTCCGTGACCAAAATTTCCAGCCATATCGATTAAATTTGTGGAATCGCAAGCTGGACATTTTGTGATATTTTTTTCAAAAGTTATATTGAACATATGTCCGCAAGTACTACATTTTAAGATATTTCCGCGAAAATGTATATTGCCACCATCTATTTGTATGGCCTTGCCATTGATGATGAAATCGGCGATTTTTTTGCGAGCTTTTTCAATTAATCGGCTAAATGTAGGACGAGATATTTCCATTTCAATGGCTGCTTCAGAGTGTTCCATACCGAGATAATCAGCTAATCTGATTGCTTCATATTCATCTAATGAAAAGTTTACTTCCGACAATGTGCGAATAGGTATTCCCACAGGTTTAAACCCACAATAAAGCGGTGGCTGTTTGACAATTCTCTTTTTTTCAGGTCTCGACATACTAACTCCTTAAATTTTCTGCGGGCAGAGTTATGAGCATATGTTCATATGTCAAGAAAAAAGATTATGTCGAAATGTGTTGAGTATTTTGTTTGAAACTGATAAACTTATTGTATTCTTCTAACGCTGATTTGTCGGCATTCAAACAGAGCGAATGGAACAAATCAAAATTTTTCTCAATAACATTCGCAATATCGGCATCAATGCTATAGTTATTGGCGGCAGAATGGAGAATTTTGAGAATTTTGTCTCGATCAAAGCCTTTTCTGTAAACACGATCTTCCACAACTGCGGCAAAAATATCTGCTACTGCCATTATGCGTGAACCGAGTGTTAAGTTGTGGGCATTATGGTGGAATGGATAACCGTTTCCGTCTAATCTTTCGTGGTGAAATGCTGCCCAAGTTGTGATTAAGTTTAGTTCCGAAATGGGTTCTAGAATGGTGTAAGTATAGTAGGCGTGACTTCGCATAATATCGAATTCTTTGGTTGTCAATTTTTCTGGTTTATTTAAAATTTCGAGCGGAATGGCAATTTTTCCAAAATCGTGTAGATTACCAGCAATTTCCATAAATTGGCTTTCTCGTTTGGAAAATCCGATAAAATCAGCCAATTGTTTTGCGGTCAAAGCAACGCGGCTGGAATGGGTTGCGGTGTGTTCCGACCTAAAATCGATGAGTACTTTTATCATGTGAGAAAAATCTAAAAGTTCATCTGAATTGAGTTCCACAATATTAAGCGGGATTCTTTGTTTGAGGAGGATGGAGAGTGAAGGTGAAGCAATATCAAACCAAAAATATTCTTTTTGCGAAAGATGCATAAACGCATTTACGATTTTTGGGTTAAAAGTAGTTCCAGAAAATTGTTGGATTTTTTTGCGAATATTTTCAGCTTGTGGTAAAGTGTATTCTTTTATGTTTAGTAGAATTGCTACTCTATCCGCCAAGTGAATGATTTGGCTTTCCAATCCTACGCCAACCGAATGCTTCCAAACACAATGGTGGTCTCGAACAATTTCTGCCACTTTGGAAAATGGTTTGAACATTTTGAGAACATAATAACCAAATTCGGTGTGATTGTGTTCATCGACATAATCAAAATTTTTGATTTGTAATCGTTCTTTCAACGAAAAAGCACCAATATCATGAAGTGCACCAGCCAAAAGCAGATTGTGTTTTTGTTCGGAAGTTAGCTCCATTTCAGTACCGATTGCGTAAGCGATGTAGGCAACTTGAAGCTGATGATTACTGATGTCTGGATTTAGAAGCTCAAAAGCTTGTGAGCTACTAATGATAAGGTCAAAAAGGGAAACATGCAATTCTCTAATCATTTTTTTCCTTCAGATATTTTTGTTCAAAATCAGCATTATCACCAAATTCCGCAAAATTTTTTTGATGTTTTGGTTCTGCAAAATTTTTGTCTTTTTCGTGTTTAATACCGCACCAATATTTTTCGGTTTCTCCTGTAACTTTGACGGCATAAGCCAAGATTCCATTTCCATACCCGCAATAAACACAGCGCATTTTGTCTAAAAAAGAAAGATATTTTAATTTATGACGGTCAATTTTCACATATTTTTTGCGATTTACAAGCGGAATTTTATATAACCTAAAACAAATTTGATGATAAATTTCGAGTGCAACATCAAAAGCAATAAAAAAGAATAACATTCCCCAAATAAATGGAATTGAAAGAATGTGTCCTAGTTCTCTTTGCGGATATTTTTTAAAATTCATAATTTTCTCCTAAATTTAAATTATTCAATCGTACCGTAAGGGCACAATCTATTAAAATTAAAGATATTACACATTCCTGCAGCAGTTACTCCGAAAACATAATAATCTTTCTTCAAAGAAATGATTTTTTTCAAAAGACATTCAAAACTGTCATTTACTATTATGGTTCCAGTCATCACGACCACATCGACACTCTCAATTAGATATTGATTGAATTTATGACCGTCAAGTATTTTTATCCTTTTTTTGTTCAAATTATCTTTATTTAAATCCGTAATCATCACATTTTTTTCTCCAAAAGTATCGATAAGTTCGTCGGCAATTGCAGGATTTAAACCAATGAGTCCAACTTTGATTTTTCCATATTTTTCAAACAAATTTTTGGAAATATCTTTTGCACATTTTTCGGGTTTATCATTTTTACAATGGACAGTGCCTTTCGCAATTTTCAAATAATTTAAGACGGCGTTAAGTGCTGCAGTATAGATTGCTCTATTTTGATTTGAATCGAGTGAAAGTTCTAAAATTTGTTGCAAATTCCCACTAAATTCTTTGGCAGAGTCGGTAAAGGCGTGTCCTTTTGCATCAATAAATTTTGCTTCCAAAATTCTTTCTTTACCCTCAATTATCGGATAGTCTCGTCTACCAGGTTTACCAATTGCTTCTTCAGCAGAAAGAGGATTAGCTAAAACCAAAATATTCTCTTTTTCTAAGTTGTAATTTTGGACTATTTTGAAAAAATATTTTCTTGATTTTTCTAAATATGTCATCTTTTCACCTTTCATTAATAGATATCTATTTTAAGAAGACGACCGTCTAAATTTCCATTTTTAAGTGGTATTTTGCGTGATGGTTTTAAGCCAATTGCTGGAATTAATGTGCGATCACCAACATAAATATAGGCGGTTGAATTTTTGCATCTTTGTTTAAGAAAATCACCAAATTCTTTGTAAAGTTTTGTAACACTTTCTTCATCGCCCAAACGAATTCCATAGGGTGGATTACAGACGATTATTGCGTTGTGAATTTCTGGTAAATTTTTGAAGTTAGATTGTTGGAAATTAGCTAAATTTCCAGAAGGTAAAGTGCTTGCATTTGCGATTGCGTCTTTAATTGCGTGAAAGCTAACATCACTTCCAAAAAGTAAATTTTTGGGTAATTCACGTAAATTTCGATTACTGTTTTCTTTTACTTTTAACCATTCAGTTTCATCAAAATCTGGCAAGTTTTCAAAACCAAATTTGGCTCTTTTGTGATTTGCGGGAATTCTGCAATAGTGCATCAATGCTTCGCAGAGCAGCGTTCCGCTACCACACATTGGGTCGTAAAGAGGTGTTTTGCCATTCCATCCAGAAAGCCGAATGATAGTAGCTGCCAAGGTTTCTATCATCGGAGCAGAACCTTTGGAGGTGCGATATCCTCTTTTATGAAGCGGTTGACCGGATGTGTCTAAGCTTATTGTGGCACGATTTTGATGGACAAATAGGTTGAAAACCACATCAGGATTTTCGGTGTCAATGTTCGGTCGTTCACCGTATTTATCTTTGAAATAATCGGCGATTGCATCTTTCAAAATAAGCGAAGCGTACTTGGAATGTTTGATTTTACTATTGGCAACATTTGCGTAAATAGCGAAAGTTTTTTTCAAATCAAGGATTTTGTCCCACTCTATTTTTACCGCTGAATTGTAGAGATATTTGGTGGAATGGCAATCGAAAGTGAGGAGCGGTGCCAAAATTCTGCTGATAACTCTACTTTGGAGATTAATGCGATAAATGTGAGACAAATCAGTTTCAAAGTGGATGCCACGATAGACCGTGTTGATTTTTTTTGCGCCAAATTCTTTCAATTCTGTTGCTCCGATTTCTTCCATTGAACCGGCAATTTGGGCGAAAAATTTGTGATGTTTTTGATATTCAAACATATTTATTCCTTTATTTTTAGTTTTTTGTAAATCATTATTTTTTCTAGCATTAAAGATGAAATTATGATAAGCGGAAGTGAAACAAATAATCTAATTAAGGTGAATTTCATACCTAAAAATGATGCTTCAAAAATTGTCATTGGGACGCGACAAACAGCAGCAGCACCGATATAAGTAAAGATAATGCTCAATTTAGCACCTTTATTATATAAAACGGCGGCAATCGGAAACGAAATGTAAATTCCGCCAACGGTGGTTGTGGAAAGTAAAATTGCCCAAAAATAACCTCGCCAATTTGAATTTTCTCCCAGGTGTTTTTCGATGGTTTGGCGTTTTATCCAAACTTCAAATAATCCAATTAAAATAAAAGCTGCGGGTAAAATTTTTAGCATTGCAACTGTGAATTTTATGAAATTTCTGGAAATTGATTGTCCGATTTCAAAATTAAAAATTTGGGCAAAAATAATGAAAATCAGAAAAATGATAAAAGGAGTAATTTTTTTCATATTGTAATCTCTCCAAAGAGGAATCCAGTTACAACGGCAACAATTATCGCAATGAAAAAATAGAGAGCGTTGCGCAAAATTGCAATGGTTGTTCCCAAATATTTTCTTTCAACTGGGAAGGTGATAATTCCTACCATCATTAAAGTTGTAGTAAAAGCTGAAATTACCATAAATGGCACATTTTGTTCTCGTAAAATTCCGGCTAATGGGAAAGTTATAAAACCGGGCATCATCGTGATAGAACCAAAAACAGAAGCAAAGATAGTGCTTAAAAATGTGTTTTTCGTTCCCAAATAAAGTGCAATTTTTTCTTTTGGTAAAAAATGAAGAACAATAGAAACCAAGATTAACATCGTGAGGATTGACGGTAAAATTTTGATGAGTTTTTTAGCAGAAATTTTTAGTGCTTTTATTGTTTTTTGTCTATTTTTTACGAAAGAAATTAAAAGTAAAAACAGGATGATAAAATAAAAAATCATAAACGATTAATCTCCTTTTCGGTTACAATTCGATAGTGCGGATTGTATTGCTTTTTGTAGATTTCGGAGTGATGAACCGAAGTGAAATCAAGCACGCCAGTTTGGATTTTCTCCAAATCCGTTTCCACATTTTTCAATGGTAAATTCATTGTGAAAATTGTCTTTTGAATTTTTTGCCATTCGTCTTTCCACTCATTTTTTACCTTTGAATTAATTGGGGAATTACTATTCAAGAATGCATTTAGAAAGCGGTCAAAAGTAACAACATTATCTTTGATTAATTGAAGTGAAATACGATAAATAGGTGTTTTATGCCCAATGTTTTGCCAAAACGAAAAATTTGAAAAAGTGAATTGTTCAAGTTCTTTTCGTAATTTTTTTTCGGCAGTAATTTTGTCTGCAATAAAATGTTCTGCTCCGAAATTTGCCTGAAAAAACAGTTTATAATAATCAACCAATTGGGCTTTTGGATAGTACGAATATTCGTTTAAAATTAGTTGATTAATTCTTTGCACAATAAAAAATTCCTCGTTCTTGTTTTTGGGTGGAAATTTTGTTTTCAGAGATTAATTTTTCGAGGTTTTTATCAATTTCTACAGTGCTAATTCCACACATTTTCGCGAGTTCTGTGTTGGTGCAAGGTCGTCTTTTTATGGTTTGCAGAATTTGTGATTTCACGTTGTTTTGCGAATTGCTCAATTTTGCTATTTTTTTATTTTTCCCAATTATGCCTACACTTAAAGGCTTGAAAAACGCAACGATATTCTCCAATTTTTCGATAGAAAGAGGTTTTACCCAGCTTAATGTTCCTGGTCGATCGAGAGAATTTAATTGGATTTCATCAGGTTTTATTTTTTGGATGGCATTTTTTAACAATTTGAGCTCATTTTCCGAATCATTTAAGCCTTCGATGAGGAAAATTTCTAACCAAATTTTGCCCCGAAAGATTTTTCTGAATTCAATTAAACCATCGATAATTTTTGTAATTTCAAGTTGGCAATTTGGGCGATTTATTTTTTTGAAAACATCACTACTAACTGCATCGAGTGATGGTAAAAGTAAGTCGATGTTTTTTATTTCATTTCTGATGTTTTCATCCGAAAGAAGGGTTGAGTTTGTAATGAGAGCAAGCTTGTATTGTGGAAAATTAGTTTTTAAAAATGCGATAATTTCACTAATTTTATTATTTAATAATGGTTCACCAGCACCAGAAAAAGTGATGAAATCTAACGGTGGGTTTGTTTTCAAAAACTCTGTTAATTCGGCAATAATTTTTGAAAACGAAACATATTCTTTTCGTTGTAAAGTAAGGTTAGAGGTGGCTTTTGCTTCACAGTAAATGCAATTTAAACTGCACACTTTATGCGGTACCAAATCGACACCAAGCGAGATGCCAAGTCTGCGAGAAAAAACTGGACCGAACAGATATTTTGCCATAATTCACGAACCTTTTCTTTTTTTAATTTTTTACGAATTGACAGAAGAGTTTTATAGTTGTTTAATGTCAAGTTGATTTTTTCTAACTTTTTGTAAAATAAATAGTTGGGTAAAATATCGCTGGACAAAGAAAGGTGTGAAAATTTTTTCGCACTCAAAATAGTTGTTAGGGGAGATAGTAATGGAAAAAACAGAAGTAAAAGTAACAGAAGAACAAGTTGTAACAGAAACAAAAGAAATGGTAGAAGAAAAAAAAGAAACAATTGAAAACACTGAATCAATTGATAATTCAGAAAGTTTTGAAACAATGTTAGAGGCATCACTCGACAGTTTTAAGAAATTTGAAGTTGGTGAGAAAATCGAAGGAGAAGTGATTAATATCACTGATTCGTACATTTTCATTTCGTTGGGTGGAAAGCATGACGCTCTCGCTGATAAAAGCGAATACACGAATAAAAAAGGTGAATTGGAAGTTGTAGTTGGCGATAAATTGACTGGTTATATTGTGAAATTTAGCGAAACAGAAACAGTTGTAGCCAAAAGTTTACAAATCTTAAACGTTAATATTATTCAAGAGGCGTACGCTGATAAAATTCCTGTAAGAGGTAAAGTTAGAGGAATTACAAAGGGTGGATTTTTAATTGATATTTCCGGTATAAAGGCATTTTGTCCACTTTCTCAAATGGATGCTAAACCAGTTGTAGAACCGAAACAATTTGTTGCATCTACTTTTGATTTCAGAATAATTGAATTCAAAGACGGTGGTAAAAACATTGTTGTTTCGCGTCGCGTAATTTTGCGTGAAGAGCAAAACCAAGTTCGCAAGGAACGATTGAAAGAGCTCAATATTGGCGATATTGTGAAGGGGAAAGTTATTCGACTTACAAATTTCGGCGCATTCATCGATTTGGATGGCATAGATGGACTCATTCACATTTCGCAATTTTCGTGGGAACACATCGAATCTCCTTCTGAAATTTTGAATTTGGGTGATGAAATTGAATCTAAAATTGTCAAAGTGAAAGGCAATAAAATTTCTCTCAGCATGAAAGCTTTACAGGCAAACCCGCTCGATAAAGCGTTGACTGAATTGGAAGTTGGACAAATCGTCAAATGTAAAGTTTTGCGAAATCTTCCGTTTGGTTCTTTTGTGGAGATTAAAGTTGGCGTGGAAGGTTTGATTCCTATTTCTGAAATGGCTCACGGTCGCAGAATTAACAATCCATCAGAGATTGTTGATGAAGGCGAAGTTGTGGAAGCACAAATATTGAAAATTAACGCGGAAAAAAGAAAAATCTCACTTTCTTTGAAACGCCTCCAGCCAAATCCTTGGGACACAATTTCCGAAACTATAAAAGAGGGCGAAATTGTAATGGGAACTATCGAAAATGTGGTTAACTTTGGTGCCTTCATTAAAATTATTGATGGCGTAACGGGCTTGCTTCCATCTGCAAAAATGAAGATTGCAAAAATGAATTTAACAGCGGCGAATGTTGATGAACAAATTGAAATAAGGGTATCAAGAATCGACACAGATGCACGTAGAATTTCATTGGAGCCAACAGAAATGCCGGAAAAAATATTTGATAAAAGAGTAGATAGGGGCGATTGGAAAAAGTTCAAAGACGAAAAAAGCAAAGAAGATGTTATCAAAGAAGATAACCCGTTTATGAATTTATAAAATCAACATAAAATTAAAAAGCTCCGTATTCTCGGGGCTTTTTTTATTTTCCGACACAAAAATTATCGAAAATTTGGTTGAGGATATCGTCGGTAGAAATTTTACCAATAATCTCTTCTAAAGCAGCACTTGCTTCTTTTAAATCGAAAGCCGTGAACTCAAAACCTAGATTTTCGTTGAGTGACTTAATCGCTTTTTCAAGTGACTTAGTAGTACGCTTTACTGCTGCAATTTGGCGCGTATTTGTCAAAATTCCGTCACCAATGTTGTCATCAGAAATTGACAAATATTTCAGTAAAACTGTTTTTAAATCGTCAAGTCCATTTTCTGTGAGAGTAGAGCAAAAGACAGTATTTTTAAATTTAATAAGAGTTGATTTTGGCAAAACATCAATTTTATTTAATACCTTAATAATGCGACTTTCATCAACTATTTGGCTTAATTTTTTATATTCCAAAAAACTTTCAGGACCATCGAAAATAAAGAGAACCTTATGTGAATTTTTGATGATGTCGAACGAACGGATGATGCCAATTTTTTCAATTTCATTTTCAGTTTTACGTAAACCAGCAGTATCGAAAATACGCACTAAATATCCCTTTAACGAAATGGTTTCTTCCAAATAATCGCGTGTTGTGCCGGGAATAGGTGTGACGATAGCGCGTTCACTTTCTAAAAAAGCGTTAAAAATACTTGATTTTCCAACATTTGGTGCCCCTACTAAACTTATTTTCAAACCTTCACGCAGAATTATACCCATCTCTCCAGTGGCGGCTAGTTTTTGCAATTTAGAGAGTAATTCTTTCATTTTTTTTATCAATTTTTCTAAATCAATTTCAGGTAAATCTTGTTCCAGAAAATCAATTTCTAATTCTAATTGAGTGCGAAATGTTGTCAATTTTTGTAACAATTTATCAATTTTTCGGTATAAGCTTCCACCCATTTGCTCGAGTGCTGTTTTGTGCGAAATTTTTGTTTTTGCGTTCAATAAATCGTTGATTGCCTCTGCTTCCGTCAAGTCAATTTTGTTGTTTAAAAATGCGCGTTGTGTGAATTCTCCTGCTTCCGCTAATCTGCTATGTTGGAGTAAAATTTCCAAAATTCGATTAGCGATAAAAATGCTACCGTGACATGAAATTTCCACCACATTTTCACCAGTATAACTCTTGGGTGCTTTGAAAATCGTTATGATTACTTCGTCGATGAGCTCATTATTTTGAATGATTTTTCCGAAAACAGCGGAATGTGATTTTACTTTTTGCAAAGATTTTGAGAAAACATTGTCCACTATCTTGATTGCGTTTTTACCAGAAATACGGATAATTGCGATTCCGCCAGTGCCAAAAGGGGTCGAAATTGCTGAAATGGTATCTAACATTATTTGATTATTTTTTTAATTTGATTGTAAATTTGTTGAGGTTCGAGTTGATTTATCTCGCGTAATTTTTCGGTATTCCCGTGCGTGATAAATTTATCTGGAAGACCGAAAGAGTACACAGCTACATCAGTTGATGCGAAAAAACCTTTAACCGTGCTACCGAATCCACCGACTAAACTATTATCCTCAATCGTGAAAATAATTTTGTGATTTATTGCTAAATTATTCAATGAATTTTTGTCGAATGGTTTGAGAAAACGCGGATTTATTAGCGTTGGGTTTAGCCCATCTTTTTCGAGTAATTTAACGATTTTTTCGGCATCATCGAATGATTTTCCAATTCCTAAAACAGCAATATCTTCGCCATTTTTCACAATTTCTACTTTACCAACTTCTATTTTTTTAATAATGCGATTGTCTTTTATTGCCGTTCCACGTGGATAACGAATGGCGATTGGTCCATCGTCAAAATTTTCCGCAAATTTTAGCATTTCGGAAAATTCAGTTGCACAAGTGGGTGCCATAATTACCAAGTTTGGTACAAAATTCAAATAAGAAAAATCGAATGCACCATGATGTGTTGCGCCATCTTCACCGACCAATCCTGCTCGATCGAGACACAAAACAACAGGTAATTTTTGGAGTGCGATATCGTGAATAATTTGGTCTATAGCGCGTTGCATAAAGGTGGAGTAAATTGCAATAAATGGTTTTAATCCACGCGTGGCAAGCCCACCCGCAAAAGTGATGGCGTGTTGCTCGGCGATACCTACATCAAAAAAGCGATCTGGAAACTTTTTGGCAAAATCGGAGAGACCGGTTCCATCTGCCATGGCAGCGGTTATTGCAACTATATTCTTGTTTTTTATTGCCATTTCGGAAAGGGTTTCACCGAAAATTTTTGAGTAAGATTTTCCGTTTTTTACTACTGTTTTCCCACTTTCTATTTCGTATGGTGCAATGCCATGAAATTTGGTAGAATCGTTTTCCGCGTGATGGTAACCTTTCCCTTTTTGGGTGATGACATGAATTAGAATGGGTCCGATCATATTTTCTTTTGCTTTGCGGAAAATAGTTGACATTTTTTCGATATCGTGACCATCGATAGGTCCCACATATTTGAAACCAATCTCTTCAAAAATTGTCACTGGTGCGAAGGTATTTATCAAATTTTCTTCAAATGTTTGCAATGCAATAATTAATCTTCGGCTAATTCTTTTGGGTAATTTTTGGAAGAAATTCCAAATGCCATCTTTCAATTTGTTATAAAATTTACTCACTAAAATTTTGGCGAGATAAGATTGTAGTCCGCCTACAGTTTTGGAGATAGACATGTGATTGTCATTCAAAATAACGAGCATATCTTTCTGTAAATGTCCGGCGTGATTGAGTGCTTCAAAAGCCATGCCACCCGTGAGAGCACCATCGCCAATAATGGCAACAGTTGAACCTGATTCTTGCCGAATATTTTTCCCCAATGAAATACCTAAGGCCGCAGAAATAGAAGTGCTTGCGTGACCAACACTAAATGCATCGTACTTGCTTTCGGCGGTATTATTGAAGCCACTAATACCATCAAATTGGCGTAATGTGTCGAACTTCTCGTTGCGTTCAGTCAAGATTTTGTAGGGGTAAGATTGATGTCCTACATCCCAAATAATCCTATCGTTCAGCGGATCAAAAATCTTTAGTAGTGCGATGGTAATATCGGTTGCACCCAGACTCGGCGCGATGTGCCCGCCATTTTTAGATGAAACTTCGATGATGCGTTCACGCACTTCGGTAGCCAATTTTTCCAAATCCTTGAAAGTTAGTTTTTTTATTTCTTCTGGATTTTTTATTTTATTCAACATTTAAATATCTCCAAAGTTTACAAAATTCGGTTTGAAATCCAATTCGTTACTTTTTGAATCCCTATTTTTTTGAGTGATGAAAAATGAGTGATTTGATTATTTTCTAACTCAAACGCTTTTTGCAAAGGGCTCAAATATTTATTGATTTGTGATTTTTTTATTTTGTCACACTTGGAAGCAACTACCAAAAACGGGATATTATTATTTTGCAACATTTGTAGCATTACCGCGTCTTTCGGGTCTGCTTTATGGCGGACGTCAACGATGAAAATAACCCCGCGAAGTTGTATTCTTTCTTCAAAAAAAGTACCCACCATTTTTCGCCAAGCGGCACGCTCTGTTTTGCTAACTTTAGCGTAGCCATAACCGGGTAAATCTACAAAATTCAAAAACCCAAATTCGTCTGTTTCATCAATTTTAAATCTAATTTTGAAAAAATTTACGAGTCGTGTTTTGCCAGGGGTGGAGCTAACTTTTGCGATTGCTTTTCGGTTGAGAAGCGTGTTTATGAGCGAAGATTTCCCTACATTTGATTTTCCCACAAAAGCAATGTCGGTAAATTCAGAAGACGGATAATCTTTTGGATAAACTGCACTTTTGATAAAATTAGATTCGACAAATCGCATAAAATTACCTTGAATAAATCATTGAAGTTCGGTCAGATTCCCAAACTTCCACATCTGCCATTTTGCCATTTTCTAACTTTTTTTGCATCTCATCAAAGATGAATTTCGCAATATTTTCGGAAGTTGGATTTTCCATAATAAAAGGCGAAAATTCGTTCAAATACTTGTGATCAAGTAGAACCATAATTTCTGAAAGTGATTTTTTGACGATACCATAATCGATTGTCATCCCAATATTGTCGGTGGTTTCGCAGAAAATTCCAATCCGAACTTTCCAGTTATGACCGTGCAAATTTTGGCAAGCTCCTTCATATCCAATAAGGCGATGAGCCGCCGAAAATTCCGATGTTACATTTAATTTATACATTATTTCCTCCAATTGCAGTTCATATTTTTAAACTCGATAAAATTGTAAAGAACTTTAAAATTGACAAAAATACAACCTATTTTATTTTCCATTTCAAATGTAAAAACAATGGGAGAATTTTATGAAATGTAAAGGGAAAATTAAAGTTAAAGCCGAAAATGGCAAAACTCGTGCAACAAACTGCAATGAACAATTGGAATTACACGCAATTTTTTGTCCAAAATGTGGTGAACCCACGAAAGCGCTTTCGACTGACTTGTCGGCGAAGCAAAATTTCAATGAAATTTGGGAACAATTTAGAACGATAAAATCAAAATTTTATACAACAGCACTGCTTGTTATCATTCCACTTTTGGCGATAATTGCTGGGATTTATTTTCGCGAAAATTTGGCAGAGATAGTAAAAATCGATCAATATTATTTTACCAACTTGTTGCTTTTGGTTTTTATTCCATTTCTCTTAACTCCATTCGCATCAAAACCAAACTTTTCCAAAAATTTAACTTTAAAATTCCAATTTTATCCCAAAATGTTTTTGGTTACGTTAATGAATCTTTTATACTTTTTTATTTTGAAAATAATTTGTACTGGTTATCATTTGAACTTATTTGTCGATCCGATTTTACATTTAGTCATGGTGGTTTTGGTGCTGTATTGGATAACGATTATGATTTTCGTACCAATTCTAGTAATTCGTAAAAAAACAAATCCAATTAAAGCCGCGGTAATGTGCTACAAAGCTAGTGCTGAAACGCGTTGGCAGCAGTTTTTTCTGGTTTTGCAAATTACCTTTGTGAATGTGATTGGTGTTTTATTTTTTGGGTTTGGATTGCTAATTTCACTGCCATTGTCGTACATTTTAATCGAAAATTACTTTGCCAAATTAGAACAATATCAACTATTTAATTAGGTGGTTTTATGGAACATTTGAGAATCGGAATTGTGGGGAATATTGGGGTTGGAAAATCTACCTTGGTGGAAGCTGCCAGCCAAAAACCATTTAATGAAATTTTATTATCAACAATTTCAGACAGGATGGGTGATGAGCAAGTTTATGCTTTTCAAGAAAAATTTAATCCAAAGGTTTTAGATGCTTTTTACGCAGATCCCATCAAAAACGCGTTCATGGCACAAATTGAATTTTTTAATGGCAGGTTAGACAGGCAGCGTCAGATTGAAGATAAAAAAGGGATAATTTTAGAAGATCGCACTTTAGCGGAAGATTATCATATTTTTGGAATGGCTCAGAAAATTATGGGAAATATGAGCGAAGAGGAATTTTTGGCGTATCAACGCAATTACAATTTGATGGCGCAAGAAATTGCTTTCCCAGACTTGATAGTATATTTGCGTGCAGATGTTTCAATTTTGATAGATCGAATAAAAACTCGCGGTCGTGCGAGCGAAGCCAGTATTCCCGAAACTTACTTACGCCAACTGAACGAGCTTTACGAAGAATTTATCAGTCGTTATGTGACTTGTCCAATTTTAATAATTGACGCAAATTCTGATACGCCAATTGAAGAATATTTAGAAAATACACTTACGAAAATTGCTGAAAAAATCACAACTTTGAATTTACGTGTAACTACGCCAGGTATCAGTAAGTGGGTAACTTTATCGGAAACAGCTGCCACATTGCAGGCCATCGATGCTGAAACAAAATTGGAAAATTTTTTGGAATCAAGTCCCAAATTAATCGCGATAGCCGGCAATGTTGGCTTAGGGAAATCTACTTTGGCGGCAATCATGCAACGCAGTTTAAAGATAGATGGACTTTATGAAAATCCAGAAGAAAATCCTCTTTTGGAAAAATTTTTAAAAGATAAAAAAAAATATTGTTACGACCTACAATTACATTTTCTCGAAATGCGAAAACAACTACAAATAAATGGTCACAATAGCAAAATAAGTGCTGTGATGGATAGATCCTTACCAGAAGATTTACTCGTTTTTTGCCATCAGTTTCATCAAGATGGCTTACTTACTTCCGATGAGCTTGACCTTCTAACTGCAAAGTATAAGTCGGTTTGTAGAGAAATACCATCGCCAGATTTACTCATCGTACTGAAGGGTCGCACCGATTTGGCATGGAACAGAATTCAACAACGCGGTCGCGAAATGGAACTTAAGGGTGGTTGGAGTTATTCTGAAATAGATGCCCTGAATGAATGGTATCAAACCTACTCAAATGATGTGCGGAAATTCGGTTATCACAAAGGCGATGTGCTCGAAATAAACGTGGAGAAAATCGATTTTACCAATCGTATTCACATCGGTTATCTTTTTGAGATAATTCACAAAACGCTGTTTCTTCAAAAAGAATTTCATTTTTACGAAAAGGAGCAATAAATGCGTTTGAAAATTTTTATTTTCAGCTTTCTCTTTTTGAAATCACTCCTCTTTGGAGAACTAAATTTTGTTCAAAAAGCGATGGTGATGTCCACTCTGTGGCAGGCAACATCGGCGGAATATTATGCACTTTCACAACAGGCATATTCGTTGGCAAAATTACGATTGGATGAAGATTTGAAGCTAAGTTTAGCGCAAAAGCGGGCGGTTGTAGTAGATGTTGACGAGACGGTTTTAGATAACACGCCTTTTGAGATAAAAATTATTTTGGAAGACGCAAAATATCCCGATGATTTTGACGAATGGGTAAATAGTGCGCAGTGTAAAAAAATTCCCGGTGCACTCAATTTTTTAAATTATGCATCGCAAAATGGTTGTGAAATTTTTTATGTTTCGAACAGAAGATTACGCCACCTAGATGGCACTTTGAAAAATTTACTAAAATGGAATTTTCCAAATGCCGATGCCGAGCATATTCTCTTGAAGGACAATACTTCTAACAAAGAAGTTCGATTCAATGAAATTGCCAAAAGTTATCACATTGTGATGTTGATTGGTGATAATTTAGCAGATTTTTCCAATGCATTTAGGAAAAAAAATATAGCCGAAAGATTTGCAATTGCAGATTCGCTGAAAGATGAGTTTGGAAAGCGTTTTATTGTACTTCCAAATCCAATTTATGGTGAATGGGAAAAGACAGTTTACGGTGGAACTCGTCGCATTCCACTTGGAGAAAAAGAAGAAAAAATGATGAAAATCTTAAAAGGAGAAATGTGATGTTTAGTAAAAAAAGTTTTTGGTTAATTTTTGTGATTTTAGTGATTTTTGGTGCAATATTTGTGGTGAAAAATTTTCCACAAATGATGTCATTTGTGAATGTTGAAATTAAAATGGATAGAAAACAAGCACTTTTACAATCGGAATTTTTTGCCGAAAAACTTGCATTGGGACTTTTAGAATATGAGCAAGCTGTTATTTTTGATACGGACTACAACACTCAGATTTATGTGGAATTAGAAGGTGGTGGTAAGGATGTTTTTAATGAGATAATTGCTGAACATTACTATAAACCATATAAATGGAAGGTGCGTCATTTCACGGAAAATGAAGTGAAAGAAGTAACTTTTTGGTTTACGCCAAAAGGTGAATTTTATGGATTTAAAGAGAAACTTCCAGAAACCGAAGAAAGGGTAAATGTTTTTGAAGAAGATGCGCTAAAAATGTCCAAAGATTTTGCGATAGATAATTTTCAAACAAATTTCACAGAATATGATTTAATTGAAACAAAAAAGAACGAAGAAAAAAGCGGTAGGGTTGATTACACCTTTGTCTATCAACATAATGGCCGTCAAATTAACGAAGCATTTTATCGTTTGCAAATTACCGTAAGTGGCGATAAAGTCTCGGAATTTAGGCATTTCGTCAAAACTCCAGAAGCATTCAGCAGACGCTATTCTGAAATGCGTTCTGCCAACAACACAATTGCGTCAGCTGGCTCTATCGCGATGGCTATTTTTTATGGATTTGGCGGGATTCTAATCGGAATTTTTATTCTATTAAGAAAGCGATGGCTAATTTGGAAAAAGCCGTTAATTTGGGCGTTTATCGTTGCCGTTTTTGGTTTTATCACCCAATTTAACAATTTGCCGCTAACATGGTTTTGGTACGATACGGCAATTTCCAAAGGCTCATTTATTTTTCAGACAATCATTCAAAATTTCATGATGTTTTTGCAGGATTTTTTGTTGCTTGCTTTGTCATTTATGGCAGCGGAAAGCTTGACGCGGAAAGCATTTCCGCAACATTTACAATTTTGGAAAATTTGGGATAAGGGAGTGGCAAACTCCAAACAGGTCTTAGGAAACACATTAGCTGGATATTTTGTCGCAATTTTATCACTCGTATTCATAACTACTTTTTATTATTTTACCACCAATTATCTCGGTTGGTGGAATCCAGCATCACTATCCACCGATCCCAATAGCTTGGCGACTTATTTTCCTTGGTTTTCTGCGATTGCAAATTCGCTTCACGCTGGCTTTTGGGAAGAATGTCTTTTCCGAGCAGTGCCACTTGCTGGTGCCGTTCTTATCGGGAGAAAACTGGGTAAAGAAAAATTATGGTTGGGAATTGGGCTCGTTTTACAAGCTGTTATTTTTGGCATGGGACACGCTAATTATGCGGCTCAACCTGCATATGCTAGAGTTGTGGAATTGCTAATTCCCTCGCTTTATTTTGCTTTTCTGTATCTTCGTTTTGGACTTCTTACCGCGGTATTGATGCACTTTGTGTTTGATGCAATTTTGATGTCATTACCAATCTGGATTACTTCTGCACGCGGGATTTGGCTAGAACGAATATTATTTTTACTGCTGTTTTTTATTCCTTTATTTATCGTTATTTATCGTAGAATTCAAGCAAAAAAATGGGTTGAAATATTGCCGCAAAAATTTAATTTTAATTGGCAACCAAAAATTGAAAAAGTACATCGAAAAATTGGAAAAAATGCTTATCAAACAACATATTTTAATCAAAACAGTGTCCGCCCAATGTTGTTACTGGGTATTATCGGCATTGCAATTTGGATTGGTATTACAGAATTTTCAAACCATTATTTACCGCTAAAAATTAGCAGAAAAGAGGCGATTGCAACCGCAAAAGCAGAGTTGGAAAAGCAGAATATTCATCTTTCGGAAGATTGGCAAGTTTTGACAAAAATTTGGGACCACACAACCTTCGAACATCGTTTTATCTGGCAAGAAGGTAATGAAAATTTATTCAAACAATTTATCGGAAAATTTATTGATGGTGCAAGTTGGCGTGTTCGATTTGTACGATTTGAAGGTGAAGTTGCTGAAAAAGCAGAAGAGTACAATATTTTTGTGCGAGAAAAAGGGCGAGTTGTTAGATTTTGGCACCGCCTTCCAGAAAACCGAGAAGGTGCGTTTTTGGAAAAGGAAGATGCACTAAAATTGTCTAAACAGGCACTTCAAAATGTTTATGGAATTAACCAGAATATGCTTTCAGAAAAATCTGCATCACCAACCGAATTGCCCAATCGTCGCGATTGGAAATTCACATTTATCGATTCGGTAAATTACAAATTTCCCCAAAGTGAATTACGCTATAATACCGTGATTGCTGGTGATTTACCAACAAATGTGGTGCGTAATATCCATCCTTCGGAAGAGTGGTTGCGTCGTGAACGAAATGAGCAAAAAGTAGCAAAGACATTACGGAATTTTTTGTATATACTCGTATTATTATTCTATTTTGCCGCAGTTGTAATTGGCGTTATAAAATGGACTAAAAAAGAATTTTCGTTGCATAAATTTTTCTTGTTTTTTGGAGTTTTGTTTATTTCCAAGTTTTTTGCATTTTGGAATAGTTGGCCGTCGATAATGGCTGATTTTTCAACATCTGCACCACTAAATAATCAAATTTTTACCACTATTTTCTCAGCATTAATAGGAATGCTTTTTGTTAGCTTTGCGTTAGCAGTTATAGCGGGGTTTATCAAAAAATGGATAAATAATTATGATGAAAAATTAACGTTGCCAGCATTTTCTTGGGGCGGTATTACTGTTGCTATCATTGCTATTGCTGCAATCTATTTGCCATCAACTCAACCGATTAAACCGTCACTTTCAGAATTTGACACACTGCTTGCTATTTTCCAGCCAACGCTGTTGCACCTTCCTCAATTTATTGCCAAAACATTACTCTTTATGTTTGCCTTTGCAACGTTCCATAAAATTACCAAAAATTGGCAAGAGAACAAAAAAATAGCAATTTTAATATCGCTTTTTTATGGATTAATCTGGGTGGGAACAGTTAGCTTGCAAACATTAAGTGCTGAAAATTTGGTTTATTGGGTATTTTTCGGCTTAATTGTAGGTTGTTTGATGATTTTTGTATATAAAGAATTTGTTCGATTTTCTTTCTCGACATTACCTATTTTGATGTTGGTGATATATTCGTTAACCTCAGTAAAAACAATTCTTTATGATGCCTATCCACTGGTGGTATTCGGTAGTTTTTTGAGTGTTATAATGATATTATTATTTGGTTTTCTTTGGGCGAAAAAATTTGAAAAATAAAAAAGGAGTTTAATATGAAAAAAGTATTATTTGCAGTTTTGTTTGTGATGTTGATGCAACTTTGGGCGGATCCGCCAGCAACTTTCGATTTACGCGATTTTGACGGAGTAAACTATGTAACTTCGGTGAAAAATCAACAGGGTGGAACTTGTTGGACGCACGGTGTGATGGCGGCAATTGAAGGTAATCTTTTAATGACTGGCGTTTGGGCAGAAGCTGGTGAAACAGGAGAGCCAAATTTGGCAGAATACCATCTTGACTGGTGGAATGGATTTAATCAGTATTACAACAGCGATTTAGAGCCACCAGAAGGAAATGGTTTAGAGGTGCATTATGGTGGAGATTACCGTGTTACATCTGCATATCTATCGCGTGGAGATGGTGCGGTGCGAGATGTTGATGGGCAATCTTATACATCGCCACCAGAATTTCAAATGCCGAATTATCATTATTATTATCCGCGCACAATTGAGTGGTACACGCTCGGTGAAAATCTGGAAAATCTTGATTTCATTAAAGAACAAATTATGGAATTTGGCGTTTTGGGGACTTGTATGTGTTACGATGGTTCTTTCATAAATTATCAGTACGAGCACTACCAACCACCTTCAAATGAATTGGAACCAAATCACGCAGTTTCGATAATCGGTTGGGATGATTATCGCGAAACACAAGCACCAGAAGTTGGGGCGTGGTTAGTAAAAAATAGTTGGGGTTCTGGTTGGGGAAACGGTGGCTATTTCTGGATTTCGTACTACGATAAACATACTTGTCGCAATCTCGAAATGGGCGCAATTTCATTCCAAGAAGTGGAGCCGATGAACTACGATAATGTCTATTATCACGATTACCACGGGTGGCGTGATGTAAAAGAAAATTGTACCGAAGCATTTAATGTATTTCAAACGAGTGGAGTTCAAACCATCACGGCGGTTAGCTTTTTCACGGCGGAACATAATGTAGATTACTCCATAAAAATATATGATGATTTTGATGGCACAGAGTTACAAAACGAATTATCTTCCAAAAGTGGAACAATAGCCTACAGCGGTTTACACACCATCGATCTTGATGATTTTATTAGTATGGAAGCGGGGGAAGATTTTTATGTTTATCTAAATCTTGCAAGTGGCGGACATCCATACGATCGCACTTCCGAAGTGCCAGTTTTGTTGGGCGCGAGTTCTCGCACAATAGTGGAATCATCTGCACAGCCGGGAGAAAGCTATTATTTCGAGACAGGATCTTGGCACGATTTCTACAATTATGATGACCCCTCCGAATTTCAAAATACAGGGAATTTCTGCATAAAAGCACTTTCTATTGATGGTGCGAGCGGAACAAATCCACCTCAAAATTTTGAGGCTGAAATTATCGATTATAACGATATTTTGTTGTCGTGGGAAGCTGGAAGTATCGGCGTTATCAGCTATATACTTTCTATATTTCGAGATGGTAGCTTATTGGTTGAATTGGAGTTGGAAAACGAACCGTATCCAGTTTCTTCTTATTTATGTGAAGGATTGGGTGAAGGCGAATACGCATTTTATCTCGTTGCAGTTTACGATGAAGTAACATCCGAACCGACGGAAATAATTACCTTGAATTTGGTTTTGCCTATTCCTCAAAATCTAACAGCTCAAAATAATGATGGGAATATTTTGTTGATTTGGGACGAACCTGCACGAAGTTTTGTTGAGTTTAATCTTTATCAAAATGATGAATTTCTATTTGCCACGACGCAAAGTTTTGCCGTAGTGCCGAATTTACCAGATGGAAATTATGAATTTTTTGTAACTGCAACTTACAGTGTAAATTACGAATCGGAAGCATCAAATGTAGCTACAGTTGAAGTGCTTGACGCAGATGATAACGAGTTGCAAATCACAAATAACGATTTACAAAACTATCCAAATCCATTTAGTTTATCAACCGTTATTTCGTTTACATTAAGTGCCGAAAATACAGGATTTGCAGAGATATTGATTTTTAACATAAAGGGGCAACTTGTGAAAATTTTTTCAAATCAAGAAATTACAAGTTCAACAAATCAACAAATTGTTTGGAATGCCAACAGTTTCCCAAATGGTATCTATTTTGCAAAGTTTATGGTAAATGGTGAAGTTGTTAAAACAAATAAGATGATTTTGTTGAAATAATTGGGGGTGAAAATGCGTTTGATAATGATTTTATTTTTTAGTTTTACTGTTCTTTTTGCAGTGGTGGAAGAGACTGAGTCGTTATCTGCGTTTTTATACGGTGAAGCACTCAACTGTGAATATGATAATTGGATAAGCCATGTCGCGGAAGGCATCGCATCTGCTGGCTATAATAAATACGCACCGTGGGATGTGCAAAACAATAGTTTTGGAAATTTTGTTATTCCATCTGAAAATGAGTTAGCTACTTGGAGTAATGTTATCGAACATTTTGTGGCAGGAAATTTAACTGTTGTAGAAAGTATTTTGGGTCTTGCTCAACTTCCATTTCAAGTGGTTATATTTCATGATACAGATAGTGGTCGCACCTTTAACATGTTACGGGAAATCCCCAATATGGAGTATTATGACGGCAATAGTACCTTTGATTCTGCTGACGATGAAGTTGGTGCGTTTGATTACGGTTGGGGGCTGTATATTCATTATCCAAATGGGAACAATCCGCACATTACAACTGCACCTCATCCCAACGATGATTATATTTCTGTTCCACTTGCCCACAAAGCATTCATAGAACACGAATCAAAATTTTTACTGATTTCGGGAGTAGGAAGGGAAGTCGTTTGGACGGAAGTTGGAGATTATACAAACAGTAAATCACTTTGCGATCCGTCGAGAGTGGAGGAGCATCCGTTCAATATTTGCTATCAACAATTTTGTGAATCGATTCGAGCGGAATTTGGTCAGCACGAGTTTAGTTTGCAAATTCACAGTTATGACTGGGGCAGTAGTCACGCAGGTTTTGCAAATGTGCAAATTTCGGCTGGTTATTATGCAGGTTCGCCTGATTTACCAATTCGAGACCACTCTTCGTTGAAATTGGACATTCCAAATGCGAGTAATGAAATAGTTGTTTCCGAAAATTCAGTTGGATTGCATGCCGCGGTATTGTTGAACGAATATTACAGTTTTCACTGCAACGAATATGAATTTTGTTTTACGAATGAAGATACCACTTTTGCGATAAATACCGAAATTGATTTGTGCGGTTACAGTCAAAATAAGCAAATTTTATTTACCCAAAGTGGAATGTCTCATCACGATAATTTTGAACGATTTTTACATCTCGAGATGGACGAGTTGCCAAATGTTTACGCTCAAACTGAACAAAATTATCATTGGTTTCACGGTTGGAATGTCGCCGAGAATAAGTGGGATATTCCGCATCGATTTGACCGCACAATTGCTTACTATTCAGCTTGGATTGAAGCTTCAAAAAATGTATTAACTCCGCTTTATGAAATGGATGATCATCTAATTCCAACTTCACCTTCTAATTTGGAAATTATTTCCGGACATTCAAATGAAATAACATTAAGGTGGGATAAAGGTGATTGTTATGACATCGAAACTTACCAAGTTCTGTACGCGAATGAACCACTTGAAGATTTGCAAAATTGCACTATAATTGATAACAATGACTTTTCAAAACTTGCTTGTTTGGCACAAAATACTTTCACCTTGGAAGATGTTGAAGAAGAATTGCCGTATTATTTTGCAGTTCGCATCAAAGATAAAAATGAAAATTTTTCGGAAATTTCAAATGTCGTAATCGGCATGGTCAACAATGTTTCTGTGAATTATTTTAATTGTCTAAATCGCGATAGTAGTGTGGAATTGTCTTGGCGAGCAACGAGCAACAGCGATTTTCAGGGTTTTAATATTTTCAGAAAAAGTGAAAATGAAGATTTTGAACTGATAAACTCGTGGATAGTAAATCCATATTTGGCGGGACAAAATGGCTATAATGTGCTTTACAATTTTACTGATTTTGGCTTACAAAATGGGACAGAATATATTTATAAACTCAGCTTCAATAATGACAATATTGAATTTTTAGTTGATGATTTGGAATATGGTAATCCCGAAAAAATTTATCAAATTGTGGCGTTTCAGCAGAATGGGTTTTTGGCGGATACTTGTTATTTTGGCTACAATAAAGATGCCACAGATGCCTACAATTCAAACTACGATTTCGACACAGCAGATTCAACTTCGGGCGATTACTTTTTTACTCAATTTTATGAAGCAGATTGGACTACTCATCAAGAATTGTACCAAAATATTGTGGAAAATTACGACCCGACCGTAGAATCTAAAAGCTGGAGTTTTCGTATTCGCACAAACCAACTAGGCGAACCGATAGAAATAGGAATTAACAATTTTGACCGTGATTTAGAAAGATTTTATCTTTGTGAAAATAATGAAATTTACACAAATCTCGCTGAGGAAAATTATATTTTCACGCCCAACTCAACCGATTTTTACGAGTTTACTTTGCTTTATGGTAATTTGAGTCCAAATGTGGATTTTACAGTAATTCCAAACCAAATTTTACGTGCTGGCGATGCTGCTTACTTCACTTGGCAAATTGAGCAAATAATGGATATTGCCTGCATAAATGCCTATATTGAAAATGAGAATGAAAGCATCATTATTGGCGAAGAATTATCTGCTACAACGACGGAAGTTTTTTGGAATATTCCCGAAATTAGCGAGTCAGACTTGCGGTTGAAATTAGAATTAATTATGAGCGACGGTTCCTCACTAAATCATTTTTCTGAATACCGCGTTGGCGTAATTCCATCAAGTTATGCTATTCAAACGGAATTGGGTTGGAATTTAATGACAAAATCTTTTGAAACTGATGAATTTTCTGACGCAGAAATTTTCGGTATTGAATCTGTTTTTTATGAATTTCATTTGGACGAATTTTCCGAAACTAATGAATTGGATTTTCTCAAACCATATTGGATGCATGCTTTTGTTGAAAATGAAGTTGTGTTAAATGATTTTGTGATGGCTCAGACGGAATGCTATGTTGAACTGAATGAAGGTTGGAACTTAATTCCGAACCCTCATTTGGCAACTTATGATATCGAACAGCTTGTTTTTTTGATCAATAATGAAGAGTATGAATTTTACAGTGCAGTGCAGAATGGGCTAATTGAACCGACGATTTATGAATTTGATAATTATTTTAATTCTGTTAACCAGGTATTACCGTTAACTGCATATTATCTATATGTCTATGATGATGATATTTCACTGAAATTTATTCCTTTTTATGAAAATTGGTATTCACCTGAATTTTTGCTTGATTGGAAATTAAAAATAATTGCCGAACAATCCGATTTTTCTTCTATAATCGTGGGAACATCTTTGCAGGCAGATTCGTTGTATAACCCATATTACGATTATTTAAAGCCAACGCACAAACCATTTGTTGACGGAATTTCTTTCTATATTCCAGATAATTCAGACGGATTAAAAAAACTACATCAATCGATAACGGCACCGCAAAATCCAAATTCAGATTTTTTATATTCGTGGAGTGCACAATTGGAGTTGAATAATTTAGATCCTATTTTGTTTGAAAAAAAAGAAGATGATATTCCAGAAAATCACAATATTTATTTGCAAATTGATGGTGAAACTTTAGATTTAAGCGAGGTTAATTTTGCAGAGTTTACGCCATCTGACACGCTTTTACAAATTACGATTTTAGTAACAGACTCATATGTTAGCGATGTGGAAGATGATGGTGAATTAAATATCTCGAATAACAAATTGATGAATTATCCAAATCCATTTAATGGCAAAACAACAATTTTGTTTGATATTTCTCAAGCAACATCAGAAAATACAAAAATAGAAATTTACAACATTAAAGGTCAAAAAATAGAAACATTTTCAAATCAACAAATCAAAAATTCAGCAAATCAACAAATAGTTTGGGATGCGAGTAAATTTGCGAGTGGAGTCTATTTTTATAAATTATCTGAAAATGATAAAACAATTGCGACCAAAAAGATGATCTTGCTAAAATAAAACCTTCAAGATTAATTTATTTTGACCACTGACACACTTGTTAGTGGTCATTGTCCTATTTGATTTTATCAAAGATTAAACCCCATTCGGTAACAACAAAACCCTTTCGTTCAAAAGATGGAATTTCTGGTTTCGTTAATTCAATCTCATTTGAATCCAACCTTACAATTAAATAAGTTAACCTTAGAATATTTTCTGGATGTTGTGAAAAATTGAGTTGAATAAGTGGCTCAAGCTGTTTATTATATTGAGGATAAACTGCATAATACTTTGAATCAGTCAATATTGGAATCCAATGTTCAATGAAATCGCTAATCTCCCGATTATTAAATCCAGATTGTTGTAAATTTTCTTTGAAGAAGTTTGTTAGATTTTCAAGTTTTACAACCCATCCTTTTGTTTTTTGAAAAATATTTGGTTGAATACTCTCATAAAATAAATAATCGTATTTATCATTGATTTTCCCATCAGGTTCGATTTGTAGATTCTGCCATTGTTTAGGAAACTCTGGGATAGACTTTATCACTTTTCCAGATTTTGGAAACGAAATATTAACATTTAAATTTATTGTAGTTTGTGGATAAATATAAATATTGGGCTTGTAACTAGTTGAATAATAATCAAAATAATAATCTGCATATTCATCCATTAATTGAAATTCGGTTTCAAAAGATTCTTCCATTAGTACAGCTTTTAACAAATAGTTATCAGGTTCAATTTCTGTTTCAAATCTTCCAATATTGTCTGTAAACAAGGAATCAATAAAGACAGAATCTTGCCAGACAGAAAAACTTGCATTAATTATAAATCCATCTAGAGAATCGTACATTGTGCCACAAATTAAATTTTCATCTACAGCATCAAAATCTAATTGGTAATCAATTCTTAAGGTATCAAGGTGGCTTCCACCATTGAATTTTGTATAATTGTTATCTTTTCGAGAAATTACCCTGAAAGATACTTCAGTATTATCTTCTGGTAAACCGCAAAAATAATTAAATGTAGCAATTTCAATTTCGCCGATTTGTTGATTATCAAAGCTGATGGGGTATATAACTCCATCTTCTTGTTCAGTTACAATGAAGGTCTCTTGAATGGTGCCACTCTGCAAGACTTCAATTGTTATCATTTGTGTTTCATCGGGTGCCACTGAACCGTTACACCCAAAAATTAACATCACAATAATTAATATGCCGATAAAATACTTCATAATATTCTCCTCTTATATCTTATGTTACTGCCTAACCACCAAAACTTATAATTTTTCTTTGGGTGTCAAATAAAAAAATAAAAACTTTTTTACTTTGTAAAAAATTAGAGACGTTTTTTATTCCATAAAAAATTATTGACACCCAAAGAAAGATTATTTCTTTCGGTGGAGTGGGAAGAAAAGAATACAATAGGAGATAATAATTGTCATTATTTCAAAAAGTTATAGTTAAAAAGTATCTAAAAAATTTACCGTTGGACTTGATTGAAGAAAACTATCAAAAATATACGAAGTATTTTAATGATTTTAGCAGAACGCAAAGAATCAGAACTCTCAAAGAAGAACAATATCAAGAAGGATTTTTACGAGAGCTTTTTGTAGAATGTTTAAATTATACCATAAATCCTGATGAAAACTTTAACTTAACAACTGAATTCAAAAATAAAACAGATGCAGAAAAAGCTGACGGTGCAATCCTGAAAGACAATAAACCAATTGCTGTTATCGAATTGAAATCTACAAAAACAAAAGACTTAAAGACAATCGAGAAACAAGCTTTCAATTATAAAGCACATCAAGTAGATTGCAAATATGTAATTACTTCTAATTTCGAGAAAATTCGATTATACATTAATGATGCAACTGAATTTGAAGAGTTTAATGTATTTCAACTTTCCAAAGATGAATTCAAATTTCTCTACCTTTGTTTTAGTAAAGAAAGTCTATTCGAAAATATTCCAGCAAGAATAAAAGAAAAATCGAATCAGCACGAAGAACAAATCTCAAAAAAACTTTATAACGATTATTCTGATTTCAGAAATAAGATTTTTCAAAACTTAACAAAAAATAATCCCCAATTTGATAAATTGATGTTATTCAAAAAATCACAAAAACTTTTAGATCGCTTTCTATTTATTTTCTTCGCCGAAGATAAAGGACTAATTCCTGCAAATATGATTTCTAAAATTATTGATGATTATAACAAATTGAAAGGGATGGACAACTACACTCCGTTATATAGCGAATTCAAAAGATTTTTCAGTTATATAAATAAAGGGAATGAGAGATATAACATTAGTAAATACAATGGTGGATTATTCAAATTTGATGAGATTTTGGATAATGTCAAAATTGACGATGATGTTTTAATTACCGATTCTTTAAAACTCTCAAATTATGATTTTGATTCCGAAGTGGATGTAAATATTCTCGGTCATATATTCGAACATTCGTTAGATGACATTGAAAACATTACTGTAAAATTATCTATAAACGAAACCGCTACGAGCGTAACAATGGGACATGTTCCATTGTCGAAAGCGGAAGTCCCATTGTCCACAGTAAATGTCCCATTGTCGAAGAAAACAAGTAGAAGAAAAAAAGAAGGCGTTTTTTATACTCCAAACTACATTACAAAATACATTGTTGAAAATACAATTGGCTCGCTTTGTGAAGAGAAGAAAAAAGAATTAAAATTAATTAATCTTGAAGTTGATGACACCTATACCAAAAAAGGACGCAAAGGGGAAATAGTTCCTTCCCAAAAAGGTGAACAACTTCTTGCTAAATTAGAAGAATATAAAGAATGGCTTCTGTCTCTAAAAATTCTTGACCCTGCTTGTGGAAGCGGTGCATTTCTAAACCAAGCTTTAAACTTTTTAATTGAAGAACATAGTTTCATAATAAATCTTGAAGCTGATTTACGCAAAGGACAATTCTCTATTTTTGATATTGATATAGCAGTTTTGGAAAACAATCTTTACGGTGTAGATATAAATGAAGAATCTGTCGAAATTGCAAAACTTTCTCTTTGGCTGAAAACTGCGAAAAAAGGTAGAAAGTTAACTGATTTAAGCGAACACATTAAATGTGGTAACTCTTTAATTGATGACCCTGAAATTGCAGGAGATAAAGCTTTTGACTGGCATAAAGAATTTCCGCAAATATTTACCGTAAAAGATAAGAAGGCTTGGCACATTACCACAGCATTGCATAATTCTCGCTATTCGCAACGAATGCTTGATTATAATGTGATAACTGACGATGTTGTTTTGCTAACAGAAGAAGATGAAATATTTATAACAAGTGCAATTGCTACAATAATAAAAGAAGATAATCTAAATATTCCTGCCTATAATATTTGTACGGATCATTTGCATTTTATAATTGTCTGTGAAGAAGAAAATCTAACAAAAATTGTAGGAAAAATAAAAGCGGTTAGTGCAAGAAAATACAACATAGAAAAAGGAATAACCGTTCCGCTTGTAAATGCAGAACCAACAAGGAGACAAATAGATGCAGAACCAACAAAGGGACATGTAGATGCAGAACTAACAAGGGGACATGTCCCCTTGTCAAAAGAAGAAAAGAAAAAATATAATTCGCTATGGACACAAAAATTCGGCAGAAAAGAAATACTGACAGATGAACAATTGAACAACACAATAAATTATATTTACGACAACAGAAAGAAACATAACTTTCCGAACAATAAACAATTACAGAAAATAATAAATAAAATAACCTGTACCGTAGGTCATGCTTTCAGGTTTGAGTATAATGGTGGTTTTGATGTTGTGATTGGGAATCCTCCTTATGTTTTTGCACGAGAAAATATAAAAGAAAATGAGAAAAAACATTATTCAAAAATTTACAATTCTGCAATTTATCAAATAAACACCTATCTGCTTTTTATGGAAAAATCCATTAAACTTTTAAAACATAAAGGGAGTTTTGGGCTGATTGTACCAAATGCTTGGTTGATGGTTTATTCTGGTAAAGGAATAAGAGAATATCTTCTCAATAATTGTAATCTTAATCAAATTATAAATTTAGAAGGTTATTCATTCGAAAATGTAAATGTAGAAACAATCGTAATTCTTGCTCAAAAAGAGAAAGATTCGAAAAAGAAGTTTGATGTTTTCTTGAGTAAAGATAAAGAATTTGTGTTTTCTCACAAAAGTCATCAGCTTGATTTTTCAAAAAATGAAGGTTACGAATTTAAAGTATTTTCTGATGATATAAGCTTATTGTTAACAAAAAAGATTATAAAAAACTCTGTTATGCTTGATTCGATTGTTCAGATAAAAGCTGGTTTACAGGCTTACGAAAAAGGAAAAGGAAATCCAAAACAAACAGCCGAAGATGTAAGAAATCGTCCTTATGATTTTAATTTTAAATTTGATGAATCCACTTTTAAATATTTAGATGGAAAAAATGTTAATAGATATTTTGTCCATTGGTCAGGCTTATATCTAAAATATGGTGAACATTTAGCAGCACCAAGAACATTTAATTTATTCAATGGAAAAAAAATAATTATCAGAGAAATTACAGGGAAATATCCTAAAAGTGTAATAGCTACATTTAATGAAGACATTTATTTATACAACAGAAGTAATATTGCGATTATTGAAAGAGAAGAAAAAAAGATCTCGTTAAAATATATTTTAGTAATTTTAAACAGTTCTTTAATATCATATTATTTTATGAAAAATACTGCAAAATCAGTTCGGAAAATGTTCCCAAAAATTATTTTGAAAGACTTGCGTTTATTCCCATTTAAAGAAATTTCAATTGAATCACAGAAACCTTTCATCGAAAAAGCAGACATAATGCTTTCTTTAAACAAACAAAAACAAGAAAAGGTAAATAAATTCCTTCAGCGTCTCGAGACTAATTTTGTGATTGAAAAGTTTACTAATAAAATTAAAGCATTTTACAATTACGATTTTAAAACTTTGATAGCTGAATTGAAGAAGAAAAAGATAAAGCTTACCCTTGTCCAACAAGACGAGTGGGAAGAGTATTTTAATATTTATCAAGAAACAATTAATCAATTACAAAAGCAAATTACTCAAACCGATAAAGAGATAGATCAAATGGTTTATAATCTTTATGGTTTAACAAAAGAGGAAATTGAGATTGTGGAAAAAAACTGAAAATCCCTATAATCAATATCTAATTACTTTTTTCGATAGAATAAACTTTTTGTTTGGTTCATATAATTTACTTGGCAATCAGTTAAAACATCTTGAAAATTTATTTAAAGAAAGTTTAGAAAAAAATAATTACTCTCCAGAAATCATAAGAGCTTTCTGCTGTTTACTTATGCGAGATATAACTGAAAAGCCTAAAAGTCTTTGTCATTTCAAATATAATACGGGAAAGTTTGAAATTAAAGGTGATGAATATTTTAAACATCTGAATAAAGTTAAAATTAGAGAAGCCTCTTGGTGCATTTCACAATCCTTTGAAGCGTTTGAAAGTTTCCTAAAAAAAGTGATTTATCTTACACACGAATTAAATCCTGATTGTATAGATGAGGATAAAAGAAAAAAATTTGAAGATGTGTGCACAAAACAATCAAAAGATAAAAAGAATTATTTAACTAATTACTTTAATTTTACATACAAATACAGTAATAGTTTATTACCATTTTTGAAGAACTATTCTGATTATTACAAACAATTTTTAAATAATAATTATAGAAACTTAAAGTTTGAAGATTGGCTTAAATTCGTATCCGAAGCAAGAAACGCAATTGTTCATCATGAAATGGTAATTAAATACGATAAAATTAATTGGGAGAGAGTAAATCCAAGATTTATGAATAAATACTTTCCAGGTAGTTTATCAGAAAAAGGTTATTCATTACAGATTGAGAATAAAAATGTAAGATTGAATTTAGAAACATTTCTGGAGCATGGTTTCTTAATATACAAAAGTTTATCAACTGAAATGAATTATGACATTATTGATCTAAAGTAATAAAGTGAAGAAGCCCCTAGCATCCCCCCAAAAAATCCCTACTCATTGAGTGGGGATTTTTTTTATTTGCGTTATCTTCTGTTGTAGTGGGTAGTTAACTATCTTATTATGCTCTTATTAAGTAACAATTAGGCTGAGAAAAACAAAATATTTCTTAAGAAAAACAAATATTTTCCTAGGAAAGTTCCCAACTATCCTAGGAAATATTAAAACTTTCTATGGAAATATTAAAACTTTCTATGGAAATATTTAAACTTTCTATGGATAATTATTGATTACTAACGGGAAAGTGGGAGGTGGGACTTTCCATAAGATTTATGGGGATAATGTTTGCGAAAAATCATCTCGTTTTTAAAGATTGTGATGATTTTTTTTGAATTAATATTTGACATAGATAGATAGAAGGTTACCTTTTTAATCAAAATGGAGAAGTTATGAAAATATTATTAAATGTAGCAACCATCGTTATTGGGGCAGTTGCAGGTTGGCTTTATTACAAATTTGTCGGATGTAGAACTGGTGCTTGTCCCCTTACTTCAAATCCATATTCGAGCATGATATTCGGGGCTATTTTTGGTTACTTGTTTTTGTCATCATTTGTTGAAAAAATTCTCAAATAAAGAGATTTTTATGGATTTTGAAAAAATTAAACAAGAAAAATTTTCATTTGTCTATTTAACGACAAAAACATGTAATGTTTGTAAAATATTGCAGCCAAAATTAAGGAAATTAGCAAATGAATTTGACGATGCAACTTTCCACAAAATTTATTTGGAGGAATTTCCAGAAGCAACTGGAGATTTCATGGCATTCGCAGTTCCTACTTTTGTGGTATATGTGGAAGGTCGTGAAGTTTTACGCACCGCCAGGCACATTTCGATAGATAATGTACGAGAAAAACTATCTCGTCTTTACGGAATGTTGTAATTTTTTTTGAATTAATGTTTGACGCTGTTAAATATCGCATTAGTGTATCTTCAAAATAAAAAATAAGGAGTTGTAAAAATGGAACATTTGACAAAAGAGACATTCAAAGAAAAAGTGTTTAACTATGAAGCAAGCAAAGAGTGGAAATTTGAGGGCAAGAATCCTTGTATTATCGATTTTTATGCAGATTGGTGTGGACCGTGCAAAATGGTAGCACCAGTATTAGAGGAACTCGCAGAAGAGTACAAGGGGAAAGTTGATATCTACAAAGTGAATACAGAGCAACAGCAAGAGTTAGCTGCAGCTTTTGGAATTCGCAGCATTCCTTCCATTTTATTTGTACCAAAAGACGCTGAGCCTCAAATGTCTATGGGTGCACTTCCAAAAGAATCTTTTGTGAAAGCAATTGAGGATGTATTCAAAGTTAAAAAATAAGTTTTGTTAAAGGGAGAAAGGATGTCTGAATTTATTCAAAATCGTGAAAAAAGAGTGAAAGCATTGTTGAGTTTTTCCAAGGGAATCATCAATGGTGAAGATGGTTTGATGTTGGTAAATCGTCACAAAGAGGCATTGGAAAACATTACGCCATACGATATGATTGAAATGGAAGACCGTCAAATAAAAGCGGGAATTACAACGGTAGTTATTAAGCGACATATTGAAAAAATTATGAATGTAATCTATTCATATTTGAAACAATACGATTGGAAGAAACCGCAAAAAGGACATCCTCTCTTTTATCTTATGTTGGAAAATCGGGAACTGGAAAAAATCATGGATACAATAAAAAAATCACTTAAAGAAAATGATTTTAGTAATTTTAAATTACAGATTTCTAAGCTTTCACAATTTGAAAATCACTATGTTCGCAAAGAAAATATCTTGTTTCCGTATTTAGAAAAAATTTGGGAAAATTACAGCCCGCTCAAAGTAATGTGGTCGCTTCACGATGATATTCGCAAAAAATGGAAAGAGATAGCTGAGCACATTGAAGCCGATAATGATTTTACAGCGAGAATTCACAAAGATGTTGGCGAACTATTTTTTTTGATGTTTGGAATGGTTTTCAAGGAAGAATTGGTGGTTTTCCCGATTGCATCTGAAACTGTAAGTGACGAAGATTGGGCAGGCATGCAAAAACAATCTGCTGAAATTGGTTACTCATTTATTGAAAAGCCAGATGTGAAATTTTCGATTAAACCTGATATTGTTGCTGATAAATTGACAGATTTATTTTTCAAGGTGGAAACGGGCGAACTTTCTAAGTCTCAGTTAGAAATAATGCTAGACACACTTCCGCTCGATATTACCTTTGTGAACGAGAATGATGAAGTGCGTTACTTTTCTAATCCAAAAGATAGATTCTTTCCAAGATCCCCAGCAATAATTGGCAGGAAAGTACAAAATTGTCATCCGCCAGAAAGCGTGCACATTGTCGAAAAAATTGTTGCTGCTTTCAAAAACGGTGAAAAAGACAGTGCGGAATTTTGGTTTCAAATGATGGGTAAATTTATCTACATTCGTTATTTTGCAATGCGTAACGAAGCTGGAGAATACCGTGGAACTTTGGAAGTTAGCCAAGACATCACCGAGATCAGAAAATTAGATGGCAGTCAAAAATTGTTGGATTGGTAAAATGAAAAAGGTAATAGTTTTTAGTACGCCAACTTGCAGTTGGTGTCGGAAATTGAAGAGTTATTTAAGGGAAAATAAAGTGAAATTTACCGAAGTTGATGTGTCGCGTAATCATCGTGCTGCTCGCGGTATGGTTCGCAAAACAGGTCAGCAAGGTGTGCCGCAAATGTGGATAAATAATCGTCCAGTGGTTGGTTTCGATAAAACCAAAATTGACCGATTGTTAGAGCTTAAAAATAGAGAGAAAAAGAAATGAAAAAAGCGATAATAGACAATAATAGATGCGATAAATCACCGTTTTGTCCGGTAAAGAGAGTTTGCCCTACAGGTGCAGTAACGCAAAAAGGTGGAATGTTCAGATCCGAAACACCTAAAATCAATGAAGAATTATGCATTGGTTGTGAAAAGTGTGTTTTAGTTTGTCCGATGGCTGCGGTTAAAATGAAATAACTTGACCAAATGACATTAGTATCAATCTTGGCGGTGAATATTGACAAGCATTCAAAAAAAAAGGGGTTATAAATGAAAAAATTATTTGTAATTTTAACGGTAGCTTTAATTTTTGTAGGTTGTGAAGTTGTGGAGAAGTCTGAGATGGGTGGACATTTGTGGATTGGTGATTCAACATTTGTGCACACAACGGTAGATGCAACTCAGCTTCTTGATGGGAATTTGCGTGCAAAGGTAGATGGTGAGTGGCAAGATTTTACACTCTTGGAACTACCGCAAGAATTTTTGGAATGGAATATCGAATATCGCAAAGAAGTAATTCAAGGAATTATGAAGGGAGATATGCCCAATCTAGAAGGTCCACACAACGGTATTATTGCTACACACGGGTATAAAAGAGGCGATTCACAATTTCGTGTGAATAATGCTATCAAAGGGCTCGGTTTTTTACCAAAACCAGAGAACATCGAAGAACTAATTCAGCGCATGAAAGACACAAGTGAAGAGGGTTTTCCAGTAAAACTTGATGTTTTAATGGACTTCTATAACAATGCGGAAGATATCTTTGATATGACAAAACAGGTCTCATTGGAACTTTATGCAAATCCAAAAAGGGGAACGCAAACTTTTCTCAATCAAATGACAGACCCTACTTCAGTAATCGTTTTTATGGCAATTCCAACTTATAAGTTGAAGACAATTGCTTATTTACTTCATCCAAAAAATCCAAATTTAACAGAATATGAAAAAAATGTGGTAGAATATATAAACTTGATTCACAGTTATTTTCACGGCGACTTTCCAGTCGATTTTACAGCCGCCATTTACAATGTGGTAGAAGTTTATGATAGTTCACCCGGAAAACAAAAAGGAATGGGAACAAGAATTGTTCCATAGAAAATTATGAATAATACAAGAAAATTTAAGAAAATTGCTGATTTGTTTACAATTTTGTACAAGCAAAACGACATTTATCACAAGCAATGCACTAACTTAGGCAGATCAGAATGTAATATGGTTACTTTTTTGAATAGCGTTAACAAGCCAGTTTGCATGAAAGAACTTGCGGAAGAGCTTTGCGTCACACAAAGCAGAATTACGCGTTTGGTAGATAGTTTGGTAGCAAAAGGATTTGTAAATCGTTCTGTTTCAAAACAAGATAGAAGAAAATATTTGGCATCAATTTCGAAATATGGCAAGAAAGTAAATAATCAAGTTAGCGATGAATTGCAACAAATTCACAAAGATATTGTGAAGGCGTTGCCGACCGAAAAACTTGATGACGTTTATGAATGTTTGACGCTCTATTTGGACATCTATTTTGCAGTTTTGAAGAAAAAAGGCATTAAATATGAGTCATAAGTCCACGACAGTGTGGAAGAACGATGGCTTAAAATTTGAATCAACAGTAAATGGTCATAAAGTCGTGATGGATACTGCGGCTGGCGATAGTGGTGCCCGACCCAAGATTTTACTTTTATCAGCTCTTGCTGGCTGTACAGGGATGGATGTAGTTTCCATTCTGAGTAAAATGAAAGTGGAAAATTTTGAGCTTACTATTGATGCTGATGCAGAACAAACAGATGAGCATCCCAAAGTGTATCATACCATTGATGTTACTTATAATTTTGTGGGTGAAAGCTTACCAATTGATAAGATAAAACGTGCGATTGAACTTTCTCAAACGAGATATTGTGGCGTTTCCAAAATGCTCGGCGAAACTGCTAAAATAAACACAAAAATAAAGATAAATTCGGAGGAGATATGAGAAAACTATTTTTAATTATGGTTATTTTTGCATTTTCAGTTACAGCTTGTGTAGCAGAAGATGTGAGAGTAGAAGCCACAGAAAAGGTGGAAAACGTTAAGGAAGAATTGTTGTGGCTCGAAAATTTTGAAGAAGCACAAGAAATTGCGAAAACAGAAGACAAAACAATTTTAGTAGATTTTACAGGCTCAGATTGGTGTGGTTGGTGCATTAAATTGGACAATGAAGTTTTTTCTCAAACAGCTTTTATCGACTACGCAAATGCAAATTTAGTTTTAGTAAAATTAGATTTTCCACGCAAAGCTCCACAAACAGAAGAGAAAAAAAATTACAATCGAGCATTAGCTCAAAAATATGGAATTAAAGGTTTCCCTACGATTTTACTTTTTGATGCAAATGGTGAAGTGATTGCTAAAACAGGTTACCAAAAAGGTGGGCCAGAAAGTTATGTATTACACTTGGAAGAATTTATTCATCCAAAGCAATAATAAACAGAAATAATAGAAAAACACCGCAAGATTTTGCGGTGTTTTTTTATTAAAATAAATATAAAAAAAACGAACCATCTGATTTTTGAATTGTTATAAAAGTAGACGAAGGAGAAAATAATGCAAGCAAAAAAAATATTTGAAAAAAAAGTTATAGTGTTAATTCCACGCTTGAAATCGTTTATTAAAACACTTATTTTCGATGAAGATGCAGCAAATGATATTTTACAAGAAACACTGATAACTGCTTTTACCAAAATTATCGAATTACAAGAACCATTTAATGTTTCTGGGTGGTTATTTACGATAGCAAAAAACAAATCTCTTAATTTTATTAAAAAACAAAAAAGAACCATCAGGTTGGCTGAAATTCCTGAAAGATATTTTTCTGTTTTTAACGACAATAATATTGAAAGCGATGTTGCTGAACAGCAACTAATTGATTGCCTAAGCAAGATGTCGCATTCCTCAAAATATATTTTACAAATGAAATATTTTACTCATCACTCGATAAAAGAAATCAGTAAATTATTGCAAATGCCAGAGGGAACTGTGAAACGACGTCTTTTTGAGGCTCGGAGAAAATTAAAAAAGGAGATTATTATGAACAAAAATGAAAAATGGGATACAAAGAAAAATGCACCTATTATTAAGATTATTCCTAAAAAAGAAAGTAATGTCAATTCTGTAAAGAAACTTGGTTATGGATTAAATTTTGGTGCTCCACTTGCTGGTATTGGGGATGTAGAAATTTATGAATCTTATGAATATCCAGGAAGAATTTTAATAAATAAATTTAAATCTGAAGTTGCAAGAAAAACAAAAATATTTGGAAAAGAAGTAATTGAGGTTGTTGATAAATCAGTTAATCAAAACACAAAAGTTTCTAAATATTTTTATTACACTATTGATGATGATAAGGTCTCAATTATATTCAGAATAATGAATTTTTCTCAGAAACTAAAGATTGATTTTGAGACTGACGAATTAATGGAGCCCACTTGTATTAATTTGAAAGTAGGTGAATATGTAAATCCTAAAATAAATGGAAAAAGTACCGTAGATGTAGTTGATTTAAAAATTGGGAATAAGCAATATACTAATGTTTTACGAGAAAGAGAAAGCTGTGATGATTATCACGGAAGGTGTTATGGTGAGTCATTTTATACTTCTGATGGTCGTGAAATACTACAACGAAATTATATCAGTAAAGATTGGAAAATGGGTGGATTTGTAACTTGGGAAAAATGGAAAGATGCTCCAGAAGTTGAATTTAAAGGAGAGCAATTTAGGTTATGGTTTGAGTTTATTTTAACTGAAAATTATAAAATAGATAATACTCTATAAAAATTATTGTTTTACGCTAATTTAAAGCCACTATTGATGTAAAAATCGATAGTGGTGCTTTTTTTCTTGACAGGCTCTGTATTGATTACAAATTTAAAAGGTATTTGTAAAAAATATTTGAATTAATTGAGGAATAAAATTATGCCAGAATTACCAGAAGTACAGGTGGTTGTGAACGGAATTATCGAAAAATTTTTAAATAAAGAGATTGCTGAAATCATTGAAATTCGACCAAAAACTGTACAATATTTTACCGAAGTAGAAGAGTTTGGCAAAATTTTGGATATAGAAAGGCGTGGGAAATTCATTTTGCTTTTTACTGATAAAAAGCTAAAAATAGTTGTCCATTTACGAATGACTGGTAAACTGATTTCGGAAGAAACGGAAGATTATTTGCCACCGCATGCGCGTGCTTATTTTGTTTTTAAAGATAAAACTCGTCTTATTTTTGATGATGCTCGTACTTTTGGGAAAATTCAAATTTATCAGCAAAATGCAAAAATAGAATCAATTGAAAAACTTGGGGTGGAACCGCTTACAGATAACTTTAACGAAAAATATTTGAAAAATATTTTGAAAAATAAAAAAGCACCGATTAAAAATTTACTTTTGAATCAACATTTAGTTGCTGGTTTGGGAAATATTTATGTAGCAGAATTACTTTTCAGAGCAAAAATCTCACCCAAGAAAGAGGGTGGAAAACTTACCTCAAAAGAAATTGTAAAAATCGTAAAAGAAACAAAATCTGTGTTGCAAGAAGCAATAAAACATAATGGTACAACGATTTCTGATTATCGAAGTATCTACAATAAAACGGGTGAATTTCAAAACTTTCTCAAAGTTTATCAAAAAAAAATATGCGAGTGTGGAAACGAAATCAGTCGTATCAAGCAAGCGGGAAGAAGTACTTACTATTGTCCAAAATGTCAAAAATAGGATGAAAAATGGGAAATAAGAAAGTTGTCTTGGACGCATTGCGAAGTGCTGATGAACCGCTTAAAACTGGTGAGATTGCCAAGCTTTGCGGATTAGATAAGAAAGAAGTTGACAAAGCAATGAAAGATTTAAAAAAAGAGAAAGTTATTGTCTCTCCAAAAAGATGTTATTGGGAAGTAAAATAGATAGAAAGTAAGGTTTAAATAAAGATAAAAGGAGATTCAAAATGAAAAAATGGGTATGTGAAGTATGCGGTTACATCCACGAAGGTGAAACTGCACCAGAAAAATGTCCACAATGTGGTGCACCAAAAGAGAAATTTTCACTTGTGGGAGAATCGGGATTACAATGGGCAGATGAACATAAAGTAGGCGTTGCCAAAGGTCTTGACGAAAAAGTTGTAGAAGGTTTGAAGCAAAACTTCATGGGCGAATGCACCGAAGTTGGAATGTATATTGCAATGAGCCGCCAGGCAGATCGAGAAGGTTTCCCAGAAGTTGCGGAAGCTTACAAAAGAATCGCGTGGGAAGAAGCAGAACATGCGGCAAAATTTGCTGAAATGCTCGGTGAAGTTCTTGTGCCAGACACCAAGAAAAACCTTGAAATGCGTGTGATGGCAGAAAACGGAGCTTGCAAAGGTAAGAAAGATTTGGCAACATTAGCGAAACAATTGAACTACGATGCTGTACACGATACAGTTCACGAAATGTGTAAAGATGAAGCACGCCACGGAATGGTGTTTGCGGGTCTTTTAAAAAGATATTTCTAAATAGGAGAATATGATGAAAAAATATGTATGTGATGTATGCACATGGGTTTATGATCCAGTCGAAAACGACAATGTGGCGTTCGAAGATTTAGCAGAAGATTGGGTTTGCCCCGAATGTGGCGTTGGTAAAGATATGTTTAGTCCTGTTGACTAAATAATAAAAACCCGCTCGAAAGGGCGGGTTTTTATTTTATTATAACGGAGCTACAAGACTAAATGGAATAATTTTACTGCGAGCAGTTTATTTTTTGATTGATTGTATCATTATTTGATCATCTTTTAAGCTTCCTCCTAGATAAGCATACTCCAATAAAGCTTTTTCTAATGACCAATTGTTTTTGTAAATCCGATACACTAAGCCTAAAATCCCTCCACGATGTGCTCCGCCGTGACAATGCACATAAATAGGCATGTTTTCTTTTTTAAATATGCCTATTGCGTTTTGTAAATCAACTTCAGATAAACCAATATCTTTAGTAAATGGAACTTCAAAAAGTTTTAACCCATGCTCCTTTGCCATTTTCCGTTCTACTTCAGTTGGGGTTACTGACAGTATTGTTGAGACATTAAGTGATTTTAAACTTTGAATACCTTTTTTCGAATATAATTCACCACCACGATAAAAATTATCGTCGTATTTTACCACGAATCCTTTTAAGCCTGGCATTGAACCGATTGTAGTGTAGGAATCAGATTTAGGAGGTAAAATTATTTTCTCGTTTTGCACATATTTAGCAGTAGCACCACTAACTGTGTCAGGATTAGATTTGTTCTTACATGACCCTACAGTCACCATAATGATTAATGATATTAAAAGAGTAATTATCTTTTTTAATTTGTTCATTGTTTATCTCCTTTTTTACAAATTCATTACTATCACACCAAGTGGCATGCATGATAGCATTCCTTGTGATGCTTAATTTCTTAAACTCACCACAATGCAATAATTATTTACAGAACCATGTGTCAATAAAAAAAACTATCATTCTTGCCTTTTTTAATGTCGAGAAAAGCATTAGTCTTTCCATGAATTCGGATAACCTTTATATTGCTGAATGAGAATACCCACAACAATGCAAATCAAACCAACAATTGTAGAAAATAATATTTTTTCTCCAACAATCAAATAGATTACAACTAAAGATAGGAAGGGGGCAAAATAAATAAGATTACTCACTTTTGCAGTTGTTTTTGATAGTTTTAATGCTTTCGACCAGACTACAAAAGTAATGCCCATCTCGAAAATGCCCACATATGTTACGCTTAATAATCCCGAAATATCTGGGAGAATAATTTTTGAGAATAACAGTGTAGCAACAAGAATATAGATAAAACCGAAAACAAAATTCAAAAATATTTTAGCAACCTCATCACGCTTATCTTTAATGTTATAAATCCAAAACAACGCCCAAATGATAGTGCTACCTAATGCTAACGATGCACCAGTTAAATTAGTAAATCGAAAACTCAGAATATTACCATGGGTTGATATAATCAAAACACCAATAAAGCTTATGGTAATTGCAAGTATGGTGCTTGCTCCCACCCTTTGTTTTAATAAAGGAATTGATAATAAAACTAATACTATTGGCCATGTATAATTTAAAGGTTGGGCCTCTTGAGCAGGCAGTAGGGAATACGCCTTGAAAAGAATAACATAATAAAGAAATGGATTTAGAAACCCAAGCAAGGCAGAAGATAGATACTCTTGCTTTGAGTACTGTTTGATGACCTTAAGTTTGTGTTGTGTTAATAAAATTAAAAAGGTTGTAATTACTGAAACAAGTGAAGAGTATAATAATAGTTGAAGGAAATCTAAAGATCTTAATGCAATCTTGAAAGCAGAGGCAACGGTTGACCAAAATAGTACAGCAATTATTGCATATATGTACGCTCTTTTTTGTAAATCCATAGTATATAATTTATTCTCCATCATTTATAATCGTTATTGATGAGTAGCAACCCATAGTGGAAAGCCAGTGTGTCCCTTTCGTTCTTTTTTCATCTAAACTGCAAGGTTACTCGTTCAAAAAGTAAATTTCTGTCAAATAAAAAGTTTGTAAAAATGATGATTACTTTTTTTGTTGACTTCAAAATATTAATCTAAACTTTTACCGTAGTAAAGAAAATGGAGTAAAAATGTTACCTATAGAAATTAAAAAAGATGTTTACTGGGTGGGTGCAATTGATTGGGATTTACGCAATTTTCACGGCTACTTAACACAGCGCGGCTCAACGTACAATTCTTATCTTATTGTTGATGAGAAAATTACGCTCGTAGATAATGTTAAAAAAGCATTTGCAGAAGAGCAGATGGAACGCATTTCTAAAATAATAGATTTGTCAAAAATTGACTACATTGTGCAGAATCACGTTGAGATGGATCACTCAGGTTCGCTCTCAAAAATCATGAAACATTGTCCGAATGCGGAAATAATCGCATCACCACAAGGTGTGAATGGACTCAAAAAACACTATTTTGGAGATTGGAAATACCGCGAAGTTAAATCTGGTGAAACGCTTAACTTAGGTAAAAGGAATCTCCATTTTGTGCAAACGCCGATGGTACACTGGCCAGATAATATGGTCTCTTATTTAGCAGAAGAAAAATTACTTTTCTCAAACGATGCATTCGGACAACACATTGCCTCAACAGAACGGTTTGACGATGATTTTCCGACAGATATAACAATGTTGGAAGCCGCAAAGTATTATGCAAATATTGTCTTGCCGTATAGTCGTCAAGTCCAGAAAGCACTAGAAGTTGTAGGAACATTAGACATTGAAATTGTTGCCCCGAGTCACGGTTTAATTTGGCGAAAGAACATTCCGCAGATTTTGGCGAAATACCAAGAGTGGTCATCGAATCAGATAGAGAATAAAGCATTAATTATTTACGACACAATGTGGAAGTCGACCGAAAAAATAGCAGTTGCTATCCAAGATGTGTTTGCGGAAAAAAACATCAAAACAAAAATGTGTAATCTACAAACAAATCATATTTCTGATGTTATGACTGATGTTTTGAATGCGAAATATATCTGCGTTGGTTCTCCTACCTTGAACAATAATATTTTGCCTACGGTAGCCGCATTTCTTACATATTTAAAAGGTTTAGCTCCCAAAAATCGAATTGGACTTGCCTTTGGTTCTTACGGTTGGGGTGGACAAAGTATCGGTATTGTAGAAAATAATTTACAAGATTGTGGCTTTGAAATGTTAGAAAATATAAAGCTTCAATACATTCCAAAAATAGAAAATTTACAAACGGTAAAAGATGGTCTAATGAAAGAAATTGAGGAGAAAAAATGATTTCAAAAAAGGTAGAACAAGCGATAAATGAACAGATAAACAAAGAGCTTTATTCGGAATATTTTTATTTGGCGATGGCTTCCTATTTTAGTTCGGAAGGGTTGAGTGGATTTGAGAATTTTTTTCTCGTTCAAGTTGAAGAGGAGCGATTCCACATGATGAAAATGTACAAATTCATCAATGAAAAAGGGGGGCGAGTTAACCTGAAAAAGATTGATGCACCTCGCAATGAATTTAAATCTCCAACAGAAGTTTTTGAACTAGCATTCAAACACGAGCAATTTGTAACAAAGTCGATTAATGAATTGATGGACATAGCGATTGCCGAGAATGATCATGCAACCAAAAGTTTTTTGAATTGGTTTGTGGATGAACAAGTGGAAGAAGAAGATTCGATGAGCACAATTTTGCAGAAATTACGCATGATAAATGGTGAAGGTTACGGCATGATTATGCTTGATAAAGAACTTTCAATCCGTGTGTTTACGCCTCCAGTAAAATGATAGACACATCTGTTTTGCACAAAATTTCTTACGGTGTTTATTTGGTTACTTCTAAAAATGGAGAGCGAATAAATGGGCAAATTGCTAACACGGTTTTTCAATTGACGAATAATCCCATTCAGCTTGCCATTAGTATCGCGAAAACAAACTTAACACATGAATTTATTACCCAAAGTAAAGTTTTTTCGATGATGATTTTAGCAGAGAATTGGACGATGTTGGATATCGGTTGTTTTGGTTTTAGATGCGGACGCGACATTGATAAGTTTGTTGGTAAAAAATATAAAATTGGTAACAATGGTGCACCTATTCTGCTGGAAAAAACGGTTGGTTATACTGAATGTGAGGTAGTGCAAACAGTAGATACTGGCAGTCACACACTTTTTATTGGACAGGTTACTAATTCCGAGATAATAAACAAGGATTTAATTCCAATGACTTATGCATATTATCACCGCGTTTTGAAGGGAAAAGAGCCAAAGACAGCACCAACATATCAAGCATAAATAAAAAAATAAAAAAGGAGATTCAAATGTTTAATTTTAAAAATGTATCAGCAAAATGGGCGGTATTATTACTTATTCTAATCACAGTTTCGTGTACTAGTACCACCGATAATGATGATGATAATCCCGATGGCAATGGCGATTATTTATTTGTGATCAATAATGGGGCTCAAACTATGCGAGATGGTGAAACCATCACTTACACAGCAAGCTTAGTTGATATTGATGGCAATGTAACTGTGCAAACATCCGTAAATTGGGCTTCATCTAATGAGGAAATAGCTACAATTAATGATGGTACAATTTCTACAGTTGATATTGGCACAACAGAGATTACTGCTTCGATTAGTGTTGATGGAATAAATTATGTAGCAAGCGTTCCTTTGGCGATTAGATTGGCATCTCCAATGCCCTACCTCGTAATGCCGCAAACAATCATTGCACTTGTAGGAGACACAATTGATTTGGAGGTGATAACTTTTTCTGCTGAAGACATTGTGCCTACTTTTTCATCAAATAATTCAAATATTGCAAGTGTAAATTCTAATGGGTTGGTAACGGCTAATGCGATGGGTTTTGCCGAGGTTAACGCTGCATATGAAGGTATGAATTTTTTGATTCCCGTGCTTGTTGTTGGTTTACCGGAGATTAATTTTCCGATTGTGAATGTTAGCATCACTTCTGGAACTTGTGATTTATTTGTTGGAGAACATAGCCAATTTACTGCAACCGCAATAGATAATGAAGGTCAATCTGTGGAAACAGATTTTGAATGGATTTCCACGGACACAGCTGTTGCAACCGTAGATCAGAATGGGAATGTGACTGCAATAAGTGTTGGTGAAACTAAAATTCAAGCAATTGCAAATGGCATTATTGGCGAAATTGAATGTCGTGTTTTACCCGATACAATTATTATCGTAACACCATTTTTGCAAGATATCGGAATTGGTGAATCATTTACATTTAATGCACAAGCATATAGTTTGAAAAATGAACAGTATCTACCAGAACTTGATGATTTTTATTGGTTTATCCCACAATACCCACCTCCATTTGACCAATTCTTCAATAACGCTTCTGTAGATCAAGATGGAACGGTGAATGTTGAACTTGATGCAATGCCAGGCATGATGGGATTTGTCCTTGTCTCATTTGCAGATGATGTAGAAAACCCTTTAGGTTGTGGAGTCTATATGGTAAACATAGGTTGGCCACTTAATAATTAAATTATCTTGTAAAAAACCGCTCCATTCGGAGCGGTTTTTTGTTTGTAGTTACTTCAACAAGATGGAAAAGTTGTCTAACCACAAAAAGTGGTCAGGCTAACTCATCTTACTTTATTACTTCAACAAGATCATCTTCTTGGTATCGATAGCTTTACCATCGACGACAAGTTTGTAGAAATAAACACCATTGGCAAATTTATTTGCATTCCAAATAATTTGTTGATTTCCTAATCCGTCCCGAACGCTTTCGGGATTAACTACTAATTGCTTCACAAGTTGACCTTTGATGTTAAATATTTCAATTCGTGTGTTTTCGTGTAAATTCGTGGTTAAAGAAAAACTAATCGTGGTGCTTGGATTGAATGGATTAGGGTGGTTAGTTAAATTGTAATTATTTATTATAGGTAAAATGGTCTCCTCTTCCGTGCTGACTCCTTCCCACTCAAGTGCTCCCATATCTGGTGCGATACCGTAATATTCATCTTCTGCCATATCTACCAAAACTTCTCCATCCCATTCAAAGTAAGCTGTACCCGCATCGATACAAGGTGAATCTGCCAAAAGGTGATAGTCTCCATTTTCTGCATCTACGAAAAGTGGGTCTGTGTCTATGTTGCCTTCCCCTTCCCAGCCACCTTGAATATTTGAGTAACTTACAATTGTTCCATAGCCATAAATCTCTTGCGGTGAATCATTCCACAATATACAATTGGTTAAGCTAAGACCGGAACCATAACAATAAATTCCACCACCATTAAGAGCAGAATTGTTGGCTATTGTTACATTCACTAAATTTGGATTAGAGAAAGAAAGACAGCAAATCCCGCCACCATCATCAACAGCGCTATTGTACCTTATCGTTACATTTTCCAAACTTGGACTGGAGTTATTACTACAATAAATTCCGCCACCATCCAGCTCTGCAAAATTATTCTTAATCGTTATATTCTCCAAACTGGGGTTAGAATTATAACAATAGATCCCACCACCATAATAAACAGTCATTCCACCAGTAACTGTTAAATTGCTAATAGTAGCCGAATTTATATCTCTACATCGAATTACACCAGCAACGTCTTCTGCATTTAGAATGGTACCTTCTTCCGATTCTCCAATGAGAGAAACATAACTTATCATTTCCACAGGGAAATATTCACCATTCGTGGATGGACTGTAAACACCGTTAGCAAGATAAATTGTGCGTGGGTTGTTACTGTCTGCTAAAATAATACTATTAGCATATTGAATTGTCTTCAATGGCGTTTGGGCTGTTAAACCATCATTGGCGTTATCACCATTCGGTGAAACATATAAGTCTGCATCAATTTGTTCAGTAATCGCAGCATTCAAAATATCAAAAGTGAAATTATTCAAAGGCGATGCATGGTAATCGGTTGGGTTTATTACAGTGAATGTATCTAAAATTACACTTATGGTTGAACCAGAATAAATATCTGCACCACTTCCGCGGTTTTCCACATTGTTGGAATAGATATCACACCTGTTTATTGCTGAAAAGCTCAAGCTGGAATTTTCCGCACAATAAAGCCCACCACCACGAGAATAAGCAAAGTTATTTGTAATTATTACATTCTCTAAACTTGGATTGGCATTATAACCACAATGGATACCGCCGCCATAATCAGCAGCAGAGTTATTCGTAAACGTTACATTTTCCAAACTTGGATTGGAAGAATAAAAACAATAAAGTCCACCACCATGGTTGGCAGAATTATTCGTAAACGTTACATTCTCCAAACTTGGATTGGAACTATAACGACAAGAAATGCCACCACCATAATCAACAGCAGAATTACAAGTAATTGTTATATTAGTCAAATTTGGACTAGATTCTTCACAACGAATCCCGCCACCATAATCAGATGAACCATTTTGAATAGTGAAGTTAGTTGTCAGTGTGGTCGTATCAATGTTGCTACTGTTAAAATAAATTACGTTTGCAAGAGCATTACCGTCGATTATGGTAGTTTCTTCGCTTTCTCCAATCAGTTTAATGCCATTCACAACAGGCCAAACAATGTTTTCGTAATAAATTCCAGCAGCGACGAGAACACTATCACCTTCCGTAGCAGCATTTATTCCCGCTTGAATGGTTTCGTAATCGGCGGGTACATTAATTGTAATCGTAAACGCACATACTGCCAAAAATAAGACAGCTAAAGCTAATAAAACTTTTTTCATTGTTTCCTCCTTAATATTGTTTAAAGTCATTCATCTTAATTTGCGATATTAACACATCAACTTGCTTACTTTCGATATTTACATTTCAAGTTACCCATTCACTATTTTTTTACTATTACTTTCTGTCAAATAGTATTTTGTTTGTCAGAAAATAATCT
>JABGOP010000020.1:0-24574 GCA_018645365.1 Candidatus Cloacimonadota bacterium
TCATCTTGCTGGCTCACACATAATCAATAATAATGCTTCGACAGGTGGGGGGCTCAATATGGATGATGTGGACATTACCTTTGACCCCCAAAACCGTTGCAATATCTACAATAATAACGGTGGTGGTGGAGCGGATATCCGCATCAGAGATCTCGGACAAGTAGATGTCATCGTGGATACCTTCACGGTGCTCAATCCCAGTCACTTTTTCGCGGAGTGGCAAGGAACATCTTATCAAGATCCCTCTTGGTACACTTTTGACATTTTGCATCCCTGGATGGAACTGGAGCCAAACGACCTCTTCGTGGCAACGGATGGTAACGATGCCAACCGCGGTGATGACCCAAATTTCCCTCTCCAAACCATCGCTTGGGCAACGCGCAAAATAGCGGCAGATAGTCTCCATCCGCGCACTATCCATGTGGCACCTGGTTTTTACTCCCGTGCGACTAACAATCAGGTTTTCCCCATCGCTGGTAAAGATTATCTCTCCATTATCGGCGCGGACATGGATAACACCATTCTTAGTAATGATTGGGATACTTGTGTTGTAATAAAATCTTATCTGTTCGGTGATTTTGAGCTTAGCAACTTTACCATTCAGAGCGAACCGGGTATAGTTGTTGGTACTCCAGTGTCTTTTTATAATACAGACTTAGTTAGACTATCCAATCTCAAAATCCAAAACAATGTAACTACTGGGTATGGAGCAATCCACCAATTTGGAGCTGGAGAGAACCGCATAGAGTACGAAAACCTGCTCATCAGCAATAACGAAGCAGTAGAAAGACATCGTGCTGGTATTGGAATAGCACCAGTTTCTGGCTATTTGAAGAATTGTGTCATCAAGGATAACTTTCTTTCTGGCCCTGATGCGCCAGAACTAGCCATGCAATTGATGGTAGATGGCGATATGCTAATCGAGAATTGTATCTTTACTGGGCACCACTCTTCCGAAAGTGACGGAAGAATAATGCGTTCCACAGACTATAATCAAGAAGTGGCCACCATTACATACAATAATTGTTTAATTGCCGATAATTCGATTAATAGTAACTACATTTTTCAGAATTTTAATTATACTGGTTTAACTGAGTTCAACAATTGCACTATTGCAGGTAACGGTGGTCATAACAGCTTCTATAATACCACCATCTCTAACATGGGTGATATCAATGTAACCAACACCATCATGTACAATAATGATATGGATTACGAAATATTTATGATGCTAGATCCTGGCTACGATCCCTGGACGCTAAATGTGGCTTACTCCCTCGTTAAAGGTGGTGAAGATAATATCCCTAACCTCAATGGTGCTAATACTATCAATTGGTTAGAGGGTAATTTAGATGAGAATCCATTTTTTTATGGCGAGGGTGGAGATTTGCCTTTCTACTCTCTCTCGTCAAACTCCCCTTGCATCGATGCAGGTACAAATACCGTTAATTTACCAGACTTCGACCTTGCTGGTAATCCGCGGGTAGTTGGCAGTAGCATCGATATGGGCTGCTACGAGTGGCAAGGAGTGAGTGCGGAAGATTACGAGTTGCCAGTTAGCCATAATTTTCAATTAGCCAACTTCCCCAACCCGTTCACAGGTGAAACCACGATTTTATTTAGCTTAAACACAGAAAACACCGAAAAAGCGGAGATAGAGATATTTAATGTGAAAGGGCAGAAGGTGGAGATTCTCTCCAATCTCCAAATCACAAATTCACCAAATCAGCAAATTATTTGGAATGCAGAGAAACAAGCAAGTGGTGTTTACTTCTACAAACTTGTGGTAGATGGTATTGCTGTTGATACAAAGAAGATGATATTGTTGAAGTAAGAAATTATAAAGTAAAAAACCGCTCCTTTTGGGGCGGTTTTTTAATATACAATTTGTGTTTATTTGTGTTAAGTTGAGAATGATGGAGTTTTGCTTCGTAAAACCATCATGTATGTGATTAAAGTTTTTGTTTTTAATTCTTAGCGGTGTTATTACTAAAAATTCTCCAGTAATGTAGCCACTGTTTGTTCCAGTTCATAAAATTTTTTGAGCATCCCAATTTGGGCTTGTCGCATTGCAGTAGTCCATTTTAGTTCAGCAGAATGTGGGTAACTAACATCGTCGTAACCACTTTTTAGCAATGTAACTTCCTTCTCATAGATTTCAGCAATTTGCTCGATTATTGTTTTATCAACTCCAAATTTATCAAGGTTAGATTTGAGATATTTTGCACCCTCTTCGCGCGCCATTTCCAAGCTGGCGTGCATCCACCAGTTTGCCAAAAGTGCATCAAAAAACTTTTCTTCGTTCATTTGTGTGAACGATTCTTCCTCTTCCAAATAGGCAATCCATTTTTTGGTAGCATTCAAACCGTTAAAATATTCAAAGTATTTTTCTGTTGCATAGAGTTCTTTTGCAGTTTGCAGTGATTTTGCAAATTCGTTGGAAATATCTACTTCTTTTTTATTTTTAACCACGCAAATAACCCATGGAAATTTTTGAGCGATTTCGTATTCTTCTGTTTTATCAAAAAATGTTCGACAGAAAAAATCATCATTTTGATAACCTGTAATGATGCCCCATTCTGGTGTCTGGATTAAATGTAAAGCTATCACTGGGTAGCCATCATCAATGCTATTTTTGATGATGCCGGTCATTTCAGCTTGTGTTTTGAATGTGTAACGGCACTCTTCATAATCTGGTTGTTCCAAATGATAGACATCAAACTCGTATCCTAATTTTGCAAGAATTTCATGACCTGTATCGTAGCCACAAGTTGCGTCTGGTGCACTTGGACAAAGGCTTTTTTCATAAACACTAGTGCGGAAAGCATAGCCAGAAATTCCCATCATGGTGTTGTAATCTGTTTTTTGTCCGAATTTTTCATCAATGCGAAAAAGAGCGCCAAAAAATGTGTTTCCCATTCCCATGTCCCAACCTAATTTTCCAATTCCATCGATAATGACAGCGTCTTTTTCGATTTTGTGTTCGGGAACAATTTCTTTCAGATAGACGCCCAAATAACCGTTCGGGATTTGTAACTTGATTTTTTTATTGTTGCGTAAAATAGTTATTTCGATTTCATCAGTTCTTGCTTGGTCACGAAATTCTCCTAATTCATGCACGCTTTCAATGTTATTTCCATCGTAGGTTAACAAAAAATCATCAACTTTTGCTCCTGCTTTTTGCAAATTTGAATTTTCCACAAACCCAGTAATTTGTAATTTTGTCATTTGTTCCTCCACTTTTTGTTGACAACTTCCCAAAACGAAAGTTATAAATAGTAAGAAAATAATTTTTTTCATTTTTCCTCCACTATAATGTTTCTTTAATTCTCTTTAAAATTGAATTTACATCTAATTTGCAATGTTTGAAAACATCGTCAGCAGTGCCAGAAATTGCGTAATCTTCCACTCCAAACTTAATGAATTTAGCAGAAAGTCCGAGTTGCATCATTTTATCTGCAATACTATTTCCCAAACCTGTATTTACATTGTGGTCTTCGTAAATGAAAATTACACCAGTTTTAGTGGCAGCTTTTAGAGCTTCTTCATCTAATTTTGTTGGACAGGATACATTCCAAAGTTGGATAGAAATTCCTTCTTCTTTTAGCTTTTCCACAATTTCGATAGCACGGTTTGTCAGCGTTCCCATTACAAAAAGTGCCGCATCTGTTCCATCGCGAAGCAAGTCAGCTTTACCAAATTCAAACTTGTAATTTTCACCGAAGAAAATTTCATCATTTTTGTCTTTGATGATATTAAGTTTTGAGCGTCCCATAGGTATTGCAAAATTACCGTATTTACCTGTAATGTAACGAATTATGTGATCAGTTTGGTTTGGGTCTGCTGGCACAATTGTTTTGAAATGATAAAGGTTTTTCATCAAACCAAGGTAGTCGATACATTGGTGCGTTTTACCATCTTCACCCACATCTAAACCCACATGAGTGGTGATAACGCGTAAATTAGTTTCGTTGATATCGCTCAGTCGGTGCATATTAAAAGTTTCATCAATGCCGAAAACACCAAAATCAGCAAAATAAGTGAGAATGTTATCCATTGACATTGCACCGGCAGTAGTAGCAGTGTGATGCTCCATAATGCCACTTTGATAGAAGTTTTCTGGTAAAATTTTATGAAAACCGTCTGTTTTCACACTTCCCATCAAATCGCAATCGAATACAGCAAGTGGTGCGTTTTCTCCATTGATTTTGGCAATATCAGCAATTGCATTTCCCCAAGCTGAACGGCAATCTGTTTTTTCTGAATAAACGATTGGTTTGCCCGTTTCGATTGGAAAATTTTGTCCACATTTGCAAGAATGTTGTTTTGGTTTTGGTGTAAATTCTGCTCGCATTTTTTTGAATTTATCGAAGTTATTTTCGAGATTTAATTCTTGCAAAGCAGCGGTAAGTTGTTCTTCCGAAGTGGTAGAACCATGATATTTTTCTTTGTTTTCCATAAATGAAATGCCTTTACCCATCACAGTTTTTGCGATGATGACAGTCGGTTCATCATTTTCGGTAGCATCGATGATAGCATTATGAATCTCTTCAAAATTATGTCCGTCAATTTCAATCACATCCCAACCGTCAGCAAGGTAATTGTGAACGATATGTTGCGGCATTACATCGTTAATATCTCCACCAATTTGAAGTTGATTATAATCGATAAACGCGACGATATTATTTAATTTATATTTTACGGCAAATCGGCGTGCTTCAGAGATTTGTCCTTTCTGTTGTTCACCATCTCCCATCAAAACAAAAATGTTATTTTTAATTCCATTTTGGCGTGCAGAAAGTGCAAATCCACAACCAGTCGAAAGACCTTGCCCAAGATTTCCACTGGCAAGTTCTACGCCAGGAACATCAGGTTCTACATGTCCTTCAAAGATGCTGCCAGCAAGGCGGAATTGAGCAATTGCATCATCGATATTAAAAAATTTCATTTCACCAAGAGTGGTGTAAACAGCTGGTGAAACATGACCATGACTCATCACGACACGATCGCGATTTTTCATTTTTGGGTTTTTAGAATCTACATTCACCATGTGGTAAAGCGTCATCAAAAAATCGATGGTGGACATACTTCCACCTGGATGACCAGATTTTGAAAGGGTCGTCATCTTGAGGATATTTCCTCTAGCAATGTTTGATTTTTTTTGAATATCTTGCAACTGTTCGAGAGAAAGTTTTTTCATAAAATACTCCTATTTTTAATATAAAAAAACGCCCGATTAATCGAGCGTTTTATTGACTATTGAATTATTTGTTGAACTCGTTTCTTATCCGAGGAATAGGTAAAGCTATTCAAAAGATTAAACGCGTTTTGTGTATCAATAACTTTTGGATAAACAATTTGCACGACCGAAATTTTATCATTTTCGAAAGTGAAAAGTGCCAAAAGGCGAATGAGTTGGTTAATCGTGAAATGATGTGAGCGAATTACGATTTGAATGATTGCCAATTTATCATCGTCAAAACTTTCAGATTGGATATTCGTGCAAAGAAGCTGAAAATTATTTTCAGAAATTGTGATTATTTGAGCTTGTTCAACAACGGTTTCTGGTTCTTCAAAATCAATTTGTTCCACTTCTTGCTCATTGATATTGATAGAAATATCAATGTTCCCACCGTTTACTTGTTCTGTCTGCACTTCGGTAGCAATGTAGGTATCATTCGGCAACAATGCCAACATCTCGTAAATGCTGTTGATGATAATTTGCGCTCTTTTTTGGTCTAATTTGCTGAGTTTTGCAATGTAGTCATTTTCCAATAATTCAAGTTTAAAAGCGATTTTTTCCACAACTGGGATAGATGTTTGATCCATCTTTTTCTGCTCCACTTTTGAATTCACATCTAACTCAAAATTCCCAATTGGGCTTTTGATAGAAAATCCTTCCGCAAAAAGAGTAACTGCACAAACTAACATGATAAAGTAAAGAATGTTTTTTTTCATTTTTTCCTCCGAAAAATTTTTTACGATAAACGAATTGTTAGTTTTTTCGTCAAGATTAAAAATAAATTTTAGATTTGACACAGAAATATTGTAAAAAAGAATGGCTCAAATGAAATTTACGGATAGAAAATATGTTAAATAAATTATTGAAGAAGATATTTGGCGATCAAGTTGAACGCGAAATAAAAAAGATTCAACCACTCGTTGATGAAATAATAGAAAAATTTGCTCTTTTATCAGATATTTCTGATGCTGAGTTGAAAGAGAAAATTCAGAAAATTAAGCACGAAATTCAAGCAACACTAAAAATTGAAGAAGATGAACTGCTTGAATTACGCAAGAAATATCAGACAGAAGCTGATGAATCGAAACGAATCGCTATCGGCAACAATATCGATAAGCTTTCGCAAAATTTGAAGCAACACACACAAGATTTGTTGGATGAAAATTTGACGGAAGTTTTTGCAATAATCAAAGAAACTTGTACGCGTCTTGTTGGTTATAAATATGAAATTCGCGATGATGAAGAAGAGTGGTTTATGGTGCCTTTCGATGTGCAATTGATTGGTGCGATTGCACTTCATCAAGGTAAAATTGCAGAGATGGCAACGGGTGAAGGTAAAACTTTGGTTGCCACAATGCCACTTTTTTTGAACGCACTTTTGGGTCGTGGTGTGCACCTTATCACAGTAAATGATTATCTTGCGCAGCGTGATTCTGAATGGATGACACCTATTTTTACATTTCACGATTTGAAAGTTGGTTGCATTATCGGCGGAATGGATAATGTGGCTCGAAAAAATGCATATTATTGCGATGTAACTTACGGCACAAACAGTCAGTTTGGTTTCGATTATTTACGCGATAATATGGCAGTTTCAGAAAATTCTCTCGTGCAACGAAATCACCAATTTGCCATTGTAGATGAGGTGGATAGTGTCCTCGTTGATGAGGCTAGAACACCACTTATTATGAGCGGTCCTGTTCAAGAGAGTAAGAATTTTTACATCGAATACAAAGCGGTAATTCAAAAATTAGTGAGTGCTCAAAATGTGATGGTGAAGCGTTTCCTGTTTGAAATTAAAAATCAACTTAATAATGCCGAATATGAAGCTAGTGAAGTTGGCAGATTATTGCTTCTTGTCAAACGCGCTGCCCCAAAAAATAAGTCATTCATGAAGCTGATGAAAGATGGTGAACTGAAAAAGTTAGTAACCGACTATGAAGGATATTATCTGCGTGATAAAATTATGCACGAAATTGACGCTGAGCTATTTTTTACGGTGGAAGAGCGTCAAAATAGCGTTGAGCTTTCTGAAAAAGGAAATGATTTTGTTGCTGAAAAAGATCCCAATTTATTTGTGATGCAACAACTTGACGAGCTTCTATCTGAAATTGATTCCAATGATGAAATTTCCGCAAAAGAGAAAGCAAAACGGAAAGATGCTGCTACTTCAAAATTTATTGATAAAAGTGAGAAATTGCACAACATCAAACAGCTTTTGAAGGCGTATATGATGTTTGAAAAAGATGTGGATTATGTAGTCGTCGAAAATAAAGTGATGATTGTGGATCAATTTACTGGGCGTATGATGCAAGGTCGCAGATTTAGTGACGGTTTACACCAAGCTTTGGAAGCAAAAGAGGGCGTCAAAATTGAGGAAGCGACACAAACTTACGCCACGATTACGCTTCAAAATTATTTCCGAATGTACGATAAATTGGCTGGTATGACGGGCACCGCGATTACGGAAGAAGAAGAATTTATGGAAATTTACAATCTCCCAGTTTTGGAAATTCCCACGAATCTGCCAATCTCTCGCATCGACCATAATGATGTTATTTATCTCACTAAAAATGAAAAATATAATGCCATTATTGATGAAATTGAACATTGGTATAAAGTAGAAAAACCAGTGCTAATCGGGACTGTAACGGTGGAAGTTTCTGAAACTTTAAGTAGATTGTTGCGTCGTCGCAATATTCCGCACAATGTTTTGAATGCGAAATATCACGAGCAAGAAGCGGAAATCGTGAAAGGTGCTGGACAACCTGGTTCTGTTACAATTGCGACAAATATGGCCGGTCGTGGAACGGATATCAAGTTGGGAAAAAGTGTAGTTACCCAAAATAAAGCAGAATACTTGAAATGTGATAGGAAAATATCTGACACTAATCCTTTTGGAAAACCGCTTGATGGATTGCATGTAATCGGGACGGAACGCCACGAAAGTCGTCGTATCGATAGACAATTGCGTGGACGAAGTGGAAGGCAAGGTGACCCCGGAACTTCCCGATTTTATCTATCTTTGGAAGATAATTTAATGCGTTTATTTGGTTCGGAACGAATGGGTTTGATGATGCAAAAAATGGGTTTGAAAAATGGCGAAGCCATTACGCACCCGTGGATGACAAAAGCAGTTGAAAAAGCACAAACTCGAGTGGAATCTTACAATTTTGAAAGTCGTAAACAGCTCATAAAATATGACGAAGTGATGAACCAGCAACGTGAAGTGGTTTACACTTATCGCCGCAATGTTTTGCGTGGTTACGACTTGAAATATGAAATTGTAGAAATGTTGTTGGATACAGTTTCTGAAGTTGTGGAGAATTTTATCGAAATTGAAAGTTTTTACGAAGATTGGCCACTTGACGAAATTTTGAGGTGGTTTGCCAATAATTTCAATGTGAAAATTTCCAAAAAAGCAGTTGAAAGTTCAAACATTGATGACCTAATTTCCAAAATACAAAATGAAGTAACTGTAGCTTATGATAGGCGAGAAACAGAATTATCGAGCGAACAAATGCGCGAAATTGAACGGCGTGTTTTGCTTTCTGTTGTAGATGAACTTTGGCGTGACCATTTGCACGAGATGGACCTTTTGAAAGAGGGAATTGGGTTTCGGGCTTATGCACAGAAGGATCCATTGATTGAATATAAAAAAGAAAGTTTCAATTTATTTCAAAATTTAATTGTGAATATCAACAAAAATGTGGCACAAAAAGTATTTACCACTTATTTAATTGCGCCAGAAAATATTCAAGATTTTCTGAAAATGGCGAAACAGCGTCACGAAGCGAGTTCAGCTTTTGAAATTTCCAAACCAAAAGAACCACAAGTTTATCCAGATAAAGAAGGAATTCAAAAAAAAGCACCGAGAAAGGTTGACAAAGAACCGGGGCGGAATGATTTGTGCATTTGTGGTAGTGGTAAAAAATATAAAAGATGTTGTGGTAAAATACAATAATAAAGGGTTAAAAAGAATGTCAAAAGCTAAATTGGAAAAGTTAATAAATGTAGTTTCGAAGAAAAATCCGAGCGATAAAGACTTGCAAAAAATGGGCTTATCGCGTGCTGATTTTGATAATTACAGAAGAAATATTATGTCAAAAAAAAAATCTTACAACCGAATTATGTCGGATGAAGAAAAAAAAGTAATAACTACAGAAGCTTTCGGGTATTTGGTGAAACTCGTAAATTCAAATACGATAACATCACATCATTTTGAGAATATGATTAATATTTCAACGCAATTTTGCAAAATAACACGCAGAAAAGCTTCAAAAAAAATGATAGACGATATTCTTGATTTTGTTGTTTTTTCTGGAATGGATAAGCTTCCCAACAAAGATGCGATGGAATTTCTATCGATGCAAGAAAGTGTAAAATTTGAAGAGGTGAACTAATGGCAAAAGATTTGATTATCGTGGAATCGCCGACAAAAGCGAAGACAATTGGTAAATTTTTGAAAGGAAAATACAACATTAAAGCATCGATGGGACACATTCGTGATTTGCCTAAGAAAACAATTGGAGTGGATATCGAGAAAAATTTCCAACCGAAATATGTTTCTGATACAAGGCAAAAAAAAGTGATAAAAGAATTAAAAATTGCTGTCAAAGAAGCGGAAAATATTTACCTCGCATCTGACCATGATAGGGAAGGAGAGGCTATTGCGTGGCATTTGGTGGAAAGCTTAAGAAAAGAGATAAAAGATAAAAATGTTTACCGAATTATTTTTAACCAAATTACCAAAGATGCTATTCGGAAAGCGATTAGTAATCCGGCAAAAATCGACCAAAATAAGGTTGATTCTCAGCAAGCACGTCGTATTTTGGATCGCCTTGTTGGTTATAATGTTAGTCCGTTTTTGTGGAAAGTTATCACCAAAAGTCTCAGTGCTGGTCGCGTGCAATCGGTTGCGTTACGAATTATTTGTGAAAGAGAAGATGAAATTCAAAAATTTGAACCGAAAGAATATTGGAAAATTGAAGCAAATTTAAATAAAGATGAATTGACTTCATTCAAAGCGATATTGACGAAAATTGATGGTAAAAAAGCAGAATTATCAAATAAGGAAGAAGCTGATAACATTTTTGCAAATATAGAAAAAAATGAATTTATTTTGCAAAAAATCGTGGCTTCTAAACGGAAGGTAAATCCTCTTCCACCTTACATTACGAGTACACTTCAGCAAGATGCGTCTCGTATTTTGGGGTATTCACCGAAACGCACGATGAGCATCGCACAACAACTTTACGAAGGAATAAACATTGGTGGCGAAACAGTTGGATTAATCACTTATATGAGAACCGATTCGTTGCGAGTGGCAAGTGAGGCACTTGCGTCTTGTCGTAAATTGATTTCGGACCGATTTGGTGAGAAAGAACTTTCTGCCAAAATAACAGTTTTCAAAAGTAAAAAATCAGCCCAAGATGCCCACGAAGCGATTCGTCCATCGAGCTCATTTCGTACGCCAGAAAGCATCGCAGATGGTCTATCTAAAGAGCAATTAAAACTTTACACGCTCATTTGGCAACGCTTTGTAGCAACGCAGATGAACCCGATTTTATTGAATTCTACAAAATTGGAAATAGCGGTTGGCAAGGCTACATTTGAAGCAAAAGGTAGCACTATTTTGGAAAAAGGTTTTTCCAAAGTTTATCCACATTCGATTATTATTTTAGGTGAAAATATTGATAAAAATTATGTTGAAAAAGACGCTTTGAACTGTCAAAAATTAGATGCTTTGCAAAAATTCACTAAACCGCCAGCTCGCTTTACAGAAGCTTCTTTAATTAAAGAATTGGAATCTAATGGCATCGGTCGTCCGTCCACTTATGCGAGCATAACCAGCACGATTAGGCTCAGAAATTATGTGTTATTGATGCAACGGAAATTTCATCCGACCGAATTGGGTATGACGGTTAATAAATTTTTGGTTAGCAATTTTGCATCTTTTTTTAATGTGGAATTCACAGCGGAAATGGAAGATAGTTTAGATAAAGTTGAAATTGGCAACACCGAGTGGCACGAATTTTTAAAGAAATATTTTAGTTCACTTTCGGGTTTAATGGAGAATGTAGATTTGAAAAAATCGAAGCAAAATTTAATTGTAAAAACTGAACATAAATGCGACAAATGTGATTCCGAAATGATTTTGAAGTGGGGAAGGAATGGTCAATTTTTGGCGTGTTCAAATTTCCCTGAATGTAAAAATATCAAAAATTTCAAGAAAGATGAAAATGGTAAAATTCAGATTGTCGAGCCAGAAAAATTAGACGAAAAATGTCCGCAGTGTGAAAGCGATTTGATTATAAAAACTGGTAGATTCGGGAAATTTATCGCTTGCTCTGATTATCCAACCTGCAAATTTGCCAAACCATTCACGATTGGTATTAAATGTCCAGATTGCGAAAATGGCGAAATTACTGAAAAAAAAAGCAAAAAAGGTAAATTTTATTCTTGTACGAATTATCCCAAATGTAAATTTATTACAAATTTCAAACCTGTAAAATTGAGTTGCCCAGAATGTGGACATTACTATTTGGAAGAGCGACCGAAAGATATCAAGAAATGTCCAAAATGTGGTAAAGAAGTTGTTTGATAAATGTTGATAGGAGAAAGTTTACGCAGTAGTTTTCGAAATATATTTTCACACAAATTGCGATCGGCATTAACTTTACTTGGAATCACAATTGGCGTGTTTGCAGTTGTAACAATGTTTTCCACGATTTATGGTGTGAAAAAAATGATTGGCACAAAAATGGGCGAAATGGGTTGGAATAACTCGCTCATAATTTATCCTTCGAACGGTGAACAAGCCACTTCACATCGTCGAAGACGCAGATTTTTCCAAATGAAAAGAGAAGCAAAACCGCTTACAATTTCCGATTTTCAATATCTCAAAAAAGAAGTGAATCTAAAACATATTTACGGTTACATCGAAAATTGGCAAACTTTCTATGTTAACCAAAAGAAAAAAAATATCAAAATTTCAGCTACAAACAACGATTTTTTTCACACAAAAACATACAAATTAAAATCGGGCAGATTTTTTAATTCATTTGAAGAAACGACTGGCGTGAAGGTTTGTATTTTGGGATTTTATTTTGCCGAAAAATACTTTAAAAATGAAAATCCAATCGGCAAAATACTTACTTTTGGGAAAAACAGATTTCAAGTTGTCGGTGTTTTGAATAACGATGAACTCAATCAAAATGGAATGAATTTTAATAATTGGGAACGCAAATGGGAGATGGAAGCTGTGTACATTCCACTCTCAACCGGTTCTGCTTATTTTCGCTCGAAAGATGCGATTGACTACATTTATTTACAATCGTTTAATGATGGCAGTTTTCAAAAAATGAAAACACAAACCACCCAAAAATTATTGGCAAAACATAATATGGCACACGATTTTTCTTTCAATGATGTCGGTGCATTTATGATGAAAATTACGAAAGAAATTGATGATGTTATGCAAAAATGGAATGTGACACTTTTTGCGATTGCATCTATTTCGTTGATTGTTGGTGGAATTGGGCTTTTTAGCACGCTCTTAATTTCTATAAACGAAAGAATGAAGGAGATTGGCGTTCGCAAAAGTATTGGTGCAACCGAATTAGATATTTTTCTTCATTTTCTTTTTGAAGCCGTTATTCTGTCGTTAATGGGTGCGTTCGCAGGTATTATTGTCTCATCGTTATTGGTAAAACTTGTATCGATTGCACTTAAAATGTCATTGCCCGTTCCTATGGCAGGAGTGATATTAGGACTTGGATTTGCGGTAATTATTGGAATAATTTCGGGACTATATCCAGCTTTAAAAGCTTCCAAAATTGACCCAATTAAAGCAATATTTTATTTTGAATAATTTTCATTTTAAATTCAAGTTTGATTTGTAAAATGGTGCTACAATTTTTTGTCGACAATATTACTGACGATATTTTTCAAAAAGCGGAATGTGCATAAAAAAAACCTCCAAGTAAAAACTTGAAGGTTAGAAAAAATGTGAAGTTATGGTAACCAATTTGGGTCAAAAATATTTTTTGATATTTTGTCTTTATTCAAACCAAATGGGCCGTTTGGTAAAAAATAATAGATGCTAGCACCTTTTTTACCAAAATTTTTGTTGCTAGTGGCTACAACTGTAGAGTCTGTAACTGTATAATCGAACAAAAAATCATCAGAAAATTTTTGCAATTTATCTTTAATATTTAAAAGATCATCACCAGAATATTCTTTATTTTCACCGAATTTCATAACTGAATGTTCGAAAATAAAATATCCGTTTTCTGCTTCAAATTCTGCATCTGCGCGTGCAATAATTTGTACATTTCTAACTGCTTCTGACAACTTTTTTTTATTCATTCGATCGGCTCGCAATGGTATGATTAAAGTAAGCACGATGCCCACAATCATAATAATCATTAACAACTCAATGAGTGAAAATTTACCCTCTTTTTTTATCATATTTTGCTCCTTCGTTTTCATAGAATGTAAAAATCAAGTTTGGCAGTTGTTTGTCAAACCTTTTTTCAAAATTAGAAAATTTCAGACAAACTTCTTTACAATATAAGGCTATAATAAATTTTTCCGTTCGCTGATTTTAGCACAACGAGGAAAGTATGAAAAAGATAATATTTGTCATAATTTGTCTGTTGACGATTTCGCTGTACGCAGAGAAGTTAGATTTGAATACCGCCAGTTTGGAAGAGCTTTTACAACTTCCAATTTCGGCAAACCAAGCGAAAGATATTTACGATTATCGATTTTATGTTAAATATTTTGAAACCATTTTTGAGTTGAGAGAGATTGAATCTGTTGACCAAAAAACATTGAACATTTTGAAATCGCTCGTGATTGTTTCCCATTTTGATGATCGAGATGACACTGCTACCCGTCGCGATGAGATATATTATCTTTTGGAGCGTTTAGGTAGCAATGAAGGACTCCAAGAGGGAATGAGCGATGTTTGGGAAGACCATTTGATGGCACCGCAAAATATTAATAAACTTACATTCTCGGAAATTTTGAATTTCCCAAATGTGTCTGCAATTGATGCGGCGGCTATTTTAAAAAGACGAGCACGAGGTGACACTCTCTCGAACATTCGTGATTTGCGACATACGCCCGGCATTTCATATTACGGTGCAAAAAATTTGGGAAATTATGTTCATTTTAAAGATAAATATTTAAACAATAAACATTATTCGAAAGAAAAAAATAATTACTATCATGTTGCTCGAAAATTATACAAAAGACCATCACCAATTGGTGAAGTTATGTGTACACCTTATGTCTGGGTTGGAAAATTAGCTGATTACGGTTTCATTATTCCAGAAAAAAGATTTTACTTTGATTACCAAATGAAGTATAAAGATTCACCTTATGATGGCGATGCCCAAGAAATGTATCAAGAGAGTATGGTGCGTTTTGCCGAAGATAGTCCCAACTCTACTAACCAATCATATTGGGGGTATTTTGACATGAATTTCGACCGAGCGGAAGTGATGAATAAAATTCGATTTCGCTTTAAAAACGAATTGAAGGCTGGTCTTTTATTTGATTCTGAAAAAGGAGCGAATTTTACTGATTTGTCGTTTGGCGAAAGCAAATATTTCGTTGGCTATGAAAATGATCTTAACCTTTTTGGACGCAACAATTTCAAAATTTACGCCGGTAATTACCGTGCTACTTTTGGGGAAGGTTTGGTAATGGAAAATACAGATTACTACAGCCCCCGTAAGACCGGATTTGGCTTTAATAAGAGAATTACGGGAATTATTGGTGATGTTTCTCGCACACAGGAATATTCCTTAAAGGGATTAGCGCTTGATTGGAAAACGGAAGATTTTAACTTGGTTTTTTTCATTTCAGATGACGATAAAGATGCGGTAATTTATGACAGCAACGGCAATGATTCACTCGATATAGATGACGATGCGTTTTCTTTTATCACGATGACCAAACGCTTTTCAAATGACGAATTAGAAGATGCAGAGTTTTATTTTAACGATTATGCAGGAAATGATAATTTTGTGAAAATAGCACCGCGTTTGGACGCCATAAACGAAAAACTTATTGGTGGTCATTTTGCATACTCTCCATTTATCGGAACGCATCTTGGTTTCAGTGGTTACGAAGCAATTTACAGTCGTGATTTTGTGGTTCCAGAAGGTGTAGATTTACGCAATTTATTGATTTCTGATATTGAATATGCCGCTGATAAATGGAAGATTACCGATAACGAAGTTTCAGCAATGTATTCCACTAAATCTGCCGAATTTGGCGACCGAAATTTCCGTCGTGTTTTTGGTGTAGATTGGCGTACGGTGTTACATAATATCTCATTTCAAGGTGAATATGCTGAACTATATACAACTCAAACTTTTTCAAATAATTTCTTTTCTAAAATTTTAGGTCGGAAAAAGAATAGAAGCCCAAAAGCTCTTTTGATGAGTGCATTTGCCCAATATGACAATGTCTATTTTCTCTCTCTTTACCGCGATTACGATTTAGATTTTGATAATCCTTACCAACGCAGTTTTTCTGAAAGTAACCGTTATGACGACACGGTTTTCGAAAAATTAAAATACGGTTTGAACAATACACTTTTGGGCGATATTTACAACAACGCTGCTCAGCCTTCTGCCGAAAAAGGATTTTACTTTGAAACGCGTTATCAGTTTCACCGAATGTGGACTTTATCGAAAGCTTATTTGGATATTTGGGAAAGAAAATCTGACGCACGAAAAGGAGTCCGATTTGAAGGAAAACTCGAATTCAAACCGATTCACCAACTGCGTTTTAAGTTGCGCTTCAAAGAACAAGTAAAAAGATATGAAGACGATTTGGATAGAGGGAAATCTCAAGCTGATGAACTCGAATTAAAATGTTTAACATACCTTTCTAATTTCGATAAAATTCAACTTGGTTACATTTATACACGCGTAAACCAACCACCTTATTTGTCAATTTTATCTAATCCTGCAGAACCGGGTGGAGCGGATATGGCACAGGCTAATACGCTCACAGATGGTGATATGATTTATGTCGATTATACCCACCGATTTAACGAAAATCTCAAAATGGTTGGTTCGTTCTCATTTTGGTATGCAAACGGTGCGTCTTTTTGGGATTTTGAAGATATTGAACTCGATTTTGAACAAACTGATAAAGGTTGGAAAACTTGGTTCAACCTTCATAGTAAAATTTCTAACAATCTTTATTTATCACTAAAATACAAATACAAACAATTTAAAACAAGAGAAATAGAATTTCGTGAATATAACGATATCCCAGATTCGGGAGAATACTATTTTAAAACAGTGGAACGAAAAGAAAACATTATCCGACTGCAGTTGGATTGGAAATTTTAATTTGGAGGAAAGATGAAAAAAATCATCATTTTAATAATATTGGCAACAACAGTTAATTTTCTTTTTTCATATTCGATTATGAATAGATTTGAGGGAAATTTTGTGGAAAATTTGGACGCTCGTTCAATTGCGATGGGTTCGGCAACGATTTGCGGAGAAACAAATCTTTTTCAAAGTTTGATAAACCCAGCAAATTTGGTAAATGTAAAGTCGAAATTCGGCTTTCAAACTTCGGGAAATTTTTTGGTAAATACAGATAATCGTGCTTTGCCGATGTATAATAGTTTCGATGGTTTTTCCGGTGAAGCTACTTATGTGAGCAATGTAAATCTTTACGACGGCTATGCGTTTGGTGCGTATTATCGCGAAAAATTCATTAGTGCAGCCATCGTTTACCATCCATTTGTTAGTTTTGAATCAAACTATTTTGAACAAGTACGTAATAATGCAAATTCGAATAACAATAATTATCCACCGATTTTAGCGAAAAATTATTTGAACGGAACGGGTGGAATTGATGCGTTAAGTTTTATCGTTGCGGGTAAAATGAGTATCGCAACTTTAGGATGTAAATTGTCCAAACTTTCGGGAAATTCACATTTGGAAAGAAAAATTATTTGGGATGATTGGGCGATTAACGAAATTAGTGATTTGCAAAATGATATCAATTATTCTGATAGAAATTTTGAAGCATTCAGCACTCAATTTGGTGCAAATTTCCAAATTTCGGAACGAATGATGTTTGGTCTCTCGTTCACCCCAAAAATAGAGTTCGATGTGAGCGGTTTTGTCATGGATACGCTCGGTGTTGACAGTATGGTTTTCGTTTACACAAAATATGATTCTTTAGCTAATCCAACGGATTCTCTTACTTTTGGAGATTACACAATTCCACAAAAATTTCGTTTTGGTTTGAATTATCAGCCGCGTAATATTATGCGTACGAATTTTAACTTGGATGTCGAATTTGTAAAATGGTCAGATGTTTGTTCACTTTACGAAGATGCTACGAATTTTTATTTGGGGGTGGAACACAAATTGACAAATTCCATTCCATTCCGATTTGGCTTTAATTATCGTACCGATTATATTTTGAGTAATCACGATGGTTTTACATTCGCAGATAAAGTCACACTTCCCACATTTTCAGTCGGAACTGGTTTTGAGATTTTGGATAAATTCACCTTCGATTTTGGGCTAGAATTGACCAATCGTCAATACGAAACTCTTGACCTTTTTATGGATAGTCACTACGATTATGAAGAACTTTGGGCAAATCCACAATATCTTAATTTTGCAGATCGCGATTGGTCAAATCCAGATTTAGTGAAAGAAACTTTCTTGAATTTACAAACGTCTATTAGCTATAAATGGTAGGTAATAAAATGAAAAAGATTTTCTTTTTTCTCTTTATTTTTTCGGTACTTTTTGCGGAAGATTTACTTTTAGATGTGATGTTTACAAACGATATTCATGGTGGTATAGACCGCTACGAAGCTACCTTTATGAACCCAGAATTTCCACCGATGTTAGGTGGTGGCGGTAGTGCCGCAACCTATATTCAAAGTGTGCGTAATTTAACTGATGGCAAGAAACGCGATAACTTTCTTGTTGATGCTGGCGACTTTTTCCAAGGTCATCCAATCGGCACGATGAGTAAAGGCGATGCGGTGATAGATTACTTTAATATGGTCAATTATGACCTCTCTGTTGTTGGTAATCACGAGTATGATATTTCGGAAGATGAGTTGATTGAAACTTATGCTAAAGCTAAATTTCCCATTTTATCGTGTAATATAATTAACAAAAAAACAGGTGAATTAGTCGATTATGTGACGCCTTACTTAATTTATGAAAAAATGGGTTTGAAAATTGGAATTATCGGTTTAACCACTACCGATACGGAAACAATGAGTTTTCCAGAACATATTGCTAATATTGATGTGCTTCCTGCAAAACCAGAATTAATAAAATATATTGCCAAAATTCGAGATCAAGTAGATTTGATTTTCGTGGTTGGTCATATGGGGATTCCATATGATCCGCAACCGGCTTATAATCGTCGCTATAAATCTAATAAACCTAAACCCAATGAAGTGCGAAGATGGGGCTATGATGCACAAGAATTGGCTCACGAAGTAGAAGGGATTGACCTTTTTGTGGGGGGTCACATTCACAAAGGTTTTGCCGATCCGTGGGTAGATCCTGTCAATCACACTTTGGTGGTACAGGGTTATGCTATGGGCAGTAATGTTGGTCATCTTATTTTAAAAATTGACGCAGAGACGAAAACGATTTCTGGTTATGAAACGCCTGCTATTCGAGAAGGAATGATGATTACCCTTTTTGAAGATGAGTGGATTCCAAATCCAGAAATTTCTGCTGAGATCTTGGAAATGCAAAAAGTTGCGGAAACTGGTATGAATGATGTAATTGGCGAAGCAGCCGTTCATCTTTCTAAAGCTGGGGTTGGTCCGCAAAATGTGATTGGAAATGTGGTTTGTGAAGCGATGAAAGAGTTCACAGATGCTGATTTTGCTTTCATGAATTTGGGCGGAATCCGTGCTGATATAGGTAGAGGACCAATTACATACCGTGATGTTTTTGATGTGATGCCATTCGATAATAAAATTGTGATGTTCGAAGTAGATGGTAATTTTTTGAAAGAGATTATTGAGATGCGTGTCTCTGGTTCGCGACACGGTTTGCGCGTTGCTGGAATCAATGTGGTTATCAACAAGAAACGCGAAAGTTACAACCGAATTTCCAAATTGCTTATCGGTGGCGAAGAATGGAAAGCGGATAAAATTTATAAAATTGTGACGACAGATTTTTTGCTTCAAGGTAATGCTGGATTAGTTTTGTTGACGAAAATTCCCGAAGAACAAATCACTAGATATGAAAAGGATTTACGCGATGCTATCGTCGAATACATCAAAAACAATTCACCTGTTACGATGGAAATTGACAACAGGTGGAAATACGATGATAAGAGCAAGATTTCCGCAAGTATCAAAGCCGAATTAGAAAAATAAAAATAATTTATTGACGAATGTAGCACCGAAGAAGATTTGAACTACACGAGTTCGTCGTGCAATTAAACTTACACTTTTACTCGAAAATTTTATTGAAAAAAGGAGATATTTTGAATAATATCGGTAGATTAGATGATGATGATCAAAAAATAATTGATGATAAAATTGACCAAATTTGTGAATCATTAAAGAAAAAACATCACAAAAAAGCAGAAAAAATATTGGTCGAATTTTCCAATACGCCCAACCATTTCGTGCGTGAATATTTAGGAAAAAATTTAGTTTTTTGTGAACATCAAAAAGAGCTTAAAAAAATCGCTGAAACTATGCTAAAACATAAAATTTATGGAATTCGTGCGACAGCACTATTTTATTTAGTGGAATTAAACAAAAATAAACCGGAAAATATTTTTGAAATCATTAAAAAGGTGTTCGATAAAGTACCGTGGGAATCGGAAATTATCATTAACGAAATGTGGCGAAGATTTCCCCAAATTGCCAAAGAAAAAATGTTGTTATGGGCGGAATCTGAACATGAAAATATGCGTGCTTTATCTTTTCATGGTATGGAAAATATTGCTACAGAAGATACAGATTTTGTGATGAAATTTATCACAAAAGTGATTGATGATGAATCTGTCGCGGTGCAGAAAAAAATTTCCCACATCCTCACGCAAGTTCTGCGTGCAAATCCGATAGTTGTTTTTCCGTACATTTATGAATGGCTCGAAGATGCAGATGATCAACGCATCAAAACGATTTGGGTAGCAATGAAAAAACTAGCGAATATCGTTGCACAGCGTAAAGAGCGTGGTCAAGAAGTAGAATTGGTGATGTTGACCGAACAAACCATCAAAGATTGGAAAAATGATGATAATAAAAAAGTTTCTAAAATGGGTGGAAAATTGTTCCGCATAATTCAAACAAAAAGATGAAAAACCGATTATTATTGAAGATAATAACGCTCTTTATTGCAGTGTTGTTATGGTTTCACCAGATGTTTATGAGAGAACATAAACAAGAAATCAATGTGCCGATAACTCTCATCAATACTCCCCAAAGCTTAGTTTTATTCGCAAGTGATTTACCAAAAGTGGGAGTGGCAATTCGTGCTACTGGGTTGGATATTTTCAAACTAAAACTCTCTAATAATTTTTTTGAAATTGATGCTTCTCAATTTAATGCTGGTGAAAATCTTGTTGAAATTACCAATCGAAAATTCAAATATCCCAAAAATATCAATTTTGATTTTGAGATGATTACCACTGAACAAACATTTTTAATTGAGTTGGATAAGTTGGTAGAAGCACAAAAACCGCTTAAAATCAGCTTTGAATCTGTTAAAGAAGAAGAGTATTTTACCAAATATAAAATTATCAATAAAGATGAAAAAGTTACTGTTTATGGCCCAAAAAAACTATTAAGTAGCATCAAAAATATCGAAACAGAAAAAATTTCTAGGAAAATGTTAGATGGTAATAAAATTGTCGCAGAATTGATTTTGCCCGATTTAGAAATGAAATTAAAACAAAAAAAAATTGTGTTAAATATTGTTCAATCGAAAACGATTAATAAAACTATTGCGTTGATTCCTATTGTATTTCCAGAAGATAAAAACATCGCTATTATACCACAAAAAGTAACCTTAAGGATAAAGGGTGCCCAGAATATTGTGGATAAAATTAGTCGTAAATCTATCAAAGCAAATTTAGATTTTACTCGTATTAAAGATGGTTATGCTAGCGTGATTTTTGATGTCCCAATGGGAATAGAAATCTTGGAATATACTCCGCAAAAAGTACAAATTATTGAAAATGATTAAAATTTTAGCTTTCGAAACTTCTTGTGACGATACATCGGTTGCGGTAATAGATTCTAATTATTGCGTTCATTCAAATTTAATTTCATCTCAAGTTGCCCACGAAGATTTTGGGGGAGTTGTGCCAGAATTAGCATCTCGATTACACCTTAAAAATATAGTTCATCTCACAGAGATGGCTCTCAAAAAAGCTAATTGTGAATTTAATGACATAAATGCAGTTGCAGTTTCAATAAATCCAGGCTTGATTGGTTCGCTGTTAGTGGGCGTTTCATTTGCCAAAAGTTTGGCATATTCGTTACAAAAACCTCTGATTGCAGTCAATCATATGTTGGGGCATATTTATGCGAATAAAATTGAAAATCCTTATTTAGAACCACCCTATTTGGCTTTAATTGTTTCGGGCGGACATACAGAAATTGTAGATTTTCGTGCGATTGATGATTTTACCATTATTGGCAGAACGCGTGATGATGCAGCAGGAGAAGCATTTGATAAAACTGCAAAACTTTTAAATCTCGGTTATCCAGGTGGACCTGTTATCGATAAAATAGCCAAAAATGGTGATTCAAAATTTCATCGTTTTCCGCGTGCGTTAAACCAAAAAGATGAGTACGATTTTAGTTTCAGCGGTTTGAAAACTTCGGTGAAAAATTATGTTCAAAGTAAGAATGAAGAATTTTTAAAGCAACATTTAGCGGATATTGTTGCTTCTGTTCAAATGGCAATTGTAGATAGTTTGGTTACAAAAACAATAAATTATGCAAAAAAAAGTGGTGCAAAAAATATTATTGTAGCGGGCGGCGTTTCTGCAAATAGTTTACTACGTAAAAAAATGGAAGAAGCTTCCTTTGGAATTGGTTGTAACGTTTTCGTGCCACCGTTAAAATATTGCATGGACAATGCCGCAATGATTGGGGCAGCAGCTATCGAAAAATACGAAAGAAAAGAGTTTGCAAATCTACAATTGAATGCATTTTCAACAAAAGGAACTAGATTTATATAAAAAATATTGAGGTGAAATAATGAGAAAAACTGGGCTTGGTTTTCCTGTAAAACCGCGTCAAACTGCACTTCATAATGCAGAAGAATGGTACAATCAGTTACTTTCCCAAAAAATGGAGAGACCACTAAAACCAATTAAAAGAAGTAACTTTGGCGAATATGAAATGGCAGTAAATTATCTTACTTCGGTGAAAGAAGAGGCAAAAGCTATCGAAAATGTTGCTGTCTTCAATATCGACCATATGGCACAAATTCAATTCAAAGGTGCAGATGCGGAAAACCTTTTGAACAGAGTGCTTCCAACTGATGTTGCTGCGATGAAAATAGGGCAATGTAAATATACTTTGCTTTTAACGGAAACTGGAACGGTACTAGATGACCTCATTATTATGCGAGTTGCAGATGATAATTTCATTTTGGTTATTAACGCTGGACACGATATTACCGATGCTACCAAGAATCTTTTGGCAGATGCCGATTTTATTCTTCAATATTTGAAAAATGGGGAAGATGTAGTTGTCGAAGATATTTCCGCAAAACTTGTGAAAGTTGATATTCAAGGTCGTTTATCGTACAAATTAATTGCCGATTTATTTGGAAATAATGTTTTGAGAAATCGCCATAAACCAGATAAGAATATGCGTTTCTTCACTTTCAATGAATTTAAATTTGAAAATCATGATTACTTTATAAGTCGTACTGGTTATACGAATAGATGGGGTTGGGAATTATATATTCCAGCGGAAGTTGCCGAAAATCAATTCAAAAGAATAGCTACAAAAGCACTTGCATTGGGCGGATTGGTTGTTGGTTTGGGTGGACGCGATGAGAACAGAATTTCTGCGGGAAATTTTGGTTTACCACTAAATGGTAGCGAGTATGATAAATTTCATACTCCCATAAACTCACCACTCTTTGCTGCTGCCATCAATATGAATAAAAATAATTTTATCGGGAGAAATGCGTTAAATGAAGAATTAATGCAGAACCCAATCAAGAAAATGGTGCTTTTCATTTCAGAAGGAATTGTTTCCAACAAAATGATTTATTTAAATGGAAAAAAAATAGGGAAAGTAACTTCAAGTATAAATTCGCCAAATGTATCTTTTGAAAAGCGTAAATTCATTGGCTCAAAAAGAAAAAATGTAAATGATGAAAATGGAATGGCGGCGATTGGTTTAGGATGGCTTTCCGAAAACCCCTTTAAAATAGATGTAGATGGTAAGGATATTTTACTTAAAGAAGATATTGCTGTTCGCATTAAAGTAGAATTTTATTTTGTGGATGAAGATGGAAATCCGAAAGGCAAGCCAACCTTAGGTTATATTTCGGGTGATGGAGTGAGCCCATCTACTGCTTCCAAACCATTGAAATTTATTGCAAATATTTAATTTTATTTTAGTGTAACTATTGTTAAATGTTGTAGATAGAAAACAAGGTGAAAAAACTTCAAAAAATGTTTTGACAGATAAAGTCGGAATTCAAAATGTGCAAGCATAAATGTTTTATGGGGGCGTAGTTCAGTTGGTTAGAACGCCTGCCTGTCACGCAGGAGGTCGCGAGTTCGAGTCCCGTCGCTCCCGCCATATAACAGAGCCAATCCGAAAGGGTTGGCTTTTTTTATTGGAGGAAGTTTGTACTATACTTACATTTTGTATTCGGAGCATAAAGATAAATATTACGTTGGATATACTCACGATATCGCATTGCGTCTTGCTAGACACAATGCAGGTTGGAGTAAATCAACTAAATCAGGTATTCCTTGGCAGGTAGTTTATTTTGAAAAATATGCTACAAAGTCAGAAGCAACAAAGCGAGAATCTGCTATAAAGCACAAAAAGAGTCGTAAGTACATCGAAGCTTTGATTAAATAAAATTACCATGCAGGAGGTCGTCCCGAGTATCGGGAAGTCCCGTCGCTCCCGCCATACTTTCGCAAAATACTTGAGAAAAAAAATGCCGAGACTTGTTCCACCCATTGCAGTGTCCCTGTCCTCACGGAAAGAGAAGTCTCGGCAGGTTATTATGCCATGTTCCCAAAAGTAGACGTTTTGAAAAACCTAAATTATTGTCAATAATTTTTATTATCTTT
>JABGOP010000020.1:24674-32632 GCA_018645365.1 Candidatus Cloacimonadota bacterium
AAAATAAAAAGCCTTTAATTTTTATTATCTTTAAAATAAAAAGCCTTTAATTTTTATTATCTTTAAAATAAAAAGCCTTTAATTTTTTCTCATTTATTTATCCCCCCCCCCCATAATAAACAAAGGTTTACTTGACGGAATTTTATTTTTACCTTGACAAAAATCAACACCCAGATTCGTGTGGAATTAGGTATCTGACTGAGGGTGTCCTCTATAGTCCGTTACTTGGCAGCTCTGACACTGGGGTGAGTTCTCTAATTTACGCCTGAAGAAATTCGGGCGTTTTTTTTTATTACCAGGTTCGTTTCCCAAAGCTGACAGTTTTAATCTTAGCGCGTTCGTGCATAAGCTTAGCGATATCGATAAACTATTACTTGACATATAATTACCTCATTTTACTTTGAACGCGGAGGTTGAAAATGATGGAATTCTTAGTAGATTTATTCTGCTTTATTGGCGGTTGGAGCGTTATTATTTTATTATGTTCACCCCTGTTTTTACTCATATATCTCGGTTGGAAAGTGGGACAATATAACAAAAAACACAACATTAAAAATATCTTATAAATAATTTTCATTAATCCTTCCTCTCACTGTTCCATCGTTCCACATAATAATGCGCTTCATCCAGTTCAACATCCAAATCTGTTATCCCAATTTGTTGTAAATTATAGATAATGTTCCAAAATGGATTTTTCTTTATTTTTTTGGCAGTACCTGTGCGTTTACGGGTAGATTTAGTTTTTGGAACGCACTGCCAATACCTGTAAAAAAATCGGAAATTACTTCCACCACTTCGACAAGTTCCATCTCTTCAAAATCAACTTCACTTTTGGTAATAATTTGGCAAAATTCGTTCAATTTATCTTGCGTCAAAAGTTGATCTGCCATTTTTGCAAAATCGATGTCTGTTTTGCCACCGGATAAAAGACCATCCAGTTCCAATTCTTTCAGTAAATTCCACGCTTTTTTTAAAACTTTAATGTTTGTGTAAACTTTCATATATTCTCCTTTTTTTCGTTAATAAGCTTAATCCGCCCATCGTTGATGTCATCATCTTTTGTGTGGAGCATTTTATCTTTCTTTTTTTGCCGTTGAATACCTTTATCCTATTACTTGAGAAAGAGCTTCACTGCCTTGTTGCCCACAGGTATTTCATCCATTTTATTCCAAAAAGTAAATAATTAATTTATCTCCCAGCTATCAAATTCTTCGTCAATAATGATAAGTTTATGATTAAATTTTTCTTTTAATGTGTCAAAATGAACATTATCTAATGTCATATTTTCATGATTAAAAATACTGGAAGGAATTGCGATAATTTCGTTATTTTGTAGATTTGTTTGTGTGAGAATATCTTGTGCTGTCAAAAGTCCTGCAACGGTAACAGATTTACCAAAAAACTTATTCTCAATTGCTTTAACGCGTGTTTTATTTGGTAAAATTTCATTAATTTCATTGGCGATTTGTAAAAAATATTTTTCAGCTGATTTACCAGTTATAAACACAATATGTTCGTTTAATTTTGTAATATCAGCGATAAAATCATTTTTATTGGATTTCCAATTTTCCAACATTAAACGAATCATGCCGATACCGTTTTCCAATTGTGGATAACCATTGTAAAAATCTTCGGGTGGAATGGGTGCATTTGCCAAAAGATAGATTTCATCTGAACAGTAAGTTTTTTCAAAATTTTGACAAAGTTGCAAAGTGTCATTCGCTTCTTTTTCAGTCATTTTTTCGATGTCTAAAAGTGAGCTCCTAAATTTGGTGAGACCAACCGGCACAACTCCAATTGAAAGTGTATTCAGATTTTTATTTGTCAAATCTTTCAATGAATTTTCCAATTCATTCTTATCGTTCCAATGTGGTACTACCACAATTTGTGTGTGAAAATCTATGTTGTTTTCCGAAAGAATTTGTAGTTTTTCCAAAATGTTGAAATCGTGTTTGTAACGCATCATTTTTTTGTGTAAAACAGGATTCGTAGCTTGTACTGAAATGTAAAGTGGCGAAAGTTTTTGCTCAATAATTTTCTGAAAATCGCGTTCGCTTAGATTGGTGAGAGTGATAAAATTTCCATAAATGAAAGAAAAATTATAATCATCATCTTTTAGATAGAGTGATTTTCGTAAATTCGGATGCATTTGGTCGATAAAGCAAAAAACGCAATTATTGGCACAAGTGCGACATTGATGTTCCACGGGTTCAATACCAAGCGGTGTTTCCCAATCTTGTGAAATTACGATATTTTTTGAAATTCCATCTTTTGTACGAATTAAGATTTCTAATTGTTCATCTGCACCATAAAACTGTAGATCCAAAAAAGTATTAATTTTATGACCGTTAATTTCCAGAATGATGTCACCTTTTATAATACCACTATTTTTTGCTAAACCAAAAACATTTTGAATTTTTAGCATCAATCAGTGCTCATAATTGCAGAAATTATCTTCATCGAAATGAATTGTTTCAAAATGAGATTTAGAGCAGAAGTGATTGGAATGGCAAGAATCATACCAACTGGACCCCAAACCCAATACCAAAAAATGAGTGCCATCAAAATGATGATGGGTGAGAGGTGCAATTCGGTTCCCATTATTTTTGGTTCAACGAAATTTCCCATAATCATTTGAGTGGAGATGAGGGCTGTAGAAATTCCCAAAAAACGCCAACCAAACCCGTATTGAACCGCACAAACCAAAATCGGGAAAGCAGATGCGAAGAGTGAACCGATGTGCGGAATGAAATTCAAAATAAAGATGAGAAGTCCAGAAATGATGATGAAATCAATTTTAAAAAGGGAAATGAATATTATACCGATTAACGCCGTGATAATGCTGATGAGCGTTTTATTGAACAGATAAGTGCGGATTTGTTCTTCAATTTTTGCGGTAAGTTTGAAGGAGTGATGAATCTCTTGTTCTGAAATTGTGCTTTCTAAGCGTTTGGCTAATTTATGCCTTCCCAAAACAATGAAAAACATAAAGGCTACCGTAAGGAGCAGTTTCACAAAGAAATTAATGAAAGAACCCATTGTTACGCCGATTACTTTGGCTAAGGAAAGTTTTTCGGCAATAAGTGGCCAGTTTATTTTATCATTCATAAAATTTGAAACTTCATCAATTGGTAAATTCCATTTTGTGATAGCGTGTTGGAAAATTTCTACAATTCTAATCTCATATTCTGGAAATTCAGTCGCAAAGGAAGCAGTACTCGTGTAAACCACAGTACCGACGAGAGTGAAAGTGAAGAGAATAATCACTACCATAATTAATAAAATAATTGAATTTGGTATTTTTTTGTTTGCCAAAAACCTGTTGAGCGGTGCGAATAAAAATGAGAGAAAAATAGCAAAAGTAAGTGGGATGAAAATGGACTTTAACTCTTTGAGAATATAGACGATGATGACCATCGCTATTAAGCCTAATACAAATTTTACAAATTTCGTGTTTTCCATTTTTCCTCTATTTTAATAAAATCATCTTTTGATAATCGAGTTCTTTGCCATCTGCAATTATTTTGTAGAAATACACACCGCTCGCGAAATTACTCGCATTCCAATTTACAGATGTTTGTTGGGGATTAACTATTATCTCATCCACAAGTTGTCCCTTTGCATTGAAAATTTGTATTTCTGCATTTTCCACAATACTTTCGTTAAGGTTAAAACTAATTGTTGTATTTGGATTAAATGGGTTGGGAAAATTTTTCAAATTAGAGATAAGTGCGTGTGAATTTACATTATCTTCCGATATTTCTACAGGGAAACCAGAACGATAAATATAGGATGCATCATAAGCATAAGTAGATAAATTATAACGAGAAATGATGAAAGTGCGTTCATTTCCAAAATAGCCACACTGTCCGCCGTAATAACGATAACTACTATTACCAACGCGAGACATTTGGATTTGATTTGTGGAAATATCGCGTAAATACATGGTGGTATATTCATCTGTTTGGTACAAAATTTCAATGTTATCATCATCATCAAAATCGCGACTAATACCATAAATGTAATTAACTTCATTGCTTAGATTAAACTGACAAATTTCCGTTAAACTTTCATCGTAGATAACAAAATTATTATTTTCTTTTACCACGAGCCAATCTTCCGTAGGTGTTGCTGGAAGCCAATATGAGTTATCATCTCCGATGATGACGAGTTCTTGTGCGTTTAGAAAAGTCATTGAAAATAAAATTATAAATAACATAAAATATTTCATGTATTCACCCCTTAGTTTTATTATTGGTAAAGAGAATTTAAATACGAAAATTTGACAAGAAAAAACAATTAGGAATTAATAATTAAGAGTAAAAACATTTTTTTTTTAACCACGAATTAGCACAAATAAACACTAATTACAAAAGAATCTTTATTTTTTATTCCATAAAAAAATTAGATGCTTTTTTTCACTTCGTAAAAAAATTGAGGCTTTTTTTACTTTGTAAAAAAATTATTGACAAACAAAGAAAGATTATAAGTTTCGGTGGCGTTATGATTAATTAGAAAATTTGTCGCGAAGACAGACATGAAATAGCATCAAAAATGTTCATAATTACTAAAATTAGGAGGTTTAAATGAGAAACAAAAAAAATGTAGTGGTATTACAAATAATTATTTTAGCTGTTATTTGTTTTATCGGATGTGAGAACGAAAACAATAATCCGAATATGGACTTTATATATCCACTAGCAATTGGGAACAGTTGGCAATATGATCTTATCTTTACCATAGATTATGATTCAACAGCTACTTCTAACGGATTAGCAGACACAACATACTCTAGTACTGGTTTGGTTGAAATTATTACAAATGAGATAATTTTTGATAGTCTCGAAGTATTTAACCTAGCTACAACAATAACTGAGGAAGGTAATTTATACAGCGGTAATGAATACTACAACAATGATGATTATAGTTTAGTAAATTATGGTTATCAAAACTCTTCTATGATAACTCCAAGAAATAATAAAAATTCTGTGTTTATATGTTTTGATGATAAGAAATTTAACAATGTACGAGAAATTTTTGATTATTTGGAAAGAGGTGTCGTCGAGATTGATTATTTAAGAGGTGACAGCATCTATTATGATCCTGTAAAATGTTTAGAATATCCATTAACAGAAGACAATCAATGGGAGTATAGAGCTTCAAACAATCCATGGAGAATAGAGAAAACAATCATCGGACAAGAAAGCATTGATGTTCCAGCAGGTCAATTTAATTGCTGGAAAATTCATTGGACATTTCCTGAATCTAGTTGGAACGATGATATTGATTTTTATGACTTTATATCCCCAGAAGGATTAGTAAAACGAGTAATTGAATGTAGAAATACTGAAGTTATTGATGAAGAACTTAGCTTTGTTGGTTATTGTAACATAACTGAAGAAAGATACCTAACTGGTTATCAAATTGCTGACTAAGTTTTTTTTGCAAACATTGTCTAACAAATGTATCTACAATAAACAAGTAGGGTAGCAAAAAGAATACCCACACATAACATATATTAGAGCCAATCCGAAAGGGTTGGCTTTTTTATTTACCAAAAACTCTTTTTTACTCTATAAAAATTAGAAGTTTTTTACCCCATAAAATTAATCTCTTTTTTACTTCATAAAAAATTAATAATTTTTCCCCAAAATGATAAAAAATAGCCACTTTTTTACTTTATAGAAAAAAGTGGTTTTGTCCCTTTCAAGGGCTAAAATGCACCTTTGAACGGATAGAATGCACCTTTGGTAGAATATTTCTTGCAAACTATTGCCATCTATGTTATATGTGACACGTGGTTTTTAAAAAAATGTTTTTGGGTGAAAAAACACTAAAATTTTAAGGAGTTTTAGAGAATATTTTTATTATTTTGTGGACAACAAAGAGTATAATGAAAAATTAGAGTTGGAAGAAAGGTTATTTCTTTCGATGGTGCGGTAAGGGAATGATTAATGGAAATAATTTGAAGAGGTAATAAATGTTTGAACAAACTTTTAAAAATATAGATGATATTCTACATAAAGATGCAGGTTGTGGTAGCGAACTAGACTATGTAGAACAAACTTCGTGGATACTATTTCTAAAATATCTTAATGACCTGGAAATAGACAAACAAACAGCAGCTAAACTTTCAGGGAAGACTTACACAAATATTATTGCCGAAGAATTCCAATGGAATGTTTGGGCAATGCCAAAAACAAAAGATGGTAAAGTTGACCATCACAAAGCATTAACAGGAGATGACCTTAACGACTTTGTAAATAACAAACTTTTTGCGTATTTAAAGAAATTTAAAGTTGATGCTGAAAGTGCAAACACAATCGAATATAAAATTGGTGAAATTTTTAGTGAACTGAAAAATAGAATTCAAAGCGGTTATAACCTGAGGGAAGTAATAAATCTGATAGATGAATTGAGATTCCGAACACATAAAGAAAAACACGAAATGAGCCATCTATACGAATCCAAAATAAAAAATATGGGGAATGCAGGAAGAAACGGGGGAGAATATTACACCCCCAGACCACTGATAAAAACAATTGTAAAAGTAGTAAATCCAAAAATAGGAAATACTATTTATGATGGTGCAGTAGGCTCTGCAGGTTTCTTGGTGGAAGCTTTCCAATATTTACTTCAAAACACAAAACTAACCACGACCGATACCATAACCCTACAAAAGAAAACTTTCTACGGCAAAGAAAAGAAATCTCTCGCTTACATCATTGGTATTATGAATATGATACTGCACGGCATTGAAGCCCCAAATATTATTCACACAAATACACTTGCAGAGAATCTTTCTGACATTCAAGAAAAAGATCGTTTCGATGTAATTCTGGCAAATCCACCTTTCGGAGGAAAAGAACGAGCAGAAGTACAACAGAATTTCCCTATTAAAACAGGAGAGACAGCTTCTCTATTTTTACAACATTTTATTAAAATACTTCGTGCAGGTGGAAAAGCAGGAATTGTAATTAAAAACACATTTCTCAGCAATACAGATAACGCTTCCATTTCCCTGAGAAAAGAACTTTTGAGCAGTTGTAATTTACACACTGTTTTAGATTTACCAGGAGGAACTTTTACAGGTGCAGGAGTAAAAACAGTTGTTCTCTTCTTCGAAAAAGGAAAACCAACACAAAACACTTGGTTTTATCAATTAAATCTAGACAGAAACCTCGGCAAAACAAATCCCCTGAACGAGAAAGATTTGGCAGAATTTATCGAACTTCAAAAAACAAAAACTGAGAGTGAAAACTCTTGGACAATAAACATTAAAGATATTGATCAAACCACTTTTGACCTTTCTGCAAAAAATCCCAACACTCCCGAAGAAGCACCTCTCAGACAGCCAAACGAAATCCTGAAAGAAATGTCAGAATTGGATAAAGAAAGTGCAACAATTTTAGAAACGATTAAGGAAATGATATGAGCATTTCGACAAGCTCAACAACCGTAGGAAAAATGAAAAACAAAATCCAACTTTTCCAAGAGCAAAAAGTAAGAACTCATTGGGACGAAGAAAAAGAAAAATGGTTCTTTTCTATTATTGATGTTGTAGCAATATTAACTGATAGCCAAAGACCAAGAAAATATTGGAATGCGCTTAAAACTAAGCTACAAGCGGAAGGAAGTGAACTGTCCCAAAATATGGGACACTTGAAAATGCTGGCAGCAGATGGTAAAATGAGAAAAACCGATGTTGCCGATACAGAGCAGCTTTTGAGATTAATCCAATCAATTCCATCACCCAAAGCGGAACCTTTTAAATTGTGGTTGGCTCGTGTCGGTTACGAGCGAATTGAAGAAACAGAAGATCCTGAACTTGCCTTTGAACGAGCAATGGCAACTTATCTGAAAAAAGGATATTCTAAAGATTGGATAAACCAGCGACTGAAAAGCATTGAAGTAAGAAAAGAGCTGACTGATGAATGGCAGGAAAGAGGAATGGAAGA
>JABGOP010000054.1 GCA_018645365.1 Candidatus Cloacimonadota bacterium
CTGACTCCAATGCGAACATTGAACTTGCAAACACGAGTACCATTCCAATTACTAAAAGTCTTTTCATAATTACTCCTTTTTTTTTGTTTAAGATTAAAATTGTTTCCCAAAAATTGCGATATTAACATTTCATTAACCAAATCTGCGATATTAACATTTCATTAACCAAATCTGCGATAATATTTTTCAAATTTACACCCTAAAATCTTTTATAATAAAGAATTTTTTCAATGCGAACACAAAGTTATTTTCAATCTAAGTTGTCAAATACTTTTTTTAAATGTGAAAATAGATGTGATTATTACCTTAATTTTAGACTGAAATTAATGCGATAAAATATTTATGAAAAAGTAGTTGAAATTTCAAACAATGCAATTGCGATAATTTCACAACTTAATTTTATTGGGAATAAATTAGTCGTATTTTCTTACTTCATTTATCAGAACAATTTCATAAAAAAGACTATCTAAATTCAATTGAACTTTTAGTGAATTAATAAAAAATCTATTTTTCCCTTTACAAAAAAACTAAATGTGTGAAGTAGATTACCCACTTATAAGGAGTGAAGATGAAAAAAAGATTAATTTTAATGTTGTTTATGGTCAGTTCTCTTTTTGCAGAACTTTCGTTGATTGATAGTTTAGAACAAAAATTAACTGATAGTTCAGGAGATTTAAAGGCAGATTATTACACGCAACTTGCAATTGAATATAGCAAACTTAGGCAATACGATAAAGCAATAACTTATTGTGAATTCGCCATTGAGACAACAAATTCAAAAGAACGGTTAGCTCGTATTTATTATAACTTATCTAAAATACAATTTTACAATAATAAATATGAAGAAGCCCTTACCGCACTTGATAAAAGTTTAGCATTTAAACGAGCAATTGGTGATAAATTGGGCGAGGCTAATGTTTTGTTAGCAGGTGGTACAATCTATTCAAATTTGGGGAAATACGATAAAGCAATTGAAAATTATAAACTGGCAAAGCCTCTCTACATCGAATTGGGCGATAATGACGGACTTTTTTCTGTAACCAATGATATGGCCATTATTCTACGAGATCAAGGTAAGTTAGATGAAGCTTTAAATAATTTTAAAGACGGACTCAAATTAGTTGAAAATAACGCAGAATATACGGGAATTGCACTTCAAAATATTGCTATGATCTATTCTGACAAGAAACAGTATGCCGAAGCAGAAAAATATTATTTGCAAGCTTTAGAAATTGCCCAACAAATAAATAGCCAGCGTGATGTGGCAAATGCTTACAATAATCTTGGCGGTATTTATCGAGATATGGGAAATTATGAAAAAGCATTAAATTATTTCTCCAAAACGCTTAAAATACCAGAATGGACGGATAACAAACGGTATTATTCGTATTCTCTTACTCACATTGGCAATATGTACAGCTATCTTTTGAATGAAGAAAAAGCACTGGAATATTATCTGCAAGCTTTGCAGATTGGCAGAGATGGTGAATTAAAATTAGAAATTACTTCAAGCTTGAATGCTGTGGCTGCTACATACATTAATTTACAAAATAACGAAAAAGCACTTTCTTGTTTGCAGGAAGCATTGCAAATAGCAGAAGAACGGGAGTCCCCTAACTTACAACGGAAAACTTTGAATACTTTAGCAGTTTTATACTCTAAAAATTTCAAAAATTATGAAAAAGCCCTCAAATATCAAAGGCGAGCATTAAAGATTGCCAAAAAATCAGATAATCCTGCCACCGCTATTCCATTGCTTATAAATTTGACTGCGATTTTACAAGAATTAGGGCAATTTGAAGAAGCGATAAAATCTCTTTTGGAAGCAGAAGAAATTTGTCTTGAAATTGGCAGTAAAAAATACCAAAAAGATGTTTATCACTCGTTTTCCAAATTATACGTGGCAAAAGGTAATTCAAAAAAAGCACTTTCCTTTTACAAAAAATATACTGCTTTCAAAGATTCGATGTTTAACGAAAATACAGCCACAAAAATTGCAAATTTACAAGATAATTACGAAATTGTGGAGAGAGATAAAGAGATTGTGATTTTACAAAAAGAACAGGAACTCAAAGCGTTACAGCTTTCCAAACAAAAAATAATTCGCAATGCACTTATCTTTGGAATAATCTTAATTGGGTTGCTTTTATTACTACTTTTCAAACGCATAACAGAAAAGAAAAGATTGAACCAAACATTAGAAAAAAAAGTAAATGAGCGAACAAAAGAACTGCAAAAAGAGATGAAAGAACGCAAAAAAACAGAGGAACATTTGCTTTACTCGGAGCGACTTTCTGGCACCGCAGAACTGGCAAGCAGTATTGCTCACGAAATCAAAAATCCACTTGCCAACATAAATCTATCTGCTCAAATGTTAAAAGATGAACTGCAATCGGTAGAACACGATAAATCATATTTCGAGATAATTCTGCGTAATGTAACCTCCGCGACAGATACCGTTAAAAAATTAATTGAGTTCTCTAAACCGCACGAATTCAAATTGGAAAAAGGTAACATTGGCAAAGTTTTGACGAATACAATCCACATGCTACAAAGCAGAATAAACAAACATAATGTGGAAATTAAAATCCACAATTTAACTGAAATTCCCGATACCAATATCGATAAAGTAAATCTACAAAGTGTATTCATGAATATTATCGTGAATGCTCTCAATGCAATGGGTGATGATGGAAATTTAACCATAAAAAATGAAATCACAGCAGAAAAACTGATTTTGCGTTTTCAAGATACGGGCTGTGGCATTTGCGAAAAAAATCTAAAACGAGTTTTTGACCCATTTTTCACCACCACAGAAGAAGGAACTGGACTAGGTCTAAGCATCGTTCATGATATAATGAAGCACCATAACGGACAAATTAATATCAAAAGCGAAGAGGGGAAAGGTACAGAAATTATTCTTACATTCCCGCGAAAATAAGACGAAACGAGGTTAAGGAAAAAATATGAAAAAAAGATTATTAATCGTAGAAGATGACAGAGATATGAATATGATGCTGTTAAACTTTTTCAAGAAAAAGGATTTTATCGTTTCACAAGCATTTGACGGTGCAGAAGCACTTTTGCAAATTCAAAAAGAGAAACCAGATTTGGTTTTGTCCGATGTAGGTCTGCCAAAAATGAACGGTTTTAAGCTTCTCAAAGAGATTAAGGAAATAGATGAAAATATCATCACGATAATGATTACTGGTTTCAGTAATGTGAAAGATGCCGTTAAAGCTATTCAATTGGGTGCTTCCGACTACATTGCTAAACCGTTCGATGTAGAAGTTTTGATGTTGGTTATCGAAAAAGCTATTCAAACACGAGATTTACAGAATGAACTATTTGTACTAAAAAAGAAGTTAGCAGATAAGATGCCAAAATTCATCTTCCAATGCAAAAAAACGGAAAAAATCATCAAAGATGTCGATGTGGTAGCGGCGTCTAATATGTCGGTGATTTTACAAGGTGAAAGTGGAACAGGTAAGGAACTTTTGGCAAAGCGAATTCATCAAAAAAGCGAGTATCACAATGGTCCATTTATCGCGATTGACTGCGGTGCGATTCCAGATTCTCTCATAGAAAGTGAGTTTTTTGGTCACGAAAAAGGGGCATTTACCGGAGCTATTGAAACCAAAAAAGGTAAATTTGAGCAAGCTAACGATGGCACCATCTTCTTAGATGAAATTGCCAATTTACCACTATCTGCACAAGCTACCTTACTGCGTGTAATTCAAGAACGAAAATTACGCAAAATCGGAAGCGATAAAACAGTAAATGTGAACATTCGCATCGTTACGGCGACCAATGTGAAATTACTAGAAATGGTGACAAAAGGTCAGTTCAGAGAAGATTTATACCATCGGTTAAATGAATATACCATCAATATTCCACCGCTCCGAAAAAGACGTGATGACATCACGATTCTAACCGAACATTTTGTTAAATTAGCCAATCAAATCTTAAAGAAAAATGTGAAAAATATCTCATCAACCGCGATGACTAAACTTTTGAATTACAATTTCCCCGGCAATGTGCGCGAATTAAAAAATATCATTCAGAAAGCAATTTTAGTCACAGATAGCAACAGTATTGAAAAAGAACATCTCTTCTTTGAAACAAAACTAAAAAAGCTCACAACCCTAAAAGAAGCAAAACAAGAAACAGAAATGAAACTGATTTTGGAAACGCTCGCAAATGTAAATGACAACAAAACAGAAGCTGCCAAAATATTGGGTATATCTCGCAAAATGCTCTATCTCAAATTAGAAGATTTGAGAATGTGAAAATTTAACTCGCAAACCTACTCGGAATTAAACTCGACTTTGTCTCAAACAGCAATTCCTCGCTTACAATTTGCAAAATCAATTCTTAAACGGTTTTTATTTAACAACGACTTTACACACCTCCCTCCGCAAGCGGAGTACTCCTCTCCAGAGGAGATTTAGAAAATCAGCGTTTTGCTTCTATTATTCTTAATTCTTAATTGCTTTTCCATAATTTGTGTTAATTCGTGTTAATTTGTGGTAAAAATCTTTTTATTTTCATTTTTAATTTATAATTGCTTTTCGTTTTCCTTAGTGTTTTTGAGTCTTTGTGGTAAA
>JABGOP010000021.1 GCA_018645365.1 Candidatus Cloacimonadota bacterium
AAAAAACCGCCCCCAAAAGGGGCGATTTAATTAATAACATGGTGCTGGAAGGGGGACTCGAACTCCCGACCTACTGATTACGAATCAGTTGCGCTACCATCTGTGCCATCCCAGCACTTGACGCAAAAAAAAACACCCTCTATTTTCGTCAAACAAAAAAGCCCACTGCATTCAGTGGGCTTTGATAATTCAGATAACTATTATTCAACAACTATTTTGGGCATCATCATTAAAACTTTTTCGCCATCATACACTTGTAATTCATCTGAAATTTCCAAAAGCATTTCCATCTCTTTTGGGATATTTAGTTTTTGCTTTAAATCAAAATCGAGTGCAAATTTAAACACATTTTGATTGTAACCATCAAATTCAATCAAGTTGACTTCAGCTTGGATGTTTGCTAATTTTTTCAATTCTTCGATAGCTTTATCCATTCCACCCATTTCATCAACGAGACCACGCTCCTGTGCCTGCTTACCAGTCCAAACACGACCACGTGCAATTTCATGAACTTCAGCTCGCGTCATTCCACGACCTTCTGCAACAATATCTACAAATTCCCAATAAACATGTTCAATACTCTCTTCGATATGTTTATATTCATCATCGGTTAATTTTCGGTTTGTACTAGCAAAATCGGAATGTGCACCCATCTTTACAGATGACCAATTTACACCGATTTTTTCGTATAATCCTTCAAAATTTGGAATCATACCAATAACACCGATAGAACCTGTAATGGTAGTAGGTTGAGCTACAATTTTATCCGCAAAAGCAGAAATATAGTACCCACCCGAAGCAGCTGTTCCTGTCATTAACGCAATTACTGGTTTTTTATTTTCGCCATCATTGCAGAGTTCTACTTCACGACCAATAATATCGGAAGCAAGGGCAGAACCACCACCACTATTCACACAAAGTACAATCCCTTTTACACTTTTATCTTCGCGTGCTTTTTTGATTGCTTTCGCAGTTGTAACAGACCCAATTGTCTTTCCTGGTTTTCCCTCGCCCATATGAATGTTTCCAATTGCATAGATTACAGCAATTTTTTCTTCAATAGGTTCAGACCAATCTGCTCTTGCTTTTTCACAACTGAATTTTTTATTGATTTTTCCAGTTCCAAATTTATCTTTCAAAATTTCTTCAAGTTCATCTTCATAAATTAGCCCGTCTATCAAACCTGCATCTACAGCATTTTGAGCAATAAAATACGGTCCATTATTGATCACATCTTCCACCGAACTTGTGAGTTTATCGCCTCTCCCCTCACTTATCATCAGCTTCATTTCATCATAAAGACCTTGTAAAAGGTAGGAATAACTTTCTCGTTCTGCTTCTGTCATTTCAGTTTCCGCAAACATATTACCAGCAGTTTTATATTTGTGGCTACGGAAATTTGTCATTTCAATTCCGAGTTTATCCATTAATTTTTTTATGTATGGAGAGTTAATCGAAATACCTCGTAAGTCTACCGAACCTGTTTTATAGAGATAAATTTCATCTGCAACAGAAGCTGCAAAGGCGTACCCGATATTCCCATAACCTTCATCATAGAAAACGATTTTTTTACCTGCTGATTTAAGGTCTAAAAATGCTTTTTTGATTTCTACAAGATTGGCAAAATTTGCTGATATCGTACTATTTTTGAAAATAATACCTTTGATAGAATTATCATTTTTCACTTTCTCAATTTTTTTCAATAAAGCTTCTAATGTCATTCCTTTACTTTGCATTATGATAAAATTACCAAATTTGTTGCCTTGTTTTTTTTCAATTATTGAGCTACCTTTGAAATCATAAAAGTGATCTGCTTTTTTCTCACCCAAAATTGATGGAAACATTTTGTGGGATAAATATGTATATTGTTGATGCGACATTTCACTTTCTTTATCAATTTCAGTAATGTGACCTATACCCATTTTACCAAAATTGAGTCCAAGATTGAGTCCAATTTTTTCGGTTTCTAAATTGTAATTCCCAGCAAGATTAACGCCGTTCAAAAGTTCCGTTTCGATGCCAATAATCGGCTTCACGAAATCATCTTCGTAAATTTCGTCAACTGTGAATGTAACGCGATTTCCAAAATCATTTTTCAAGAAAGTAGGGCGGAATGCAATTCCTGTTCGGAAACTTTTACTTTCATCCAAAATATTATTTGCCACCGCTCCCATTGACATAAAATCAAACGGACGATAGAGAAAACTCATTCCTAAGCTTCCTTCTTTATAATCAGAATTTTGCCAATTCCACGCATAACCAAAATATAAGTTTTTCATCATTGGGGAGGACAAAGCCAGAGTATGGTTGCTCAAACTACCTTCTTGTTCGAGTAAATATCCACCATTTGTACCATTAAAAAGTATTGAGTAATTTTTATTTTCACTGTCATATTCACCCAAAAAACCGATTCCACCTGCATTGCCAAAACTAATCGCCGCTGGGTTTACCTTTATAGCCATAAAATCATCGGTCGTTGCTACTGAATTTTGAGCAAACAAACCAATACTAATCACAACCAACATAACTATCAACATTATTTTTTTCATTTTTTTCTCCATTTTTTATTTATAATCTTAAAATCCAAACCAAGGTCCGACTGAGAATGACAATCCATCAATCGAAGTGTTGGGTGAACCTGCAATATCAAAATCATTTTCGGCAACGCTATATTTCCAACCATTGTATGGTGAATATCCTTTTAAATAACCAACTTCGCCACGAATTGCAAGCCAACTTGTTAAACGAAAAAGAACATTGAATTTTGGTTGTACCACAAAATATGCTTTACTCATTTTGAAGCTTGTAGATTGATTAGTTTCCAACCCATTCCAGTCAACATTACCATCAATTTTGCTAACTGTAATCGAATTTTCTGCACCACCGAGTAGGCAACCAAAACCAAAAACTATTTTTCTGGAAATAGCAACTCTTTTATCCAAAGTTACTCCACCAAAAGCAAAATCATAATCAACTTTGCGTGTAAATTGTTCATCATTTTCTTCAATTTCATTTGTAAAGTTTGTTGTATAGCCAACTCCCATACCACCAATGAAATAGCCATTGCCAACATTTCCTTTTCCACCGCCACCTTGCGTCAAAAAACCTGTTTCAGGAAGTTCTCCAACATCAAGATTTCCTAAAATCTCATTCACATTTGCTAAATCTGGTTTGAACCAAACAGGAATCCAACTTCCGCCGCCATATCCAACAGATTTTTTCTTTTTCTTAATGATTTTTTTGATTACTTTTCCATCTGCTGTGACGTCTGAATTACGAGATCCAAAAACAAAATCAACATCTTTCATTTCACCATCGCGAAAAATAGATAATTTTACCTTATCGCCTACATAATAAGAGCTAATTATTTTTGTGATAGCATTTTCATTTTTCACCTGTTTATCATCTACAGCCATAATAATATCGTCTTTTAAAAGACGATAAAACTTTGCCGGTGAATTTTCCACAACGCCATTTATGAGTACACCATATTCTTTGTTAAAGCTGAGTTCATTAGCTTTTTCTAAAGATAAATTCCCAAAATAAATTCCCATAAATGGTGTTTCGCAATAGTCAATTCCGTCACCAACTATTTGAATGTGATTTTGTTCTAAAATTTTTTCTAAATCTACACCCAATTTTTCTAATTCTTCAAGATTTTCTACATTTTCAAGATCATCTAAATCTTCAATTTTAATGATTTTGATGATTTCCATTTCCGTTACTTCTTCGACATTTTCTTCTGCAAAAAGAAAGCTCCCTAACATTGTTACTGCTACTAATAAAATGATAATTTTTTTCATCATTTCCTCCTATTTTAGTTTTTTTTCTAAATCGTTATTTATATATTTCTCAGCTATTTTTGCTGAATAATTTTTTGTACGGAAAATTTTGCCAAAAAAGTTTATACAATCACTGAATAATTTTCCGATGTTATTTTTCATATTGATTGCCATCTCTTCATTGGAAAGTGAGACTCCATTTACATCAGCCTGAACCAGCAATTGTTCTAATTGGAAATTGGTTTCTTCGATATTTTCTCCGTTTATATAGATGTTTTTAGCATCAAAAAATAATTTTTGACGATTATCTAACTTATACAAATATCTTTTTGAAATTGGCAATATCAACACTATTTTATCGCCACCATAGACTGAAATTTTGTTTTCATCAACCTCCACATTAGCTTCATTTTGTGTTAAAATTTCAAACTCATTTGAGTTGTGAAAGATAATATTTTGAATCGAAACACCAATAAATTTCAATTCAATTTCATCGAAGTTATGCAATTCAAAGCTTTCTGCGTTCAGGCATAAATTCGCAAATAATAAGAATAAAACCAACCATAGTTTGAATTTCATTTTGCACCTTTACTTTGCGATTTTGTAAAAATTAATGCTTCCATTTGAAGTCTGAACATCTAATTTTTTGCCACCATCGCCTATTTTACCTTCAAGAGAAGCTTGTCCTAAACTACTAACGCTCATTTCAAAATCATGCAATTTTATCTTACTGTTAGAAGTTTTAGCGGTAATTTCTGCATTAACATTATCTGAAAAATATAGCTTAATAGAACCGTTGGATGTGGAAAGATAGATATCATTCTTCATCTTCTCATCGATTTCAAGAGTTATCTTTCCGTTGGAAGTTACTCCTTTTCTGAATCCGGGAGTTCTCACAACTCGAATTTTGCCATTTGATGTATAAGCTTCTGCTTTTCCGTTTAAATGAACAAACTCTATCCCACCATTGCTACTATTTGCTACAAAATTTCCATTTGAATCAAACACCTCAATTCTTCCGTTGCTTGTATTTAGGTTCATCTCACCTTCGCAATCAATAATGAGAATTGTACCATTTGAAGAGTTGATCTCACCAATTTTTACACCCTTTGGTACTTTGATCTCGTATTGCACGCTAACCTTTGGATTTTTCTCAAGAGCTGTAGTTTTTATTGTACATCCATCTTCATCCAGGACTTCTATCTTAATTTTTTCAAATTCTTTTTCAGATTCATTAGTTCCAAGAATTGCTGAGATATCTATATAATTTTCTTTCCACCTTTTTATTTCAACTTTACCATTTCTGTTATGAACATTAAGTTTGCAACCTCTTATTGGATTGAAAGTTTCATGAAATTCTTTTGTGATCTTATCTCCATCAGAAAAATCTAAATTCATTTTTATTCCTCCAGCATAATCATCATCATTTATAATATGTTTCACAATAAAACCCGGGTTGTTGCCAATCCAACCAATTGAATGTTTGGTTATAAAATTAATTGCACCACCCAGAAGTTGACCCCAGAATCCGGTAATATGCTGAGTTTCATCAGGTGATTCTACAATGATCCCGCGTGAACTGACCTCGACAAATTCATCTTTATCATTCACAATAATGCCATTTTTACCAATTTGCACATTTTCATTTTCAGAATTTACAAAAAGTTCTCCATCAATGAAGTCAACTTCGGTTCCATCATCGGCAATAAGCTTCACTTTTTCTGCATTAAAGGTGATTTTCACATCTTCATCTGTATAAAGATAAGTTTTATTTTCAGGTAATTTTAGGTTTATTTTCACTTCCATTTCTGAAAAAATAATAAATTTTCCCGCAACTTCTTCAATGTTTACAGCTTCATCTTTTTTACAATCGACAATCATTTTTTCACCTTTAATAAATTCAATTTTGCCGATTTTCACATTCTCGAAACTTAATTCGATTTCGTTCCCTTTTAACACAACTTTTTGGACATTCGCATTTAAGCCAATCACACTTAACAACAACACTACAATTAGTAAATTTTTCATCGTTCTCTCCTTTTTTTTCATTTTTTCCTCCATTATCTAATTTCACGATTTTTATAAATTAAAGTGGAAAGAATAAATAACGCACCACTAATAATTATTTGGTAAAGTGTCTTCAAATTCAAAATCACATTTTTGGGAATTGTCGTTGAATCACTCAAATTTTCTAATGATTGGAAATTAAAAGTCATCTCAATTAAATAGTCAAAAATACTTGGTAAATTCCAACCGTAAATTGCGTTCAAAATCTTAGTAACAATCCACAATAAAAGTAAAATTCCAATACCCCTAGCAAATGCTTTTTCTTTGAAAATAGCTGACAAGAAAAAAGCTATACTTCCTAAAACTAAACCCGTTTTGAGGAACAATAAAATTGAGTGAAAAAAGCCAACAAATGCGTGCAGAAAATCAAAATTGAGATAAAATGCCATAATCGAATTCATCACAATAAAATTGAATATTCCAATTCCGATTAAAACTGCCCAATTTCCAACGAGACCAACTAAAAATTTAGAACCGCAAATGTGCCATTCCGAAACCGGCATACTACGATGGAAAAGTTCACAATTTTGTTTTCTATCCTCATTTAGAGCAGATTGCATAATGTTAATTGTGAAAAGTAAAAAGAAAAGTCCAGGCAATGTTATCATCGAAAAATTTGCTATATAATAAATTATTGATGTTGATTCAAGACCATCAAATTGCATAAAATTCATTTCTGTTGAACTGTTGAAATATGCAAATAATCCCGAAATTATCATTAAAAGATAAAATCCTGCCATTATCCAAATTGGAATGAGAAGTGTTTTTTTGTTTATCCAAAAATCTTTCAATAAAAGTGCTTTAAATTTATGCATGATTTCCTCCTACAATTGCCAAGAATAAATCTGAAAGAGACGGTTTTGCTTCGATTGCATCTTCGATTTTAGTTTCGGAAGAGACGATACCGCTAACTTGTCCAAGCGTTTTCATTTTGAGAAGTGCGTTATCAAGTTCTGCTTCGCGATCTGATGAAATTGTAACAGTTTTGAATTTGCTTTTTAAATCATCAATTGATTCCTGAAGCACGATTTTTCCTTTATCAATAAAAATAATATCTTGCAAGATATGCTCCACTTCTTCCACTTGATGCGTTGAAATAATAATGGTTTTTGTTTCATCAAAAAACTCTCCCAAAATTGTGTTAAAAAATTCTTTTCGGAAAACAATATCAAGCCCCAAAGTCGGTTCATCTAAAAGTAAAATTTTCACATCTAACGAAAGAATTATCATCAAATACAATTTTGTTTTCATCCCTTTGGAGAGATTTCCAACTTTTTGTTTGAGTGGCAATTCACTTTGCAAAAGCAATTTTTCAGCTGTTTTTTCGCACCACGCTGGGTTTAAATTTTTCACATATTTAATTGTTTGCTGAACGGTAAGACGATCATCTAAACTGCTCACATCGGGAATAAATGCAATGTGATTGTGAAGTGAACTTTTGTGTTTAGAAAGCGTTTCTCCAAATATTTTAATTTCACCTTCGTGCTTCAAAAAACCTAACATACATTTTAATAAGGTAGATTTTCCAGCACCATTTTTGCCCAATAGTCCAATAATTTTACCCTCTGGAATGTTGATGCTAGCATTATCAACCGCATGCAAATTCTTGTATTTTTTCGTCAAATTACTTATTTCAATTAAATTCATTTATTCTCCTCGAAAAATTTATTAATCGTATCAATCATCTCATCTTTGGAAATGTTAATCGTTTTCCCTTTTTGCAAAATTGTTTGAAAAATATTTTCTCTAAATTCGATTTGTTTTTTCTTAATCAATATTTTTTTTGCACCATTCTGAACAAACATCCCGATTCCGCGTTTTTTGAACAAAATATTTTCATTCAAAAGTTCACTAAAAGCACTTGAAATCGTTTGCGGATTTAAGCGATATTGTTGTGCTAATACACGAATTGAAGGAATTGCTTCGTCCTCTTTCAGTGTACCTTTAATAACGGCATTCTCGATCTCTTCCTTTATTTGAAGATAAATCGGAATGCTATCGTCAAACTTTTTCATTCGACCTCCTGTTTTAGTGTGCGGGTCAACCAATACACCCTAGCTATTTTTGTCAAGAATATTTTGCCAGTAATTTTTTATTTGTTTAATTCGTTAATTATTTTTTGCGAAGCAAAGCCATTACCATAAAGGTTTTTGTTGAAATTTATTTTTTTCAAAAACATTTCATTAAATGCTTTTATAATTTTGTTCTTATCGGCACCTACAAGTTTATTAAATCCGTTTTCAACCAGTTCAACCCATTCGGTTTCGTCACGCAGGGTTATGCAGGGCTTAGCAAAAAAACATGCTTCTTTTTGAAGTCCACCACTATCAGTCATTACCATTTCGCAATTTTGAAGAAGATGTACCATTTCGAAATAACCAACCGGTTCGATTATTTGTAAATTCGTAGTTTCTAATTTGTAATTTCCAATTATTTTTTTCGTGCGGGGATGTAATGGTAGCACAATCGGAATCTGCTTTGAAATTTCTGAAAGTGCTTCAAAAATAGCTTTTAATCTTTGGGGATCATCGGTATTTTCAGCACGATGAATAGTAGATAAGATAAATTTTTCTGGAAGTTCAATTTGAGGTTTCTTAGACATCGGAGCATAAAATAGGGCAGCATCTAGCATCACATCACCACAATTGATTATTTTTGTCTTAATGTTCTCATAACCTTCATTTTTCAAATTATTTACTGCGGTTTCGGTTGGACAAAACAAAATATCACTAATTCTATCAGTTACAATTCGGTTAATTTCTTCTGGCATATTCATATTGAAAGAGCGTAATCCAGCTTCTACATGTGCAACTTTGATGTGCAATTTTGTGGCAGCTAAACTTCCCGCAATGGTTGAATTGGTATCGCCATAAACCAAAACCCAATCTGGTTTTTCAGCTAAAAGTATTTTTTCAATCTTTTCCATCATGCGTCCTGTCATTGCACCGTGTGAAAGACTATTTATCGCGAGATTATAATTTGGTTTGGGGATTTGCATTTGATGGAAAAAGATTTCACTCATATTGGCATCGAAATGCTGCCCTGTGTGTACAATTATCTCTTCAATATCTTTGTGTTTAGCAATCTCCCTGCTAACTGCCGCAGCTTTGATAAATTGCGGTCTCGCTCCGATTATAGTGATTATTTTCATTTATTATTTACCTTAGTTAGTTTACCATATTGTTTGTTGTTTTCTAAAAATAAATTTCATAAAAGCTATAGATGAAGCATAGTTCATCGCTATAATATACGCAGGGACTTTGAATAGTTTGATGCTTTTTCCGTTTTTTTCTAATAATAATTCTAACAAACCAAAACCAAACAATATTGCAGTAACACATAGAAAATAGTTCATAAATAGAATAGATCTTAGGAAAATTGCACTTCCGATTATTGAAATTGAAATAAATGGCAGTAACCATCTTATCAGCTTATGTGAGATCAAAAAAAGAGATATTATAGGGAATTTAAAGAAATTTAGCAACGCTTTATGACGTAATAGAGCAAACCATTCTCTGCTGATAATGCGAATTTTTCTACTTATTTCATCCGAAGTTTTTACTGTTAAATATTCATAAACCACAGCTTCAGGTTCAATTATTGCACGATAGCCATTTTCAAGTGTAACCAATGTTCTCTCAAAATCATCAGGAGAAGATGGATGTATTTGTTTATACAATTCTCGTCGAATTGCAAATAAACAACCACTAGCAACGATAACTGAATATACTTTAGATTCATTTTTTCTAATCCATGTTTCATATTTCCAATATAAACCTTCACCGGATTTATCATTATTCTTTTTTACATATTTAAGTTTTCCCGTTACTAAGCCAATTGAATCATCGTTAAAATGTCGAACCATTTTCTTTACAGCATCTTTTTCTAAAATCGAACTTGCATCTGTAGATATTACAATTTCACTATCAATTTTAGGCTCTATTAAGTTTAAAGCAGAAGCTTTACCTTTGCGTGTTTTCTGAATAACAAGCCTAATATTATCAAATTTATCCACATATTTTTGTACGATAAAATTAGTATCATCGTCACTATTATCAGATACGATTATTAAATTAATCTTGTCTTTCGGATAATCTAAATTAGCAAAAGACTGTAATTTTTCTTCAATATATTCTTCTTCATTAAATGCGGCAGTAACAAAAGTAACGGTTGGCATATAATCTTCTGACACATTAATTTTCATTTGTTTAACAGATGCAATAACTTGAAGAATGACAGCATAAAAAAACAGATGATAAATAGCCATTAAACAGCTAAACCAAAAAATAAATATCATTAAACTTCTCCATTTAATTTTTTATAAAATTCTAACATTTTCTTTTTTTCCACTTCCCAGTTATATTTTTCTTCAACAATTTTTCTCCCATTTTCACCCATTTGTTTAGCAATTTTTGGATTAATCATAATGTATTCAATCGCATTTGCTACTTCTTTAGGTTTAGAAGGATCAACACATAATCCACAATTATTAATTTCAATCACATCTTTATATAATTTAAAATCAGATGTAATTACTGGTAACCCCATCGCCATATATTCAAATATTTTTGTTGAATAAGATGTAAGATAATTATCAATCGGCTTTAATATACTCAGTCCTACTTTAGCATTTAGTGAAAATTCAAGACCTTCTACAAGTGGCATTGCTCCATAAAATTTAATATTATTTTTAATTTTATCTAAATTAAATCTATCTAAAAAATCTTTTTCAAAAGGTCCAATGTAATGCATAAATATATCAGGGATTTTATTTTTTAAAATATTAATTGTTTCAATTATTACATCAACCCCTCTATTTACACTGATTCCACCAAGATAAAACATTTCATTTTTTATTCTATTAACAGAATAAAATTTTGACAATAAGCTAATATCAGGCATATTTAGGACTATCTCAACATTATTGGAAAATTTACCATATTCTTTTGTATAAGAATTTTCTGCTAATATCAATCCATCAAATTTATTTAACGCCCATTTTTCATAAACCCTATAAACAAAGGAAATTAAATATCGCAAAAACTTTATTATGTGTTCTTTACTTTTAATTTGTTTTGCAATATTTTCATGAACATCAAATATTACTTTTTTATTAAGTTTTTTAAGTTTTAAACCTATCGGAATTAATTCAGGATCATGCAGATGATAAATTCTACAATTTAATTCTTTTGCTATTTTATATGTTTTTTTTACGATAGTAGTAATTCTATGAATTCTTCCACCAGTATTAGCACCAACATCTACGATATCAACACCATCTATAGTTTCATTTCCATTTCCATCAGCAACTATTAAATATACTTTATAGTTATTATTTTTTGCTAAACTATTGCACATTTTCACGAAAATTCTCGTATCATATCTTGTGTGAACAGAAGTAATATGGCAAATTTTTATTTTCATAATAATTTCCTATATAATACAATTGACCACATAATAGCACTAACTATAATAGATAATGACATTCCTATGGCAGCTGCATTTATGCCATATTTTGGCACAAAAATTATATTTATTAAAATATTTATTAAAAGCATAATTATAACATTTATAATCAATATTCTTCGTTTAAAAAAAAGAATTATAAAATTTTTCAAATACATCTTGAAAACATAAAAGATATATCCAAAAAGGATTATTATTAAAACTAATTTAGAATTAGTATAATAATCTATCCCATAAAGATAAGTAATCATATATTTTCCAAAAAATAATCCAAAGACAAACAAAATTAATCCCACTATAAATGAGGCAAATGAAATGAATTTAATTTCTTTTTTACTAAATTCTTCTATTTTTTTCTTTTGAGAAATAAATGACAATAAAATAGTTCTAATTTGAGCAAATGGAAAAACTAAAACTTGAACTACGCTAGTTGCCGCAAAAAAATATGCAACTTGAGTTGGATCTTTGTAGTATGAAATAATAAATCTACTAGATGCCATAACTAATAACTCCAACACAGCCACAAAGGCAAATGATGGTGCAAATTGCTGATATTCATTTAATGATTTAAATGAAATTAACTTTGATGTAATAATTTTTTTAGATTTTAAAATTATTATTATTACTGCAATGATTATAGCTATGAAGTATCCTATAGATATAGTGCTTTCATGAAATATTGGATAAAGTGGAATAATTAGAACAAATAAAAATCCAAAAATTATATTATTAATAGCAATTTCTTTAAATTCAAGTTTAATTCTTTTTATTATTAGTAATGTTTCTCTTAAATTATACAAAATCATATAAATCATTAGTGGAAGCAAAAATATTCTATAAATAGAATCAACTTTAAAACTATTCGCAATAAATGGAAATCCAAAATAAATTATTATTGCACAAACCAAAGAAATCACTAAATTCAAAATACTACCCATTTTTATTAAATCATATTTCCTATCATCTTCATAATGAGAATGTACGCGTAATATTACTAAATTTATGCTTCCTGGGATAACCACAATTGCCATATTGATAATTGTCATAAAAAGTACAAAAGACCCAAACTTTTCTGTACCCAATTGTTTTGCTATAAATGGAAAAATTAATAATTTTTGAATTCCAACTAGGATAAATATACTGAAAAAGAACAATAAATTATAATTAATAAAGCTTCCTATTGAATGGCCTGCTAAAATATTTGGTGTCTTTCTAAAGTTTAATAACATCTTATTGTTTATATAAAAATTTATTAGATAAAATCAACAAAAGAACAACAATTAATATCAATCCTCTTGTAAAAAATAATGTTGTAAAGTTTGAACTAAAAAAACCAAATGTAAATATTGGAATTGACGATGATATTATTGTTACAAATACTATATTTTTTTTATATCCAGCAACCTGTAATATGTTATAATAAAATAAATGAATAATAAACCCTACAATAAAAATAGAACACAACACGCCAATCCACCCGAAATCTGCCCAAAAATTCCCTATAAAAGTTGTATTTGCAAAACCAGTAGTATGGGGTTTTTCCCACCATATTTTTGCAACATAATTAGATATAGGAAATAATCCATCATGATGTAACCATGAGAAAAGATGAGTTGATCTTCCTAATAAAAAATCATGAGATTGTGGAAATATTTTAAAATAATTAAATAGTGTCTCTGTAGGTACTATGAAAATACGATTAAAAAATGACACATATAATAATTTAAAAATGTTATTTTTACCAAAATGTAAAAAATATGCTATTAAAATTGGAAATGAAAAAACCAAAATTAGTGAGCTTAAAATAAATTTAATTGTAATTTTTTTTAAGCGAATATAGAATAATGACAAAATAGCTAGAACTATCGCAGCACTAGGTGATTTTTCTAGAGTAATTAGATTAGCGAATGTACCAAATAAAAAAAATAAAAAAAAAAGAATAGTATATTTTCTTTTTTTGTAAACTAACTTAAGAAAAAAAGTACCAATAATCCCAAAAGGTATAAATAAAGAACGTAACCAACTAAAAAAATATTTTTCTACAAAAGTAACATTAAGCGTTTTTAAAGCTTGCTCGCGCATAAATTGCAATTGAACATATGCACCAGGATTTTTTATCATTTCAAAAAGAGGATATACTTTATTTCGTAAAAAATATAATAACATAATGAATATACAAAAAGAAAATAAAAATAGTAAAATTTTATAAAAAAAAACATCAAATTCACTTTTTATAAATTTATAATGCTTAATATGTTTAACATCTTTGATATTTATTTTTTTTATAGAGTCTCCAAAATTCAATCCTAATGGATATACAATATAAAACGATATAATTGAAATAAAATAATTATATTTAGCTATATGGCTTTCTGTAGCCAAAATATAAACACTTGGTATTGCTATAAATATTGTAAAAGTAAATATAACTAATGATGGCAAGGATATTATTCTTAATCCAGAAAACCCATAAACATTTCTTTTATTAAAAATCAACAATTCATACATTAATAATGCTAAAACTAATAACGAACCAAATAAAGAAATTTCTGCGTCATTAGCTAACAAAAAAACAACTAGTGCTACTGGAAGAATAAATATAATAATAATTATATCAGCATCTATTTTTTTAAACATATATAATCATTTTTTCTTCATAAATAAAGCTACATAACAACTTAAAATTAAAGAAATTGTAAAAAAAACTACAACAAATTTAGCCCTTTTCGGTTTTGTTTTCCATTCTGGTCTTTTTGCTTCGTCGATTACTTGAATGGTTGGTATATTGCGTACTTCTTCGATTTTAGCCTGTTCATATTGTGGTGCTAAAAATTCTAACAATTTACTAAAATACATTACTTTCCTTTTTAGTCTAGCAAATTGCTTTTGTAAATTTGGGACATTCCCCAAATTGATTAAAAGTTTATCGTTACTAGTATCTTTGAAAAAGTCATCATATTTTGCAGATAACAAGTTTAAAGATATTTCCAAAGCTTTAATTTGTTGATTTTGAGGTGACAACATTTCTTTTTTTAGAGCCAATTCAATTTCTTGCGCCATAATTTCAGCTTTCATTTCAGCAGCTTTTTCTACCTCTACAATAAGTTGCTCATTTAAACTAATAATTCCATTTTCTTCCATAAAGTCAGTTGTTTTATTTTCATAAAAGCTCAAACTATCCATCGTTATATTGATGCGATTTTCCACAAATTCACGATTATTTTTCGCTTTTGAGGTATTGAAAGCTATATTTAAACTATCCAAACAATGAACAACATAATTACTCATATCTGCAACTTTGTTTTGATCTGTATCCAAAATTGAAATAAAGATTTGATCTTCTTCTCCAACTTCAACTCGATAGTTTGATTTTAATTTTTTGTAAGTTTTAAATTTATATTTTTCTTCATATTTAGCCTGAAAATCAAATTTTTCATCGAGTAATTCTAACATTTTTTTACTTTTCAAAATCGTCATAATTTTCAATTGATCTTCACTTCCGCCAAAAACATTTCCCAATCCAAAAGAGCTTAAACTCGCACCCAAACCACCAAAACTATTGCCACCACCAGACGGAATCATAATCGTGGTAGTAGATTTATACCATAAAGGTAAAAACAAGCTGATTGTAACCGAGAGCATCGTAACTATCATAACTGTGATGACAATAAATTTCCTTTTTTGCCAAAGCACATTCCAATAGTCTATTAAATTTATTTCTTTTTCTTCCATAATATTTTCCTCTAAAATAATTTTTCCTATTTTTTTTTATTAGTTTTTGATGTCAATTGAAAATAGCGTAAAATCTTTATTTAATCTTGCATTAAGCTTCCAAAATACGTCACTATTTTTTGTTTCATTTTTGAGTTAATTATCTTTTCTATCGTACGAATACATCGTGCTTTTGCTTCATTTTGAGAAAAGTGTCCTTCTCGCCCATTTTGGGTAATTGCTACAATTATTTCATCTCGATTTGAAACCTGCAGTTGAAATTCATAACGAATAAATTTGATGTCTCGTTTCAAATCTGTTTTTGTGAAATTAATTTTTCCATCAATTTTTAGAATTGGTTTGTTAGAAACAACAAATCCTAAATCAGTTAATAATGAGATAATTGCGATTTTAATTTTTCCATTTTCATCATTTTTCACATTAATCGTAAAACCAATATTTTGAGCAGTTTTCTTGGTGTTTTCAATAATTTGTTGAAAATCATAATCTAGTTTCTCCACTAAATTATGAGCAATTATTTTCAATTGACCTTGCAAAACATCGTTTTTTTGTGCAAGCGATGAAGCTGCGACTAAATGTGTGTATCTTTGTAAAATATCAGCTGATTCTTGAGATGTAAAATATTCTATTCTGGCAGAATTTTCGGAAATTTTAGTTTTATAAATTTGAGCAGTTTCAAAACGATTCAAATAAGCAACCGCAAAAACTTGCCCCATTTCATCAGTGTAACTTTCACCAAATTGAACATTAAAAAGCATTTCATTCGATTTGATTTTTATATTTTTATGAATCTCAGATTTTTCTTCAAGTTGCCATTTTTCATTTTTGAAAATTTCTAAATATTTTAAGTCTATCGTTTCGGATGCATCAATTTTAACTTCAAATATTTTTGCTAAATTTGCCATTGCCATATCAATTGCTTGTTGGCGTGAGTCACCTTGTCCAATCGCAGAAAGATAGTATTTGTCAGCGTAAACTGATTTTGGATTTTGTAACCATTTTGGCTTATCTTCAATTTTATGTTCTTTCACATTCGAAGTAACAGAACAAGAAATTAGTGTTAATAAAATCAAAAAAAATCTCATAAATTTTCTCCTAATTCAAATAAAACGATTCAAAAATATTCGCTTTTTGTGACGAAATTTCAACTTCACCCAAATCATCTGTGAAAAGCCGAGAACCATTTTTATTATAATATTCTATTTTAACATAATGAAAACCAGATTTTAATTCAATCTCGCCAATTAGGGCTTTTGCTGGGAAAAATCTTGAAATACGCAAATCGGCATTTTCAGTTAAATTCACAGCTACATCTGTTGCCAATCGTGCGGCAAAACCTAAAAGTGGATTGTGTATTTTTTGGGTCAACTTTTCTTTTCCTTTTTGGGATGCAAGTCCTTTTATTACACTGCGTGTAATCGTTTTCAAATAAATTAATGGCTTTCTGGTTTCGTAAGTTTCCGTCGTCACTTTTTCGATATTTTCCAAAAGTTGCAATTCCGTTTTATATTTATCATCGACGATAATTTTAATTTTTCCAACTTTTGAAAAACGCGGTTTCAAAACTGGTAATTGGAATTTAAAATGATAGCCAGCAGGCATCCCAAACCAATTTATCGTATCGAGCGTTTGTAAGTTTTGTCTGTAATGTTTGTTTTCTTTTGAGGTCGAAATTATCAACAAATTCTTCTCGGTGTGAATGTGTAAAGTTTGTGCTTTTTTATCTGGTGCTCGCCCTATAAAACTGATAAAATTCACTTTTACTTTGGCAGATTTTGAAAAATGACCTTCCAGATTTGGTTTCGGAAAATCGTAAATATGAGATTGTAATCGCCACGCCTCGTCAATCTTTTTTTTATCGATGTGTGCATCGTCAATTTTACCTTCGAGACGATATAAAAGTAGACTCAAATATCGACTTAATGCCGAATTATGAAATTTGTTTTTACCAGCCGAAAATCGTTTTTTCTTATTTTTCGATGTGTTATATCGGTTGGCGAGTTTGGTGTATTTTTGTTCCAAGAATGATAATTTTTCGTTAATTCTACGAATTTCCACAAAGCTGTCATCAAATTTATTTAACGCCAAATAATTTAACGCTTTAAAAGCATTAAGATAAATATCTTCGTAATCTTCGCCAGCATATTCCAATACATTGTCGTTCAAAAGAAGTGACGAAGCCGCTCGAGTTACCGATTTTGTGTACAATTCAGCAATGCCTTTTTCTGCTTCTGAAAGCATTCTGTTGCTTCTTTCGTACTGTTTGTCAAAATGCAAAAGCATTCCCAAATCAAGATAATAAACAACGCGATCTTTCTTATTGTAAAATTTATCTTTTGAAGTTTCTAACTGCAAAATGGCATCTGAATAATTTTGCATCAAAACATTATTTTCGATCACCACAAAATGTGATTTTTGGGTCTGAATAGAAGCACAACTTATTGTAAATATTAGAATGATAAGTAGTATTATTTTCATCTATTTTTGTGAAAAATCACCATTTTGTTTTTTTTTGAGAAATAAATTTCTTAATTTTTTTGTCCCCAATCCAAACAATTTCATTCGTTTCGATTTTTATCAATTCCATATTAACTTGATAATATTTCATCATTTTACCGTCAGCAGCATCAATAATAGACGTAATTTTTCCATTTAACATAAAATCTGCACCGAGTTCCGCTGCCAACTTTTTTGCACTCTCTGCTGACGCAAAAGATTGCTGTTCAAGCCGTTCTTCCCGCACTTCTGTCCGCTGAAATTTATTTGCCACAAATTTTACTTTACCGCTATTCAAAAGCTCGCGTTCAATATCCTTTACAAAAGTGTCAGTTTGAATATGCTCCGAACTTTTATTGCGAATTGTACCCACGATTAAAGTTGGTTTTTGTGCATATTCCATTTGAAAATCAGAAATCCAAACTCGATACATCAAATCCCGCACCATCTGTTCTGCTACCAGCTTTGAATCAGTGTCATTCCAATTTCCGCTGATGTCGGTAACTTCATCAACAGAAATCCGTGAAACCGTTTGGTTAGATGGCGTACAACCAATAATTAATAAAAATATTACTATTAACAAAAATGTATGTCTCATTTGAGCCTCCTAAAATCTAAAATTAATTTTCATATTGTTTTTTGCGTTTGGTTCGGAAAATGAGATGCTATCACCAACTTCCAAACCATTGATAATTTCCACTTCCTGAAAATTATTGATGCCAGTTTTCACAACAACATTTTCAGAAATAGTATCACTTTTCACTTTATAAACGATGTCTTGTCCGTCTTTATTAGAAAAAATGCAACGAATCGGCACCACGACAATGTCTTTTTTCTTTTCGCCAATTATCGTAATATTTGCAGTCATTCCCGGCTTTAATTTTTCATCAACTTTATCGATTTCTACTTCGACTGGAAATGCTTTAATGTTGTTATGCGAGATTGCCATTGGTGCAATTTTAGTAATTGTTCCAGAAAAAATTTCGTACGGATACGCATCTACTTGAATTTTCACTTTTTGATTTTTTGCAATTTTCGAAACATCTACCTCGTTAATATGAGCTTTCACGACCATTCTCTTCAAATCTGCTAAAACCGCAATAATCGTACCAGCACTAACAGAACCAACATTGGAAACCACCATTTCACCTTCTTCTACAGGTCTGCTAATAACGGTTCCAGAAGCACTTGAAATAATTTTTGAAACATTGTTTTCTGTCTCAATTTCTTTGATGAGTTCATATTGATTGAAAGCAGATTCATACTCAAGTTGAGCGCGTTTTTTTTCATCTGAAATATCGTCAAATTTACTTTGTGAAATAAATTTTTCTTTGAGCATTTCCTTATTTTCAGAAAAATCTTCTTCTGCATTTTTCAATCTAATCTGAGCTAATTCAAGATTTTTCTTCAAACGCGACATAGTTTCCGCCTGATTATAATCTGGTTCTATTTCCGCAACAACATCACCTTTTTTGATAAAATCACCTTCTTCCACAAAAAAAGTGATAATTTTACCGCTAATTTTAGATTTAATTTCAATCACTTTAATTGGTTCAATTTCGCCCGTTTCTTCCAGTTTCACCACAATTGTGCCATTTTCTACAAGATGAGCTTTCACTTTTTGCGAAATCCCTAAATTTTCGCCTTTTTTCGCTGATTTTAAAATGCCAATTAAAACCAAAATTACCACAATTACAACTACAACAATAATCACTTTTTTCTTCATTATTTATCCTTTTTTATTAATTTAAAATCAAAAATACAATCATATTACCAATTCCAACTAAGAATGAAAACGTCAGTGAAATTACCAATAAAAATCGGTAAATATATCGATTGAAATAATCTTCAATCACTTCGACATCAAGCTTAAAATCGAGCAACTCAATGTATTTTATCAAGTGGTATCTACTCATCAAATATGGTACAAAATTGCGAAAAAAATATTTAGCGATTTGATAAATAAAAGTAGCTATAATTTCCCGAATTTTAGTTTTTAATGAACTTGGTAAAAATGGAATTCTCGCAATTTTTTCTAATTTTTTGTGAGTTGATTTGTAAATTTTAGTTTCCCATTTAGAAACGCGTGAATCAATGTTTTTATTTTTCGCATCGGCGATGTATTTTGCTAAAGCAGAATGAAGTTTATCGATGAGCCACTTTTTTTTCCGATGGACAAAAGCTGGTGTAAACGGAACTTTTTTGTGAAATATTTTTTTCTCTTTTTTGGGTATAAACAAAAAAAGTTTTATCGTAAAAATCAAGGAAAAACCCAAAAACAAATTGAATAAAATAAAAATTAGTGATTTCAAAAAAATCATACTTTACCCTCATTTAATAATTGTCCAAAATATTCAAATGAACGGTCGTAGGTTTTCTCTGCATCTTTCGGAAAATAGCAAGCTGGCAATTGTCGCATCGAACGGTGATAGCTGATACATTCGCAACAAATACCTTTTTTACTGCACGCATAAGTGCAGTTGCAATTCTCTAAATTTCGCTGTTTGTTTTCGCAATTCATCATGAACTCCATTTTTGTTTTGAGATAAATCTGTCAATCATTCAATTACATCTCCAAATAAATTTTCCAACCAATCTAAGGCATATTGCATATCTTTTGGAATGGGTGCTGTTACATCTATCAAGGCCCCTGTAATTGGGTGAGTAAATTTTAGTCGAAATGCGTGTAAGGCTTGTCGTTTAAGGTGATTTGCCAACAGATATTTTACTTTTTTATGATAATGATTCGGAATATTATTTAGCGTTCTTTTCAAATTTGAATAGGTTTCATCACCTAAAATAGGGCAATTACAATGGGAAAAATGGACACGAATCTGATGAGTTCTGCCTGTTTCCAAATTAATTTCCAAATGACAAAATAAATCATAATTATTTAGAATTTTATAATGCGTAATCGCTTTTTTACCAGAATTTGAAACTGCCATTTTTTTGCGGTCTGCCTTACTACGGTCGATAAAAGTCTCGATGGTTGCTTCTTCATTTTTCGGTTCACTAACCACAATAGCGTGATATGTTTTCTCAATTTTTTTTTCTTGAAACATCCGCGAAAGAAGTGAATGAGTGCGATCATCTTTCGCCACAATGATGGCTCCCGTTGTATCTTTATCCAAACGATGCACAATACCAGGACGCAAATTATGTCCACCTTCAGAAAGTTTATCCAACTTGAATTTAAGTGCATTAACCAGCGTTCCACTTGATTTCCCCGCAGCAGGATGCACGACTAAACCTGCTTGTTTATTAATGATTGCCAAAAAATCATCTTCAAATAAAATTTCGAGAGGAATATCTTCCGGCTCAATCTTCTGTTCTTTTTTGGGTGGAATTTCTATTGTAATCACATCGTTACTCTGCAATTTAAAACTTTTTTTAACTATCTCATTGTTGACCAAAATGTGGTGTTCTTTCACCAATTTATCAATATAACTACGCGAAAATAACTCTTCAATTTTCTGTTCTACCAAAAATTGGTCGAGCCGTTTTCCAACATCATTTTTTACAATTATCTTCATCATTCAACTTCTTTTTCCTGTTTTTTCTTTTGAATATTAGTCAGTGCAAGAATGGCACCAGTTGCAGCCCCATCTAAATTACGAATAATTTTGCCATTTATGACGATGTGTCTTTTTAAATTTGGCAGAAAAAATTGGTGGGCATCTTGTTTCGTTTGCGTTTGCAAAATTTTGATCGCATATTTTTTGATATTATTCTCTATTTCTGGCGGAAAATTTGTGTTGAGCAAATTCGTTTTTTCTTGAATATTCGCAAAAGTTTCCAAAACTGGGTCGTTGATGTAGATAATATTTCCGTTTAAATCCAAAATAATAAATCCATTATCGCTCAAATTCAAAATCGCATTGATACGTTGATGATGCTCCATCACTTTATCCTTTTTCAACTTATCAAAGATTTGAATAGATTGCAAAGTCTCAGCAATTGTTTCTGAAAGCTCATAAAACTCGTCTTTTCGCTTTTCATCAAGGTTTATCTCAATTGAGTACAAACCTTTACCGATATCTTTCAGTAAATTTTTAGTATTGGAAAATGACTTTTTTAAGGAAATTGGTAAGTAGAAAAAAAGAAGTAAAATAAAGATAAATTGGGCAAAAAAAGTAATGATAATGGTGTTTTGAAAATTGAGTTTGAGCAAATTCAAATCGGTGAATAATTCCATGTTAACCAAAAAATATACAGTTTGAAATAACGAAATCAACAAAATTATGAATGCTAAAAATCTAATCCTATTTTTCATATTTCCTCCAAAGTTTCCTGAATTAAATCGTTAATTTTTCCCTTTTGACCAATCAACACAATGATGTCTCCATCTTCCACCACATCGTTTGCACCCGGCATTTCATTAACATTTTTTTCGATAATATTTTCACCATCTTCCGTGATTTTATGTTGATCGTGTTTAATGGCGATGATATTTATTTTCTTTTTCGTCGGAAGTGCTAAATCTTGCAACGTTTTACCAATCCACGATTTTGGTACCACAATTTCTAAAATGCTGTGCCCACTCGAAAGGTCGATGTATTCCAAAATCGAATTTGAAATTAGTGTATTCGCCAATTGTTTACCAATTTGCTCTTCTGGAAAAATAATATTTTGAATACCCATAAGTTCCAAAATACGACCGTGAATTTTACTATCTACTTTGGCGTGAATGTTATTTACACCAATTTTTTTGAGAATTACGCTGGTTAAAACGCTCACTTCGATGTTGTTGCCAATCGCCAAAATAACAGCATCTGTATCCTGAATGTGATTTTGTTTCAACGCTTTTTCATCGGTGCTATTCAATTTTATGGCAACCGAAACGCGACCGCTAATTTCATCAACTAATTTTTGATTATTATCGATAGCAATAACCTCTGCCCCTTTTTCGTAAAGCGTAGTTGCCACATTAAAACCAAATTTCCCTAAACCAATTACTGCAAATTTTGCCATAATTTTCTCCTATTAAATTTAACCAATGCTGATTTTTTCTTCCACAAATTTGAAGGTAGATTTTTCACTTCTTTCCGAGATTGCGTAAATCAAGGTAAGTGGCCCAACTCTTCCCAAAAACATCAAAAGAATGATGATAATTTTCCCATAATTCGATAAAAGGGCAGTAATTCCACGCGAAAGACCGACCGTTCCAAATGCAGAAACTGCTTCAAAAATAATTTTCTCAAACGAAAATGGCTCAATTAATAACAGTAGAAAAAGCATAAACGCCACGAAAGAAATTGAAATCGCGACCAATGCCATCACGCGTCGAATTATTTCGTCCGAAACGCGCCGTTTAAAAATATTTACATCTCGATTTCCCCTAAACATCGCGAAAACAGAGACAAATACAACGACAAAAGCAGTCGTTTTGATACCGCCTCCCGTCGAACCAGGCGATGCACCGATAAACATTAAAATGATAGAAAGAAAAGATGAACTTTTCGCTAAATTAGCGTTGTCAATCGTATTGAAACCAGCAGTTCGCGTTGTAACAGACTGAAAATACGATGTGTAAATTCGTTCCGAAAACGAGAAGTCTTTCATTTCGTTGTTGTACTCTGCAATGTAAAAACCAATCATCCCCAAAATTATCAGAAAAAATGTAGCAGATATAACGATTTTTGTGTGAAGTGAAAGCCTTTTTATCGTTCGTTTTTTGAAAATATTTTTCGCCAAATCGGCAATCACAGGAAAACCAATTCCACCTATTATGATTAAAAAAGTGATGATAAAATTAACATTAAAATTAGCGTGAAATCCCACCAAGCTATCTTCATACAAACAAAAACCAGCATTACAAAAAGCGGAAACAGAATGGAAAATAGAAAAATAAATTGCCTTCAAATTTGGATACAATTTGTGAAATGTAGGGTACATTTGCAAAACACCTAAAAATTCAAAAATAATCGTCACGATCACGATATTTTTAATCAAATTTATCATATTCACTTTGTTCGATTCACCCACCACACTTTGCATCATATTTTCGCTTTTTAACGACAATTTTTGTCCTAACATAATGGCAAAAGCACTCGAAATTGTCATAATTCCCAAGCCACCAATTTGGATAAGAAAAAGAATAATCAATTGCCCCAAAAACGTAAAATGAGTGGCTGTATCGTAAACGATTAAACCGGTTACGCAAGTTGCCGAAGTAGCAGTGAAAAATGCACCCAAAAATGAAGTAGATTCACTCTCTACCGTTGAGATTGGCAACATCAAAAGGAGCGTTCCTGCACATATCACAAAAAGAAAACTGAACAAAACCAACACCGCAGGGCTGTCGGAAATGTGCTCAAAAAATCTCCCTTTTTTATCGTGATATGAGAAGAAATTATCGTTCATTTTACTGCTCTATTTTTGCAATAATCTCGCTTAATATTTCGTTAATACCTTTTGAAACATCGATTTTTACCACCAACTTTTTTTCGGTAAAATAATCGATTGCTTTTTCTGTTTCAAGATGAAATTTCTCGATTCTTTTTTTGATAGCAATTTCATTATCATCTTTTCTACGCACAATTTTTCCACCACAATTATCACAAATTCCGTCATTTTTTGGCTTACTAAAAAGTAAGTTGTAATCTTTACCACAACTATCGCAATTCACGCGTGCCATCACTCTTTCGATTGCTTTTTCATCAGAAAGTTCGAGCAAAACGACCTTATCTATTTTGAAGTTTTCCAACAAAAATTCTGTCTGCTCCAAATTGCGTGGAAAACCATCAAGAATAAAACCATTGTTTGCTTTTTGAATGGCATCACTCACAATTTCATAAACGATGCTATCTGGCACTAATTCACCTTTTTCGATGTATGATTTTGCTTGCAAGCCAAGATTTGTTTTTTGGTTAATATTTTCACGAAATATCTCGCCCGTTGTAATGTGTTTCCAACCGTATTTTTTGGTTAAAAGTTTAGCTTGTGTCCCTTTTCCACTTCCTTGAATCCCAATTAAAATTATGTTCATATTCTACCTCTAAATTATTTTGGGTGTAAATTAAAAAAATGAATTATCTCGTCAAGATTTATGATGTAATTCTTCAAAAAAATGCAACAAAAAAAGCCCCAAGTTTGGGGCTTTTCCTTAAAATAATTCTATCTTTCTACAGGAAATTCATCGATAATGCCAACCACAAATTGCAATATTAATGATGCGTCATAAGCTTGAATTTGTCCATTACCATCCACATCAGCAGCAGTTATTTGGAGTTCTGTAAAATCTACCAAGCCAACCACATTTTGCAAAGTGAGAGATGCGTCGTATGCTTGAATTTCGCTGTTGCCGTCCACATCACCGTAAACAACTGGTGGATCGGGAATTTCTGTAGGTGGGAAAGTAATGTAATCTATCCAAACACAATCTCCACCAACATCTACATAACCATCTTTGTTATATTCCCATTTGTAAGTGTGCGTTCCTGCCTGAACTGAAAAAACTTCTTCTGTCCAAGCGATTTCGCCCGCCCAACTTTCTTGTAGCACACCATCAATATAAAATTTGAAAAAATCGTAATTTGCTTCTGTCGAAATTTTTTGCCAAAAAGTAATTTCACCATCGGAAACTGCTTCCATTGTTATCGATAAACTCGTGTTTTCCCATTCACCTATATCTCCAGATTTTGCGGAATAGCTACCATCGTAAGAGAAAAAATTATCTATCGTCCAGTTTGCATTTCCACTAAAATTCCAATCTGTCGAAAAACCATCTTCAAAACTTTCAGCACTACTTTCGTAGAGATAAACTAAAATGTCATTTGTTCCATCAACAAGCGTCACTTCCTGAACTACAGAAGAATACCCATTTTTTGAAAATCGCACATCGTAAGTTCCACTAAAAATTGTTGGAAAATAAAATTCACCATTTTCGTCTGTTGTTGTCGGGTCAACGGGTGAATTTTGAATTTCCACATTCACATTTTCGAGTGGTAACAAAGTTTCGCCATTTTTGATAATTCCAGAAAAACTACAAGCTGTAACAGGAGCCAATTCCACATTACCAATGGTTTGCCCAACAGAATTGATGTTCACATTATTCAAAGTAACGGTTTCATAACCATAAGCTGAAAATGTTACATCATAATTTCCATCTTGCAATAAACGATAATAGCGTCCAAACTCGACATCACTAATGTAAGGATTGCGGAAAACGCCCGTGTTATCAATACCATCCACATAAATTTCAGCAACTATCGGTTCTCCTGTTTCTGCGTCGGTTATTTGTCCCGTCAAGGTGGATTGATGAACGCGATTTAACATAATCATCGCTGCTTCGATGTGGTCTGCACAAATACCGTCAACTTGGTTTGCAGGTGGAATAAATTCTGTGCCAATCTCAATTGTGTAAGAAAAAATTCCATATTCACCGTAAGAATAATCGTCGGTTGTACCCATACAAGGATAGAGTTGCCAACTTTCTTGGGGAGTGTAATATCCACCAGATTCTGCTGGTAAAGTGTTTGCCATTTCGACAGCCAATTCTTCCAACGCATCGTGATCTGGTGCAACTACACCTTCATTATAGCCAAATGGGAAAAGCACCAATTCGCTGTAGCTATGGTAAGTAATTCCAGCTACAAAGTGGTGAGATTCAATCAATTGTTGCATCGCGTAAATTTCCGGCTCACTCCATTCGTTCGGACCGTGATAAACAGGAGAACTAAAATCATCAGAAGTTCCAACTGCACCCCATTCCCAACCGTAATTTCGGTTTGGGTCAACGCCATCAACACCGTAACCAGAATTGTAATCTGTATCAAAATTACCATCAAGATTGTTATCGCGAATATTTTTTCGCCACCAAACATCGGTTTCATCTGTAACAATTTTATGCCCGTTTGGATTGACGAGTGGAATCACCCAAATTTGGGTATTATTCACATTTTGCGTGATGGTTGGATCGCTACCATAATTATTTAAAATATGGTATAAATCTGACATCACAACTTCCAAACTGATTGGTTCACGCGCGTGGTGTTCGCCCATCAAATAAACATTTGGTTCGTCTTCTTCGCTATTCACATTGTCGGAAATTTTCAAAGCCCAAACTTCGTGATGATAGTCATCGTAATAGGAATTTCCAGCGTTTGAATATTCTTTGCCCCAAGTTTCGCCGACATCGTATAATTTACAAATATTTGGGTATTGCATTTCGATTTGTTGAAGTTCCGAAAGTGTCTCTTCGTAAGTACGATAACCTGCTAAATCACGCACATTTCCAAGATTTGTTTTGAGTTGATTTTCGGTCTGAGTTACCGTGAAATTATAGCCTTTATTTGCTAACTTTTCCCGCTCAATTTCCGAAACTACAATGTCCAAAAAAATATTTGGTTTGAAAGCTGCCACGTCGTAATTTTGAAATTCTTTTACCAAACTTGCAGATGGATTTTCGAAACGGATTACCATCTTTTCCGTTGCAAAAACAAAAACTACTAAACTAACTAAAACTAATAAAAATAACTTTTTCATTTTGTTCTCCTTTAGAATCTATAATTCACTAAATGCAATTTCCATTCCATAATAACATTTATTTTTGGTTAATTAATTCCAAAATTTCATTTTTTAAAACTTCCACTTCTTCGTCTGAAACTTCATCTTCATGATCAAATTCTGCATAAGTTAAACCTTTTTCTAAAGTTTTTAGTGCTATTTCGTAATTTCCCATTTTTTTCTGGATTTCAGCTAATTGAATGTAAGCATCAAAATGATTTTCCTGCAATTCGATTGCTTTTTTGGTGGCTATTTCCGCATCAGCATACAAATCCATTGCCATAAGTGCTTCTCCTTTATGACGCAAGGGACACGACCAGCTTGGTGAATCTTCGTTAATTTTAGCGTAAACCATAACGCTTTTTTCGTATTCACCAATTTCCAAAAGCATATTTCCAAACATAAATTTTGTACGCACATTAAGAGAATCTATGTTTGTCTCCAAAATATCAAAATTGCGATGAAGTTCCATCAAGTGTAAATAAGAAATCATCGCATTTGCAGAATAATCCCCATTATTTTTAAACTGATCAACGGCTTTTACAAAGTTTTCATAACTTTGATTTTCTAAATAATTGGCAAGATTATCTACCTCTTCTCCCATCAAAAACAACGCACAACTTAGTAAAACTAATGTAATTACAAATTTCATACTTCCTCCATTTTTTATATTGTGCAAAAAAATATTGGACATTAAATGTGTCAAAAAATAAATTACTTTATTGTGCGCCCGTAGTTCAATTGGATA
>JABGOP010000022.1 GCA_018645365.1 Candidatus Cloacimonadota bacterium
AAAATTGGCAATTAATCGCCGCCGATGTGGACGGAAACGGCGTCATCCAATCTTATGATGCTTCCCTCATTTTACAGTTTGCGGTAGGACTGATTACAGAATTTCCAAGAAATTAAATTAATTACAAACAAAAAACCGCTCTGAAAATTTTCAAAGCGGTTTTGCTAACTCAAGATTATTAAAATTAATAACTTTTATAACCAAATGATTGACTGTAACTTGCTAATTTCTTACCAGAATAATTATTTCTAAATGTTATTCTTCCTGTTGAACCTGCTTTATCGCAAATTCTTGCTAAAGTCATTCCAATCCCAACTTTAGTGTTATATTCTAATGAATTCCAAAGATAAGGATCAACCCAAGCTTCATTGAGATCTATGTCGATTTTTTTTAAGAGACCTGAATCATAAAGCAATTGTAGTTCATCACTTCTTTTTGTTGTATAAGTTTTCTTTTTCGTTTTTTGTTTTGCTTTTTCAGTAACAACTAATTTTTTAAATACCCAACCTGACCACCCAACATCTTTTGGTGTAACTCTAAACTTAACCCAACCATCTCTTTCTTCAAGAACATAAAATTTTTCACCACTCATGGTTTTTCCAGTTTCATCTTTAGGATAATTTGTTCCCGCCCCTGTTCTTATGTTAATTCCATCTCTAACACAAATAAATGTATAAAGCACATCATTTGCACTAACAATTGTTAACATTAAAACAAACACAATAATAAAAATAGTTTTCATCTTTCCTTCCTTTTTTTTATTTTCCGCCCTTCTATAAAATAAAAAAAGGACGCAACTTTCAATTACATCCTTATATGAGGTATTGGCAACCCAACTAACAAGACATAGAAAGTGGCGTCCGCCTTCGCGAACGCATTTCCTCTACCTATTCTGTTAGTTTTGAAAATGCCAATTTTCATATAAGAACACAGTAAAATTAATGCAAAAATTTACTAATTTTTTAAAGAACTAATTTATTTCAATACCAAATTTCTTTACTTCCTTCAAAAGCCCAAAAGAGAGTGGAATTTCATACTCATTTTGAGAAAACACAACCGGCTCAATGCGTACATCACTTTCAATAACTTTTGGTATAATTTTTAACAAAGCAAGGTAACCATTTTCTACATTTTCGGCAATCACACAAACATCAATGTCGCTATTTTCAGTATAATTCCCTTTTGCATACGAGCCGAATAAAATTATTTTTTTAATCTTTAAATCGTTTTCAATGTCAGTTCTAAACTTTAAAATTACTTTTTTTATTTCATTTGGAATTTTAACCATTTTATTAATTCCCCTCTCGTAAAACTTACCGTTCCGAAGAAAATTTCTACTAAGTTTCTGTCAAATATTTTTTCACTTTTTATTTCTACAAATCATCATTTTAAATTTGTAGTAATTTCGTCGCTTTGTGTTGAGTTGCCACGATTAATTCCAAATTATGATTTATCGAGCGTAGATAATTTTGCATCAATTTTTCGGCTTTTTGCGGACAATTATTTTCTTCACTCAAATGTGCCAAAACTAAATTTCGCATTTTGGGGTGGATAATTTTTGCAATAATCTCAACCGCTTGCTCATTCGAAAGATGCCCTTGTTTCCCTTTAATACGCTGTTTAAGTTGAGGCGGATATTGCCCATTTAGGAGCATTTTCACATCGTGGTTACTCTCCATAATTACCGTTGTCGCATTTTTCATTTGTGTAACCATCAGGTTTGAAGGAAATCCAACATCAGTTGCCACTGCCAATTTTTTCTCACAATTTTCCTTTTTGAAAGTGAAATTACTACCATCTACAACATCGTGTGAAGATTGGAAAGCCCGAATTTCAATGTCACCAATTTTAAAAGTTTTACCGTTTGAAAAATGGCACACTCCCGCTGGAATATTCTTTAATTTATGACGGCAAACAGAGTAAGTTAAAGTGGTGATGTAAAGTGGAATATTTAACTTTCGACAAAGAATTCCCGCCGCCGAAATGTGGTCATTATGCTCGTGGCTAATCACAATTGCGTCAATTTTATGCTCATCAATTCCGACACTTTGAAGTGCAAAAATTATTTTTTTGCCACTCAACCCAGCATCGAGAAGAATGTTCGTTTTTTCGGTACGAATCAAGATGGAATTACCCTTACTTCCGCTCGTCAACACCGAAGTTTGAAATTTTTTTTCTACCATTATTTCAAGTAATAATAACGATTATTGATGCGGTCAAATTCTGTCCATTCCGCATCATCTTTCTGAGAACTACCTATAAGTTGTTGAATGCCAATTGTTTGCGCATCGAGATTATCGGCATAGTGCAAAACTGTAGCTTCCAAAGTTTGCGGTAATCGTGCCGAAGCTTTTTCATATTCACCGTGATGTGACAAAATAAGGTGACGCAATTTCATCAATAAATCTGGCGGAAAATTATCAATTCCAGCAACATATTCGCATACAATTCTATCGCCAAGTGGAATGTGTCCAACTAATCTTCCTTCTACCGAAAAATCAATTTGCGGTTTAGTGGTGTATTCGCGTACTTTTCCGATATCATGCAGAAGGGCACCGGTGATAAGTAAATCTCTATTTACATTGTAATTATGCGAAGCATATTCGCAAATTCCAGCAACCGCAATGGAATGTTCCAAAAGCCCACCAATGTAATTGTGGTGCCAAGTTTTGGCAGCAGGAGATTTTGCAAATTCGGTAAAAAACACCTTATTTTCAAAAATATTTTGCAATAATTTTTTCAAATAATTATCGCTAATTTCATCAATAAATTTGAATAATCTTTCCGAAAGGTTATTCACGTCTTTCGGAGTAGATTCTAAAAAATCGACCAAGTCAAATTCCACTTCATCTAAAGCTTTTAGTTTCTTCACGCTCAATTGAAGCTGCTTTTTGTAACTCCTTACTTCACCTTTGATGCGGATTACATCGCCTTCTTTGAATTTTTCAGAAATGCTTTGTGCATTGTTCCACACATTCGCTGTTATCGTACCAGAATTGTCCGCTAATTTTAGTCGAATGTATTGAACTTTTCCTTCTCGAAGCTCTTTTTGAAGCACCAAAAAATCGGCAATAATTTCTTGGTTTAAATGTTTGCTTAATTCTTTTACATAAATGTTTTTGCTCATAATTTCTCCTTCACATAAATATTATTTGTATAGATCCAACCGAAACCAAAATAGGTGATTTCAAGGCGATAATTACCACTTTTATCAATTTCAAAAAATCCTTTTTCATCAAGCTGAGAAGCAATTTTTTTCCCATTTTGAAAAAGATTAATTCTGGCAATTTTTGGCAATCTAAAATAGAATTTTAAACCATTCTCAAACTGGACATTTTCTCCAAAAATAGCACTTTTATCTTGTCCATTTGAAATTGCCGCATAAAAATCGTACGGATTTCCAACTTTGTGATTTACGATATAACTGTTACCATTTTTGATGGCTTTCAGAATACTATTTTCCGAAATTTCTGCGTTTTTGGAAATCAAAACATTGGTACGCAAAGTTTTAAAAAGCATTTTGTGAGTAACTATTCTAATTTTTTTACCCAAAATTTTGATGGTTTCGGTGTGTGCATCTATGCTACCAATAGCCACTCTTTTCTTGCCTTCATTATTGAGTTTATCCCAATAATTTAGGGCTTCTCGATGTGGTTTTCGCACAAAAAAGGCGGGACATAAAACATAAAAAATACCATTAATTTTGGGCATCAATTTCCCAATCCAGCTCGAAAGAAAATTCCAAATTTCAAGTCCATTAAAATTATCATTTTCTAAATCTGTCCAACGGTAAAAACGATATTTATTTGACCTTCTTTTTTCAATCGGATGGGCGGCAAAAGTTATGGCATTTTCAGCTTGATATGATTTTGTGTAAACTACTGCGTCCTCATTTTCCCTAATTTTTTCTGAGTTAAAAACAAGTAAATGATTATTGTTTTCAGGATCATTTATCTCTGTTCCAACAATGACACAAAGGTCTTTTTCGGCTAAAAACACCTCATCTTTTTTTGCTCCAAAATTACGGTGGTCGTTGATTGTGATAAAATCTAATTCTGTCTGTTTTGCGTTTTTAATAATTTTAGCGAGCGGAATTTCACAATCATAGGAATGCTCACTGTGAATGTGAATGCAACCTGTTAGTTCCAAAAATTCTTTCTTGAAAATATTTTTTTGTCTCATTTTTTAGCCTTTTTAACACCTCTCCATCGGCGATGCACCCAAAACCATTGCTCTGGATTTTTCCAAATATATTTTTCTAATTTTTGAGAAATGTGTTCCATCAATTTTGGTTCTTCATCTTTAGAAAAATTTTCTGGTAAAATCATTTTTTCAAAGATAAAATTGTGTGAACCATCTTCATTTCTGAACGCAATAGCTGGCACAATCGGTGCGCCTGTTTTGATGGTAATTTTGGCTGCACCAATGTAAGTGGAGGCTGGATAACCCAAAAAATCTGTCATAATGCCATTTTTACCAGCACTTTGATCTATCATTATGGCAACGACAAAATTTTCTTTTAGAAGTTTCAAGACAGACCGTAATGCATTTTTTTGTTCGATTAAAACAACATTTTCACTGGTTTTTTGACGATAAGTATAATCGTGAAAATAGTCGTTTCGCTGCTTTTTTATGATGACACTTGTTTTGTGGAATTGTCCAATGTATTCGCCCGCCAATTGCCAATTACCAAAATGAATTGATGCCAAAATTACACCTTTTTTTAGGCTGATTGCTTCTTCCAAATTTCCCCATCCATTCGTCGAAACAGTTTTGAATAATTTATTTTTATTACCAAAATAGACTTCAGTGGCGGTGAATCCCAAATGACGATACATTTTTTTTAGAATGTTTTTTTTTTCGTTTTTGCTAATCTTAGAGAAAATTTTGGTTAATTGGTTTTCGGCAACAGTACGACGAATATTCAAGTTGTAACCAATTAAAACAAAAAGAGATGAGATGATTTTGCGAATGACAAAATAAGGGAATAAATTCAAAAATCGTTCAAATATTTTGAAAGAAATAAATTCTAATTTGCTCTTTTTTTTCTTACTCATTTTCATCTCATTCACCTCAAAAACAAATCTGAATTTTAACTTAATTTAGGCAATGAAAAAATCTTTCTTGACGCTAAAAAGCTCAAAAACAAAATGCAAAAAAAATATTTTTGGAGATTTAAGATTGAATATTTTAGCGATTAGCACAACTTCAACAATGGGTAGCATTGCTATTTTTAAGAAAAATAAAATTGCGTTTATCAGCCATTCGGATGTGAAAATTACTCATTCAGAACGACTTCTACCGCAAATTGATTTTGGTTTGCAAAATTGCAATTTGCAAATTTCGGAAATCGATGCTGTTGCCACTGCAAATGGTCCTGGTTCTTTTACTGGCATTCGAATTGGGCTTGCGACTGCAAAAGGCATTTGTGTTGCCAATAAAATCCCCTTAATTCCATTTAACACGCTCGAATTACTCGCTCATAATCTGAGCGGAACAAAACGGTCGATTTTATCAATAATTGATGCAAAAATGGGCGAAATTTACGCTGCCTTGTATTCAAATAAACACAAAGAAATTATTGTACCACAAAATGCAAAACCAACCGAATTTCTGCATAAAATTAAAGAACCTGTAATTTTTATTGGAGATGGAATTGAAAAATATTTTGCTGAAATTATGGACAGTGGAATCGATTTTCAAGTCGCTTTCCCACACCAAAATATTCCACTGGCATCCACAATGATTAGCATTATTTTGAAAAATAAAATGCCAGAATATGATTTCGAGATAATTTCAAATTTGGAACCGTATTATTTAAGAAAATCGCAAGCTGAAATTACAAGAGAAGAGAGAACTAAATGAAAAATAGACCAAACTGGTACCAATATTTTATGGAAATGGCATTTTTAGTTTCAAGAAGATCTACCTGTTTACGAAGAAAAGTAGGAGCGGTAATTGTGCGTAATAACCAGTTGATTTCAAGCGGTTATAATGGTTCGCCAAAACACACTTTGCATTGTTCAGAAACAGGTTGTTTACGAGAGAAAATGGCTGTTCCATCTGGGGAAAGACACGAATTATGCCGCGGTGTCCACGCCGAACAAAACGCGATTATTCAGGCAGCAGTCAATGGTGTTTCCATTTCTAGTGGTGAACTTTATTGTACAAATCAACCTTGCTCAATTTGTGCAAAAATGATTATTAATTCCGAAATAAAAAAAATTTATATTGCCAATTATTACGAAGATAAGTTGGCGATTGAAATGTTAAAAGATGCAGGTATCAATTTGAATTTAGTCGATTTGAAAACCGGCGAATTAAAAAAAATATTATAATGGAGATTTTATGAATTTAAGACCACAACCTATTTTGAACAAAAAGACAAATCTAATTTTTGGTGCATCAATATTTTTCGTAACACTACTCGTTTATTATCTCACGATGGCGCGTTCACTTTCGTTTTGGGATGCAGGTGAATACATAACTTGCAGTAGCGTTCTGGGTGTTCCGCACCCACCTGGAAATCCATTTTACATTTTATTGGGACGCTTTGCTTCCATTTTTGCTGGAACAATTCCACATGCTCAAATTGTGAATTTTCTTTCAAGCATTTTTTCTGCTTTTGCAGTAATGTTTACCTATTTTTTCACAGTAAAATTTGTCACGATGTGGTTAAAATCTCCACTTGAATTTTACAAAGCCTATCTAATCGGCACGATTGCAGCACTTTATACTGCATTTTCGTACACTTTTTGGAATAATGCCATCGAAGCAGAAGTTTACGCCGGCTTGGCTTTTTTCATCAACTTGATAGTTTGGTTAACAATAATCTGGATAGAAAAATCGGAAGATTTTTCACATCAAAACATTTTAATGTTGATGATTTATCTCTTTTTTCTTGGATTTGGCATTCACCAAACTTCACTTCAAATTGCCCCCGCAGTATTGCTAATCATCGTTTATCCACTTTTGAGGCACAGTATCAAAACCACCCAATTTTGGATGCGTTCAGCAATTTATTTGGTAAGTTTAATTTTGATATATCTTATTTTTTTGGGTATTGGAAAAACTAACCATATCCCAGATTTACCAAAATATATGTTGGCTTTGGGATTTACTGGTATTTTAATTTTTCATTTGAGAACAAAAATTTCCGCAAAAACTTGGTGGTTTGCACTTTTCTTCATCATTGTTGGCGTCAGTAGTCACATATTTTTGTATATTCGGGCAGAATTGCGTCCATTCATAAATGAAGGAAATCCGCATAATTTCAAACTTTTTACCGATTATATCTTACGTCGACAATACGGCGTAACTAGTATGTTCGTGCGTCGTGCGTCATTTTGGTTTCAAATGAAAGAACAGTTTCTCACTTATTTTAGTTGGCAGTGGTTTAATGCGGAAACTTTATCAAGTTGGTTCAAAATTCCACAAAATTTTATTTTAACAATTTCGAATTTTATTGTTTTAGGTTTGGGATCTTTGGGTGCTTTTTTTCATCTCAAAAAGAACAAACATTCATTTGCGTATTTTTTCTCATTCTTTTTTATGGTATCAATTGCAATGGTTTTTGTTATGAATCTTTCTGATGCAGAAGTGCGAGAGCGAGATTATTTCTTCGTAACTGCTTACAATTTCTGGACAGTTTGGCTAGCAATTGGCTCTTTTGCTCTAATTGATTATTTTTCCAAAAATAAAATTTTGAAATTTGTGATGATAACAGTTGTGATTGCACTACCAATTTTTAATTTTGTTTCTCAATATCACATTCACGATCGGCATAACGAATTTATCGCACTCGATTACGGTCAAAACATTTTGAATAGCGTCGATGAAAATGCCATCATTTTCACAAATGGAGATAACGATACTTTCCCCGTTTGGTACGCTCAAGCTGTTTATGATTCTGCTGCCACCGAATATATTCACAAAAATGAACAACAAAATATTTTTCCAACAAAATTGACGAATGAACTAATTGATTCAGCAATGCTTTACAAAGATGAACAATGTAAAGGAATTCGAAAAGATGTGACGATTGCGAATTTAAGTTTACTGAATACACCTTGGTACATTCGACAATTGCGCGACCACGAAGGGGTGGAATTTAATATTTCAGATTATGACATCGAGATGTGCCAAGATAGTCCAAAATCTCGTTTATACCCTCTCCGATTACAGCGTGACGAACTTCTTGGCATTAAAGGTGTTATCGAAGGAGATGAGTTTATCGTATCTTTCAAAAAAGGCACAATTCTTTATGTAAAAGATTTAGCGGTAATTCAAATAATCAAAGATAATTACGGCAAACGCCCCATCTATTTTGCGGTTACCACACCAGAAGTTGCAGGCTTTGGTGATTTTTTACAAAATGAAGGAATGGTTGACCGTCTCGTTAGCTCAAAAGGGCGTAACCAATTTGATTTTAAGCGATTGATTACAAACATAGATACAGTCTATTCATACCGTGGCGTGTTCGATGATTCGGTGTACAAAGACAAAAATATTTTGCGACTTTTGAATAATTATGGTGCCGCTTTTATGCGCACTTCCCAATATGCTCATTCGGTAAATGATTATGATAATGCCATCAAATATATGGAAAAATCGTTCGGATTCATCGAAAGAAAACAACGATTTTATCCCGAAATCTCAAAATTATACCTCGAAGCTTCTTTTAATTTTTTGCAACAGACAGAGAACAATGACGCTTTTTCATATTTAAAAAAAGCGGTACAATACGATATTCACAATCAGGAGTGGCCACAAATTATTTTTCGCATTGCCCAATTCAGCGAAAGTTACGATGAGTCAATTGCTCTTTTGAACACACTTCGCAGTTATCAAGATGATTTAGTTTTAGATGAAATCATCACTCAAATAAATCTTTTGAAAGAGTAAAATGAAAAAGCATATTTTCATAAAAGGTGCAAGGGAACATAATCTCAAAAACATAGATGTGAAAATTCCACGCAATAAATTGGTGGTAGTCACTGGCGTTTCTGGTTCTGGTAAATCGTCACTCGCTTTCGACACACTTTATGCGGAAGGTCAACGTCGTTATGTGGAGTCACTCTCTTCCTACGCACGTCAATTTTTGGGGCAAATGGAAAAGCCCAAAATTGATTATGTAGAAGGGCTTTCGCCAGCCATCTCTATCGAACAAAAATCCGCCAGTAAAAATCCGCGTTCAACGGTGGGAACAGTTACCGAAATTTACGATTATTTGCGCATTTTATACGCACGCGTGGGACAACAATTTTGTTATAAATGTGGTAAAAAAGTTGGTTCGCAAACGATTGACCAATTGGTTGACCATGTTTTGAAAAAACCGAAAAATACACGCATTCAAATTTTGGCACCGATTGTTCAAAACCGAAAAGGCGAACATAAAGATGAGCTTGAAGAAGCTCGTAATGAAGGATTTGTCCGCGTTAAAATTAATGGTATAATGCGTGATTTGAACGAAGAAATAACGCTCGATAAAAAAAGCAAACATACCATCGACATTGTGGTTGACCGGCTTGTTTTGAAAGATGGAATTCGTGGTCGTTTAATCGATTCAGTCGAAACTGCACTTCATCTCACAAATGGATTTATCAAATTAGATTTTGTCGATGATGGTCTTGTCGAAACCCTTTCAGAAGAAAATTTTTGCGCAAATTGTGGGATTGGATTTCCTGAACTAACACCACAACATTTTTCGTTTAACAGTCCGGTTGGAATGTGTACAACCTGCAATGGACTTGGCACCACGATGGAGTTTGATCCCGATTTGATTGTACCCAACAAATCGCTTTCCATCATGGATGGTGCGGTTGCACATTGGGGCAAAATGTCGCATAAAAAAACAAGTTGGCAGATGCGTATAATTCAAGCAATGGAAAAAGAATACGGTTTTTCTGCAAAAACAAAATGGCAAGATTTACCACAAAATATTCGTGATTTTATTATGCTCGGAACAAATAAAAAATTGCGCATTAAATGGAATTCTAAAAACAGTTTTGGCGAATTTAATAGCAAAAATGAAGGTCTGATAAATACTTTGAAGCGACGCATGAAAGAGACAACCTCAGAGTATATGCGACGCTATTATATGCAATTTATTGGGAATAAATTATGCCCTGATTGTGAGGGAAAAAAGTTACGAAAAGAGAGTTTATCTGTAAAAATTGATGGAAAATCTATTTCAGAAATAACTGAATATTCCATCTCGAATGCACTCGAATTTTTCCAAAACTTAAAACTTTCTGGAAATGAAAAAATCATTGCAGAAGAGATTTTAAAAGAAATAAATTCGCGTCTTTCATTTTTGATAAATGTGGGACTTCACTACCTCACGCTAAACCGAAAAGCACCTACACTTTCGGGTGGTGAATCGCAACGAATCCGTCTTGCTAGCCAAATTGGAAGTAGTCTCGTTGGCGTGATGTATATTCTCGATGAACCTAGTATTGGTCTGCATCAACGTGATAACAAAAAACTAATTGAGATGCTACTTCATTTGCGAGATTTGGGCAATACTGTGATTGTGGTGGAACACGATGAAGAGATGATTCGGTCTGCTGACCACATTTTAGATTTTGGACCAAAAGCGGGCATTTATGGTGGCGAAATTATTTTTCAGGGTGATTATGCAAAAATTCTAAAGTCGAAAAAATCTTTAACCGGAAAGTATTTATCTGGCCAGCTCGCGATTGATTATCCAGTCAAAAGACGCAAAATTGATAAACGTAAAATCAAGATTAAAGGGGCACGACAGAATAATTTAAAAAATATTGATGTCGAAATTCCCGTGGGATTGTTTACTTGTATTACTGGCGTTTCTGGCTCTGGAAAAAGCTCTCTTTTGAACCAAATATTGTATCCTGCAATGGCAAAAAAAATAAACAGATCATCCGCTAAAATTGGTGCTCACGATAAAATTTCTGGTTTCAAATACTTCAATAAAATCATCAATATTGATCAGCAACCAATTGGTAGAACACCTCGTTCAAATCCAGCTACTTACATCAAATTATTCGATACGATTCGTCAGCTTTTTGCTCAACTTCCTGCTTCCAAATTACGTGGCTACAAAGCTGGCAGATTTTCATTTAATGTAAAAGGTGGAAGGTGTGAAGCGTGTGGTGGTGCTGGTATAAAACAAATTGAGATGCACTTTTTGCCAGATATTTATGTGACTTGTGAAATGTGTGGCGGCAAGCGATATAACAAAGAAACTCTCGCAGTGAAATTCAAAGGAAAAAGCATTTCGGATGTACTAAATATGGATGTTCAAGAAGCACTGGAAATTTTCCAAAATGTGCCAAAAATTACTAAAAAATTGCAAACTTTAAAAGAAGTAGGACTCGATTACATTAAATTGGGGCAAGCTTCTACTACGCTTTCTGGTGGTGAAGCACAACGCATTAAACTTTCACGCGAACTTAGTAAAACCAGTACTGGACAAACTCTTTACATTTTAGATGAGCCGACGACGGGTCTCCATTTTGACGACATCAAAAAATTATTGGAAGTCTTGCAACGACTCGTCGCGATGGGAAACACAATCATTGTTATCGAGCACAATCTTGATGTTATAAAATGTGCAGATTACATCATTGATTTAGGACCAGATGGCGGTGAAGATGGCGGTGAAATAATTGCCAAGGGAACACCTGAAGTGGTTTCAAAAAACAAAAAATCTTACACTGGAAAATACTTGAAAAATGTTTTGAAATAAAAGGAGCAAGTGATGAAAAATGAAATTTTAACACTTTATACTAAAACTGAATTTGATGCAAAAGATCGCCAACTTTTTGAGCAATTTAAACAAAAACTGAACGAAGGGAAAATTCGTTCTGCCGAAAAAATTGAGAACGAATGGGTTGTTCATAATTGGGTGAAAAAAGGAATTTTAGTCGGTTTTAAAATGGGTAAAATTGTCGAAATGCCAATCAGTAAAATAACCCATTTTTTGGACAAAGATACTTACCAAACTCGCAGTTTTTCGAAGTCGGAAAATATTCGAATTGTACCGGGCGGTTCATCTGTTCGAGAGGGAGCATTCATCGGCAAAAATGTAGTGATGATGCCACCTATGTATGTAAATGTGGGTGCTTTTGTAGATGACGGCACGATGATAGATTCACACGCTTTGGTAGGGACTTGCGCCCAAATTGGGAAAAATGTGCATTTGAGTGCTGCCTCCCAAATTGGTGGTGTTTTGGAACCAATAAATGCCAATCCAGTTATCATCGAAGACAATGTTTTTATCGGTGGAAACTGTGGAATTTACGAAGGTGTCTTGGTTAAATCGAGAGCAATAATTGCAGCTGGTGTGATTCTTACTGCTGGCACTCCGGTTTATGATGCCGTCAACAAACAATATCTCCCCAAAAATGAAGGAAAAGCTGTAATAATTCCTGAAAATGCGGTTGTCGTTGCGGGAAATCGTCAATTAAAATCTAATCCAGAATTTTCCATTTATTGCCCAATTATCATTAAATATCGTGATGAAAAAAGTGAGAAATCTGTAACTTTGGAAACCGAACTCAGATGAAAATTTCTGCCGACCGTATCGCCAACATTGAGCGTTCAAAAATCCGCAAAATATTCGATAGAGCTCCTAAAAATGCAATAAATTTAGGATTAGGAGAAATTCAATTCCGTACTTCCAAAATATTGATAGATTATGCCAAAAATATTTTGGATAATGAAACTTTAAAATACACTCCAAACGGTGGACTGACAGAGTTACGCCAAAAAATTGCCGAATATTACACGATAAATTTTGACGAAAATGTATGTGTTACCGTTGGTGCAGAAGAGGCGATATTTGCCACTTTATTTTCTCATTTAAATCCAAATGACGAAGTATTGATGCCAAATCCAGCATTTATTGTTTACGATTCGATTGTGAAAATGTTGGGCGGTGTTTCGGTAAAATTTGACCTTGATGCAACGAATAATTTTCGCATTAATAAAAAATTTTTTCTGCAAAATATTTCCCACAAAACTAAAATTCTAATCTTGAATAATCCATCCAATCCAATCGGCATTTCCTTTACAAATGACGAGATGGATTTTATCGTGAATGAGTGTGAAAAACGAGATATTTTACTGATTGTTGATGAAATTTACCGCGACTTATATTTGCAAAATCGTCCAAAATCATTTTTACAAATGTACGAGAATGTCATTGTCATTTCAGGACTTTCAAAATCGCATTGTATGTCTGGTTGGCGGGTTGGTTGGTGTATTTCGCAAAATGCTGAATTAATAAAACCGATTATTAAGTCGCACCAATTTATTTGTACTTGTGCGCCCTATTTATCGCAAAAAGTAGCAATAAAAGCTCTTTCTTTGGAAAATACAGAAATTCGCGAAAAATTAAGGAAAAATTACGATTTTGCTAGAAAATTTATTGAAATAAAAATACCCAATTTAAAAATCATAGAACCTAATTCTGCTCCGTATCTTTTTCTGAAAACAGATTCTGACGATATGCAATTGACCGAAAAATTACTACAACACGGTGTAATTGTGATGCCTGGTAGTATTTTTGGCACTAATGGCAAAACATTTTTACGCTTAAATTATGGTTTGGAAAAAAATATTTTACAAAAAGGTTTAGAGATAATCGCAAAAAATATTTGACAGAATTTATGCTAAAGCAATCTTAACGGTTAGAATAACATTTAAAGATAATTAATTACGGCTCGCATATGCGAGCCGTTTTTTTATTTTTAATTAAGAATTATTTATTTAGCAAGAGCCATTCCCTTTTTTATTGCAATCAAATTTGCTTCCAAAAGTTGAGGATTCTTTTTCGCTAAAAAAGCCGTTAAATCATTTTCGAGTGTTTCGTATTTTACCAAATTTGTTTTGCCAATCACGATGCCGATAGCAACCATATTCAAAACTTTAATGCTACCAATTTCGTTGGCAATTTTAGTCATCGGTGCGTAAATAATATCGATATCATCGCGTTTTAGTTCGTTTGGACACATATCAGAATTAGCAATAAGCAACCCGCCTTTTTTGATATCTTGTCCAAATTTATCTACTGAAGGTTGATTCAAAGCAACGAGAATATCTGGGTAAGTAACCAGTGGTGATGCGATTGGAGTTTCCGTAATAATGGTGGAAACATTCGCCGTACCGCCACGCATTTCTGGACCGTAAGATGGGAGCCACGAAACTTCTTTTCCTTCTGCCATACCAGCTTTCGCCAAAAATTTTCCAATCGTGAGAGCACCTTGTCCACCAAATCCTGAACAGATAAGTTTCATTATGCGCCTCCTTCTAACGATTTATTGCGGAAATTTTTAATTGGGAAAAACTCGTACATATTTTCTTTTGCCCATTTCATCGCATCTTGCGGTGATAAACCCCAATTTGTTGGACAAGTTGAAACAAATTCTACAAATGTGAAACCACGGCTTTCTTTATTAAATTGCAATGCTTTTTTTACCACTTTTTTTGCTTTCATTACATCAGTTGCAGAAAGTAATGAAACTCTCTCAATAAAATACGGTGCGTTCAAAGTGGAGAGCATTTCACAAACTTGAATTGGATAACCAATATCATCCACATCGCGACCGTAAGGTGAAGTCGAAGTTTTCATATTCGGCAAAGTAGTGGGAGCCATCTGTCCACCTGTCATACCGTAAATTGCATTGTTTACAAAAAATACAGTCATCTGTTCACCACGGTTCGCCGCGTGAATAATTTCTGCCATACCGATAGCCGCAAGATCGCCATCACCTTGATATGTGAAAATATGCATATCCGGGCGTGCTCTTTTCATACCTGTAGCTACTGCTGGTGCTCTTCCATGAGCTGCTTCCGCCATATCAAAATTAAAAAATTTGTAAGCAAAAACGGAGCAACCAACAGGTGCAACCCCCATCATTTTGTTACGCAAATCAAGTTCATCGATAGCTTCGGCGATTAATCGGTGCGACATTCCGTGTGTGCAACCCGGGCAATATGTGAACTGTAAATCAGTTAAGGATTTTGGTCTTTGTGCAATAATTTCCATTGTTCTCTCCTAAATATTTTCCATGATTTTGGCTTTTGCTTCTGCTGGTGTGAATAAAATCCCACCAACTTTCCCGAGAAATTCTACCGATTTTCTACCGTTAACAGCCAATTTTACATCTTCAATCATTTGTCCTAAATTGAGTTCCATTACCACAACTTTTTTGATTTTATCGGTTATTCTATTTGAGATTGCATCGTATGGATATGGCCAAACTGTCATTGGACGAATCATGCCAACGCTGATACCTTCTTCTTTTAACTCATCAATTGCAGATTTCGCAATTCTGGCTGCGGTACCAAACGAAACAACGAGTACTTCGTTTTCATCTGAAATATTATATTCTTCGTGACGTTGCTCGTTTGCGGTAATTTTATCAAATTTTTGACCTAGTTTGATGACATGTTGCTCCAAAACAAGCGGATCAATTTCCAAAGAATTTATTTCGTGATGATGATGATTTGGTTCGTCTTCGTTCGGGTGAATGCACCAGTCAAAATGCTGTTTATCAAGTTTTGCGAGTTCTTCCGCCGTTTTGTGTGGTTTGAATTCTACCGGTTCCATCATTTGACCTAAAAGTCCATCAGAAAGAATCATCACTGGATTACAATATTTATCTGCCAAATCAAATGCTAATTCTGTCATATCGGCAAATTCCTGAACTGTACTCGGTGCCAAAACAATGAGACGATAATCGCCGTGTCCACCACCTTTCGTCGCTTGAAAATAATCACCTTGTGCGGGCTGAATATCGCCAAGTCCTGGTCCACCACGCTGCACGTTGACGATTACAGCCGGTAAATTTGCACCAGCAAGATATGAAATTCCTTCCATTTTAAGAGAAATGCCCGGTGAAGAAGATGAAGTCATCACCCTTTTTCCACAACCAGCAGCACCATAAACCATATTAATTGCAGCTACTTCACTTTCAGATTGCACAAAAGTTCCATTTACTTTTGGCATCATTTTTGCCATATATTCAATCAATTCACTTTGCGGCGTAATCGGATAAGCAAAATACAATCGACAGCCAGCTCGCAAAGCAGCTTCTGCGGAGGCTTCATTACCTTTCATTAAAACTTTTTCTGCCATTTTATTCTCCTATTTTTCCACCGTAATTGCCACATCTGGACAAATCACATAACACATTTTGCAGGCAATACATTTGCTCTGATCGACACATTCAGCATAATGATAGCCTTTTTCATTTATGTCCACTGTCATCCGAATAATATCTTTCGGACACGCATCAACACATAATCCACACCCTTTACAATAGAAAGAATCTACTGTCATTCTCGCCATGAATTCTCCTTTGTATCAAAAATATTTATTTCCGTTTATTTTTTTTTTGAAGTTAAAACTGTCAACTCATATCTTGTATTTGAAATTCAGGAATTACATTTTATTTTTTGTCGTTTAATTTCGCGATTGGAAATAGCATCAAACCAACAATTGCCAAGATAATTATTGCAATGCCTATACCAAATTGATCCGCCCAAAAACCGATGAACGGAGACAGCACTGCGACAGTGATAGTTTTAAGTTGCGACTCTGCCGAAAGACCAGATGCCATCACATTGTGTGGAATATTTTCACTAATCTTGGCGATACTTAGAGGTCGTCGCAAATTTTGCATTCCGAAAAATAATATAAAGAAAATTATCGAGAAAAATTGTAATTCTAAAATGAAAAATATGCCTGAAAAAGTGATGAAAATCATGCCAAAAATGAAGCTACCATTTAGTGATTTTGAGAGCGATTTGAACACATTTCTGAACCTGATAGTACGTTTTGAAAGTGATGCTGAAAATAGAAATAGAATAAAATATACTATCGCAACGATGATGATAGCATGCTGTTTTTCTTGAAAGCGTGTTGCAAATGGAAGGGCAATTGCAAATGCTGTAATAATCGGTTGAATATAATCTTTCGTCGCTTTGAAAATGCCGTCGAAAAAAGCAGAATTAAAGAGTGATTTCAACAAAATTTTATCTTTGAAAATTAACAGAAAATTACGAGTTGTATTCTTAATGTTTTCTGGAAAATTTTGCCAAGAATTTGTCCTCACTACGGCACCATTTAGTTCATTTGGATAAGACATCATCAAGAATAATACCAACAGGTAAGGCACGATAGATGCCAAAAAAACAAATCTATACTCCGTGGAGTACAACACAATAGCACCAGCTATTAACGAAGAAATCGCCGATCCTTTTTGCGACCAGCTACGCGTAAAGCCATAATATTCGACTTTCAAATTTTCTATTTTTTTGAGGCGCAGATAATCTAAAATCATCGCTTTGTGAGTACCGGTTCGGAATGCTTCTCCAATTGCAAAAAGAAACATTGCAATCGCAAAATATTCATTTTTTTTGAAACTAAAAAATAAAACAAATGAGATAATATACGCTAAAAAAGAAAAAATCATTGCACGTTTTCGACCATAACTGTCAGCAAAAATTCCAGTTGGAATTTCCAAAATTGTGGTGGAAATTTCGCGAATCGAAAAAAGAATACCGATTTGAAAAAATGAGATACCACAATCACGAAAGAACAAGATTATAAAAGGATCGAAAAAACGGAGATTTTTCAAAAATCCGTAAGCTGAAAATTTAAAAAGTTGTTTATCGTGCGGAATCACTAATCTCTTGCACTCCAAAATTGGTTGTTTTCGTTTTTAATATTTCTACAAAATGAGGACTTTTAGAAAAATTTTCAAACATAATTTGTGCAATTGCAGTTTGTTTATCTTCGCTGCAAACTGCAAAAACAGACGATCCACCACCGCTAACATTGCAACCAAAAGCACCTGCTTCAAGAATTTTTCGTTTTGCTTCAAAATAATTTGGAATCGGGACAGCACGAACAGGTTCAGCAATGTGATCCACGCTGATTGCCGCACCAAATTCAGCAATATCTTGGGTGTGAATGGCATGAATAACGCGTGAACAATACGCTATTTGCTCTTTTAATTTTTCTTCGCCAATTTGATACGAGATTTTACCACGCGTTGTCCGCTCACTTTTACGAATCGCTGCAAACACAATTGGAAATACAGGAAGATCAAGTTTAATTATTTCGATAGGATTGTAATTGCGTACCAAAGTAAATCCTCCTAACATCGCTGCTGCCACATTATCAGCGTGTGGAGATCCACCCGAGGCGATTTCACCCATCTGAGCAATGTTTATCATTTCGTTTGAAGTGAGACTCATTTTGAGCAATTTATTCAACCCGAAAACACACGCAGATGCAGATGCACCAGTAGTTCCCATTCCACCACCAGAATGTATTTTTTTGAAAATTTTCACATGCACACCGTCAGATAAATTGAATTTTTTCTGAAATTCTAAAATCGCCAAACCAGCGGTATTTTTATTTACATCAAGCGGAATATTTTCGGTATTATTCTCAATTTCGATGGTGATTTTCCCACTATCATTCAGTGAAATTTCAAATTCATCACGCGGGTTTTCTAACGCCATCGCAAAAATGTCGTAACCTGGTCCAACATTGGCAATCGTCGCCGGAGCACTCAATCTAATTTTTTTCATTTTTTCTCAATTAGCAATAAACAAAACTAACTTAATAATCCTTTTTCTGCCATAATTTTTTGTAAAATTTTTGTCTTATTTTCGCTGAGTGGCGTAAGGGGAGAACGCAAGTTTCCTGCTGGCAGGTTCATCAAATTCAAAGCCATTTTTGCCGCCATTGGATTCGTTTCAAAACGCAATGCTTCAAACAAATCATAATATTGAAAATGTAACTTTTGTGCTTCAATATCTTGCCCATTCAAAGCAAAATCAATCATATTTTTCATAACTTTCGGGATTACATTACCGGCAACGGTGAAAGCACCAGCACCACCAAAAGCGATAAATGGAAAAGCTGTCGTATCTTTGCCAGTGAAAACTTCGAAATCATCATCTTTTGTTAAATAAAGAACTTTGGCGAGATGGTCTAATTTTTTATTGCCATCTTTGATGCCGATAATGTTTGGATGTTTGGCGAGATGAGCGGTTGTTGCAGGAATCATATCAATGCCCGTCCTCGCTTGTGCGTTGTGCAACACAATCGGTATTTTGGAAAAATCAGCCAGTTTTTCGTAGAAATCGATCACACCTTCTGGTTTTGGAATCACAAAAAAAGGTGCAAAAACTGAGATGTAGTCTGCTCCTAAATCTGCAAACATTTGCACTCTTTCTTTCGCTTTCCACAAACTCGAGGTGCAAGTATCTGGCACTATTTTTGCTTTACCATTCGCTTCCGAAACGATTATTTCCACAACTTTTTTAATTTCATCATCTGTCAAAAGTGTATTTTCACCAGTTACACCGAGCGGTGCAATACCGTGAATTCCAGCGTCAATTTGTATTTTGACCAATTTTCTAAGCCCCGCTTCATCAAGTGACATATCTTTTTTGAAAGGGGTAATTATGAGCGAATAAGCACCTTTTTTCATTTTATCCATCCTTTTAAATTTCGTATTTTTGCAAAGTTTCATTAGTTGGAATACCTTCGTTATTCCAACCGCGTAACCTATAATATTCTTGAATTATACTTTTGAAAAATTCGCGGTCAATTTTTTTGCCAGCCATCAAACCAGAAATTGATTCTTCATCATAAAAACGAGCTGGAAGAACATCATCAGTGTGTTTTCTACCATTACGAATATTATAATTTCGTGCCAAATGGGTAATTTTCGTACCAAGTTTTGCCAAGCTTTCTGGCGTAAAATTAAAGCCAGTTGCAGCATTCAAAAGAGGAGCTAAACGGTCAAAACCGTAAGGCACAAAATCACAAATCACGAGAGAATTTCTAGCATTAATCTCGTCTAAGCCATCTGCTACTGTTTGAGGAATATCTTCAAATTTATAATCCGCCCCCATATCACCATCGACAACCCAAAGTCTTGTATGGCTCGCAAAATCGGCTACAGAAAGTACGACTGCCATCGAAAAAGCACCTTTTGGATTTACCCCTGAAAGTTCCATTCCAAAAATATTTATGGCAAATTCTTCACTGTTTTTCCCAATTTTTGTAGCAGCTATTTTTGTACCATCTGCAAAAATTTCTCCAACTCCATCACGCAACGCCATTTTGTTTAAAAATTCGCGTTGAGCAATTGCGTTTCCCCACTTCATCTCAATGCCATTCCAACCTTCCAAAAGCCCTTTTTCAAAACATTCCATCGCAAATGAACAAGTTGCGCCTGCACTGATTGTGTCCATTCCCAAATCATCGCAAAGTTCGTTTGCCCACGCCACATCTTTGCTGTTACCAATCAAGCACCCAGAACCCAAATAAGCAGCAGTTTCGTATTCTGGACCCTCCACTTCATGGTCATCCCACTTGGCAACTTTCGAACATAAAATTCCACAATTGAAACAGCCAACATCTTTCCAATTTAATTCTTCGCGACAAGTTTCGGATGAAATTCCTTCAAATTCATCGAACTGACATTCCTGCCAATTTTTGGTGGGAAGCCATTTGTCTTCTTGACCGGCACGCACGCACTTCATCGTCCCTTTTTCGCGTCGGAAAAGCACATTTTCATTGGTCACAACATCTTTTGTGAATTGTTTGTTGAGCTCGTTAAATTTTGTTTCATCATAGTACTTTATCTTCTGATTTCCGTCCACAACAATTGCTTTCAATTTTTTGGAACCCATCACAGCACCAAGTCCACCACGACCAAATTGACGCCATTTATCAACACCGATACAGGCAATTTTCGATAAATTTTCGCCAGCGGGACCAATAGCAGCAACACAACACTTACCAAGATGAGTTTCTTTCAATTTATCATTTGTGAAGAATATGCCTTTTCCCCACATTTTGGAAGCATCTAATATTTCGATTTTTTCATCTGAGATATTGAGGTAAACAGGGGTCTCTGATTTCCCAGTTACAACGAGATAATCAAACCCTGCTCGTTTCAAAGCAGGTCCAAAATGTCCTCCACAATGCGAATCGTGGATAGAACCAGTGAGCGGTGAACGAGAAACCAAAGTGGTACGCGCACTTGTTTGTATCTTCGTGCCGGTGAAAGGACCGTTTACAAAAATAAGCGGATTTTCTGTTCCAAGTGGTTCTGGATTCGGAGCAATTTCATCTAAAATTGCAAAGCCCAAACCCTTTCCACCGATATATTTTTCCAACAATTTTTCGTTGGTGTCGTTAATTTTGTATTCGCTAGTTGAAAGATTAATATGAAGCCATTTTTTTGTGTACGACATTGTTCCCCCAAATTATTTTTAATTTAGTGACATTGAAAAAATAATGTTATTTATGACAAGAAAAAAGTGGCAGATATGAAATAGACACCTTCCATCACAAACTCCCAAAATAATAAACCGCTCCCAAAGGAGCGGTTTATTAATTAATTCTTCAACAAAAAGAAAAGTTATTTTACTTCAACAGTATCATTTTTTTGGTATCGACAGGTTTACCATCGACCACAAGTTTGTAGAAGTAAACGCCATTGGCAAAATTATTTGCATTCCAGACAATTTGCTGATTTGGTGAATTTGTGATTTGGAGAGTTTCCACCTTCTGTCCCCTGATGTTATAGATTTCAATTCGTGCTTTTTCGTGTAAATTCGTGGTTAAAGAAAAAGAAATCGTGGTTTCACCCGTGAATGGATTGGGGAAATTAGCAATCAATATAGATAGCATTTCGACACTTTCATTTTCATCTGGTTGATTGTTTTCACCTGGTTGAGAGATTGAATCATCGAACAATTTCGCAAGCAATTCAATTTTAGTTTGCTCAAATTTTTCTTTTGATGCTGGTTTCAATGATGGCAAGTTACCAACATAACTTGCTCTATCTCCATCAGCTTCCATCAAAAGATAAGTATAGCCTGCATCAATTACCGCATAAATTGAATCTTCTTGCGAAGGTGAATTTGCGATGATTTCTTCAAAGTAATCAATTGCAGTTGGATATTCTTTTTTCTTGATGTTACAGTAGTTCGATAAATATCCAGCTAACTTTATTGTTTCTTCATCATAATCTAAAGCACTTAAATATGCTTGAAGAGCAGTATAATCTTCTGTTAAGTAATCTTCCAAAGAAAGAAGTTCTTTAGCACTTGCAAGCGCAAATTTAGTCTCGGGATAAAGGTCGATAATGTCGTGATAAATTTCACTTGCGAAAGCATAGTCTTCTGATTGCGTATATTCTTTGGCAAGTTCATACATATCCGCTGGTGTGTTACTAGCGGGGGCATTATTAAATTCCCAAACAGGATTATAAATAAAACCATCTGGTGGATTGAGGTGAGTTCGTGGATTAAAATCTATTCCCCAATAATTATGAGTAATGTCATGTGATCGTACATTAGGGTGACCGAAACAACTCACGCGATAATAATCGTCATTATCAACAAACCAATTATAATGACAATAAGTAGGGAAACTAGAATGATCAAAAGCAATTTCTTCAGTAAAATTGTGAGAGATTTGCTGGTAAGGTACTCCATCATTTCCACGAATTTTTATGTTGCTATTATGCATCCCCAAAATGCCCTTATTATTGTAAGCAATCATGTTGTCGTTTGACACATTGACATAACTATGATATACAAAAACACCATATCTTAAATTGTGTGTGATTTCATTTCCAGAGATATTGTGCTCCAATCCATAACACCCTCCTGCTTCATAGAGATAGATTGCACTATCATTATTATCATAAATGTAATTATTGGCAATGTTAAAGACAGGATAAGCAGTTATTTTGATTGCAGGTGTTGATGATGTAATACCTTGGAAATTACTATTCACAATATCAACTCGACTTCTTCGACCAGAAGGATTATTAACTTTTAAGGTAGCATTTATAAATTCGGAAGCATCTACAAATAAATCTCCAAATTGATATTTGAGTAGTGCATTCTCGAAACTACAATTTGTTAATGTAAGGCTTTCACTGATGCTCGAGAGATTACAGTGGTCAAAATAGACATTTGAAAAATCATATTCCAATGCTTCGTTGTGGATAGATAATCCACCCCAAGCCTCATTATCTATGCCAGTAAATATAACATCGTCTCCAATCACTATATCACCATAAACATTTATGCTATTTTCCAAGTTATTACCCCGAATAATGCAATTATCACCGATTGTGAGAGTAGCACCCTCTTCTACTACTAAAGATGATTGATTTAGTAAATCAATCTTTGCGCCTGCCATGATGACTACATCATTACCGATGGAAATACTTTCGGTTACTCCGATGATACCCATAAGGGTTTCAGGAGTGGTTATGTCTGCATTGAGAATGTTGGGATATTCCAAAGATGTAGTTGCTCCAATTGCCCCGTCATCAGAATATTGGGGGATATCCCAATAATAGTTATCGTCTATATGTAAATATGGTACTTGACAACTATTAAACAGATAAACCCAGTTTGATGCTTCATCTATCGAACACAAAGCATCTTGATTTACATCAGCTTCTATCAAAGGGAAATTACCTAAACTTAATGTTTGGTATTCATTTTCGGAAGAGGGCGTTTCACCTTTCAAGGCATTTAACAAGTGTAGGTTATATTCTCCGTGTCTAAACTCATGACCGTCTTCACTGTAATAATCTCTTTCATAAGCCCAGCAACTATCACCTGGCGTAAAATCACCCGGATGATCAATCGCATTATAATAGAGAGCATCATCAGGAAAAGCGGGCATAGTATCACTAGTTGCAGTAAAAATAATGGAGTGTTCATCGGCAAGGTGTGACACAAATGAACCGGAGAGACACTGTTGCATAAAAATTACTTTTTTCTGACAATTAATGCTATCTACCAAATCACCAAAATCCTCATCTGTAATTTTTTCATCGTAATTCATTAGTACTAATTGCGAACCAATACTTCCATCTGCATGAGTAATATATTGTCCATGGCTGTGGGTCCAAATCATCAGAAAATCATCCGCTTGTAGTTGCGGAATATCTTCCCGTGAATTACCATTTGCCAAACCTTGCAATACCATTACCACGCTGCTGGAGTCTGCCTGGAAATCAGTTATGTAATTATATAGAGGGGGAACATCGTAGCGATATGTATCAAAACTATTATGAACATCTAGTGAATCTGGATAGAGAATAAAGATATTATCGTTATCATAACCTTTATCTATTAGCATCTCCCACATCAAAAAAGTATCATTCCAAAAGACTTCGTCGGGGACAGTATTCCTAATGTATCTCATTATATCTAAACTATCATCTTCTGGTTCTGCATTCAAACCATCTGCAGAACAGCCCGTTATCAAAACGGCGTATTTTTCAGCTGAAAATAGAAAACAACTAATCATCAGTAAACCTAAAATTATCATTTTTTTCAATGAAACTAAATTAAATACAAACATTGCTTCTCCTTCTTACTTAACCAAAGTAAGTTTTTTTGTTTTTACACGATTCTCCACCATTAAACGGTAGAAATAAACACCACTCGCTACGGGTTTGCCATAATTGTCTGTTCCATCCCAAAGAGCAGTGTAACTACCAATAGCACGCTGTTCATCCACCAAAGTTTTGACGGTTTGCCCCCGTATATTTAAGATTTTCAAAACAGTCTTACCACCTTTCTTTAAACTAAAATTTATGCTTGTTTGAGAGCTGGACGGATTGGGATAATTTTGGGATAGTTGCACAAAATCTAAAGCCTCGATGTAATTATCATTGTTGGCTTCCACTGGTAAATCTTTCTTCATAAAAAACATATCACAATCAGTAACATCTGGCACATTGAAATACACCAAATAGAGTTGGTTATCATAAATCTCTAACTGAGGGGTGGTCGCCAATCGTCCATTTTCTACGATAACAGTACCCTCCCAAGCATTATCACTCGTGTAATAAACCAGTTTAGATTCATCCGATCCTGCTTGATCAAATTTTTCTACTTCAATCAAATGCATCGTGTCATTGGCATCTATTACAATGGTCTGATGCAAAGGGTCAATGATAATTATTTCTGGTTCGGTAAACGCTTCGCCATCGAAATATGAATAAGCACATGCATCTTGATCACCAGCAAGCCAGGCAAGGTGAGGATAATCGCTGTTGTTTAAACAAATATCTGCCCCATACATACCTGCTGCAACAATAACCACAGCCGGTTCCCAGCTGTCTAATGCGTAGTTGTATTTCGCATAAGATGCATTCGGCAAATAATTTGCAGTATTGTAAACAATTATACAGTGTAGATTGTTATCACTATCTACTACTACTTCTTTAAAAAGAGTTAGTTCCACATTTTCACTGTAAGGACATATCCACTCACTCCATTCCGTACATGGCCAAACACCACCGATTAAATAGCAATATTTAGCATAAGTATTCCACATCGAAAAAACATATACTCTATCATTATGGTCAATTGCTATCGCACTAATATGGGGACCATAAGCATCGCAGATAGGATAAGGTTGATACCAGAAGTCATCTCTGCACTCTGCCATGTAAACACGGGTAGCACTAGTATTACCACAATTGTAGCTGTAGCCCACATAAATGTTACCTTGCGAATCAACCACGATTTTGGGACCATCCATCCACATCTCATCATTTTGAGAGATGTTGATAGGTTCACTCCAAGTCTCGCCACCATCTTCCGATTTGGCGTAATAAATTTGTTGGAAATTTTGTTCTATTTTGTAAGACCAAACTACATGGCAATAGCCATTGTTATCAACGCAAAAATCAGACCAAGCCATAGTACCACTCATATTGGAAATATTAACCGGTTCGCTCCATTCTTGAGCTGAGAGATTCATAATTCCTATAAAAAATACAATTAAAAAAAAGTGTTTCATTGTTTCCTCCTTGTTATTGTTTAAAATCATTTATCTTAATTTGCGATATTAACATTTCAATTACCATACTTTCGATATTTACATTTCAAGTTACTGCTACTAATTCACCATTTTTTTCACCTTACTTTCTGTCAAATAGTATTTTTATAGCTAATAATGTTCTACTTTCCCAAAGCAAAGCAACGGGAATTTAAGTTTACCAATAAAGATTAGCATATTATTCATTTTTCATTACCTCGATATTCATTATAATTCTCCTGATTTTTTCTTACTAACTAAAATCCTTTTTTCACACATAAAATATCTTCATAAAAAACACATGTCACATATAACATACATAGCAATAGTTTGCAAGAAATATTCTACCAAAGGTGCATTCTAGCCGTTCAAAGGTGCATTTTAGCCGTTGAAAGGGACAAAATCACTTTTTTTAAAATTGTGATTTTCAACCTTTTACACCCACTTTTTGCTGAATTATGACTAAGCAAAACAAAGCTAAGGGAATTTAAGCTTACCAATAAAGATTAACAAATTATTATCCATTTTTACCTCCCTCTATTATATAAGAGTCATTTATCTGGGTAGTGTAAATATTTTTGTGTAAACTCCATTTTCACATTTCTTTATTTATCA
>JABGOP010000023.1 GCA_018645365.1 Candidatus Cloacimonadota bacterium
CGGGGGAGGAGCAACTTTTCCTTTTGTGAAGTAGTGAAATTTAGCTCCGACCTTTTTGGAGGAGGAGCAACTTTTCTTTTTGTTGAAGTAGGTTAGAATTAATTAAACACCGCTCCTTTCGGAGCGGTGTTATTATATGCAATTTGTGTTAAGTTGTTTTTCTTATCTATTCTTGGTTTCCAAAACCAAAATAAAACATTTGACATATAATTTGGATAAAATTCAATGCCGATGAAGTAAAGAATAAAATTATATAAAATGAAGTTATGTTTAAATAAAAGGAGATAATATGAAAAGAAATGTGGTCTTATTGCTAATGCTTGGTTTGGTGATGTTTGGTTGTGAAATTACGATAAATCCATCGATTAGCACATTAAAAGTTGTGAACGAAACTTCCAACACAATTTGGCTTGAAATTGATGATGGAGCAACTGTAACTCTTTCTCCAAATGAGTATGCTGAACAGAGTTGGGAATTAATTAATTCAAAAATAGTGAGTTTGGAATATTGGGGTGCAAATGGAAGTTCTGTATTTACAAATGTGATTGTCAATGCGGGAGTTACAACTACCTTTGATATTTATGAAACAACAGGTCAACTGAAAATAACAAACGAAACATCCGAACAAGTTTGGTATGAAATTGATGGTAATACGCAACAAAACCTTGATTCAAATTTATATCATATTTGGAATTGGGATTTATTAGAGTACGAACAAGAAAATGTCAATATTGCCTATTCTGGTTATCATGTTTTCAGCAACTCGGTTATAAAAAATATTGAAGGTGGCTATCAAACAGAATTTGATATTGAAGCTGACGGTGGATGCATTCAAATTTGGAACGATTTTGTGTTTACCGATATTTATGAAGTTTACCTTTCGCCGAGTAGTGATGAATTTTGGGGCACAAATGATTTAAATGGGATAATCTCTGCTGGTAATTCTGTATTTTGGACGGCTCAACCTGGTTATTGGGACATTAAGTTAGTGGATGAAAATGGTGTGGAATATGTGCGTTATGATAACTATATCGCATTAGATACTACGGTTATGTTTTATGTAGATGGTTGGCGAAAATCTGGTAAAAGCATTGGGAATAAGAAAAATAAGACAGATTTATCTTTTCCAAAGATAGCAGATAGATTAGAATTGAAATAAAAAAAAAGCCCCGATTAATCGGGGCTTAAATTTTATTTGAGAAGTTCGGAATAGAGCGGGAAATTATCGCAAAATTTACGAACTTCTTTTTTTATTTGTGCTAATTTTTCATCATTATTGTAATTTTTAAAAACTTGGTGAATGAATTCGGCAACTGTTTCCATATCGACTTCTTTCATGCCGCGAGTAGTGATTGCTGGTGTGCCTAAACGAATTCCAGAAGCCACAAATGGTGGGCGTGTATCGAACGGAACGGTGTTTTTGTTCGCTGTGATTCCAGCTTTATCCAAAGCTCCTTCCATCTTTTTGCCACTCGGTCCACCGCTATCTTTATCGCCCAAATCGATGAGCATCAAGTGGTTATCTGTTCCACCAGAAACTATGCGGAATTTTCTATCTTGCAAAAATTCAGCAAGAGCTTTTGCATTTTTTACAACTTGTTTTTGGTATTCTACAAAATCTTCTTGCAATGCTTCTTTGAAAGCTATCGCTTTTGCTGCAATTACATGCTCGAGTGGTCCACCTTGAATTCCTGGAAATACTTGTTTATCGACTTCCTTGGCAAATTCTTCTTTACAAAGTATCATTCCACCACGAGGTCCACGTAATGTTTTGTGAGTTGTAGTTGTTACGATGTCTGCATAAGGTACTGGATTTTGATGAATTCCTGCTGCGACTAAGCCAGCAATGTGAGCCATGTCAACGAATAATTTTGCACCAATTTCATCTGCAATTTCACGGAATTTAGCAAAATCTATTTTTCGTGGATAAGCACTTGCACCTGTTAAAATCATTTTCGGTTTGTGTGCCAACGCCAATTTGCGAATTATGTCATAATCAAATTGTTCGGTATTTTTATCAACACCGTAAGAAATGATGTCATACATCATTCCAGAAAAACTAAGTTGATGTCCGTGCGTAAGGTGTCCACCGTGAGAAAGTTCCAAGCTGAGAACAGTGTCACCTGGTTTTACAAGGGCGAAATAGGCAGCCATATTTGCTTGTGAGCCAGAATGTGGTTGTACATTTACATGATCTGCACCAAAAATTTCTTTAGCTCGTTCGATTGCCAATTTTTCTGCTTCGTCCACAAATTCGCAACCACCATAATATCTCCCGTAAAGTTTGTAATTACGCTTATCTGTTTTTTTGCTGTAACGATACGGATAACCTTCCGCATATTTGTTTGTCAAAACGGAGCCATTTGCCTCCAAAACCGCTCGCGAAACAAAATTTTCTGATGCGATTAATTCCAAATTTTCGGTTTGTCGCTTCAATTCTCCGTACATTATTTCATATAATTCTGGGTCAGTTTTTTTAATGAATTTCACTTTTTCTCCTTTTGCGAAATTATATCTATTCTTTTTTGATGGCGGTTACCTTCAAATTTGGTACTTAACCACACATCGATAATTTCTTTTGCCAAATATTTCGAGATAAATCTACCAGATAGGACGAGGATATTAGCATCGTTATGAAGTCGCGAAAGTTCCGCAAATTCTTTTGTTTGACACAATGCTGCGCGAATTTTGGGGACTTTATTCGCCACAATACTCATTCCAATTCCACTTCCACAAATAAGAATTCCTCTTTCACATTCACCACTTGAAACAGCTTCGGCAGCTGCAAATCCAGTATCGGGATAATTCATTGAATCATTTGAATGTGCTCCGAAATCGACAATTTCAAAGTTAGAAAGAAACGGTTTAATTGCTTCTTTCAATTCAAAACCAGCGTGATCTGATGCAATTGCTATTTTCACGAAATTCTCCTTTATTCTGCCATCAAACAGGTAAAGGCCATTGAGTATAATTTGCTTTTTTCAGAATCAACTCGTGATGAAATGATGACCGGTGCTTTTGTGCCAACAATATAGGTTGCGATTTCAGCTTTTGCAAAATAAGTCAGCGATTTGAAGAAAACATTTGCGACATCCAAATATGGGAAAATGAGTGCATCTGCATTGCCCTCAACACAACTTGTAATTCCTTTTGTGCGTAAACTTTCAGAGTCAATGGAAATATCAAGAGCGAGTGGACCATCGATGTCTGCATTGATAATTTGATTGCGTTCCGACATTTTCGAAATAACCGCTGCATCGACAGAAGCACTATTTTTAGGATTCGTTTTTTCTGAAAATGAAATTAACGAAATTTTAGGTTTTTCAATGCCAATTTTTTGAGCTGCTGCGATGATATAATTTGTCATGTCAATTTTTTGGTTGATGTTTGGTGTGGGAATAATGGCTGCATCAGAAAAGATGAGCAATTTGTGATAGGCTGGAATTTCCGCCACGCTGATGTGGGTAAGAATTGCTTTGGGAATCATCAAACCGTCTTGCTTATCTAAAATACACTTTAGCAATTTATCGGTAGAAATCATCCCTTTCATCAAAACATCACCCTTGCCATCGTTGATGATGTTAATTGATATTTTCGCAGCTTGCATCTCATCTGGTTCGTGAATAATTTCAAAAATATTGGTATCAATTTCGTTTTGTTTGCACACTTTTTTGATGATGTTTTGATTTCCAACGAGTGTGATTTCCGCAAATTTTAAATCGATAGCTTTTTTTGCCACATGAATTGTTCTGACATCTTGTCCACATGCAATTACAATCCGTTTTTTTGATTTTGATTTTACAAGTTCGATAATGTCATCTAATTTATGAATTGGCATCTTTTCCTCCAAAATACTTTTTTTTCTTAGATTTTTCTTGAAGCTATTGTGTCAAGTGTTTATCCTGTTTTGATAAGTTTTCAGTCCTTCTCGGAAAATGTGCATTGCTTTTCTCAAATCATTTTCATTCAAAATGTAGGCAAAGCGAACTTCATTTTTGCCTACATTTGGTGTTGCGTAAAATCCTGCTGCTGGTGCAAACATTACAGTTTCGCCATTTAATGAATATTCTTCCAACATCCATTTTGCGAAATCATCTGCGTTTTCAATTGGTAATTTGGCGATGATGTAAAATGCGCCTGTCGGTTTGATGCAAATAATGTCATCAACTTTTTGTAATTCTTCGAACACAACATTGCGACGCTTATCGTATTCTGCAATGATTGTTTTGAAATATTTTTCTTCAATATCGATGGCAGCATTTGCCGCAAATTGGTCGATTGTAGGTGGGCAAAGTCGAGCTTGGGCAAATTTTATAGCAGCCGAAATAAATGTTTTATTTTTGGAAATTAAGCACCCAATTCTAGCACCACAAGCACTGTATCTTTTGGAAATGCTATCCACCATTATTGCTAAATCTTCCATTCCGGCAATATCAAGAATGCTGGTATGAACCATTCCATCGTAAACAAATTCGCGGTAAACCTCATCTGAGACAACAAAAAGATTATTGGCGATGGCAATTTCACAAATTCGTTCAATTTCCGATTTTGGATAAACTGCACCAGTTGGATTTCCTGGATTACAAAGCATGATTGCTCTTGTTCTTGGCGTAATTAATTTAGATATTTTTTCACTACTTGGTAATGCAAATCCATTTTCTGCATAGGTTGTGAGTGGCACTATTTTCACACCTGTCATCGTTGCAAACCCGTTATAATTTGTGTAAAATGGTTCTGGAATAATTACTTCATCGCCTTCATCACAGGCTGTGAGAAGTGCAAAAACAATTGCTTCTGAACCAGCAGTCGTAACAATAATGTCATCTGCTTTAATCTCAATTTGATGTTTTTGATAGTATTTTACCAAATTATTGCGGTAAAGTTCCAAACCTTGTGAAGGACCATAAGCTAATACTTTTTCAGCGAAATTTTTGTAAACATTTAACATTTCTTTTGGTGTTTCAATATCCGGCTGGCCAATGTTCAAATGATAAATATGGGTTCCTTTTTTTTTCGCATTATTTGCGAATGGCATCAGCTTGCGAATGGGTGATGCTTGTACATTTTCTGCGCGTTTTGATAATTTCATGATTTTCCTCAGCTATTTAATATTTTTTCAATTTTATTTTTTTGAATCGTAAATTCATCTTTCGATTTAATGAAGATAGGTTCGCCATACTCTATTTTAATCTTGGAAAAAAGATGTGGTAACTGAAATTTATCCCAAGTTTTAAAGATAGTTTTCTTGCTTATTTTCACGCAAACTGGCACAATTGGAAGCTGAGTGGAATAAGCTACAAATAGTGCTCCAATTTTCAAGATTTGAGCTGGACCTTTTGGACCATCTGGGGTAATAGCAAGCGAATTTTCTTTCGATAATTTGACTAATTTTTTTGTTGCTGAAATGCCGTGACGACCGGAAGAACCGCGTGCTGTTTTATAACCAAAAAGTTTGGCAGGCCCGGCTATCAATTCTCCATCTTTCGAAGCTGATGCTAGAATAGCGATATTTTCACCACGATGTAGATAGAGAAGTGGTAACATATTTTGGTGCCAAAAAATGTAGATGACTTTTTGATTTTTGGGACGGTTCACAGTTTTAATTTGCCAAAATAAACCACAAAAATGAACGAATAAATAGGCAAAATACTTTTCTAAAAACAAAAAAACATTTTTCATTTTAGCAACTCACAGATGATTTTTGTAACTTCTGTTGAAGTGGATTTTTTACCTAAAATTTGATGTAGATTTTTCAACTCTGTCTTGATCTTTCTATACTCATTTTCATCGTTCAAAATGTCATTCATTTCATTAAAAATGTTTTTGGCAATTGCTTTATCTTGAATTAATTCTGGCAAAACTATCTTGTCCAAAATGATATTTGGTAAACCGATTTTATCAATTTTAATTAGTTTTTTGCCTAATTTATAGGAAATTTTGCCAGTTTTATATACGATGACAAAAGGTGTTTCGAGCATTGCACACTCCAAAGTTGCAGTGCCAGAAGTTATTGCCAAGACATTACAATATTTCATCATTTCATAATTATTTTCATCAATTATTTTGATGTTATTATCTTTGAAATTGAAAAAGTTGTCTGGTAGCGAAGTTGCTTTTGAAAATAAAATTTCATGGTTTTTAAAAAGCTTTGCGGTTTGTAAAAATTCAGGGAGAATTTTTTTGATTTCAGTAACTCTACTTCCTGGGAAAAAACCAATCCATTTTTTATTTTTGTTTAGATTAAATTTTTCGGAAAAGTCATTTTTAGTTAACTTTAGCTCAATTTCTTCTGAAATTGGGTGGCCTACAAAAGCGGATTTCACATTTTCTTTTTCAAAATATTTTTGCTCGAATGGCAAAATATATGCAACAAAATCGGTGTGTTTTTTCAAAGATTGAATGCGTTTGTATTTCCATGCCCAGAATTGTGGACTAATGAAGTATAGAACAGGAATATTAAAACGTTTCGCCAATTTTGCCACACGTAAATTTAAGCCTGGATAATCGGTGAGAACAACGAGGTCTGGCGGTGTATTTTTAAAGATATTTTTGATTTTTGAAAAAACTTTTTGGAAGAATAAAAGGTGTTTCAATACTTCCCCAAAGCCCATAATTGCAAAACGTTCAAATGGAAAAATTTGTTGAAAATTTTGGGTGGTCATTTGTGGTCCACCAATCCCAAAATGACGCAATTCGGTGTCTTGTTCATTCAGCTTTACTAAAATTTTTGCAGAATGTAAATCACCCGAATCTTCACCGGCTATCCAAAAAATATTTTTCATTAATTCTCCATTTTTATATTTTGCGAAAATCAAAAGTTGTCATTTTGTGTCAATCAATAAAATTTGTGAAAAATCTTGACCGAAAAGCGTGAATTTCAAAGGTGGAATGGAAATTGGGGCATTAGCTCAGTTGGGAGAGTGCCACACTGGCAGTGTGGATGTCAGCGGTTCGAGTCCGCTATGCTCCACCATTTTTTTGGAGGAAAAAATGAAACAATTGTTATTTGTATTTTTTATTCTCACGGTTTCACTTTTTGCAACCGATATGGTTATCGAAAAAATTGATGGAACAATCGAAAATATTCCACTTTCAGAAATTTCCAATATTTCATTTTCCGAAACGCACATTGAACCAATAGAACGTATTTTATTTATCGGAAATAGCATTACATATTACAATGGCGGAGTGGACTTTCATTTGCAAGAATTAGTTAATGCAGAAGGTGGAAATCTTCTATATTGCAACAGCATTACACAAGGTGGGGCGACTTTGGAAAATCATTGGAATAATCCGTCTGTTCATTTGGAGATTGCAAATGGAAATTACGACATCGTGGTGTTGCAAGAACGCACGAGCTGGCCGGTTGACAACCCTGAATTATTTTATGAATATGCCACTCGTTTGGATAGTTTGATAACAGCGTCAGGTTCCGAAACTGTTATATTTTTTAGTCCGCCTTACCGTAGTGTTTTTGACGAAATGATAGCAGAGCAGACAATTGCTTTTGAACACATTAGTGATGAATTAGGTGTAATGGTGGTGCAGGTTGCGCGTGCATGGCAGCTGAGTATTGCCCAAAATTCAAATTTGGAATTGTATATGCAAGACGGAAATCATCCCAACAATTTTGGTACTTATTTGAATGTTTGTACTTTTTATGCTTATCTTTGGCAAAGTTCACCAGTTGGTTTTGAATATGTAAATGATGCCGAAATTGATGCTGTAACGCGTGAATTTTTACAGCAGATAGCGTGGGACACATTTTTGGAAATGGGGAATTAAAATTTAAAGTATTAATGTTAAAAATAACAACCGCTCCTTTTGGAGCGGTTGTGTTTTATATGAAGAATCTATCTACTTAGTTAAATATTCAATCCACTTGTTCATACCTTCACCAGTTTTTGATGAAAGTTCGATGATTTCCATTTGAGGATTTACTTTCTTGATGTTTTCTCTAATTGCCTCGATTTTTATGTCGAGGTAGGGGAGAAGATCAGTTTTGGTGATAAGGCAGACTTGGGAAGTATTGAAAGCGAGAGGATATTTGAGTGGTTTTTCTTCACCTTCGGTAACACTGAGTAGGACTACATTGACATGAGAACCCACATCAAATTCAGCGGGACAAACGAGGTTCCCAATGTTTTCCACAAAGAGAATATCAGTCTCGTCAGTGCCAATTTCATCGAGTGCATTTTTTATCCAACCAGATTCAAGATGACAATCTCCACCGAAAGGTCCAGTGTTGATTTGATAAGCTTTCACGCCATACTTTGCAACTCTTTCTGCATCGAGAGTTGTTTGAATATCTCCTTCGATAACGCTGATTTTTTTGTCAGTCATTTGAGCTGTTTTTTCGATTAAACTTGTTTTCCCAGAACCAGGAGAGCTCATTAAATTTAGGTAGAAAATACCTTTTTTACCTAAGTCAGTGCGTAATTCATCAGCAATTTTATCGTTCGCACTCAAGATTTTCTTCATTACTTTTACTTCTTTTACATCCATTTTTATCTCCGTTTACTATTTTTATAATTTATAATCCCAAAAACTGAATTCCCAGTCCGCTGGCTAAAATTAGCAATCCAGCAATTGCGTGAGAATATTTCTCTATTTTCTGCATTGGAAGCAATTTCAAACCGCTTGATGCAATGATAACTACCGCTAACATCGTTCCAACGGTTACAATTCCAAAAACTGAAGTGATGAAGATTAGTCCAGATAAACTATTTTTTGCGGCTGGGTACATCAAAATTGGAATAAGTGGCTCGCACGGTCCCAAGACGAATATTGTGAATAAAACCCAAGGTGTGATATTTTTCTTAGTTTTGGTGTGTTTGTGCGAATGTTCTGAAATTTGGGAATGGTCGTGTCCATGTTTGTGTAGATAGCCATCTTCGTGGAAATGCAGGTGTGAATGTTTGTGTTTTTTGAAGGCGGTGTAAATTCCCCAAACAAAATAGATAAAACCAAAAATAATAATTAGCCACGCTGCTAAACTACCGCGAACACTTTCAAATAGTTCTATCTTTCCAATAGCAATACCTACGGAAACTCCTACGATTCCCAAAATTACAGAACCTGCCACATGTCCAAATCCGCAAATTAGTGTAATCCAGATGGTTTTGGCAAAACTCCATTTGCGTGCTTTGCTCATCATGATGAATGGTAGGTAGTGGTCTGGGCCGAAGAGGGTGTGGAAAAAACCAATTGATGCGGCGGTGATGGCGAGAAGTGTTATTTCATTCATATTTCTGCTCCTGTGGTGGCAAGACAAAGGGACGCATGCTTAACGCCTTTTTCTGCTTTTAATTTACTGCAAAGTTGTCTTAATTTATTGGGTTTTCCCTTCACTACCACAATTTCAAAACAATTATCGTGGTCCAAATGAATGTGCTGTGATGAGATAATTATTTCGTGAAAATCGTGTTGAATATTGGTGAGATTGTTGGTTAATTCGCGTTTGTGATGGTCGAATACAAGCGTAATTGAACCTGCTACGATTTTGTTGTCTGCCCATTCTTCGCGGATAAGTTCCTCGCGAATAAGGTCACCAATTGCCTTGGAACGATTGGGATAATTATTTTTTTGAATATGCTTATCGTATTTTTCGACAAGCTCTTTCTCGAGTGAAACACCGAATCTAACTAATTCTGCCATTTTACATTCTCCCTTTGTGTTACTAATGACAAAATTGTGTTACGATGTTTTGGTGTCAAGTAGGAAATAATTGTAATAAAAGATTTTATGTTTGGCGTGTGCGCGGAATCATCCCGATGTATCGGGAAGAACAAAAACCACCGACTGAACCGCTGACACGTTTGTTATGGAATCCTCCCCAAATCACTCTCTCGGAGGTTTACCAAATTCATTTTGAAGGATTGGATAAAACTCACGAAAATTATTATATTTACTCTGATTACTTTCATATTCAATCAGCAAATCATTTAACTCTTTTGTTTTGGGAGCACCACAATTTACTGCATTATTAAAATACCAATTACAATTATTTTCATCAACTATTTTTTCTTTAATTAGCAAACGAAGGGTAATTGCCCAAATTATACTTTCATTTAACTCACAATACCATTCGGATTGAGAATCTGTTAGATTTAAATGATCGTCAAAAAGTTTATCTGATAACGGATTAATAATTGAGTGAAGAAATTCGTGCCAAATTGTGCTCAATAGATTTCGTGTTAAACAACCGTTACTATTTGCAACATTAAGCCAATATTTACTTGCAATACAAAAGATTTCAAAATTATTCTTTGAAACATTAATTGTTATGCCGTAAGAAGATTTTAGCAAATTAGATAACATCACTTTTTGTTTAAATAATTTTATGTTTAGATAGTTCTCTAAAATTTTAATGATCTGAAATTTATTTAATATTTGGTGCAATTTAAGAAGAAAGTTTTCGTTTAATTTTAAAGATTTGTTATAAAAACTTAAGAAGTTAGATTTTTCTGAAAAATCGTTTATTAGTTTTAAAAAATCAGTTAAGCTAGAATAGCTATTATTGAATCTTGATTTTAATTCATTTGAAAATTGAAACTTTTTCGTTAAATCATTATTTAAATGAAGAGCTAACTGTGGAACTCCATCCCACCTCAATCCATCTTCCCAGAGTTTAGGGAATATTTTAACAGCTTGATGATTTTTGTATTTATTAAACTCATTGCCGAGTATCCGAGAATATTCAGTTTCATCTTTGCTGATAAATTGATCGTTGTCTAAATCAGAAAGAAAAATCACTGTCGATAATAACTCAATTCGAAAATCTGTCTGAATTATGATGTTGTTAATACAACCTCCCAATTTTTATAGAATGAAACCGATAATGTTTGGCAGCTGTCACGCTCTTTTTGCGTGGGTCGCTTTGTTATGCCTTTTTCTTTGAAATTATCCTGCTTAAATATTGTTAAATCGTAAAAAGTATTTATCAATTTCTGCTCTTAATTCTATACCAACTCGCTCAAAACAACCTAACAAATCAACATATGCACCTTCACCACCGAGAAAATCCCAAAATTCTTCTGCAACTTTAAGTTCATTTTTCAAATCAAGCATTCCAGCCATTGTCCAGCGACTGTAAGGTTTTGGTTCATATGGATTATAGGGAATAGCAATAAGTGTATTAATTTTTGTCTGTGGATTTTCAGATAACACAGTTGCACACCATTCTAATAGAGTCCTTTTAAATTCTTTAAATCCACCTTTGTTGGGTTTTGCTGTTTTTATATCAATCAGATAAATTTCGCCTTCGGGGCTTTCAAGATATACATCAACTTTTGTTGGTTTTACAATTCGCATTTCTCCTTTCTGGCATACTTTACGGATAATTTCAATTTCCTTTTCTTTATCTGGTTTTTCATTTCCTGCCGTTAAATTATCCATTATTCGCTGAATTTCATATTGTGCTTGTTCACTAATTTTTGAACCAGACTTCACTTGATGTTTAGCAATTTTAAATCGATTTGAAGCTAGAGAAACTGCAACAGGTTCGAATATTGTTGTCCCAAAATTTGTATTTAAAGAATGGATGAATGAGTAAAGAGCGAGTCTGTCTCTACCAAGTAAGCGAGTATGAAATGGCATAATCGCTGGTTCAGGGTTGTATGCTTTGAATTTATTTCGTAAACTATTTTTAATCGTAGTTTCTACTGTTTTCAGTTGTTCTTTGGATAATCCCATTATTTCTCCTTCAAATGAAATATTATTTCAGAATATGCTGATTTATTCTTTTCAGTCCTATTTAAAACGGGTCTTTTATATTGTTTAACTATCTTCATTCCTGATTTCTCTGCAATAGTTGGATACAAATTATATTTGTCATTTGCAACAAGAAAAATATCATAATTATCTTGTAAATAACTCTTTGAATTATTCAAAACTTGTGCAATTCCTTCTAAATAAGAATTTCTTGCTTCAACTCCTTGACCTTTAAAAAGTGGACCAATTTCCAATTTATCATTACGGTCAAAACCAAATAAGTCATATGCATATGCGTGTTGCTCGTGGTAGTTAATTAAACCGACATACGGAGGACTTGAAAAAATACCTTTAATTTTTTTCATTTTTACAAGTTTGGTTAAATCGGGATTTCTTCGTGATAATTCGTCAATAATATCAATATTTCTGGCATCACCTTGTAAACAAATTTGAGTAGTGTTTGTTCGCAATTTATCAAATTCAGAAAGTCGTTTAATTGAATCCTTACTATATCTTTGCCACCACGAAAAAATTGAAAATAATGGTTTGCAAATTTTTCCGTGTTTTCTACAATAATATGTTTTAGTAATCGGATCTCTAAGAGTTGCTAAATCTGCGTGTGTGGTCGCACGACAAGATCTAATTGTTCTACTCAAAATTATTGTTATTATTTTTCTGGTAGATTGATTTTTTACTTTTTTTAGTAACTCAAATGTAAAATCAATTTCATTTCTAACTGGCTCTAAATACCATTTATCGAGAAAGTTGTTTGATGTATCTTGTTTTATTGTTAAGTTATACTTTTTCTGTAATTTATCAAAAATTTTTGAGAATTCACTTTCCTTTCCAGGTGCATATTCTCGTTCAATAATTTCTTTTTTACGAATTTTTATTTTATAATCTGGTGAAGGGAAGTATTTTTTATTGAACTTATTTAGCTCAGCAAGAAGTTCATTCTCAAATTTTATATTATCATTATGTGAAATAAATTTTGCTAACTCTTTCGTTATTTGATTTATTTCTAAACTTAAATCTTGAAAATCTACTTTCCCAATTTTTATATTTGCAATCAATGAATTAAATGCAGAAATGTCAATTCCAATAGCGTGCATCCCAAGTTCATTTGCTTGAACCAAAGTTGTACCACTTCCTGAAAATGGATCAAGAATGATGTCTCCTTTGTTAAAATACGATTCTGTCTTGAAATTATCCGTGTGATTATCCAAAAAATATTCTACCAATTGAGGAATGAATTTTCCTTTATATGGATGAATTCTGTGAATATGTTTGGTTGTATCTCTTTCTGCTAAATTATCAAATGATAATGCCCAATTCAAATCATCTCCCAACTTTTCTCGCCAGTTTGATTCTCTTTGACCATTAAAACTATTATAATAATTGATTAATTCCATTTTGTTTATTGCCGTTGATTGATTATAAATATATTTTTTTACTTTTCCATATTGAATCAAATATGAGATATTCGCTGTTGTTACACTTTTGTTTAAGTACATACTTGCCCAATGACTTGCCTCTTTTATCGTTAACAAAGATTGCATCTATATTTTCTCCTTTCCATACTTTTTATGATTTCTAAAATCTTTAATAATTTCATTTTACCTTACTCACCACCGAAACTTATAATCTTTCATTTATTGTCAATAATTAAAAAGCCTCTAATTTTTTACAAGGTAAAAACACCTCTAATTTTTGGTATAAATAAAAAAAAGTAGTTACAAACTTTCATTTTCCCCATTCATTATACCATTTCCCCCTAAGGGAATATCATTTCCCCCTGGCATTTTTACATTAAATTTCGGGATTTTGTCGCATAATCTACCTATTTACTGGTATAAATATGGGGTATATTGTAGGTAGTTACTATGGTAGCCAGTAAAATGTAATTATGATTTAATTTATTTGGGGCTATTGCAGATAATGTGGGGCAGGGGATATGGGAAAAAGCTAATCAGTACCTTCAATTGTTTCGATGTAAAGTTCTTTGCCAGCGGTTAATTCTGTATTGAAAGAGTTACATTTTGGGCACATAAAGATAGGTTCATCAATCGAGAAGTCGTGATTGCAATCGAGGCATTTGACGCGTACATTTCTTTCTGTCATTGTCAGAATGGCGTTTTCGAATCCGTCATAATCATCTTTCATATATTTGAAATTTGTAATCATCACTTCTTCTATAACTTGGTGGAATTTTCCCACCACGATTTTAATTTCGGTAACTTTCTTTAAGTTTTCCTTGATTTTTGTCTCTTTGGCAATTTCCAAGAGTGAATGAATTATTGCTCCTTCGTGCATATTTTCTCCTAATTTGAATTATTTTTATTTCTGTGTTTTGCCAAAAATAATGGCGTGCGAGAATGTTTAACTTTATTGACAAAATTGTATCTTGCAACGTGATAACTCGGGTCGAAGCCAAAGAAATTTTGTTTCATTTTGGCAAGTTCTTCTTGCTCGTATTCTGCGAGTGGTTTTTTGAATTCATCACTTTTTCGAGTGTTAATTTTATTTGAAATTATCTCATTTTCTTGAGTTAAGGTTTTTACTAAGTTGTTTTGTAATATCTCTTCAAATTCTGTGCGTGAATTACCAAAATGGTCATCAATTAATTTTAGGCTTTTTGCTTTTTCTACTCCAATTGGTAGGCGAAGTTTTTTGATTTCAGCAAGATTTTTGCCAACTCGTTTCGGTAGCAGATAAGTCCAAAATTCACTACCGTAAAGGTTACCCATATTTTTGTAATGTGGGTTCAAAACAACACTATTTTTTGCCCAGACAAAATCGCAAGCAAGTGCAAAGAATACTCCGCCAGCTCCGATGTTTCCTCGCATGGCAGCAACGGTAATTTTGTTTGTAGTTTGGATTATTTTTTTTACGAGTGTGTTCATTGCCAAAATATTTTGCATCGATTCTTGGGGTGAATCTTCCGCATTTTCGATGGTGTTGAGGTGAATGCCATTGCTGAAGAAATCATTTCCACCCATTAAGACAATAATTTTTGCATCAGTTTCACAAACTTTTTGGAAGGCATTTTTTAAGCGTGAACATTGCTCACTGCTCATAGCCCCATTGTAAAATGGAAAGTGTAAAAATGCAATTTTGCCCTTTATTTCGTAAAAAATTTCTTGATATGTGTTTTTGTCCTTTAGGAATGATGTTGATTTTTCAGGGATATTTTTGAGGAAATCTTTGAGGATTGTTGTAGCTGGTAATTTGAAATATTTTTTTTCATTGTCACGTCGTTTTTTTAGATGCCCAATCCAAATAGCCCCATCAGTAGTAGCGATGCAAACAGCATTTTCGTGTTTTGCCAAAATTTCTTTTGGTTTGCCTTTCAATTTTTTTTCGATATGGGCATCGTAGAGAAAATATTCATTGTCGAAAAAATTAGTTAAAATGCCGGGAGATGAATCTGCTGAATTTATTTTGCGGATTATTGTTTGTGAATTATCATTTTGCCAATCAATTTTACGATTATTTTGAGAGATTTTCTGGTGTAAATTTCCTTTGATGTTTTCTCTTATTTCGCTAACGGCAACGGGTTTTTGATTATTTTCAAGTCGTTTGAGAGATTTTTTGATAGCTTGCATGGTTGCTTCGGTGATTTCGTTGCGGTAGATGGAACTTTTACTTCTGCTTGAAGGCATTGCAAAATATTCATAGCCCCAAACTGGACCTGCATCCAACTCTTCCACAGCTTCGATAACAGAGACTCCCCATATCTTTTCATCATTCAAAATTGCCCAGTCCAATGCTGATGGACCACGATCACCCAAAATCCCAGGATGGATGATCCAAGTTAGATAATTTTGCCAAACTTCTTTTTGAATTTTTCGTTTCAAAAATGGTGCGATAATGAGGTTCGGTTGGAATAATTTTACTGCTTCTAAACTGACTTTATCATTGATGTCGAATTCAATGGAAATTTCGTGTCCGAGATTTTGCAGTTCGATGAAAAGCCGTTGTGTAAGCGAATTAAAAGAGTGCGTCAGAAAGAGGATTTTCATCTTATTTAAATGCAGAAAATTTTTATGAGATTCATTTTTAACAAATGCGGGGAAGTTGTTCTTCTGCTGGCCACGGCAATAATCTGGTTCCACCGTATTCAGTGCGAATTTGCACATGGTTATCGTCATCTTCGATGATTTCACCGATGATTTTTGCATCTTTTCCGAGTGGGTGAGAACGCATTGCAGTAAGCAAAATCTCTGCTTTTTCGGCAGGGCAAATTGTGATGACTTTTCCTTCGTTTGCACTGTGAAGCGGGTCTAACCCCAGAAGTTCGCAAGCCGCCAAAACTTCGATGCGAATTGGCAAATTGGCTTCTTCGAGAATTGCGCCAACATTGGATAATTGACAAATTTCATTCAAGGTAGCCGCCACGCCACCCCGCGTTGGATCTCGCATTACATTTATTTCTGGAACTGCTTCCACCATTTTTTCAATTAGCTTATGAAGTGCTGCCGAGTCCGATTTTATAGTGGATTCAAAGCCAAGATTTTCGCGTTTGGAGAGAATGGAAATACCATGATCGCCAATGAATCCATTTATCAAAATTTTATCACCTACTTTGGCATTATTTCCAGAAATTTGCAGGTCATCTCTCAACAAAACGCCAATGCCAGTGGTGGTTATGAAAACGCCATCGCCCTTACCTTTTTCTACTATTTTTGTATCACCTGTAACTATTGGTACGCCAGCTTTGCGAGATGCTGCTGCCATTGATTCAACGATTTTTTTCAAATCTGCAAGTGGATAACCCTCTTCAATGATAAATCCAGCGGAAAGATAGAGTGGCTTTGCACCGGCAACAGCGACATCATTTACAGTTCCGTGCACAGAAAGTGAACCGATATCTCCGCCTGGGAAAAAAATAGGGGAGACCACATGACCGTCAGTGGACATAACCATCTTGCCAGAAGTTGCGGTGAAAAGTGCTTGGTCGTTGCGTTGATTTAAAAGTTCATTATCGAATGATTTTAAAAAAAGTTCATCAATTAATTTTGCCATATTTCTGCCGCCAGAACCGTGCGAGAGATTAATTTTGCCATTTTTAAAGTCTAACATTTTTCATCCTTTTTATTTTTTTATACCATATTGGAAGTAGGCAGAGCAGGCACCTTCAGAAGATACCATACAGGAACCAATAGGATTTTCTGGAGTGCATATTTTGCCGAAAAGTTTACAGTCTAGTGGTGTTTTTGCTCCGCGTAAAATGGCTCCACATTCGCAACCTTTGTGTTCATTCTCCGTTGGAATTTTAAATTCAAATTGTTTTTCTGCATCGAAACTTGCATATTGTTCACGGATTTTGAGAGCACTGTATGGAATTGTGCCGAGTCCACGCCATTCAAATTTTTCTCGAAGTTGGAAAACTTCCGAAACTATTTCTTGCGATTTCAAATTTCCAGTGCGTGTAACAGCACGATTGTATTGATTTTCAACTTCAAATTTATTTTCGTTTACTTGCTTAATTAACATTAAAATTCCTTGCAAGATATCAAGCGGTGCAAAACCAGTAACAGCGACAGGTTTTTGAAATTCTTCTGCAAAATACTCGAAAGGTTGGGTGCCAATAACTGCACTAACATGTCCAGGACCGATGAATCCGTGAATTTCCACAGTGTCAATTTCACGAATTTGTGGAGCTTCCAAAATGTGACCAATGGCTGGCGGAGTGAGGACATGCTGGCAATAAACGAAAAAGTTTTTCAAGTTTTTTTGAGCGGCTTGCTTGATGATGAATGCGGTTGCAGGTGTGGTTGTTTCAAAGCCAATTGCCATAAAAACTACTTGTTTTTCAGGATTTTTTTCGGCGAGAAGAAGTGCGTCCATTGGCGAATAAACCATTTTGATATTTGCACCTTCTGCTTTGAATTTGAGAAAATTTTTCCCACTATTGCCGGGAACGCGCATCATATCACCATAAGTGCAGAGAATTAAATTTGGGTATTTTTTTAATAAATTAATGGCTCCGTCGATACGATTTGCTGGTAAAACGCAGACAGGACAACCAGGTCCGTGCACCATTCTAACATTTTTTGGAAGTAATTCTGGGAAACCGTAACGGAAAATTGTGTGGGTGTGCCCGCCACAAAATTCCATAAAATTATATTGAATTTCTGGTTTTGCTTCTTCACGGATTTTTTTTAGTAAATTTAAGACTAAATCTTTATCCTGAAATTCGTGTAGATACTTGATTTTAGTCATTACTTAGTTCATCTTCCTTTTGATGAAAATCGTCTAAGTCTGCAAATAATTCGAGTGTTTTGAGTGCTTCTTTTTCATCTAATTTGGAGAGTGCAAAACCAACGTGCACTACCACATAATCACCAACTTGAACATCTTCGACCAAAGCGTGCGAAATTACTTTTTCGATTCCACCAACTTCCACTTTTGCCTGTTCATTTTCCAATAATTCTATCACTTTTGCTGGAACAGCGAGACACATTATAAAACTCCTTTTTGGGCATTTCCAATTAAAATTTGTCCAACCGAAATTGAACTGTCGTTTGATGGTAAATTTTGGGGTGCGAAAACTGTAAAGTTATTTTTTGAAAGAAGCTCGGAAATTCCGTCAAGCAAGATGCTATTTTGCATTACTCCACCAGCGAGGCACACTTTGTTGATGCCTGTTTCGGCGTAAATTTGTTGAACCGCATCGAGGGTAAAATAGATGATAGTTTTGTGGAATGCTTTCGCAATGTTTTTAAATTTTTCACCATTTTTGATGTCGGTTGAAATTGCTTTCAAGATGGGTCTAATATCAATGATTTTATTCTCTACTTTGAAGGGATAAACCTTTGCATTTTCTAGTGATTCGCGTTCGCATAGAAATTCGAGTGCCATCGCAGATTGAGCTTCAAAACTGATGGTTGGAAACAAGTCTAACATCGTTGCAACACAATCGAAAAGGCGACCGATGCTGGAAGTTTCAAAAACATTAAAATGGGTTTCTAATTGTTTGGAAATTACATTTTTTTCCATTTCGGAGATGTCTTTGAGGAAATCGGTATTTTCACCAATCTTTTTTAAATATGCAAAAGCGATGCGAACTGGTTTACGAATGGCAGCATCTCCGCCAACAAGTGGCATATAATTAAGATGGAATTTGCGTTCAAAATTTGCGTAATTATTCACGAAAATTTCACCGCCCCAGATTTTTTTATCAGTGCCGTAACCAGTGCCATCATAAGCAATTCCAATAACCTTTTCATTTAAATTGTGTTCTGACATCACAGCTGCAATGTGGGCGTGATGATGCTGAACACGAACGAGTGGTAGATTCAGTTTTTCTGCAAATTGGGTAGATGCAAAGTCTGGTTGTAAATCGCAAACTGCAAGTTCAGGCTGAATGCGAAACCATTTTTGAAAATTTTCCACAGTTTCACGATAAAATTGTTGTGTCCTTTTGGTGGCTGCATTTCCCAAATATGGCGAAGTATAAATTGTTTCATTTTCGCTAATGGAAAAGGTGAGTTTTAACTCCGCTCCACATGCCAAAGTTGGTAGCGTTTTAAGAGGGATTTTTTGAGGTGAAGGCACAAAACCACGCGAACGGCGTGCCAAAATTTGATGTTTTTTTGTTGGAATGATAATTGAGTCGTCCGAGCGATTTATGATGGGACGATTATGAGTGAGATAGTAGTCGCAAAGTTTGCCGAGCTCTTTTTCATCAGCGGCGATTGGCTCGTTATTGAGATTGCCAGAAGTCATAATAATGAACGGTAATTTGTCTGATAAAATCTGATAATGTTGTGGTGCATAAGGTAGAAAAACGCCGAGATTTGGATTTTGTGGTGCGACATTTTGAGATAATTTGTTTGCTTTTTTGGGCAAGACTACAATCGGTGCGATTGGTGATTTTAGTAACTTTAAATGTTTTTCTTCAAATTCTACAATTTTAGCAAGGTTTTCAGCTTTGCACATAACCGCAAAAGGTTTATGTGGTCGGTTTTTTCGTTTGCGTAATTCTGTAATTACCTCAAAATTTGTGGCATCACAACAAATGTGAAAGCCACTAATTCCTTTGATGCCAATGATTTTTCCATTTTTCAAAAGCTCAATCGTTTGAGAAATTGGATTGCCTGAAACTTCATTGAAATCATTATCAATTAATTTTAGTTGCGGTCCGCATTTTGGGCAAGCGATAGGTTGGGCGTGAAAGCGTCTATCGAGCGGATTTTCATACTCACTTTTGCAATAATTGCACATTTCAAAGGTTTTCATTGTTGTTTTGGGTCGGTCGTATGGTGTTGTCTCGATGATGGAATAACGCGGTCCGCAATTTGTGCAGTTGATGAAAGCGTAATTGTAACGCGGGTCTTTCTGATTTTTAAATTCGGTCACACAATCTTCACAAACTGCGAGATCGGGGGAGATGAGAGTGATACCTTCATTACTTTTACTTTTCTTGATTGTGAAATTTTCGTAAATTTTATCCTCTGTAAATTGGTGTGAGATTTCATCTATTTGAGAAGCTGGTGGAGCTTCATTTTGGATGCGCTTCACAAAAGTCTCTAGATTTTCACCAATCGCTTCAATTTCCACTCCAGCCGATGAATTGAGGACATACCCTTTCAAATTCATCTCAGTTGCCAATCTGAAAATGAAAGGACGAAAACCAACACCTTGCACGATACCATTTATTTTTATTTTTATCATGTTTGCTTATCCAAAAAATATTTTTACAATTTCTTTTTGAGTAGAATTTTTGGTCAAATGGTTTTTCTGTAAAAATGTTAAAATGCTGATAAATAAAGGAATAAACGATGGTGATAAATGCTAATGTTTTTTTTATGTGAGTTATTTAATTATTCTAATTGACAAGGCGTTCTCAATTAGAAATTTGGCATCTTCGTATAATTAATGTAAATTTAATAAAAAATAAAAGGAGGTGGGTTGTGGATAATCACAAATCCCAAAAATCGTTTGTTGCTGATGGAAATCACTGTTCATGCGATTGTAGCTCTCTTCACACGATTTTAGCGAAATACGACAACGATTCATCACGCTTGATGGACATCTTAATTGCGGTTCAGGAAAAAGCGGGATGTATTCAAGAAAAAGCAGTCAAAGAGATTGCAAAAGCACTCAATCTTTCAAAAGTAGATGTGGAGCAAACTTTATCTTTTTACCATTTTTTCTCCGATGGTGCGAAAGCTGATTACGCTGTTTATTTGAACGATAGCGTAGTTGCAGAAATGATGGGTAGAGAAGATATTGCGAAAACATTTGAGGAAGAAGTTGGTGTTACATTTGGTAAAATTTCGGAAGATGGCAAAATTGGTTTATTCAATACATCTTGTATCGGAATGAACGACCAAGAACCAGCTGCTATCATCAATCAGCGTGTTTTCACAAAATTAACTCCCGAAAAAGTTAGAAAAATCGTCATCGAAATGAAAAACGGAAAATCTATTGATGATATCGTTGGCTCAAATGTCGAAAATAACATCAAAAAACAAGGTCCGATTCTGACAAAAGACATTGAAGTCGGTGAAGGCTTGAAAAAAGCTGTTGAGATGAAGCCAGAAACTCTCATTGAAGAAGTGAGACAGTCTAATCTTCGCGGTCGTGGTGGAGCTGGTTTTCCAACTGCGATGAAATGGAAATTCTGTCGTGAAGCTGCAGGCGATAAACATTTCGTAATGTGTAATGCAGACGAAGGCGAGCCAGGAACTTTCAAAGATAGAGTAATTCTTACCGAACGCCCCGAAATGGTTTTCGAAGGAATGGCGATTGCTGGTTATGCGATTGGTGCGGAAGAAGGCATTCTCTATTTGCGTTATGAATACAAATATATGCAGTCATTTTTGGAAAATGTTTTGCAGGAAATGCGTTCCAAAAAATTATTGGGCGAAAATATTTTTGGCAAATTTAACTTTGACATTCGCATTCAATTTGGTGGTGGAGCCTATGTTTGCGGTGAAGAATCTGCACTCATTGAGTCTGCCGAAGGTAAAAGAGGCGAGCCGCGTGATAGACCTCCATTCCCAGTTGTAAAAGGTTATATGCAACAGCCTACTTCTGTGAACAATGTGGAAACACTCAGTGCGGTTGTGAAAATTATCAATAAAGGTGCAAAATGGTATCGCTCTTTGGGTACGATAGATTCTACCGGAACGAAATTGATGAGTATTTCTGGTGATTGTGAAAAACCAGGTGTTTACGAAATGGAATGGGGTTTCACGGTTAATGATATTCTTCAAATGGTTGGTGCGAAAGATGTGCAAGCTGTTCAAATTGGTGGACCTTCTGGCAATTGTGTAAATCCAGCACAATTCAATCGCAAAGTAGCTTACGAAGATCTTTCGACTGGTGGAGCAATTATCATCATCGGTAAAGAACGCGATTTATTGAAAGATGTTGTTTTGAATTTCACCAATTTCTTCATTGAAGAATCTTGTGGAAGTTGCGTGCCTTGTCGTGCAATGACCGTTCAATACAGAAATAGATTGGAAAAAATATTACGTGGAAATGGTGTTGCAAAAGATATCGAAGCTATGTTGGAATGGGAAAAAGTAATGAAAACAAATCGCTGTGGTTTGGGTCATTCAGCGGCAAATCCGATTCTCACAACTATCCAAAATTTCCGAGAATTGTATGATGCAAAATTACAAAAAGATACAGATTATGTTAGTGAATTTAATTTGGAAGCTGCAGTGCAAGAATCTTGCAAAGCTGCTGGCAGACAGCCCAATTTGGGAGGTGAATAATGAGTATGGTTATTATCACGATAAATGGTAAAGAATTTTCGGCTAAAACTGGCGAAATGGTGGTGGATGTAGCACGTAAAAATGGTATTTACATTCCAACACTTTGCAATATGGAAGGTGTAATTCCACAAGGTTCGTGTCGGATTTGTACTTGCCTTATCGATGGCAGAACAATGGCGGCTTGTACTACACCAGTTTCTCACCGGATGAATGTAGAAACAAATAACGCAGAATTAGAAAAAATAAGAACAACAATCGTTGAGCTTCTCTTTGCAGAAGGAAATCATTATTGCCCAACTTGTGAACGCAGTGGAAATTGTGATTTGCAAGCACTTGCATATCGCTTTAATGTTTTGGTTTCACAATTCAAACAAATTTTCCCAACCAGGAATGTTGACGCGAAAAACCCTAAAATATTGATAGATCATAACAGATGTATCCAATGTAAAAGATGCATCAGGCGAATGGGTGGTTCTGGTAAGCCAGCATGGTTTTCATTCAAAGACCGCGGTCATAAAGTGAAGGTAAACATTGATCACGAATTGACAGCAGATTTTACAGATGAAATGGCACAAAAAGCGATGGATACTTGTCCAGTTGGTGCTATCCTTAAAAAAGAAAAAGGGTTTGATGTACCGATTGGTCGTCGTAAATATGACACAGAACCAATTGGAACAGAAATAGAAAAAGAAGGAGCGAAATTATGAGTAAGCCAGTAGTAGCAACGACCTCGCTCGCAGGATGCTTTGGCTGTCACATGTCACTTTTGGATATTGACGAACGCATCCTCGACCTAATAGAATTGGTAGAGTTCAATAAATCACCGATTGATGATATCAAAACTTTCACGAAAGAATGTGATATTGGCATCATTGAAGGTGGCTGTTGTAATAGTGAAAATGTTCATGTTTTGAAGGAATTCAGAAAACATTGCAAAACCCTCGTTGTGATTGGAGAATGCGGTAGAACCGGTGGACTTCCAGCGATGAGAAACAACAATGCTTCCATTACTGAATGTTTGGAAGAAGCTTATTTGAATTGCGTTTCTGTTCAAGCAAATGATGAAAAAATTATTCCGAATGATGATGAACTCCCAATGATTTTGGATAGAGTTTATCCGTGTAACGAAGTAGTAAAGATAGATTATTTCCTTCCTGGTTGTGCACCGCGTGCAGATCTTATTTGGAATGCATTGGTAGCACTTGTTACTGGTGATGAAATGAATCTTCCATACGAAGTCGTAAAATACGATTAATTGAGGTAAATTATGAGTAGAAAAATAACAATAGAACCTGTAACAAGAGTCGAAGGGCACGGAAAAGTTACTATCCAGCTCGATGACAATAATCAAGTTGCACAATCGCGTTTACACATTGTGGAATTTAGAGGATTTGAAAGATTTGTACAAGGCAGACCATATTGGGAAGCACCAGTATTAGTTCAGCGTTTATGCGGAATTTGCCCAGTTTCTCATCACTTGGCTGCTGCCAAAGCACTCGATGTAATTGTGGGAGCAGGCACTGGACACGGTCTCACTCCAACTGGCGAAAAGATGCGTCGCTTGATGCACTACGGCCAAATATTCCAATCACATGTTTTGCATTTCTTCCACCTTGCATCACCAGATTTACTCTTTGGAATTGATGGCGACCCAGCTCTCCGAAATGTAATTGGGGTTGCATTGCAGCACAAAGAACTTGCAGTTCAGGCAGTGATGATGAGAAAATATGGACAAGAGATTATCAAAGCTACGGCTGGTAAGAAAGTTCACGGAACGGGTGCAATTCCTGGTGGAATCAACAAGCATCTCACCGCAGCCGAAAAAGATTTCTTCTTAAACGGTGCTGATCCAATGAACATTGACAAAATGATTGATTGGTGTCACGGTGCACTCGATTTCTTCAAAGGATATCACGCACAAAACAAAGACCTCATCGATAAATTTGCAGCACATCCATCTAACCATGTTAGTTTGGTTAGAAAAGATGGTGCGATGGATCTATATCACGGTGTATTGCGTGGGGTAGATGCAAATGGTAACAAGATTTTGAATGATGTGGATTGCCAAACATATCTCGATCATTTTGATGAAGAAGTGAAATCTTGGAGTTACATGAAATTCCCATACCTAAAATCTCTTGGCAAAGAAAAAGGTTGGTATCGTGTGGGTCCACTTGCTAGAATGAATACAGCAGATTTCATCCCAACTCCGCTTGCTCAAAAAGAATTTGAAATATTCAAAGCATATACAAATGGTAAACCAAACGGAATGACTATGCATCAGCATTGGGCACGTCTCATCGAGATTCTTCACTCTGCAGAGATGATGAAAGAACTCTTGAATGACCCAGATTTGATGAGTGGCGAACTTACCACAAAAGGCACCAAGCAAAAAGAAGGTGTTGGTATTCTCGAAGCTCCGCGTGGAACTCTTTTCCACCATTATCGCATTGATGATAATGACCAAATCGAAATGGCAAACTTGATTGTTTCTACAACAAGCAACAATAAACCGATGAACAAAGGTGTAAATCTTGCGGCGAAACAATTCATGAATGGTCAAACTGAAATTACTGAAGGGATGATGAACGCAGTGGAAGTTGCGATTCGTGCTTACGACCCTTGCCTTAGCTGTGCTACACACGCTCTTGGTAAAATGCCACTCGAAATCAAACTTCTTGATGCGAACGGCAAATTGATTGATAAAATGGATAAATAGTTCTGAAAAATGAACTTATTTTAGACCTGCTAATTGACAAAATTAGCGGGTCTATTTTTTGGGTAAAGTATGAAAATTTTAATTTATGGCTACGGAAATCCGAGCAGACAAGATGACGCTTTGGGCGTTCTCTTTACAGATAAAATGGAAGTGTGGGCGAAAGAACAAAAACTTTCACACCTCTCTTTTGATACAAACTATCAGCTTAACATCGAAGATGCAGACACAATCTCTGCACATGATGTCGTCTATTTTGTAGATGCTTCGATGGAACCGATTGATGATTTTTCCATCACGAAAGTAGAAAGTAGTAACGCACAGATTGAATTTACGATGCACGCCATTTCCGCGGGAGTAGTTTTGGACTTGTGTAACCAAATTTATGGTAAAGCACCAGAAACTTATCTTATTCACATCAAAGGTTACGAATGGGATTTGGAGTTTGATAAAGGTCTTTCATCAAAAGCAGAGAACAACTTACAAAAGGCATTGGCATATTTACAAGAAAAATTGATGACTTAGAACTTTTGGATTAATCTTTTGATAAACCGC
>JABGOP010000024.1 GCA_018645365.1 Candidatus Cloacimonadota bacterium
TTGCAAACAACGAGAATGAGAGCACAATTAACAAAAATACTAAAACTTTTTTCATTTTTTCTCCTATTTTTTTAATTAACACACAATTTCCAAAATTTCGATATTAACGATTTCTATGAAAAGCCAATAAACTACGATATCTACGATTTTACACTTTATAAAACAACTATACTATTATCAGTTTAGTTAAACGCAAAATCCATTCCAAACTGATTTTTTTTTACACTTATTTCAAAATCTTAAAAAATAAATAGCTAAGAATTTGTCAAACAAAAAATTATAAATCAATTTTGATGAGTGGAATTATCATCTCATCGACGGTAATACCAGCGTGATGTGCCGAAAATTCTTTTTCCCATTTCCCATTTTGTTGATAGATAGATTTTAAAGCCGCATTTGATTTTGCAATTGCCACAAAATCTCCAATAAAATCGTCAATTTTGGGGTGCATTAAGCCATTTCCTAAAAATTGTTTTTCGAAAAATTCATCTCTACTTAAAATCAAAAATTCATCTTCATATTTGGCAATTTCTTTTTTGAAAATATCTATTTTATGGGGTTTTACGAAAAAACTCATAAAGCGTGGTTCTGGGAAAGTTGGCATAATTAAGGTGTCGAAAAGTGGTTTATCTTCATTTACATAAAAATATTTATTGATGTCGATTAAGCCGTGATCTGCTGTGATTAAAATGGTTGTGTCGGCATTTTTTGTTTTGTTGATAAATTGATTTAGTTGTTCGTCAAAATTCTGTAAAAATATTTTTGTGGAATTAGAAAAAACGCCATTTCGATGTTCAATTTTATCGGGAGCAGAAAAGTAACTGTAAACAAAGTTTACACTTTCTTTGAACTTTTTCTTTTTGATGATTTTGCGTAAAATCTTGAAAAAATGTTGTGGGCTTTTGTGTCCCATTAATTTTGCTGAATGGGAACATTTTGTGTTATTTGTCGAGTTTTTCAAATATTTTTCGGTGATGTGAAATTGGTTCACATTTTGCTTGGCAATTCGGGAAAAGATGCTTTCAGCTCCCACAAAATCGTAAATATTATATTTTTCTGCGTTTTGAGTTTGGGCAGTAATCGAATCCCAATTTGGTAAAAAATCGATATTTTTGGCGAATTCTTTGAAATAGAGCGTCCAACCGATAGCACCGTGTTCAAACGGGGTTTTGGCAGTTAAAATGCTTGTGATGGCCGCACTTGTCGTGGGTGGGAAAACGGAAGTGATTTTTTTCTCAAAAAATTTACTTAATGTTTTACATTCGGTTTCAGCGTAGCGTGAAAGCAGATTATAGCCAAATCCATCTAAAATTATGAGCACGATATTTTTCTTAAATTCGGTTGAAATTAGTAGTGGCGAATGTTCTGTTTTTACACCAAAATGTTGCAAAATGGAGGATGATAAATTTACGATGGAATTTTTATAATCTGGAATCATCAGTTGTTATTTGAGCGTAAAAATGCTGGAACTTCGAGTTGTTGTTCGTCACTGTTACCGAGGGATCTATTTAAATTTTGTGAAATTTGTAGATTTTCATTTTCTTTAATAATGCCTAAAGTACGACTCATTTCATCATCATTTTTATTTTGTTTGCTCTCAAAATTGCCGAACTCTGTTGTGATGTCGTCGATGTCGTTTGCTATTTTTTTGTTATTTGAAGGATCTTCTAATCCTGTTGCAATCAGCGTTACCTTGATTTTTCCTTCCATTTTTTCGTCAATCACGATACCGTGAATTATATCGCCAGCGTTACCAGATTTTTCAACAACTAATCTGGTTATTTCGTCATATTCGTCCATTTTAAAATCTTTTCCAGCAGTGATATTTACCAAAACACCCTCTGCATTTTGGATGCTAATGTCTTCCAAAAGTGGGTTATTGATTGCTTTGTTAACAGCATTTTTAGCACGCTCATCGCCATCTCCAGAACCGGTTCCAATCATTGCTAATCCACGATTTTCGATGATGGTTTTGATGTCGGCAAAATCGACATTAATGTGTCCTGTTGTGTGAATGATGTCGGCGATTGCTTTGGTGGCTTTGTATAAAATGTTATTTGCTTTTTCAAAAGCCCCGAGAAATGTCATATTATTTGTGTTTTCGCGTAATTTTTCGTTTGGTACCACGATGAGAGTATCTACATTTTCTTTTAATAATTTGATGCCATCTTCAGCATTTTTGGCTCGTTTTGTTCCCTCACTATTGAAGGGTGTGTTTACGATTCCAACCGTCAAAATATTCATCTCTTTTGCCAATTTTGCGATAATTGGTGATGCACCCGTTCCAGTTCCACCACCCATTCCAGCTGCGATAAAGAGCATGTTTGCGTCTTCAATATAAGATTTGATGTCATCAAGTGATTCAGTCGCTGCTTTTTCTCCAATTTCAGGATTTGCACCTGCACCTTGTCCACCAGTCAATTTTTTACCTAATTGAATTCTCAATTTTGCTTTTGAATGACGTAAATCATTTATGTTTGTGTTTGCAACAATGTATTCGACACCCTTTAGGTTGTTGTTTATCATTGCGTTAACGGCGTTTCCGCCAGCCCCACCAACTCCAATTAATTTGATGTTCGTGCCGTATTGTTTTTCGTCGATTGTTAAATCTAATTCGATATTTTCTATCATAATTATCTCCTGATTTTATAAAAAATCTTTCAAAAAAGCTTTAAAACTTTTCCACCATTTAATTAATAAATTCATATTGCTAAAATCATCTTTTTTCCTATTTTGTTCTTTTAATTCAGCGAATGCTTGATAGAGAATACCCACAACCGTCGAGTAAATGGGGTTTTTTAATCTATCGGTAGTTCCAACTAAATTGTTTAATTGTGGATAACCAATTTTTGTTGGTAATTTGAAAATTTCTTGCGATAACTTGTCGCAATTTTTTAGAAGTGAAGAACCACCAGTCAAGGTTATACCAGCTCTGAATCTATCTAAATTACCAATTTGATTAAGAAGGTGTGATGCTCTGGTCATAATTTCTCGCATGCGTGATTCGATAATTTTTGAGATAAATTTTGAATTACATTTTCGATTAGCAATACCATTTACTTCTTCAATTTCAAATTCATTATTTTCCACAACTTGAGAAAGCATAGCGTTGCCATAAGTTATTTTATATTCGTCTGCATTTTCGGGTGAAACTCGCAGACCAATCGAGATATCGCTTGTAATTTGCGTTCCTCCAATTGGGATGACCGCACTAAATTGGATACTTTTTTTATAAAAAATTGCAATATCAGTTGTGCCACCACCGATATCAATAATAATCGCACCCAAATCTAACTCTACTTCATTCAAAACAGATTTTGATGAAGCGATGGGCTCGAGAAAAATACTATTAATCCTACTGTGTCCACAATTATCTAAACATTTTTTCATATTTTGAATCGCACTTTTATCCGCTTGCACAACATGTACAAATGCTTCTAATACAAATCCAGCCATATCGAGTGGGCTCTCAATTCCTGTTAAGTTGTCCAGAGTATAGCTTTGCGGAACGATGTGAATGATTTCCCGATTTTGTTCAACTTGTCTTTTAGAAACACTTTTACGAACATCAGTGAATATGTCTTCGATGTGTGCTTGGGTAACTTTTTTCTTGCCACTTTTATTTGGATCTATGTTAGTTTTTCCTGTTTCATTTTCACTTTTAATATGATCGCCAGCAATGCCGATGTAGATGTTTTTTGCACGCATTTTTGCCATCTCTTCAGCTTCTTTTAGGGCTAAACCAATAGATCTACTTGCTTCGGCAATATTAATGACGACACCTTTGCTCATTCCTTTTGCAGGGCTGGTTCCGATGCCTTTAATCTCTATTTTCTCATCATCATTGATTTGAGAAATAATCACACAAATTTTGGTAGTTCCAATGTCGATAGCTGTGAGTATATGTCCATTTTTCATGATTCCTCCGACTTAATAATAACTTCATCTTTGAAGCGTAAATCAATAATGCTACCACTTTGAAAAGTCCTATTTTCCTCAATATATTTGAAACGCATTAATTTTTTGTCAATTTCTCCGTTTCCAAAAATAATTTTGTTACCATTATTTTTATCAATGAGATATATTTCGTTTTCGTGTGGATAAAATTCTGAGATGTTATTGATGAAATCAGCATCGGCATTACTTAATTTGTTCTCGAATGCAAAGACACTATCAACAAATGTAGATGTTATTTTCTGACCAATAAAAATATTTAAGGAATCTAAATTTAGCGAAATTATCGGTAAGTTTTCAGTTTTTTTGTCCAACACAATTTTATCTTTATCGAGAGGGATAATTTTTCCGTTAGCAGTTTTAAGATAAAATTTTCCGATTCTTTCTTCGATTATTATTTTTAATTTATTCGGGAAAATTTTTGTGGATTTAATTTTTTTAATGCGAACGACATTTTCAAATTTTTTCTGCACATCAATATTTGAAACAGCGAATAAATTTTTCTCCAAAAAATCTGCCGAAAGATTTTCGAGAAAATTTATTTCGAGCTGAGTATTTCCCGAAAATTCAATTTTTTCAATGGTTAAAAAATCCAAATTTAAAAATAAAATTCGTATTCCAAAAAAGATTGTGTATAGTGCAATGATTCCCAGAATAATGTAGAAAAAATACCTTGTTGAGCCACTTCTTTTCTTTTGCATTAATCCAAAACCTTGATTTCTAATTGCAACATAATGTTCATAGTTCGATAAACTTCCGACATCATTAAATCGATTAAACTTTTTACATCTCGATAAGTTGCATTACCCTTGTTAACGATAAAGTTAGCGTGTTTTTTGCTGATTTGGGCACCGCCGATTGTTTTGCCTTTCAATCCACATTCTTCGATTAATTTGCCAGCAGCATGATTTTCTGGATTTTTGAAAGTGCTTCCTAAACTTGGAAAATTATACGGGTGTTGCACTTTTCGGAAAGCGATAATTTTGGCAGCTTCTGCCATAATTTCTTCTTTTGGTTTTGGTGCAAGAATGAAACCTACTTTGGTAATGAAACCATTTATAGAGGATTTGCGATAGCCAAAATCGATCTCTTCTTTTTGATATTCTCGGATTTTACCATCGTGATCAACCACTTCGATAAATTCAATAAAATCTGAAATATTCCCCCCAAAAGCTCCGGCGTTCATGCTGACTGCACCACCAATATTAGCGGGAACACCTGCGAGAAATTCTAAACCGCCCAATGTTAACTCCTTCATTTCATCAATGAATTTGGCGATTTTATAGTTGGCAGAAACCAAAACTTCATTGCCATTTACTTCACAAAATTTGGGGATAAATTTATCTAAAATAATCACTTTATCGCGGGTATTACCGAACAATATGTTTGATGCCGCTCCAACTGGAAATATGTTCAAGTTTGCTTTTGCGGTTGCGGATACAATTTTGGAAATTTCTTCAATTTTGTGAGGCGCAAAAAGATTTTTTGCTTTACCGCCAATGCCGAGGTGAGAAAATTCGCGTAAAGATGTGTCAATTGCGGCGGTTTCCAAAAGCTTTTCGTCGAAAATTTTACTCATTGTTTTTTCCTTTCAAAAAGAGTTCACCAAATTTATAAATGTCACCCGCACCAATTGTGATGACAATGTCGTCAGTTTTTGCCAAGTCATTAATTTTCTTAACAATGTCTTCATTTTGTTCAACATAATGAACATTTTTATGACCAGATTGAATGGCAATATCGGCGATTAATCTGCCAGAAACGCCGTCAATTGGCTTTTCTCTTGCTGGGAAAATGGGGGTGATAATTAGCACATCAGATTGGAAGAAAGAGCGTCCAAATTCTTGATAAAAGTCTTGTGTTCGCGAATATAAATGTGGTTGAAAAACTGCAACAATGCGTTTGTTCGTATTATTTTTTACACTTTTTAAGGTTGCTAAAATTTCGGTTGGATGGTGAGCGTAATCGTCGTAAAGTGTAATGTTGTCACGTTTTCCTTTAAGCTCAAATCTGCGAAATACACCCTGATAATCAGTGAGTCCTTTTTGAATTGCGGCAAATGGGATTTCGAGTTCCAAACCGGTTGCGACAGCAAGAAGTGAGTTCTGAATGTTATGAATTCCAGCGACACTCAAAGAAATTTCACCCATTTTTTCATCATTTACAATCAGTTTGTATTTTGTTGTGAAATTTTTCATTTCGATGTTTTCTGCCCGAATTTCAGCTTGCTTGGAAAGACCATAAGTTACTACTTTTTTATGGAGTTGTGGTAAAATAGATTGTACTCCAACATCATCTAGACAACAGATGATGCTTCCAAAAAAAGGAACTTTGTTGGCGTATTCAATGAACGCATCTTTGACGCCATCAAGATTTGCGTAGCAGTCTAAATGGTCAGCTTCGATGTTGGTGATTCCAGCAATTATAGGACTTAAAGTTAAGAATGAACGGTCAAATTCATCAGCTTCGACGACGATATGTTTGCCCGAACCGAGCAAATTATTTGAACCAAAATTCTTTACGATTCCACCGACAATTACAGTTGGGTCTAGATTCGCAGTGTTCAAAACCATGCCGACCATTGAAGTGGTAGAAGTTTTCCCATGTGTTCCAGCGATGCCAATCCCGAAGCTCATTCGCATAATTTCCGATAACATTTCGGCACGCCTGATGACGGGAATTTTTTTGGCAAAAGCAGTTGCGATTTCGGGATTATCATCTTTTACGGCAGATGATTTAACAACAACATCAGCGTCTTGAATGACAGCTGCATCGTGCCCGCGTGTGATTTTAGCACCTCTTGATTTTAGATGTTTTGTGATATCTGTTTCGGCTAAATCCGACCCAGAAATAATAAATCCTTGATTGAGAAGTAATTCTGCAATACCGCTCATCCCAATACCACCAATTCCCACAAAATGTATTTTTTTTATTTTACCAAACATAATTTAGCACCTTTCATAAATTATTGATGCAATATTAATTGCAGCTGTTAAATGCTTTGACTCAGAAAAATTATTTTTCATATTTTTAATCTCATTTTGCATAAAATATATTTCTTTTTTTAATGTGTGCGAATTTAATTTTTCTTGTTTTATTATGCAAGCGACTTTTTTATTTTTTAGTTCTAGGGCATTAAAATATTGATGATTTTCGGCAGCAGTTGGAAGTGGGATAATGATAGATGGAATTTTCTTTGTTTCGATTTCAGCAAGTGTTAATGCACCACCGCGTGCAATAACGAGATCAACAGAGTTGTATATTTTGTCAATTTCATGGGTAAAATCAAAGCCGTAAATTCCTTTTTTAGGTTGTATTTTTTTTTCATAAATGGGGAAAGTATATTTGCCCACTTGCCAAATTATTTCAATCTCATTTGCCACGAGTTCATCAATTATTTCGAAAAAAACTTTATTAATAATCGCAGAACCTTGACTGCCACCTGTTAGGAAAATTTTGAAAGAATCTTTTTTTAAACCGAATTTAGTGAAATTGATTTTTTCAATTGTTTCACTGATGTTGATGGGATTTCCCCAAAAAATAGATTTTTCATTTGGTAAATATTTTCGTGCATTTTCATTGCCCAAAAAAATATTTTTGGCAAATTTCCCCAAAAATTTTGTGGTCAAGCCAGGATAACTATTTTGTTCTTGCAGAAAAATTGGAATATTTTTTAATTTAGCGGCAATTCCAACGGAACCACTAACAAATCCACCCGTTCCGACAAATGCATCAGGTTTGAATTTGTTGATAATGCGAATTGAATTTGCGATACTTTGGATGAGTTTGAAGGGAAATAAAAAATGACGAAATGTGAATTTTCGATATAATTTTTGGACATTAATTTTTTCAAAAGTGATGTCAGTTTTACTAATAATTTGCTCTTCCATACTGTGTTTATTGCCGACAAAAATGATTTTAGCACCGAGTTTTTGCAATTCTTTCGCAATTGCTAATGCTGGAAATATATGACCGCCAGTTCCACCAGCTGCAATAATGATTGTTTTTGGGGTCATTATAAAATTCTCCGTTTTTTACTGACATTCAGAAGTAATCCAATAGTAAAAGAATTTATGAGCAATGAAGTACCGCCGTAGCTGATGAATGGTAGTGTTACGCCGGTCGAAGGAAGTGCCGACATTGCTACTCCAATGTTCACGATTGCGTTGAAAAAAATGTTCATACCTAAACCAAATCCGACAAGTTTTAGAAAAAAGTTATCCTGCCTATTAGCGTTTATGAGTGTTCGTGCAAAGAGAAATGAAAAGATGAGCATGACAAAACTCGCCCCTAAAAATCCCCACTCTTCACCGATAATAGCAAAAATATAATCTGTTCGGTCTTCTGGTAAAAAGTTATATTTTCCAATTCCTTTTGTTGTGCCAGTTCCCAATAGTTTTCCGTCTGAAAGCGTTTGTAAGCTTTGTTTAATTTGCCATTCACCATCAATTTTTTGAGTAGTTGAATGATTGAAAAAAAGACACCATTTTTTGTAAATATCAATTCGATTAGAACGATATTTTGGTCCAAAAGTAATTACTAACATTCCCAAAATTAATGCTAATGTGATAAGTGAAAGAATTGAAGATCCTCGGATTTGTGCCAAAAATAGTAGCCAAATGAGTGTGAGTCCCGAAATAACGATGAAACTAAAATGTTTTTCGAGTAAAATTAGCAGAAAAATTATTGTTGTTACAACTAAAAGAACCAGAAATTTTTTCACAAAAAATAGTGGATAAGTTTTTGAGATGATGCTCTTTTTTTTATCCAAAAAATGTGCAAAATAAATAATTAAAACAATTCTTGCCAATAAACTCGGTTGGAAACTGATTCCTAAAATCCGAATGGTTCTGCGTGCACCGTTGACATCGATGCCGAATTTCAAAGTGAAAATTAAAAGAATAATGACTAGGAGTAAAAGTGGAAAAATCAATTTTCGTATTTTTTTCAAATCAATGAAGTAAAATGCGGAAAATAGTGAAACAAGTGAAAGCAAAAACCAGGTGCTTTGTTTGTAAAAATATGTCATCGAATTTTTGACGGAGCTAATGTTTAACTGAAAATAGAGTCCGATGCCGATTAAAATAAAAAAAGCCAATAGAAGAAAATAATCGAATTGAATAATGGATTGTTTAGGTTTCATTTTCGTAAATTTCTCACGATTTCTTTGAATTTATTGCCACGTTTTTCAAAGTTTTGGAACATATCATAACTTGTACAAGCTGGCGAGAGCAGAATCACATCGTCTTTTTTTGCTTCCGAAAAAGCAGTTATGATGCTATTTTTAAAATTATCAAAAAGCTCTAATTTAACAGTGTTTTCGAATGTCTTTTTCATTTTGAAACGATCATTTCCGATGATGTATAATTTTGTTACATATTTTTTGATGAGTTGGTTCAAAACGGTGTAATCTTCATTTTTTCCGGCTCCACCAATAATTAACCGAATCGGCTTATCGAAAGATTGAAGTGCGTACTTTACGGAATCGGTATTTGTTGCCTTTGAATCGTTATAAAATGAGATTCCATCAATATTTTGAACAAATTCTAAACGGTGAGCGAGAGGCGAAAATGTTTGCAATGCTGTTTCAAAAATATTTTTTGAAACATTGAAATTTTCTAATGCTAAAATTGTTGCCATCATATTTTCAATGTTGTGTGGTCCCTTTAAAATTGCATTTTTAAGCGAGATATTTTTTGAGGAAAAGTGCAAAAAATTATTCTGTAAAACAATGTTTTTTTTTACTTTTGATGAAAAATATTTTTTATCAGCAAAGATTAAATTTTTGTATTTTTGCACGAATTTATCATCAAAGTTTAGAATAGCTAAATCATCTTCATTTTGATTTTCAAAAATGCGAAATTTTGTTTTGGCATATTCGTCCATATTTTCGTAACGATTTAAATGATCGGGAGTGATATTTAATAAAACTGCAACATCTGCTTTGAATTTTTTAATGGTCTCCAATTGGAAGCTGCTCAGCTCCAAAACAATGAAATCAATGCCAGATTTTTCAATTGGAAATGCAGTGAATGGTGTACCAATATTTCCCGCTAGAATGCTATTATATCCTGTTTTTAATAATGTGTGATGGATTAAACTAACGGTGGTGCTTTTCCCGTTTGAACCCGTAACTGCAATGATTTTACTGTCCGAACTTTTGATTGAAAAGCCGAATTCAATTTCGCCGATTATGTTAATATCTTGTTTTTTAGCTTTTTGTAGAATTGGAATGTTTAGTGGAATACCAGGGCTAACGATGATGGTATCACAATTTAAAATTTTATCTGAGTGACCACCGAATTCACATTTGAAATCACGCACAATATTTTGCCAATTTGCAATTTTTTCTTTTGGCAAAAATTCGCTTAAAAAAGGTTTTCCACCTAATTCTTTGATTTTGTAAGCGGCTGCAATGCCACTTTTTGCCATTCCCAAAATTCCAAATCTTACCATTATCTTAATTTAATGGTTGCTAATCCGATAGCAACGAGCAGCGCGGTTACAATCCAATATCGTACCACTATTTTTTCTTCTGAAATACCTTTTTCTTCATAGTGATGATGAATCGGGGCGCGTGAATAAAATCTGACGCCATCACCGTATTTTTTTCTTGTGTATTTGAAATAATATCTTTGGATTAAGCTGGAAAGCGTAGTGAACACAAATAACCCGCCGATGATGAAGAAAAAGATTTCTTCACGAAGAAGTATTGCCAAAACGGACAAAATGCCTCCTAACGCCATCGAGCCAGTGTCGCCTAAAAATATTTGAGCTGGTTTGATATTGTACCACAAAAAACCGAGTAAAGTTCCGATGAGGGCGGCAATAAAGATAGTTAACTCACCAGCGTTGCTAATAAATTCTAAGTTTAAGTAATTTGCGATGTTAAAATTTCCTTTCAAATACGCCATGATTCCTAATCCCAAGGATGATAAAATAACAATTCCACTGGCAAGTCCATCTAAACCATCTGTTAGATTGACTGCATTTGAAGTAGCGGTAATCATAAAAATTACAAATGGAATGAAAAACCAACCGAGATGAAGGGAATAATTTTTTATGAAAGGAATATTAATGCCAATTATGGTAGATTCATCTTTTGTACTGAAATAGAGGACTGACGCAACTAAAACACCCAATGTGATTTGCGAAAAAAGTTTATATTTTGGTTTCAAACCTTGTTTTTGATGGAGAAAATTTTTCTTAAAATCATCTAAAAAACCTGTTCCACCCAGCCAAATAGTGGTTACAATCAAAATAATTATGTAGCTATTGAGGAGATTATTCCAAAGCAAAACAGATAACAAGAGACCGCAAATGACGATTAAACCGCCCATCGTTGGGGTGCCTGCTTTGATTTTGTGTGATGCTGGTGTGTGTGGATTTACCGATTCAATTGCTTTGTGTTTTTCGAGTAATTTAATGAATTTTGGTCCCAAAATAAGCGAAAAAAATGAAGCTGTAATGAACGCTGCAATTGCTCTAAAAGTGATATATTGGAAAACATTGAATATCGATAATCCAAAAATTTCATTCTCCAAAAGTGGTTTGAACAGATGATAAAACATTTATAACCTTCCTAATATTTTTTCTAAATTTATGCCGTGAGATGCTTTGATGAGTAGAACTGCATCTTTGTTGATTTTATTTAATTCTTCCGATGAAAGCAATTTTTCTACATCATCAAAATGTGAGTTTGCACCGTATAATTTGGCAAATTTACCAACCGAAATTATTTTTTTGAAACTCGCACTTTCTAATTGTGTCGAAATTTTCTGATGATATAATTTTGTCAATTCTCCTAATTCTAACATATCGCCAAGTATCGCAAAATGTGGCTTTTCTGGCTGAAAATTATTCCAGAAATTTATGGCAGATTCCATCGAATTTGGATTCGCATTGTAGCAATCGATGATGAGAACCCTATCTTTGCGATTTTCAATTTGCATTCGCATCGAAATTTGAATATTTTTTTGTAAACCAACTCGAATTTCTTCTTTTGAAAATCCTAATTCGGTGCAAATCGCAACTGCGATTGTTGCGTTTAAAGCATACTTTGAAAAAGGAGTATTGATGGTATATTTTTCGTTGTTTACCATAAAATTTGTGGTAAAATTATCTGATTTCATACCTGTAATTTGATAATTATCAGTTAATTTTTCACCGAAGGTAATACCGTCAAATTCTTGTAATTTTTTGTAATTTCCAGAGAAAAATCTTTGTTTTAAATTTGTACGAAAAAGAGCAGTTTTTTCTTTGTAAACTCCTGTTTCATCTTTCAAAAGTTCCAAATGTGAAGGTCCAATCGCAGTGATTACACCAAAATCAGGTTGTGAAATTTTGGTCAAAGTAGCAATTTCACCAATTTGATTTGTGCCGATTTCAAAAATACCAAAGTTGTGTTTTGCTTGAAGTTTAAAGATAGTTTTTGGAAGTCCGATGAGGTTATTTTCGTTACCGAATGTTTTTAAAGTATGTGTTTTTTGTTGCAAAATATTCGCCAGAAATTCTTTGGTAGTGGTTTTGCCATAAATTCCAGTGATAGCTATCGAAAAAACATCAAAAAATGATTTGTATTTTGACGCTAATTTACCATAAGCATGTAGCGTGTTTTCTACTTTAATGAGGCGATTATGTTCGAATTTGCAATCTGCGTTTACAATTGCCCAACAGTTATTTTGAATCACATTTTCCACAAATTTATGACCGTCAAAATTATCACCTTTCAACGCAAAAAAGAGTGAATTTGGATGACTTGTGCGTGAATCTGTCGAGATGGAATTCAATAAAAACTCATCATCTGTTTTGAGATTATAATTGAAAATATGTTCCAAAAAAAGTGGGTCAATTGGAACGGCGAGGTTGTTGTTTTCTGTAGTAGTTGCGTTTTCAATGGTTGCTTTATCACTGAAATAATGTTTAATTCCATCAATTTCTTGATAACTTTCGTGTCCTTTTCCAGCGATGATTACGACATCGTCTTTTTTTGCTAAATTTATGGCAGTTTGAATGGCTATTTTTCGGTTTCTAATAATGAGAAGATTGTCAGTATTTTTGGCACCTTTTAGAATATCACGAATTATATTTGCTGGATTTTCAAAACGCGGATTATCATTTGTGAGAATGACTAAGTCTGCAAACTCAATCGCACACTGTAGCATTTTTGGTCGTTTATTTCGATCGCGATTTCCGCCTGCCCCGAACACACAAATTAAACGGTTATTTTTTAATTTACTCAAAGTTGATAAGATGTTTTTCAAAGCGTCAGGAGTGTGTGCATAATCAATAAAAATGTTGAGGTTTTTCTTGTTTTTTACTTTTTCCAAGCGCCCTGAGATGGGTTCAATATGTTGTACATAATCGATTATTTTAGTTAATGAAAATTTTCCTATTTCGTTGATGAGTGCAATTGCAGCAACTAAATTGTAACAGTTAAATTTGCCGATTAAATTGCTTTTCAAAGAATGTGTTTTTAAACGATAATTTATTTGAAATTCATTTTGTTTGGTGTTTGTGAAAAGATTTTTTATGGAATAATCTGATTCCTCAAAACCAAAGTTAAACTTGTTATTTTTTGATTTATGAAAGAGTATTTTCCCATATTTATCGTCGGTATTTATTACCGAAATTAACTTTTTATTTGAACGGAAAAGTTTGAATTTTTCATTTGCATACTCGTCTAAATTTTTGTGGAAATCCAAATGATCTTGAGTAAGATTTGTGAAAATAGCGCCATCAAAATTTAATGAAAAAACACGGTCGAGAGCTAGTGCGTGCGAGGATACTTCCATTACCACAAATTTGATTTTTTTCTGTACCATTTTGCTAAAAATTTGATTCAATTTAATAATGTCTGGTGTCGTTCTTTCGGTTGGGAAAAAATTATTTTCAATGTTGTAGCCAGATGTTCCGATGACGCCAACTTTCTCGCCTAATTTTTTTAAAATTTGGGCAATAATGTTGGTTGTTGTAGTTTTTCCATTTGTACCCGTAACGCCAATTAAAGTGAATTTGGAGGTTGGATTATCAAAAAACAAGTTGGCTAAAACTGCGGCTGATTTACGCGAATTTTTCACTAAAATTTGAGGACAAGTGATTTGCAGAAAACGAGTTACAATCAATAATTTTACACCTTTTTCAACTGCTTTTTCGGCGAAAAGATGTCCGTCAGTTTCAAAACCATCGATGCAGACAAAAACTGAGTTTTCGGAAGCTAATCGCGAGTTTGTTTCTAAATTTTTAAATGTAGTTTGAGCATCTAAATTTTGCTCATTTTTGTAAAGCTCATATTTTTTCAGAGTGCCGATAATTTTGGTTAAATTCATAATTTTGCCTTTACCAAACACTCAGAATTGAAATTAATTTTTGTTCCATTTTGAATTGATTGTTGCACAATGATGCCTGATCCTTCAATGTTCAAAATAAAATTATGTTGATTAGCTTTTTCAATGGCTCTGCCAATAGTTAGGCCGATTAAGTTGGGCATAATATTTTGAGTTAAATCATGTTTTTTGGAGGGAAGTTCATCAAAAAATAGATAGATGATTTCATCTTTTGGATAGCTGATATTTGGTTTTGGAAACTGCTCTGAAACAGTGTTTGCATTGCCTACGATTTCGAAATTCAAATTCAATTTATGCAATAAATCGAGTGCGTCGTTTTTTGGTAAATTAACTAAATCTGGAGCTGTAACGAAAGTATTTTTTTCCACTTTTTTGCTGTTGCCAAGATTGCTTTGCGGCAGATTGGCAATGTCGATAATGATGTCTTTGAAGGTAGGAACGGCAGAAAGTGACGCATAATATTTTTTATTTTCATAATTTGCTTCATCGTAAACAACTACCATTGCGTATTGTGGATTTTCAACTGGGAAAAATCCCGCAAAAAGAGAAGTATATTTGTCTTTAGAATATCCACCTTTGTCTGCTTTTTCAGCAGTTCCCGTTTTACCAGCTACATCAAGAAATTTTATTTTCGTTTTTTGAGCAGTTCCATCTTCCACAACGCTTTTTAAAAAGGTTTTCAAAGTGTTCAAAGATTTTTTGTTTGAAATGTTTCTCAAAATTTTTGGCTGAATTTTTGTGACAATTTCAGAATGTTCATCAATAATTTCATCGACGATGTAGGGCCGCATCACTTTTCCATCGTTTGCAAGTGCACAATACGCATTTGCCAACTGCAGAGCAGTTACAGAAATAGCTTGTCCAAATGAGATAGAATGTAGAGCAAAACCGCTCCAATTAGATAATTCTGTTAATATACCAGCTGATTCACCGTTTAAATTGTCGCCAATTTTATGACCAAATCCCAAATTCAAAATTAAATCGTAAAGTTTTTCTGTTCCCACTTTGTCGGCAACTCTACTGATGCCTGGATTGGATGAATGAACAATGACGTTTTTGAAAGTTCGTTCTGGTTTTTTGTGGTCGTCATCATCTCGAATTGTGCGTTTTTCTCCACTTTGGTAAATGTTTGGATAATCGGTACAATCGATGATGTCAGTTGGCTCGTAGATGTTATTTTCGATTGCCAAAAGTGCTGTGAATGGTTTGAAAGTGGAACCAGGCTCAAACATTGACGCCACGGCTGGATTTGCGGAAGTTCTCAAAACTTTTGCAGAAGCATCTAAATTCTTTTTTGAAATGCCGTGCATTGCCAAAATTTTTCCAGTTTCTGGTTCCATAATAATGCCAATCGCATTTTTCGCTTCGTGCTCGATCAATCCTGCTGCGAGGTTATTTTCCAAAATTTCTTGCAAATTATTATCTATTGTTAAAACAAGCGAATTACCATTTGTTACTTCTTTTTTTTTGAAAAATTCAAACTGAAGTTTTGTGTTATTTCTATTTCCACCGATGATTTCTTGCCAACCGTATTTGCCCTTTAAAACTTCGTTAAACCCACTTTCTAAGCCACAAATACCGTTCAACTGATAAAGTGGTGTTTCTTTGTTACTCTTGTTGCCATTTTCAGCATTCGCAAAGCTATCAGCATCTTGTTTTTCGACACCGCCCAAATAGCACGAACCTAATTTATCGAATGGATAGATTCTTTCTATTTTTTTGAAAGTGATAACCAACCCTTTTTCTGCATTAATTTTTTTCAAATCGTTTTGAATTCTGATGATTTGCAATTCGGGAATATTTTCATAAATATACTTATTTTTCTCGTTGGTTAATTGTGCGTTTACATAACTTTCGGAAAGGTTGGTGTGTTTGGAAATGATTTTTGTAATTTGTGGAATTTTAGATTGAAGCTTTGTTGTGTCAAAATCAACCTGAAAGAAGCGTTTACTGCCGACCAATAATTTTTTGTTTGAATCGTAAATATTACCCCTTTTGGGATAGATAATTTCTTTTTGCGGAGTTAATCTTGGTTCAAAGTTGTAATGGTTGTTTACTTGGATGATAAAGAGATACACAATCCAAACGATAATGAAGATAATGTTTAGACCTGCAAAAACTTTTAATCTCATCTATTCAAAGCGTCCGCAGATGGAATTAGTAAATCTAAGAAAGTAGCTTTACTGTTGTTGTTTTCCAATTTTACCGTGATAATGTTTTCTCGTTCTTCATCTGGGAAAGACATATCTAATCGTTCTTTTGCAAGCTCAACGATGCGTTTTCGAGAGCAAAGTGAATTATTTTTTGCACAAAGATATTTTGCAATCTCTTTTTGTGAGTCTATATTTTTTTGAATATTTTCACAATCACGAGAGTATTGCTTTATTTGATGACCATTTTGAAAATGCAAAAAAATAATTACAAAAACTAAAAAAATAAAAAAAGCAATTTTTTTTATCATAAAATCTCCTTTTTTTCAGCAATGCGAAGTTTGGCACTTCGAGCACGATTATTTTGCGAAATTTCAGTTGAAGTTGGCAATATCGGTTTTTTAGAAATAATTTTTAAGGTGGATATTTTATCGCAACCACATTTGAGTAAATCTGGTGGGCAGATGCAGTCTATTGCCTCATTTTTGAAAAATTTTTTCACAATTCTATCTTCTAAACTGTGATATGAAATTACCGCGATGCGACCACTTGGATGGAGGATTTTCACACTGTCTTCGAGTGCAATTTTTAATGATTCCAATTCGTTATTCAAGAAAATACGAATTGCTTGGAAGATGCGTGCTTTTGCTTTTATTTTCTGTTTTGAAAAAACAGTTCGATCAATTATTTCTGCCAATTCAGTCGTGGTGCCAATTTCTTTGATTTCGCGATTTTTAACGATAGCGTTGGCAATTCTGCCAGATTCCTTTTCTTCTCCGTATTCGTAGAAGATAGAGATTAACTTTTCAAATGGAAATTTATTTATCACATCGAAAGCGGTAAGTTCGGCAGATTGGTCCATCCGCATATCCAAATCTGTATCGTAAATGAAGCTAAAACCACGTTCAAACGAATTTATTTGATGGGAAGAAACGCCCAAATCGAATAAAATTCCATCAATATGTTTGATGCGATTTAATGCTAAACCTGTTCTCAAATTTGCGAAGTTATCTCTAATAATGATTAATCTTTCCGAAAATTCTTTTTGCAAGGATGCTGTTTGTTTGATGGCATCTTCATCTCGGTCGAACGAAACAACTGTGATGGTTTCATTTCTTTCTAAAATAGCTCTTGTGTGTCCGCCACCGCCCAAAGTGGTATCCACATAAATGCCGTGATCACGGATGTTTAACGCATCAATTGATTCTTTTAGGAGGACTGGAATGTGGTAATCGCTCATTATTGATAATCCATCACATCGAATTCAAAATTTTCCAAAAGTTCGTTACAATAGTTTTCATAGCTAGCTGGATTCCAAACGGAGATGTAATTTCCATCACCTTTGATGATTACTTTTTTGTCAATTCCCACTAATTTGATGAGCTCTTCACTGATTTTAATGCGACCATTTGCTTCCATTTTCAATTCGGAAGTGGCAAAATTCCTCAAATAGATTAAAAGTCTTTTGTCTTCGTTTGAACCATTCGTCAATTTTGCAATTTTTTGTTTCCAATTATCGAGTGGATAGATGGCAATATTCATTTTTTGAGGACCAATTGTCGCGATGACAGTTTGCTTGGCTTGTGTCGTAAACTTTTTTTTAAATTCAGCTGGAATTGAGACCCACTTGCCTTTGTTTACTGAATTTGAGTATGTACCTAAAAATTCACCTGACATCAATTACCTCCCTGTCTAAATGAGTAAGAATGAGCAAATTTGAGTAAATATGGGTCAAATGTGGAAATGCGTCACGATTGGTCAAGTTTTTTTTTATTTTTTTGAATGTGAACGGGTTTGGGTATTTATTATACTTATACTTTCGCAAAATACTTGAGAAAAAAAATGCCGAGACTTGTTCCACCCATTGCAGTGTCCCTGTCCTCACGGAAAGGGAAGTCCCGTCGCTCCCGCCATATATAAAAAACCGATTAGAGAAATCTGATCGGTTTTATTGTTTATAGTATTTTATTGATTACCCTAAAAGTGGAGTTATTCTTAGATTAATCATACTTATAATTTTCAGATAGTATTTATGGTTCATTCATCAGTAGGACGTTTAAAATTAAATTAATCGCTTGACATGTGATGAATAGTTTTACCTACGTTCTTCGAAATTATAATCCACAACGGAGGAATAATGTTAAAAAAGATACTGGTGATTGTAATGGTTTTTCTTGCTACTCAATTTGTTTTTGCAGAAGAGCTTACAGAAACAGAGCAACAACTATTAGAAAATCAAGAACAGTTGATTCGGAACCAGGAAGAGATATTACAAAGACTTAACAGCAGAAGAGGATTTAAAAATAGGAATATTCTCAATGTTATGAAGATGCCAACAGCTTTTGCATTAAAAAAGAACGAATTTATTATCGGGTTGGGTTCTGTATATTATGGAATTTCTGATCATCTACAAGTGGGAACTAATTTGTTTCTTTTCTTATTGCAGGATAGAAATGTTCAAATAAAAGTAAACCTATATAACACTTCGAAATATGCTTTTTCTACCGGTCTAAGATTTGATGACTTTCAATTACTAACATTTGATAATGAAACAAACTATTCATCATTAGCCCCATATGGAGCTTTTTCGATTTCAATGAGTGAAAAAGTTAAACTTCATTTCTCCGGTCAACGCTCTATGGTTTGGACCAGTGAAAATGTGGATATTGATGATGCAACTGCAACTTGGTTCGTTCAAGGATCAAATACTGCTTGTGGAATTGAGTTAAGTGCATCTCATCTTACTAAATTCGTTGGTGAGATTGCTCGTGATTTTACTTATGAAAGAATAAGAACTGGAGGTGCCATAATATGGGGATGGGAGAAACTACGATTGAAAATTGGTTTAAATTCCTACTTATATAAGGATGGTAGCAAACCCATAATACCTTCATTTAATATCTGGTGGAGATTTGACGGGTAAAATTCATATATTCAAGTTTAAATTTACTATAATTATTTTTAAAATAAAAAGGATAGAAAATTGTATAAATATGTATTTATTGTATTAATAAGCGTTGTTCTTAACTCTTGTACAACAATTAATAAAACGTTAATCGAAGAAGTGTCATTAAAATACCCAGAAGAAAAACCTTTCGCAGAGTCTAAATTTATTTATGTTGATAAAGCAAAACTTCATTATTGCCAATGGCAAGTCGATTCATTGCAATACAATAAACCTAAAGGAACCATCTTAATGGTTCACGGTGTTAGTGGCTCAACTTTTAATTGGAGATATATTGCACCAAATCTAGCAGAATGTGGATGGAATATATTATCGATAGATATTCCACCGTTTGGGTTTTCTGGAGAAAAACAAAAATCAGGAGTTTCTTTTGATCCTCTAAACAAAGATTCTGTTTCTCGAGCTGATTTACTTTTAAAAGCAACAAATCAAATATTATCTCAATCGGACTTTCCTATCATTATTTTAGGACATTCACTTGGTGGGCGTATTGCAACACATATGGCAATAAAAAAACCTGAGTATGTTAAAAATTTAATCCTAATTGCTCCTGCTGTATACGGTACATCAGCCACTCCAAAGATAACCAAATATTGGCCTTTTAATAATTTAGTTATCAAAAATAGCTCAAAGTTTTTAAACAATGCTGGCATTGTCAGATTTGTAATGAATAATGCTTTTGGAAGAAAGGTAACAGATGAAGAATTTGTTGGCAATATTGCACCATTTTTACGTGCTGGTGTTCCAGAAGCTTGTGGAGAATGGACTATTGCATCCCTTGATATAGTTGAACCAAATATCGCAAAGATAAAAGCTGAAACTTTAATTTTATGGAGTAAAAAGGACAGAATTGTTAAAAACAAAGGGGAAAAGCTAGAATCAGAAATTGAAAATGCAAAATATGTAGAGGTTAGTGGAAAGAGTCATTGTATTATGGAAACCCATAGTGAGATAGTTTTAGACTCTATCATAGAATTTTTAACTGAAGAGTAGTTACAATAGATTCATAATTATTCATATATTAAATAGTATGATTTTTTTTTAAATAACAATCCCTTTTTTTACCTTATAAAAAATTAAATTTTTTTACCCCAAAATGATAAAAAATAGCCACTTTTTTACTTTATAGAAAAAAGTGATTTTGTCCCTTTCAAGGGCTAAAATGCACCTTTGAACGGATAGAATGCACCTTTGGTAGAATATTTCTTGCAAACTATTGCTATCTATGTTATATGTGACATGTGTTTTTTATAAAGATGTTTTTGTGTAAAAAAACACTAAAATTTTAAGGAGTTTTTGAGAATATTTTTATTATTTTGTGGACAACGGATAGTATAATAAAAAAATAGAGTTGGAAGAAAGATTATTTCTTTCGGTGGTGAGTATAGGTTTATACCTATATAATATAATTGACATTAATTAGTTTAAATTGTTTTTGGTTTTATATGGAAGAAAGAAAAATAAATAATCGAGAATTGCTACCAATTGCAAAACCATTTTTAAAATGGGCAGGCGGGAAAACTCAGTTGATTAATAAAATTAAAGAGCAAATCCCCCCAAATATAATAAATAATCAATTCACTTACATAGAACCTTTTGTTGGAAGTGGAGCTGTATTATTCTGGATGTTAGAACAATTTCCTAAATTGGAACGAGCAATAATAAATGATATAAATAAGGATTTAACCAATTCATATTTAACAATTAAGAATAATGTTCAAGATTTAATAACAATTTTAAAAAAATGGGAAGCTGAATATCATAAGTTATCAGATAATGAAGAATTAAAGAAAAAATATTACTATGATAAAAGAACTCTTTTTAATTTAAGAAATTCAAATCAAACAAAGCAGAGTGCATTATTTATATTTTTAAATCGAACTTGTTTTAATGGACTTTTCAGAGTTAATAAAAAGAATGAGTTTAATGTACCAATTGGAAGTTATCGAAAACCTCAAATTTGCAACACAAAAAATCTTTTGGCTGTTTCTGAAGTTTTGCAAAGAGTTGAAATTTTAAATGGAGATTATTCTAATACTTTAAAATTTGCATCAGAGAATACTTTCTTTTATTTTGACCCACCGTATAAGCCATTAAGTGAAACTTCAAGCTTTAATTCTTATGCAAAAGATAAATTTGATGACAATGAACAGATTAGGCTTAAAGAATTTTGTGAAATTTTAGATAACCAAAATCATCAATGGATATTGAGCAACTCTGATGTAAAAGGGAAAGATGTTAATAATAATTTTTTTGATAATTTATATGCTTCATTTAATATTTTAAGAGTAAATGCTCGTAGAAGTATAAATGCAAATCCAGATAAAAGGGGAAAATTAACAGAACTGTTAATTACAAATTAGATATGGCAAATAATGAATCTTGGAAAAAAATTTTTGACGATTACAAAATTTTAGAACATAACTTTGAAGAAACTCCGTTTTCACTGTCAGCAGAACAAATTAAGATCTCTTGTCAAAATTTTAAAAAAACTACACAGAAAGAAGTTCGAATCCTATGCAAGCAAGATAGTAGATCTGATAGACCAGAAATATTTATTGAAAATAAATTATTTTTATTGCCTGTAAAAAATGGCTATTATGTTATTGTAAAAGGAGAAGGTTATGTTGATATTCCTAATATAACATCTAAACCTCAAACATATAACTCACAACTTAATTTTAAATTAGAAACGGCAGAGGTCGGGAATTCTGAAATGCAACATCTTGATTTCGCATATGCTTCAAGCTTAATTAGGACATATATGAAAGATGAAAGTTTAGTTCTTACAATAAGGGGTAGAAAGTACACACCTAAGTTTTCTTTTAATGTTGGAAATCAATTAATTAAAACTGAAAGTGTGCAAACTGAAGTTGATGCGGGCTTTGAAGGGAAAGATAGAGTAGTTTTAATTGAAGCTAAAAATTCAAAAACTGCAAATACCATCATAAGACAACTGTTCTATCCCTTTAAACAATGGAAATCTTATACAAAAAAAGATATCTACCTATTGTTCTTTGAAAAAAGAGAAAATATGTTCTATATATGGCAATATAGTTTTAAAAATCAAAATGATTATAACAGTATAATATTGCTTAAATCAGCAAGATATATCATAAATGGACCAAATAATTGATCAAACCATATTTTAAATCCAAAGACAAAAAATTTTATCTTCTTCGAGGAAATACAATGGAGCTTTTGCCTAAAATAAATCATAAATTTGATATGGTTTTTGCTGACCCTCCTTATTTTTTGTCTAATAATGGGAAAACTATTCAAAGTGGTAAAATTGTTAGTGTTAATAAGGGGAAGTGGGACAAGTCACATGGATTTGATTATATTAACAATTTTAATCGCAAGTGGCTTAAACAAGTTAGAGAACTTATGAAAGAAGATGCTACAATTTGGATTAGTGGCACAATGCACAATATTTTTAGCGTAGGACAAATTCTAACAGAATTAGATTTTAAAATACTAAACATAATCACTTGGCAAAAGACAAATCCACCACCTAATTTTTCTTGTCGTTATTTTACTTATTCAACGGAGCAAATAATTTGGGCGAGAAAATCTAAAAAAGTACCACATTATTATAATTATAAGTTAATGAAACAATTGAATGGTGATAAACAAATGCAAGATGTTTGGAAATTGCCTGCAATTGCAAGATGGGAAAAGTCTTGCAAAAAACATCCAACCCAGAAACCATTATCACTATTAACAAGAATTGTAATGGCTTCAACAAAACCTAACGATTGGATATTAGATCCTTTTACTGGAAGTAGTACAACAGGAATTGCTGCAAATTTAGCGAATAGACGATTTTTAGGTATTGATAAAGAAACTGAATTTTTGGATATTAGTAAATGTCGGAAAAATGAAATTGAAAATAAGGAAAAAGCAAAGCTTTACACAAATAAAATTAGTGGTTTTAATACCAAAAAACAATTTGTTAATTATTTAAAAATGGAACCAAAACCAATTGAAAAAGTTGCACTTGGGTTTTGTAGAAAGAAAGATATTTCAAGTTTGACGAAAACAAATAAATTTTATTTTCACGCAATTGAACAAAATAATTTTGTGCAAGATTTCCCAATAGAGATATTAGATACAAAGATGTTATATTTATATCAAGGGGGCAGAGGGAAACCTTTGGTTTTTACAGGTCATTCTGGGAAAATTAAAGATATAAAACTAAAACATAAATCTAAAATTAAAGGAAAAGAAAATTCTAAAACAGAGTATTATTATGAAATTACGCTCAAAAGAAAATTTGAATTTAACAAAGAAGAAATAGGTAAATTAATACCGAAAATTATTTTTAAAAATGGCGGTAAAGAGAATAAAAAAATGCTTAAAAAATATTTACCTGTAATATCAACATTAGAGCATATTAAATTAAATCATTCAGTGAATTTAGCCTTGTCAATTAGATAAGGGAGTAATCTCCTATAGACATCCCCAAAAAAATCCCCGCTCATACGAGCGGGGATTTTGCTTATTTGCGGATTGACTATCCCGTATAGATGCCTACGGTTTCCGATGGGATTCCTACCAATCTACCACGCCGTGGCGTAATGCGATAATAGACGGCTACGCCTGCTTTCTGTCCGTTATGCTGGTATTTGGTGGCGGTTACAGTATCTATCACCACAAATTGCTCATCTGCCAAATACTTTGCCTCAATGATGTATTGCGTGGACTGCTTGTTGTTGTTCCTATCCCAATCCAAAATGTTGACATCCACATCCAAGCCTTCCACCTGCAATCTGGTGGGTTGATTTGGCATCTCGTGGGACGGAGTTGTGTCGTGCTTGGGAAGTCCCAACGCTTCGATAAGGTCGGAAGGAATGTTTTTATTCGCTTGAATCAGCTTCGATGTATCACGAATGTCAATGATACACGACTTCTTAACATTATCCCGTTGTTCTGTCGATTGTTTCGCGATTGCTTTGTTGGAAATCACTTTAGTTTGAGCGGTTTCCAATGCAGCAAGGTTCGCAGTTAGTGCATCTATCTCTTCTTGTGACAACTTCAAAGTTGCCATGTTTACCGTTGCTACCGTTACATAGTTTCTGAACCAACCAATCAGTTCATCCACATTTCCAGGAAAAAAGTTAGACATTATAACCTCCTTGGTTATATTTTTGCAAAACCAATTTAACACCAGCTACTATTACCGAACCCATTTCGCATAACCTGATGCGATCTCCAGTTTTTTTTTGTGCAACAGTCAAAGATTACGAAAGCAGATACATCAGCTTCAGATTGATGAATCTCCCCAGCACAATGAATTTCCAGGCGTTACCTCCTTTTTGTTATTTGCCATTTACGCTAACACCAGTAATAATGGGCTTTCAGCCCTTGTGAGATGGCTTTTATAAAAATTATTTTACTCAAGAAAAACTAATTATTTCCTAGGAAAAACTAAT
>JABGOP010000025.1 GCA_018645365.1 Candidatus Cloacimonadota bacterium
CATTCAAGACATCAAGAATGTTAAAGAATGGTAATGATTATTGTTCATATCATTGGAAGAATTGTTTGTAAAGTGCGTAGTAATTTTAAATGTGCCCACAGGGTACAAAGGAGAGTAAAGATGAAAAGACGAAATTTAGTTTTAGTTTTTATGTTAGTAATGTTGCTAACAAATGTTGTTTGGGCACAAATGCCTCAGAAATTTAACTATCAGGCAAAGCTTACTAATAGTGCTGGTGAACCACTAACAGGTGAACATAGTTTTGATTTTGCGTTTGTGGATGAGTATAATTATGTATTATGGCAAACACAAGATGTTATTATTTCTGTAGAAGATGGATTGTATTCTGTTGTATTAGGAGATGATTATTTAAGTGACGCATACTATGAAAATAATGTTTGGTTGCGGGTTACGGTTGATAATGAACTGTTATCACCTAATCAACAAATATTACCGGTATTACATGCTCACAGGGCAGGTTATGCTGACTTTGCAGAGAACGCATCTACAGCATATAATGCAGAGTATGCTCAGTGGGCACAAGGTGCAGAATACGCCTCAGCAGCAGCTGGTAATTTCTATGTGTCCCAGAACTTGCAAGTAACTGGAGCGATTATTTGTTATGATGATATCGATGCTGGTGGTAACATTATTGCGGGAGGACATTTGCATGCGGGAGGTAATATTAGTGCAGATGGTGTAAAAAACTTTGTTATCGATCATCCTTTACGCAACGACAAGAAAATAGTTTACGCTTGTATAGAAGGACCAGAGGCTGGTGTTTATACTAGAGGAACTGCTGAATTAATTAATGGAGAAGCATGGATAACCTTTGAAGAACATTTTGAATTAGTGGTTAATCCAGAAACAATAACAGTTCAATTAACATCACTTTCTGCAGAATCAGAAGGTTTAGCAGTTGTTGAAAAAACAGCCAATGGCTTTAGAATCAAGGAATTGAGAAAAGGCACAGGTAACTATAAATTTGATTATTTTGTTCAAGGCATTCGAAAAGGATATGAAGACTACAGGGTTATACGAGACAAATCTGAGTACGAATCAAAAAATAAAATTAAAAACTAAGTGATAAGGAGTAGGAAAATGAATGTAAAACAAATATCATTTCATCCATTTCGCTTGATTATTTTTCTTATTTGCTTATTTGCAAGTTCATTAATGGCACAAATTCAAAGTAGTTCAGCTGTTTTTTCTATGGGTGGTGGGCAAAGCCAGTCATCAAGTTTTAAACAATTTGCAGTAATTGGCGAGATGATTATAGGAGAAAGTGCGAGTAACAATTATAAGCAACGAAGTGGTTTTACCATTGATATCATAGAAAATACTGCTGTTCCAACCACACCGCTTAATGTCCGCATAGTAGTAACCACAGATGAAGTTGGTCATGTAGTTCGTACAATCACTTGGGACGCAGTAGAAGGAGTAGATTTCTACAATGTATATGCTTGTGATACACCAACTGGAGAGTTTGTGCAAATTAACACAGAACCGATAACAGATACAACATTTGAATCAGCTGGTGGGTCTATAATGAAATTTTACCGTGTAACAGCTAATAACGGTGGGGTAGTAACTGTTTCACCGCCAAAATCTAATTTTAGAAATTAGACTATTCTCAAGAAATAAGAAAACCGCCCCATTCGGGGCGGTTTTTTTTATTTGACATTTTATGCCACCTCTCTTTTTTTCAGCAAAAGTGAGGAAAATTATGAAAAGATATTCGGGTAATCCAATTGTAGAACGCACTGATATTCCAGAGATTGAACCGCATCTCGTAGATGTAACTTCTGTATTCAATCCAGGTGCAATCAAAGTAAACGACACATATTATCTAATGCTAAGAGTACAAAATAGAGGTCGCCAAACTTTCAACGTGATGGCAAAAAGTAAAGATGGAATAAATTTTGACATCTCTAATAAAATCATCAATTTTGCTGGCATTGAAAAAATAGAGGAAAAAATTTATCATTGTTATGACCCTCGCATCACAAGAATTAACGACACCTTTTACATAATGTTTGCAATGGATATGGAAAAAATTTGCCGATTAGGATTAGCTCAAACAAAAGATTTTGAGCAATTTGAATTTTTGGGAATTGTCTCAGAAAAGGATAATCGTAATGGTGTTCTATTCCCAGAAAAAATTGGCGGTAAATTTATGCGATTTGACCGCCCCAATAAAGTTGCCCTCGTTGATGGCCCTGTGACGGGCAGTGAAATTCATCTTTCAGAATCAGCCGATTTATTGAATTGGGAAGCTGTGGCAAAAGTAGCAGAAGGCAACCATAATTATTGGGACGAATTAATCGGCGCTGGTCCACCGCCGGTAAAAACTAAAAAAGGTTGGTTACTTGTCTATCACGGTATTGCAATGCATTATCAACCAATTTATCAGGCAGGTGTGATGCTGTTAGATTTGGAAAATCCTGCCAAAATTATTGCCCGCGGAAAACTAAATATCCTCGAACCACGTGAGCTTTACGAAACAGTAGGTCAAGTACCAAATGTAATTTTCCCAACTGGACTGACAGTAGATAACTACAATGAATACGGGTTTGCTAAAATGGATAGCAAGGTTCACATCTATTATGGTGCTGCCGATACAAGCATCGGTCTTGCTATCTCTACCATCGAAGAATTAATTGAAAAATGTTTTAAATAAGGGAGCTTTTATGAAAAATTTAACGATCGTATTATTAGTTTTAACCTCAATTTTATGTTATGCAGAAGAGGCTTGGAAAGATTATTTTCCAGAACCGCAAATTGAATTTGCGCCTCAACAATATCTTTGTAAAAAAATAAACAAACCACTTGTAATCGACGGAAAATTGGATGATGAGATATGGGAAAAAGCAGAATGGACAGCTGATTTTGTCGATATTGAAGGTAATTCCAAACCGAAACCAAATTTTAAAACAAATGTGAAAATGTTGTGGGATGATGATTACTTTTATTTTGGATGCTTAATGGAAGAATCACATATTTGGGCAAAGTTAAAAGAACGAGATGCAGTTATCTTTTACGATAATGACTTTGAAATCTTCATCGATCCACAAGGTGACACGCACGAATATTACGAATTTGAGATGAATGCATTCAATACTATTTGGGATCTTCTTTTGCTTGCACCATATCGAGATGAAGGCTGTCGTGCTGTAGATGCGTGGGATATTCAAGGATTGAAAACAGCTGTATATATCGATGGAACGCTAAATAATCCTAGCGATATTGACCAAAGTTGGTCGGTAGAAATCGCCATTCCATGGAAAGTTTTGGAAGAGTGTGCCGATAGTTGCCCTCCTAAAAGCGGAGAACAATGGCGTGTCAATTTTTCACGCGTGGAATGGGATACAGAAATCATCAATAACGATTACGTAAAAATAAATAAACCAGAACACAATTGGGTTTGGAGTCCACAAGGAATTATCGCAATGCACTACCCAGAAATGTGGGGCTTCGTGCAATTTTCCGAAGATGTTGATGATACATTCATCTACAATGTGGATGAAGACATCAAGTTTGCATTGCGTAAAATCTACTACAAAGAACGAACTTACTTTATGAAAAATGGCGTTTACACAACTGACCTTAATAAATTAGAAATAGAGAATTTTTCGTGGATACCGCAAATATTCATTACACCAAATAGCTTCGAAGCAATCATAAATTCAAATGGGAAAAAATTTAGAATTACACACGATGGCAGAATTTATTAATTTTTATAGGAGAGATAAATCATGAAAAAATGGATGTGGCTACGAAATAATGCTGAACTCGAGAAAAACTTTCTCCTTCACACAGAAAACATTAAGCAAGCGGGGATTGATGCAATTCTATTTTCTGGATCAATTGAAGCAATCGAAAAATTAATCCCAATCACACAAAAACTTAAAATTGAGCTTCATATTTGGTCAATTACCGGTATTTGCTCGGACCCTGAAATCATCAAAAATCATCCAGATTGGTTTATGCTGAATCGCAACGGTGAATCTTGTCTGCAGAATCCACCCTATGTAGATTACTATAAATGGCTTTGTCCATCTAAGCTAGAAGTAAAAAAATACCTCACAGAACGGATAGTTAAATTGTGCAGCTATCCCGAAATTGCTGGCATTCACCTTGATTACATTCGTTATCCAGATGTGATTTTACCAGTAGCAATTCAACCAGAATACAATTTGCATCAAACACACGAAGAACCACAATTTGACTACTGCTATTGTCCTGAATGTCGTCAGCAATTCAGCGCAAAAACAGGGATTGATCCACTCGATTTGCAAAGCCCTTCTACTCATACCAATTGGCTAAAATTTCGATATGATAACATTACAAATTTAGTGAATAGTTTGGCAAAAATTGTGCGTCCAAAATTATTTTCTGCAGCTGTTTTTCCAACTCCTAAAATTGCCAAAGAACTTGTAAGGCAAGATTGGACAGCCTGGGATATTGATGCTATTTTCCCCATGATTTACCATAAATTTTATGATGAAAATATTGAGTGGATAAAAACTGCAACAAAAATAGATGTGCAAAAACTTTCATCAAAAACAAAACTGATTCCAGGTCTATTTTTACCACACCTCACGCCAGATGAATTACCGATTGCAATGCAAAAAGCAATGGAAAGTGGAGCAAATAGCATCGCCTTCTTCGATTATGATGCAGAAAAAATAATGAAACATCCTTTTTAGACATCTGCCTTTTTGGTAAGTCTCACGAACATATTTTCACATAAATCTTTCAAATGAATTGACTTAATAGTAGTCATTTTTTTTTAGACACTCTGAATAAATTAAAATAATTATTGAGGATAAATGAAAAAAATTAAGAATATCGCTATCATCGCTCATGTGGATCATGGCAAAACCACTTTGGTTGACGGTGCGTTGAAACAATCTGGCACTTTTAGAGATAACCAAAATGTTGCCGAACGCGTGATGGATAGCAACGACATCGAACGAGAAAGAGGAATTACCATTTTCTCCAAAAACGCATCGCTTACTTACAAAGACTATAAAATAAATTTTGTGGACACACCCGGTCACGCCGATTTTGGTGGCGAAGTGCAACGAATCATGAAAATGGTAGACTCTGTTTTACTGTTGGTGGACGCTTTTGAAGGACCAATGCCACAAACAAAATATGTGCTGAAAAAATCTCTGGAATTAGGTTTGAATCCCATCGTAATTATCAATAAAATAGATCGACCAAACTCACGACCTGTCGATGTACTCGATATGGTTTTTGATTTGTTTGTCGATTTGAATGCAAATGATGAACAATTGGATTTCCCAATTCTTTATGCATCTGGAAAAGATGGAATTGCGAAATACGAATTGGAAGATGAAAGTGAAGATTTAACCCCCTTATTCGAGACAATTATTAATCGAGTAAAAGATGCGGAAGGTGATGAAGATAAACCTTTCCAAATGCTAATTTCTGCAATCGAATATGATAATTATTTAGGAAAAATTGGTACTGGAAAAATCACCAATGGAACTGTTTCACAAGGTGAAGAGGTAGTTTTATTAAAACGAGACGGAGAGAGATTACTCTACCGTATTTCCAAAATTTTCCAATACGATGGATTAAAAAAGAAAGAGATAAAAACAGCTTTCGCAGGCGATATCGTCTCTTTGGCAGGAATGGAACGAGTGGATGTCGGCGAAACCGCTGCATGCAAAGAAAATCCAAAACCGCTGCCAATTATCGAAATAGATGCCCCAACTCTCTCGATGACTTTTCGTGTGAACGATTCGCCATTTGCAGGGAAAGAGGGAAAATATGTAACTTCTCGTAACATCTGGGATAGATTACAACGAGAGCTTCAAACAAATGTGAGCATTGTGGTAGAAAAAACCGAAAATAGCGACGAATTTATCGTGAAAGGGCGAGGCGAGCTTCAACTTGCTATCCTCATCGAAAATATGCGCCGTGAAGGATTTGAATTCCAAGTTTCTACACCAAAAGTTATCTTCCGCCAACTTGACGGAAAACGCACCGAACCAATCGAACTTGCTATCGTCGATGTAGCTGATGAATTTGTGGGAACAGTCATCGAAATGCTCGGTGTACGAAAGGGTGAAATGATGGATATGGTACCAGGAAATGACGGATACACCCGCTTGGAGTATAAAGTTCCAGCACGCGGGTTAATCGGTTTTCGCAATGAATTTCTTACCACAACTCGTGGCACAGGCATCATCAATCACAGTTTTTATGAATATGAATTTTACAAAGGTGATTTGGATAAGAAAAAACGCGGGGCATTAATCGCGATGGAAAAAGGCCTTTCAACTGCTTATTCATTAGCAAGTTTCCAACCACGCGGCATCCTCTTCATCGAACCAGTTATAGATGTTTATGCGGGTATGATTATCGGTGAACATTCGCGCGAGAACGATTTGGTCTTGAATGTAATCAGAGGCAAAAAGCTTACCAACGTGCGAGCTTCCGGCTCGGATGATGCGATTAAACTTGCACCACCTAGAAAATTTAGTCTGGAACAAGCAATGGAATATATCAATGATGATGAACTTTTGGAGATAACACCGAAAAACATCCGTATGCGAAAAAAAATCTTGCATGAAACTGAACGAAAAAGAGAGATGAACAGATTAAATAAACTGAACCTATCACAATAAAAAAATTATATCTTGTCAAATGAAAAAAACGCTCTCTCGATTCCCGAGAGAGCGTTTTAATTTATAATTCGTAAGCTATTTTATAAGCATCATCTTCTTTGTGTCGATAGCAATACCACCTACTACAAGTTTATAAAAATAGATGCCATTGGCGAAATTATTTGCGTCCCAAATAATTTCTTGATTGGCTGAATTTGTGATTTGGAGATTGGAGAGAGTCTCCACCAGCTGACCCTTCACATTAAATATCTCAATTCGTGCGTTTTCGTGTAAATTCGTGGTTAAAGAAAAAGAAATCGTGGTTTCACCCGTGAATGGATTGGGGAAAACGGATAAATTAGTAGCATTGGGTGAATCTATAACATCATCTTGTGAGTTACCAGGCATGCTGTTGATGACATAGACCATGTGTGGTCTAAAATCTGTAGTTGTTTCAGCCGTTTCAAAAGTAAGATAATCATCTAGACCATCATTGTCAAAATTTGGACTATTTATATCCAAGCAAAATTGAACAAATTGTCTATTGTTTTCAATATCATCCAAGACCATTTCTGTTTGAACTTTCTCCCGCCAGCCTATTGTGGGTGAATCACTAATTGATTGACTCCAATCTAAACATTGAAATGGATAATCTGCTACATCTAGGCTATTACCATATTCTATGTGATATATAGAGCAATCAAAGTATTGAGGAGGCATTCCCTCTATATTATATTCAGGATAATCTCCATAGATAGAATTACCAAAAGAATTACTTTGGTATATGTATAAATAAGCAGATTCAAGATAAAAATCAGCAGGTAGTTCTGGCAATTCAAAAGACAAATACCCTACATAAAAAACTTCATCATCAAATAAACCAGCATCTTCATCGCCTACGTAGAATGTTGAGCTGTTTGTGTTCACTATGGTGCCGTGCATACTTGTTGTTGCAATGCAACCATCTAGCTCTGAGATACTATACACCGTGTCGACGATGGTTTCTTGAGCGCTTAATGTGGCAAACACAAAAACTATTAGCAAAAATGTAAGTAAGTGTTTCATTGTTTCCTCCTTGTTATTGTTTAAAGTCAATTACCTTACTTTCGATATTAACATTAAAATTTTTTAACCATTACTTTCTGTCAAATAGTATTTTTATTATCATCTTTATAGCTTTTTCCTTTCTATCTCCCCGCCGCAGCGGGATTGTTTTCGCACCGTTTAGTTGGAGTGGACAAGTGAAATGCTAGAAAAGTTTTTACTAATTTTATATGTAAAAACGCTAAGGGGAAATGATATTCCCTATGGGGGAAACGATATTCCCTATGGGGGAAACGATATTCCCTATGGGGAAAATGATATTCCCTTGAGGGAAAATGGTATAATGAACGGGGAAAATGAAAATTTATCAAACAAAAAACCGCCCCGAAATGGGGCGGCTTACAAAAAGATTAATCCAAAAGTTCTAAGTCATCAATTTTTTCTGCACTATTGAACTCTTGTGCAACAACTTATTATTAACATAAAAAAAGCACCGAATAATCGGTGCTTTTAATTGGTATCCCGTAGGGGAATTGAACCCCTGATGCAGGAATGAAAATCCTGAGTCCTAACCACTAGACCAACGGGACACATCTATTTTCTGGTGAGGGTGGACGGATTTGAACCGTCGACTCTCTGCTTAAAAGGCAGATACTCTACCGCTGAGTTACACCCCCAGTTTCACTTCTATTTCGACATTGGAGCGTCAAACTAAAAACAAAGGTTTGCGTGTCAAATATTTTTTTCAGAAAAAACTTATTGCCTTTTTTGAAGCTATCGCAGTTATGACATCATCATAAAATAAGGTAGCTAAATTGGAGGTAAGTTTGAGAAAATCAGTAAAACAAATTCATTTTGAAAATAAAATTAAGACGCGTTTATCCGACAAAACGCTACAAATTGCAAAATTTATTTTTTCCGACATGGAAATTCAGCAACTGCAAGATTATGCTAATATCACTTCCATCAAAAGGTTAAAATTCAACGATCACGGTCCCGTTCACATGCGAAAAGCCGCTTTAAACGCAATTTTAATGTTTGACCTTTTAAAAGAAGCAAACATCAAATTCAATCTTGAAAAAGAGGGAATTGGTACGGCGGAAGACAGTAAAATAGCCGTTTTAATTGCAGCTTTATTGCACGACATTGGTATGTCTGTCTGCCGTGACAAACACGAATTTATGGGAGTGCAGCTTGCCATTCCAATCGTAACTAGAGTTTTGCGAAAATTTTATCCTACAGAACCTTCAAAACAAGTTATTTTGAAATCGCTTATTTTGGAGGGAATTTTTGGGCACATGGCAACGCAAACTATCCATTCGCTCGAAGCTGGGCTCGTTTTAGTTGGTGATGGTTGCGATATGGAACAAGGCAGGGCGCGAATTTGCACTATTATCACAGATCTTCCTAAACGCGGCGACATTCACAAATATTCGTCGAGTGCTATTCAGAAAGTTTTTATCACAAAAGGTGAAAAACGCCCCATAAAAATTGTGGTTGATATGAAAGAATCTGTTGGATTTTTTCAGATTGAAGAGGTGCTATTTCCCAAAATTGCGTCCAGCCCAGTCAAAAAATACATCGAACTATACGCTGGCGTGAAAGATAAAGAGGTGAAAAAATATTTATAGATTACTGACTAACTGCAGATAAAATTTGGTTTCTTTTGGTTGTTGCCAATCTTCTGAAATTTTAAATTGCAGTTGCATCGAAGGTGAAAACTTATATTTTAATAGCAAAAAAGAACAAATACCATCTCCGCTCAAAATGGTGTTTTCCATCATCCCATCGACACTATTTTCGTACATATAATGAAGTACCGCAGAGTGATAAGCGGTAATTTGAATAATTGTTTCAAACGTTTCCTGTTTCCATTTTAGTTGCTGAAAAGCCAAAATTCCTCGTTCCCAGATTTGTTCATTTTGTAAATATTCCGCCACAAATTCACCGCGCGTTTTGAGACGCATCTGCCCTATTTTCTGCCAAAAATCTAACCGCATTGTTGTTCGCTGAAAATCGCGAATTAATGTCTCTTCCAGCTTTATGTATTTTTCTTTATTTTTGTGCTGCAACACAAATCGGACATTATTTTTACCAAACTTATGTTCAATTTGTAAAAATTCTTCGCTACCAACGGTCGGCATTTTCTCGAAATATTGTGTTTGTGGAAATTGCCAAACATCGAAAAAACAACTAATCTTTGTGCGTGAAAATGGTAGAATCGTCAAACCATAATAAACTCCAATTTCGTTATCAAATTTGCTTTGGCTCGAAAAAGCATGACCGTTCCAAGTTGGAAAATTTTTCTCGTAAAATCTTGTTAAAATTAACTGTCTAAATTTATCTTCACCGAATTTGATGCCCATTATACCGCCAAATTTTTCGGCAGAATTGGCAATTTCGCCAAAAATCGACAGTTCTTTTCTGTGAAACAAAAAATCCAAACTAACTGCACTATAGTTAGCAAAATACGCAGAATCTTCAAATTGATGGTCAAAATTTATTTTAGCAAAATTTAAACTAATCTCGCCAACATCTTTTTCAAAACAAAAACTGGAACCGAAAATTTTTTCGGACACATTATTTTTTTCTAAATCATCCAAATGTAAGCCGCTTTCATTGAAGGAAGTAATTTTATCATTTGCCAAGTTAGCACTAAATTTCGCATTGGAGTAAAATGGAATTAACGAAAAACTTTCCCAACTTAATTGGGTTGCAAAACCATTCATAAACCAGATTTCGTATGAACTTGTGTACGGTTTAAGTGATTTGAAATTTTTCATCGGCAATGTGGTGGTAGCTCCACTTTTGGATATTCCCAGTTTGGGAGCAAACAAGATTCCCTGCCCTAGTGCGAGACGATATTTTCCCAAAATTATTTTGCGTAAAATTGCATCTTGGGTAAATTCCAAAAATGGTGCATAAAAATCGATTAAGCTATGTTCAAATTCATCTTTTTGGGTGAGCAAGCCAAACTTGATATTTTCTGAGGTTACAATGGTGCGTTGATAAGTTTTTAAACATGATTTTCCTTTTGCATTCTTCTCTTTCAGCTCCAAGCGCAACCTTTGGCTAATCTCATAATTTTCTTGTTTTTGGAAGCAAATGTAATCTTGAATTTCAGAAATTGTAATTTCGTTAATTCCAATTTTTCGTAAATCAGCTAATTTGAAAACCTCTTTTTGATGGAAAATTATTTTTTGAATTTCTGTCTCAGAAAGCCATAACAATTCGCGTAATTCTTTTATTTTAACAGTTGTTATATCAATGGGGGTTTTTCGTAAAAATTCTAAATTCTCACTAAGTTCTGTGGCATAATTTATTTCACTTTCTGTAGAAATTATATTTTCTGTAATATCTTCTGCAAAAACATAAAACACAAATAATCCCAAAACACAACATATTTTACAACGCATAACCAATTGTGACATAATGTGTTATTCCTAAAAATTGATGTGTTTGAATGCTGTATTCTAGATTATAATTTTCGAGATGAAAATCTAAACCAACACCAATCCTATTTGGTTGATATTGATAACCACTATAAATCGTTAATTGTTGGAAAACATCATATCTGCCACCCATTTTTATCGAAAAATCAAACTGGTTTTGCTTTTCAAATCCAAGTGAAATTTTACTTTTTTCAGTAACCAAATAGCACATTTCCCACAAATAAAAAATGGGAAGTTCTACATTTTCAAATTTAGATTTAGTAAAATTTTTAACCGAAAAAGCTGTTTGGAGATGTTTATTCTTCCAAACAAAACCACCATCAAAAACAAGTGAACTTGTAGAATGATATCCTGCTACTTCATTAAAAATGTGACGCACTGAACCACCCGCTTCAAAGTTACGAAATTCACAATTCAATGTGATATTATTAATTATTTCGCGGTAAAATGGGTGTTCTAAAATACTGCTTCCAAAGTGAAATCCGAGTTTCAAATAACGATAACCAAAGTGGAAATTGTAAAGCGGTAATTCATTCATATTGAAAAGATAAGTCGTGGAAATTTCTAGCCCAGCGTTGATAATAGCTGGATTTTGAATCGATGCAGATGGCGAATCTGAAATGAGGGCGAGATTGAAAACAGCATTTAAGTTTGCAGACGGAGATAAGTTGAGGTCAATGCAAAATAGGGATGTTGAAAAAAACAATAAAACAATCAAAACAAACTTCATTTTGCCTCCGTTTGATGAAGGTTATAAAACATCAATTACAGTTATTAAATCTTATTTCCGTTCTCCTTCTCGAAGATGTGAATTTTATTTGTGTCTAAACTAATTTTTATTTCTTGTTCTTTACTCATCTGTTGAATTTCCAGTCATCTCTTCATAATAATCTTCGGTTATTTGGTTAAATTCGTGTCTGCAATTCCAACGAATACCAAACTCACTTTGGAATCCTATTTTCTCATCATCTGTGAAGAACGGTGCATTCGGATAACTTCCACTCGGTTGAACGCCTAATCCCATTAAACATTCATCTCTGGTCTTTTCATCTGGCAATGCTCCGAAGTATTCCCAATAGACAACTCCACCCTCTTCTTTATAATTTTCAGCGGATAAATCACTTACTTTTTGGGATAACATACTGCGACTGGTATTCATATAAGTTGAAGCAAATCCATTTAATGATTGCAAAGCAACTTCTTTTGTTATATTTAATAATTCAACAATATTATTGATTTTGTATCCAGTAATATCTTCAATCATTTTATCTGTAATATTAGCATTTTTGACTTTTTTTGAAATAACATTTATGTGTTTTTTTATTTCACTAATATGAGATTCATTGTTGATATTTTTTTTATTCTCATACAAATCAATAAGCTTTGGTTCAGTTAATTTTTCTATCTTTTTTTCTAAATTTCTATCATTAGTTTTTACTGCTTTTGTGGGCTGTTTTTCTAATGCAGTTTTTAAGTTTTCTGAATCAACAAAAGAGTGTATTCTATCTTCCAAAACAAATAATTCTGTTTTATTTTCTATCAGTTTTTTTGCATAATTAAGTTTATTGATTGCTTTTTTTACATACTTTACTTTCGTTTTTTCAGTAACTGCTTTTTTTGCTTTGGCTAAAATATTAGTTAAATCTGTTTCGGTTACTTCTACAACTATTTTATCGTGCAGTGGTGCATATTCATCAATTAATTCTGAAGGTAATGGTTCAATTGTATTTATATTTTTATTCTCAAATTCTAACAATATTTCAGCGTGTTCAAGAAGTAGTTTGCGCCTACCCAATCTTACATCTAATTTTTTTGAGTCATCAACAAGATTTAGACAATCTTGGATAATTCTGGCACTTCCAGTTATTTTACTTACAACAATCGGGTTACATTTATTGCATAAATCATTTGAACTTAATGACAAAAAAAATCCTTTTTTCCCACAAAACTTACATTTTGGCATAACAACTCCTTTATTTCATACTAAATCTTATTTCCGTTCTCCTTCTCGAAGATGTGAATTTTATTTGTGTCTAAACTAATTTTTATTTTTTTGTCGATTGACGGTGAATGTTTGGGGTCGAAACGGGCTGTAATTTTGGCATTTTTTGTTTTGAGGAAAACGATAAACTCGTTACCCATAGGTTCTACGACTTCGCAAACTGCTTCAATATTTTGTGGCTTTTCTGCCATTTGGTTAAATTTTGCATCATAAATATCTTCTGGACGAATCCCCAAGACAACTATTTTTCCAACATAATTTTTCAATTCTTTTCGAGATGGGATTTCAAAAGTAATTTCGCCATCAGAAAAATATAATTCACCATCTTTTTCTAAAATTTTACCTTCAATTAAGTTTATGGCGGGACTGCCAATAAACCCAGCTACAAAAAGGTTTACAGGATTATTATAAATTTCCAATGGGGCATCGATTTGATGAACAACGCCATCTTTCATTACCACCATTTTATCAGCCATTGTCATCGCTTCCACTTGGTCGTGCGTTACATAAATTATCGTCGTATCAAGCTTTTTGTGAAGTTTAATGATTTCAGCACGCATTTGGACGCGCAATTTTGCATCAAGGTTAGAAAGTGGTTCGTCAAACAAAAATACTTTTGGTTTGCGCACGATTGCTCTACCCAAAGCCACTCGTTGACGCTGTCCGCCGGAAAGTTGTTTTGGTTTACGATCGAGCAAATCTTCAATTTCTAAAAGTTGAGCAGATTCATGAACTATTTTATCGATTATATCTTTTTTATATTTACGTAATTTGAGAGCAAAAGCCATATTTTCATAAACTGTCATGTGTGGATAAAGTGCATAATTTTGGAAAACCATGGCGATGTCACGATCTTTCGGCAAAACATCATTAACTAATTTTTCACCAATGTAAATTTCGCCATCAGAAATCGTTTCCAAACCAGCAATCATCCTAAGTGTAGTAGTTTTTCCACAGCCAGAAGGACCTACTAAAATCACAAATTCTTTATCTTCCGCCACGATATCTACTTTTTTCACAGCGTGAAAACCGTTGTCGTAAAATTTTTCCACACCCTTCAAAACTACTTCTGCCATAACATCTCCTCAACTCTTTTAATTTATTGAAATTTATTTGTTAATTCACACTATTTTTGTCAAACAAAACATTTATTTTCGTTCCGTTTTTTTAATAATTAGCATCTCTAAAGCAAATAAAAAAATCGCCATTAAAATCAGATATTTCCACAATTCAAAGCCATATCGTGATTGTAAAATATTCTCTTTCCAATCTTTATCTAAAATTTGAATTTCCTTATTTTCCAGTTTTTCAATTTTAGCGTAATTGCTTTCCACATAATTCAGATTTACAGCAATTTTATTTGCTCCATTTTGGTAAACGCCAATTTTAATTGGATAAAAACAATTTTTTTTTGTCGTAATTTCATCACCATTCGGTAGAATTATTTGTGGTACATTTAGTTGAAATTTTTCACCAATTTGGCAAACATCTGTGCGTCGTAATTCTGTATACTTTAAAGAGTTATAAGCAAAAACAGGAAATGCTGAATTGAGCAAAAACGAATTATTCTTTTCAATATCGAAAAGCCAAACAATTGCATTATCCACTTCAAAAGAAAGTGGCATCGAATCCGTTTGTAATAAAATTTTTGCGTGGCAATCTACCTCCCAAAAATTACGAATTTCCGCATTTTTTTTATCAGATAAAATTGAAGTTACCGCATGATATTTGTTGATAAAATTGAGATTTTGTTTTTTGCGGTTGTATTTGATAAACCCACATTCAAAAGTTTGCAAAAAATACTTTTTCCAGCTTTCTGAGATATTTTCGTCCACGATAATTATTTTTCGCTCAATTTTAGTTAAAATATTTTCTAATTTTGCCGAAATATCAAATTTTTTGTACAAAACCACATTATCGTATTTCTGTAAATTGTCGAAATTAAAATTGTTTGAATTCAATAATTCTACATCATCGGAATAAATTCGTAAAACTGATTTTAATGCGAAAGGAAGTTCTGTAACATCAGTAATTACGGCAACTTTTGGATGCGGATTTAAATAAAAACTAAAATAACTTTTGTTGTCAAAAATCAATCGTTCATTTTTTACATTCACGTAGCCAATTTGCCAACCAGTCGCATCTGTATTGAGTAAAAAACTTATTTTTTTCCTCTGTTTTGGTTGCAGATTAACGACTTTTTCGGCGACGGTATTCCCATTCAAAAACAGTTGGTAAATCACATCTTTTTGTTCGATAATGGAGTGGTTAATAATTTCAAAATCAAGCTGTTTTTGTAAATTATCATTCACAATTTGATGCTGTAAATTTGCATTTTGGCAACTAATATTGTTCCGATTCTCTAAATTTGAAGTTGGAATTATAAAAGTTGGAATTTCGCTTTTTGAGGGAAATTCATATTTTTGCAAATCTGTGATAATATAAATTTCTCTGTTCGGTAAGTGGGTGTTTTTTAGTTTTTTTTCGGCTAATTTTATCACATCTTTCAAAAGCATAATTTGTGACGAAATTTCGATTTTATCGATTAATTCACCAGATATTTTACCATAATTTATTGTACCATAAAGATTGTTCCAATTTTCATTTAAGGCTAATAAAAACACATTGTCATTTTCGGAAATTTCATCATTTATTTCGTGTAAAATTTGTTTGGCAATTTCAAAATCTGTCTGCGTATCCACCAAATAATTCATGCTGTAAGAATTATCTAAAATAATGGCAATCGACGTTTTAGGATGATTCGTACTACTTTTCAGAAATGCAGATTTTATGGCCGGGCGCGAAATTGCTAAAATTGTGAAAAGAATAATTAGCATTCGAATAATCAGCAAAAGAATGTTTTTTAGATTTATTTTGCGTTTTTGTTTTTGCTGACTTTCTTTAATAAATCGAATCGAACTAAAAATTATTCTTCGTGGTTTTTTCTTGGCGAAAAGATAGATAAGAAGCGGAACTACAACTGCTAACGAAGCAAACAGTACAGTTGTATTCAAAAAAGCAATACCAAACATCAAGTTATCGTTTTATCAAAAATTCTGTATCTTTTGTGAACCTTACCACCAATATTTGTCGCGATGCGATTCATCATCAAATTATTTTCTAAAATCCACGAAAACTCACCCGATTTATACTCCAATTTATACGCCATCTCAAACGATTTATTGTAAAAAACTGCATCAATTCCACGGTTTTGGTATTCCTTAATGACGCCCATTGTGAGCACGCGTAAACGCGGAATTTTATTTTTGAAATAGAGTGCTTTCAAAATTCCAGTTGGGAAAAGCTTGCCTTTCATTTTTTGAAGCACAAAATTATAATCTGGTAATGCAACCGAAAAACCTGCTGGTTCGCCATCTACTTCCGCAATAAAAACAAGGTCTGGCTCGATAATTGGCAGAAGTTCCATCACTAAGTGGTCAAACTCTTTTTTTGTCATCGGCACAAATCCCCAGTTTCGTTCCCACGCTTTTGAATAGATGGTAAATACCGTTTCAATGTCTTTTTTCAGCGTTTTTTTCGTTTTTTTATTGAGCGTTCGCACCGTAAATCCTCCGCGTTTTTCAATCTTGGCAGAAAGTTTTGCTAATCTTTCAGGTGCTTTTGTAACTGGCATCAAATAGGCGAGCAAATCCATGCTTTTTATCATTCCACAACTCTCAATCAATTTTTGATAATAAGCGGGGTTGTGTGTCATCATTACAAAAGGCATCGAATCAAAGCCATCAATTAAAAGACCACACTCATCATTTGTGGAAAAATTCATTGGTCCACGCGCAACTTCACATTTTTTATTTTTGAGCCAATTTATGGCTGATTCAAACAATTTTTCAGCTACTTTTTGGTCGTCTACACATTCAAAAAAACCCCAAAATCCAATATTTTCATCGTGAAATTTATTATGTTGAGTATTTGTTTGAGCAGAAATTCTGCCAACAATCTCACCATCTTTTTCTGCCAAAAACAATTGTGCTTCCGAATGTTCAAAAAAAGGATTTTTTTTTGGATTGAAAAAGTTTTTCATATCCATTATGAGTGGAGCAACCCAATTTTCGTCATTTTTATAAATTTCAAACGGAAATTTGATAAATTTAAGCAACTCTTTTTTCGATTTCACTTCAATAATTTTCATTATATCTCTCCTTTTTTTTTAGAAACTACAACATTAATAACAGCCATCATAATCGCAGCGACAACAAATATTCTTGTGTCGAGCTCCAAGTTATATCCTAAAAATTTGCCAAAAAATGAGATGATAAACGGTGGTAAAATAACAATCATATATTGAGCAAATCTAATTTGTTTAAAAACTAATATAAAAATAACCGTCAAAATTGCAACAATAATAATCGGGAACGGCACAAAAAAAGCGATGAACCCCATATAAGTAAAAAGCCCGCGACCACCTTTGAAACGGTGTGTTACCGGCAAACAATGCCCCAATATCATTCCAAAACCATAAACAAATAACAGCTCTTCGCTACCCACATCTCCAACAATATCCACAATTTCCGATTGATTAAAAACAAATTTCAGCAAAATTAGATAAAAATATACTTTTGTGAAATCGACCAAACCGGCAAAAACGCCCAAAATTTTACCAATATTTGAATAGATATTTTGCGTATCTGGGTGTCCTGTCCCCACCTTATAAATATTCAAACTTTTGAAAGATTTCGCGATAAATCGAGCTGTCGAAAAACAGCCTATCCCGTATGAAATCAGCGTTAATCCAAGTATAATTAAAATACTTACAAAATTTTCCATAACTTCTCCTTTAATAATTTCTATCGCCAAAAATGGCACTGCCGATGCGAACAATATTTGCACCTTCCTCTATCGCAATTTCAAAATCATTCGTCATTCCCATCGAAAGATATTTCATCTCCAAATTCGGCAAGTTTTTTCTCTTTAAATTTTCAAATATCTCTTTTAATTTTTTGAAATTATCCCGAATTTCTGTTTCGTTTGAAGTAAATTTTCCAATTGTCATTAAACCCATTATTTTGAGATTTGAAAGCTGTGTAATTTCATCGACAAACGCAACTATTTTTGAGGGTTCAACGCCAAACTTACTTGCTTCATTTGAGGTATTAATTTGAATCAAAATTTCTTGTTTCAAATTATTTTTAAAAAGAAAATCATTCAGTTTTTTTGCAGTTGATATTTTATCTATTGAGTGTATTAATGCTGGTTTTAGCTTCATTAGCTGTTTTATTTTATTTGATTGTAAATGTCCAATAAAATGAAATTCATCATATACATTTTGCAATTCTGGAAGCTTCGTTTTTGCTTCTTGAATTTTATTTTCGGCGATACATTTTAGTCCATTTTTCAGAACAATTTGAACTAGTTCTGCCGAGTGAGTTTTGGTAACAGCAAGCAGTTTAATTTCTTCAATATTTCGTGCAGAATCGCGTGCTGATTTTGCAATTCTAATTTTTAGATTTTCAATATTTTTTTGAATATTCATCATAATGTCTCTCTAAATTTATTCGTTAAAAATCTAAAATCACCCTTTCTAAGCGTAATATTTTCACTGTCAAAATACTCTAAAATAATGATGGTGGCAGCTCGATTTGAAGCGATTAAATCTCTAAATTGCGATGTTTTTATGCCAACTTCATTTTCGGTTAAAAATTTCACCAATATTTTTTGGCATCTTTGCAAAAAATCAGCCGAAAATATTTTGTTTTGCAGAAAATAGATTTGTTTTGTGGCAGTTAAATTTGTGAGAATCGAGCTAATTTTTTGGTCTAATATCTTATTCTTTTTACCAAAATTAAATATTTCATTTTTTTCAACAAAACTATTTTTTTGAGATTTTACAAAATCTTCTATTTTTTTAATTTCGACTTTTGTTTCGGCATCAATTTTCACTTCATGTGATGCTAAAATCCAGCTGTTTTGGTATTTCAAAATTTTGTTATTTTCCATTAAACTTACCAAAATTTTCTGCAAAGTTTTTTTGGTAATTTCCGTTTGTTTCTCACCAAAAATACCCAAAATTTCTTTGAAGGTTCGCCCCGTTTCCAAAAGAGGGTTTTTGCGATGATAATTTTGCAAACCCGTCAAAATCTTATTTTGCAACGCTGTGTTTTGTTTTTTTGAGAGAAGAATTATTTCGTTTTCTGTCTGGTAAAAAACAATGTCGTTAGATAATTTTTGGAAAATCGTTTCGAGCAAATCATCTGCGTTAAGATTTAGTTTTTGGGCAATTTCAAGATGTGAAATTGGAATTTCAGATTTCCTAACTTCAGCAGAAATAACACTTTCCAATCCGCCAAATGCAATTTCTTTCACAATTTCGATTTGTTGTTTTCTGCGTCGACGATGATGAAGTGGATGTGGATCAATGATTTCACCGCCACCAATGGTAGTATTTCCAGATGAATTTCTGATGATAAATTTATCACCTAAAAATGCAACAATTTCTTGTGGAAGATAAATTTGTGCTAAACAATTTTCGCCATTCGATAAGTTATTTCGATCCAATAAATGAAGGCGACACACCAAACAATTGCTTCCCAAAATAAAAATAATTTGATTCCAAAGACCGAGGTTAATTTCGTTAAAAATAGTGATTTTCACATCAATTAATTTCGTTGATTCTACAAGTCTATCGGTCAAAAGCATTCCTTTTTGAATCTCTTTTTGTTTGAGACCAACCAAATTAAAAGAAGCACGATCACCAGCACAAATTTCGTCTGTTTCACTACCGTGGCGCTGCATGCTACGAATTCGTATCTCCTTATTTTTCGGTAAGATATAAATTTTATCTGTTTTTTTTATTTTACCAGAAAGTACCGAACCATTCGCAATTATCCCGAAACCTTCTTTCACAAAAATTCGGTCGATATACATTCGAAAAATACCTGACGAATCTCGTGCTGGAATCGTTTCAGTTAGCCGAGAAATAGCTTGCAATAGCTCTTCAATACCATCGCCAGTTTCCGATGAAACGCCGATAAGAGGAGCATTTTCTAAAAAAGAACCTTCGACAAATTCGGAAATTTCAGCTTGCGAAATCTCGAACAATTCTTCGTCAACCAAATCAATTTTTGTCTGCACAATAATGCCAAATTTCACGCCCAACATTTTCATAATCTCAAAATGTTCTTTGGTCTGTGGCATAATTCCTTCATCAGCGGCAATGATAAGTAGCATAAAATCTATTCCACACGCCCCTGAAACCATTGTTTTTATGAAACTTGCGTGCCCTGGAACATCAACAATTCCCACACTATTTCCGCCCGCAAGATTGATGTGCGAAAAACCCAAATTAATCGTAATTCCGCGTTCTTTTTCTTGCTTGTGCGTATCACAATCATAACCGGTTAATGCCTTTATTAATGTGGTTTTACCATGATCTACATGTCCAGCTGTACCCATTATTAAATGTTTATTTTTCAAATTTTCACCAACTTTTTTTTATACTTGCTTCTCAAAAAAAAATATACGCCTTTTGGTCAAGTATAGTTTGAAAAAAAACTTTACATAAAATGCAAGATTCAATTTTTGTCTATCTCAGAGAGGATGGAACTGGTGTTTCGACTGGTCTTCAAAACCAGTAATGGGCGGCTAAAACTGTCCGCGGCAGGTTCGATCCCTGCCCTCTCGGCCATTTTATTTTTGAAAACGAAATTGACAAAATAGTTATCTGCTTTTTTTTGTGCAAGGGGTTAAAATGATTAAATTTTTGAAATTATTAGTATTATCTTCTTTGTTTTCTTGCGGAAATTCTGTACCTATTTTTGATGCAGAACGCTCGTTTGATTTTTTGGAAAAACAGTGCGAATTAGGTCCGCGTTTCCCAAATTCAGCAGAAATCCAACTTTGCCGTGATTTCATCATCAACGAATTGGAAAATTGTGGCGCTGAAATTCAGCAACAAAAATTTTCTGCAATTATCGACGAGAAAAAAATTAACGGAGTTAACATCATTGCCAAATTTTATCCACAAATGAGTCGTCGCATTCTTTTGGGTGCACATTACGACACGCGACCGTTCGCCGATAAAGACCCAAATCCAGAAAATCACAAAACACCGATAATTGGTGCAAACGATGCCGCTTCTGGCGTAGCAGTTTTACTGGAAATCGGCAAAATTATTTCTCAAAAACAGCCACAACAATTCGGCATTGACCTTGTTTTTTTCGACCTTGAAGATTCTGGAATATATGGGGATAATGAAACTTGGTGTCTCGGTTCTACCTATTTTGCCGAAAATTATTTTTCGGAAAAACCAGAAAAAGCGATTGTGGTAGATATGATTGGCGATGAAAATTTAGAAATTTTTATCGAATCTTTTTCATACCATAATTCACCCAATTTAGTAAAAGAAATTTGGCAAAAAGCAAAATTGCTCAATTTTGATGAGTTCAAGTTTAAGATAAAATACCGCATTTACGACGACCATTTTCCGCTCATAAAAAACGGTTTTAACGCTGTTGACATCATTGATTTTGACTTTTCAGATTGGCATACTTTGGCAGACAAACCAGACAAATGTTCACCAAAATCCCTAAATGCTGTTGGACAAACGCTTTTGCACATAATTTATGGTGAATAATGAAAAATCCATTTAATTATATTCTCACGAAAAATGAACAAAAAATCCTGATTTACATTCTGCTTTTGGGGGTTTTAGGAATGGTTTTACAATTTACTGGACTCATTGCAGAAACCCCAAAATCACAAACAGACACACTTAGTTTTGAAGAAGATTTTCAGATAAAATATTCACTCCAAAATGTGACGAAAGAAGAACTTATCTCAATCCCAAAAATTGGTATAAAAAAGGCAGATGACATCATCGATTATCGTGAAAACTTTGGTTTTCAAAACAAAATAGATTTGATGAAGGTAAAAGGAATTGGTCAAAAAACATATTTGAAAATCGAACCATATTTTCACGACTTTGGTATTTCAAATGTAATTTTAACCAACACAAATAACAAAATAAACATCAATACTGCTGACATTCTGGAACTTCAAAACATCAAGGGAATTGGAGAGGTAAAAGCAAAAAAAATCATTGAATACAGAATAAATTCAGGTGAATTCAAAAAAATTGAAGATCTTTTAAATGTAAGTGGAATTGGCGAAAAAACGCTTGAAAAAATAAAAATATTCATAACTTTGGGAGAGAACAATGAGTGATTATTTAAAACCGACCATCACTTTGGCAGAACTTTACGAAAACCAAAATCAAATTGTGGACGCACTACAAATTTACACATCTATCTTTGGGGAAAATAAAGACGAGAAAATCAAAGAAAAAATCGAAGAATTGAAAAGCAAAATTTTCTTGGAAAACATTGACAAATACCACAAAATTATTCGAACAATATTTTCAAATGAAGAGATGAAAACCTTTAATATCCTCACAAAAAAACAATTTGACGAATTTTCTAAATCCAAAATCAACAACAATAATCGAGAAACTTACCCTGATGAAATTGTAGATAATTCCACAAAAAAAAAAGAAAATCACATTAATGATTTAGTAAGTAAATTGAAAAAAATTGACGCCGAAAAATTAGCGAAAATACTCGCTGATAAAACTGAAAAAGAAATTGAAAATGTTAAGATTTCTGATTTAATGAATGAGACCTAAAAAATGACCGAACAATACAATAAACTCTGCTTAAAATGTGAGCTTAAATGCAAACAAAATGCTGATATTATTTTGTTGGGTTGCCCTAATTTTATCAAAAAACCACAACAAATTGAAATTAAATTTTCTTTTCCAAAAAAAGGTAAAAAAAAATGAGAGTTATCTCTGGAAAATTCAAAAAAAGAACCCTCGTTACGGTGAAAGGACACCGTACCAGACCGACCACAGATTACACCAAAGAAGTGATGTTCGATATTCTGCAAAATGTAGAAAATATGCAGGTTTTAGACCTTTTTGCAGGTAGTGGTAGTTTGGGATTGGAAGCACTCAGTCGCGGTGCTAAATTCACTCATTTTGTGGATTTTGCTGAAAATGCAATTAGTGCAATGATTACAAATTTTGAAAAATTTGGATGTGGAGATGATTGCAAAATCCACCGCCGCAAAGTATCTGCTTTTTTGAAAAAATGCGAAGAAAAATTCGATCTCATTTTCTTGGATCCACCCTACGACAAAAACCTGCTAAACAACACCATCGAACTAATTTTTGAAAACGAGCTTTTAACTGAAAATGGAGTTATCATTGCGGAGCACTCGACACGAGAAAAAATAAAACTTACCGACAAAATAATTAACCAAAAAATGGGTAAAGCTATAACCATTACAGTGATGAAAAATTAAACTTGACATAATGGAGTTATTTTTTTCGCATACATTTCATGAAAATGACAATGGAAAACATCTTAAATAACACAAAACAAAAACTTATCGTGATGAGATATTCGCATAATACCCAAAAAGTGTACTTGCATTATTTAAGTAAATTTTGTAGTCATTTCAAAGAAACAACTATAGATAGTGTCACTTCCAATGAAATTGAATCGTATTTCCTCAATCTGATCTTAAACAAAAACCTTTCATATTCTGCCCAATCTCAATACATTAATGCCATAAAATTTTATTATGAAAAAGTGTTGGGAAAACCGACAACTGTTTATAAATTACCACGACCAAAGAAACCTAAAATGCTCCCAAAAGTAATGAGTAAAAATGAAGTTTACAGACTATTATCAGTAATTTCAAATATTAAACACAAAGCTATATTACATATTATTTATTCAGGGGGATTGCGTTTAGGGGAATCATTAAACCTTAAAATTGAAAATATAGATAGTGATAGAATGTTGATTCATATTAAAGGAGGAAAAGGGAAAAAAGACAGAACAACTATTTTAGGTAAAGAATGTTTATCGATATTGCGAATATATTATAAATATTATAAACCTCAAATTTGGTTATTTGAAAGCATTAAAGAGGGTAAACAATATTCAGCAAAATCTGTGCAGAATATTGTTAAATCAAATTTGAAAAAAGCTGGTATAAATAAGCCATATACTGTTCATTCATTAAGGCACTCTTTTGCCACACATCTTTTAGAACAGGGAATTGACCTGCGCTATATTCAAGAATTGCTCGGGCATAGTAGTAGTAAAACAACTGAAATTTACACCCATGTAACTACTCGAAATTTACAGAATATTGCTTCGCCAGCAGATACACTTTTTTCAGATAAGGAAGAAATAAACGAATGTTTTATTCGCTTATGAACCCAACAGGGTACACTAAACGAAATATGTCGTTTAGGAAATAGTTGTGTGCCATACGGAAACGATAATGCTTCGTAAAATAGATTTAGAAAAACTAA
>JABGOP010000026.1 GCA_018645365.1 Candidatus Cloacimonadota bacterium
TTAAACGAGGTACCTATTTCGTTAAATGAGATGCTTCCTATCTCGTCACAAATCGTGCAGTAAAAACATAGTTCCATATCTCTTTTTCATTTTGTCATCCTCAAGAACTTTTTTTACCACTTTTTAGGGTGGCTTGTTTCTAATACACGCAATTTTTGTTCCATCTTGGAGATTATTTTATATTATTTTTTGTGAGTAGAGCGTAAGTGTCTGCTTTAGTTGTGGTTACAAAATGGCAAATTCACAAAATCACGCTTTTTGTTGAAACAAAAAAAATGGGGAAACGAAAAATGTGTATCAAAAATGAGACAAATTGTCTCAAAAGTGATAATTTCATTTATTTTGGGAGGGTGTTTTTTCATAAAAAAACCGCCCCGATGGGGGCGGTTGGTAATTAGTAATTTCTGATGATTAGTTTTTAATTGTTTCATTAAATTTTAACACAAATAGTTCAAAGTAATACCGAAAGACTTCTAGTATTTATTGCTGTCATTAAAACTATTGACAATTAAATACAACAATTATTATTAACATGGATGGTTTTGAAGGATGTAAAATGTCCAATTTTCCTCATCCTGTTCATTATCTGGTAAAATATTTTAAAGAGTAGAATAGAAGATTGAGAAAGAGAAATTTCAAACAAGCAAAGAAAACAAACATTGTTTGTCCAAAAAACAAACAATTCACAGACATCATCGTTTGTGCTGCAAACTGCGTTGAAAACAGGTATTGCGAGATTTATCGAAAAAAGATATCGCTCGAAATCTTAACAGATTTTGTCGAAACCCACCCAAACTACAAATTAATAGGAGAGCTTATGGCAGTCAAAAATCAAGGTAAAAAAACAGTTACAAAATTCTGGATTATCAACGAAGAAAAACAGGTTGAAGAAATTACCGAAAAAGAGGTAATGGATAACCCTCAGAAGTATTTGAATGTGGAAATTTGGGACAAGCCAATTTTCAAATACGAAGTTGTTATCAAACTAAAAAAAGTGCGCGTAGAAAGTTAATCTTTTCTAAATAAAAAGAAAATTATTAGCATTCCGACGACATCAGCTAGAATATCCCCAAAAGAGAAATATCTACCCGAAATGGGAATCTGATGTAACTCATCGAATAACGGTATAAAAGCAGTTAAATAGAGTAATTTACGCGTTGCTATTTTGGCGTTTTGTTGTGATTTAACGAATAAGAAAGCAAAGATAAAATAGAAAATGAGATGTGCCAATTTATCTATGCCGATTTCATTTTTTGTGGGCAATGCCAGTGACGGCAACGAAGTGAGCGTAAACAAAATAATCGACCAGATTACAAACAAATATTTATATACTTTTTTTGTCATTTTTGATACGATTTTATATTCCAAATAATGGGAAATGGTTTCATGGAATATTGAGCTTTTATCGGTATTTTATGCACATCTTTGCTAAACCAAAAAAAGAGAACATTCTCTTCACTAACCAAATTATTCGTCAACATATCGCTTTGTTTTTTCTTGTTTTTTGAAATCTTTTGAAAAGTTATTTTCACTTTTTGAGATAGAATTTTTCCCAATTTTGTATTGATTAATTCATCATTCAAAACTTGAAATTCTGCTTTCCAGATTAGTCCGTTTGCATCGAGCCAAAACGAACCGTTCCTTTCATTTGCAAAATCTCGTAAATAAAAAAGAGAAGAAAAGAAATCACGACTTTTTGCTTTAATCTGGTATTCACAATTTTTCATTGAATCTATAAAGCTAGTTCTATTCGCTATTTTCTTTTGTCTATCGTAGCGTATAATTCTGTTTTCAGCATATTTTTTTTGAATGATTTTTTTTTGATAATTTTTTGGTAAATAATCAAGTTCGTATTCGATGTAATAATTATTTTTCATTTTTGCCATCAAGTGCCCTACATTTGTAGAAGTCGCCCAAACATCTATTTTTTCATTCGAATGCTCGATTTTCACATCAATTACATCGATACCCAAATAACTGATAGAAAAATCTAATATCTCACTGTTCAACAAAAAAGTGAAAAATAAAAAATAAAAAACTAGGTTATTTTTCATCATTCAAAAGTGTCATCTTTGCGTATTGAATGCGCTGTCCATCTACTTCTGAAACAGTAAATTTCACTTTATTTTTGAAAATTATACTTTCCTGTTTTTGCGGAACTTTGTTAAATTGATCGAATAAAAAATCTGCCAAATTATCGTATTCAGCATCTATCTCCAAATCAAATTCGTCATTCAACTCGGCGATTGAAAACATACCGCTAACATCATACTCAAACTCATTTTTTTGAGAGATTAAAGCAGGTTCTTTATCGAATTCATCACGAATCTCTCCTACCAACTCCTCCAAAACATCTTCCAAAGTTATCAAGCCAGAGGTGCCGCCATATTCGTCTACGACAATTGCAATTTGGATTTTTTGCTGTTTGAATTGATTCAACAATTTAGATATTTTCGCATTTTCAGTAACGATGATTGGTGGTCTCAAAAGTGAATTTATGCTCTTTTTTTTCAGATTTAAAATTATATCTTTTGCATAAATAATTCCGATAATATTATCGATATTTTTTTTGAAAATTGGAATTTTCGAATGGCCAGACTCATTAATTATTTCAATAATTTTATCCAAACCGGCAGTCACATTTATTGCTTTGATATCAACGCGGGGCACCATCACTTCTTTTGTAATCGTGCTCGAAAACCGAAATACACTTTTAATAATTTTTTTTTCGTCTTCTTCCAAATAATCTTTTGTAACATCAGATTTTATCAGGTTTTGGAAATCTTCTGTCGTCAATTTTTCCAAGCCAAAACGTGATTTTCGAGTAGAAAAGAGTAAGCTTAACAATTCTAAAATTTTGATAACTGGATACAAACAATATTTCAAAATCAGTAAAAAAAAGCTGGCATAATTTGCCACTTTTTGGGGTGATGCAAAAGCAATTAATTTCGGTGTAATTTCGCCAAAAATGAGCAGTAAAATCGTCATTATCACAATTTCGAAAAACAGTGCAAAAGTTTCAGCATCCCCAAAATATTTATCGCCAATTTCGATAGCAATAAGTGCCGCAGTCGATGAAGCAGCCACATTCACAATTGTGTTTCCTAAAAGAATGATAATCAACAACTCACGCGGATTTCTAATTAATTTCAAAATGCGTTTGGCGTTTTTAGAATCATCAAGTTCTATCTTTTTTAATTGAATCTTAGAAAGTGAAAAAAAAGCAGTTTCCGAACTAGAAAATACCGCTGATAAGAATAAAAATCCAACTATTATTAAATATGAAAAGTTCATCACTTCTCCCTAATTATATTGAGGTATTGTTGCTCTTTTTCTGACATTTCTAACATTTTTTTTTCTGCTAAATGATCGTAACCCAAAAGGTGCAAAAGAGCGTGCAAAAATAATTTTTGTAATTCGTCTTTGAAGGTTGCCATCCCTTTTTGACGATTTGCCACATTCACATCTATGATAATATTCCCCAAAAATGAAGATTGCGGAATTTCAGCAGAAAATGAGATAACATCTGTAAATTCATCGCGTCCAAGGTATTTTTTATTTAATATCTTAATCGAATCATCATCTGTTAGCCTTAAAAAAACAGAACTATCTTCGTCTAATTTTTCCTGTTGAATGATGAGTTTCAAAACATCAAAAAATATTTTTTCATCAATTATATATTGTGAACAATTCTCAATTTGCGTTTTAATTTTCGGGGTATTCAAGGCGTTTTCTATATACTCCCATTAAAATTGGCAAAATGTGGATTTTAATTGTTTCCAAATCTTTCAGTGTCAACGGTGCATCGCTTAATTGACCTTCATCTATCAGATTTGCCACCGTTTTTTCAATTACTTGTTTGATGTCTTTTTCTTCGAAAGATTGCAATGATTTCGTGGTCGATTCCACCACATCGGCAATCATCACAATTGCGGCTTCTTTTGATTTTGGTTTTGGACCGAAATAATTAAATTCATTCTCATCGATTTTCAGATTTGTCTCAATCGCCTTATTGTAAAAATATTTAATTCTACTCGTACCGTGATGCTGTTGAATAATTTGAATAACGGGAAGCGGAATATTATATTTTTTTGCCAAAGCCACGCCATTATTTATGTGATTTTTTATGGTACGCGCACTTTCATTTGCCATCATTTTATCGTGTAATTCGGCAGATTTAGGGTTATTTTCGATGAAAAAATGTGGATTTTCTATTTTACCAATATCATGAAAATAGCTTCCAACTCTCGCCAAAAGATGATTTGCCCCAATGGCTTCTGCGGCAGTCTCTGCTAAATTTCCAACAATTACCGAATGGTGGTAAGTACCAGGTGCAGATTTAGATAATTTCTGCATGAGGGGATTATCAAAATCAATGAGATTTAATAAATTTTGTTTTGTCGCCATATTTAACTTTTTTTCGATAAATGGTGAAATAACTGCAATCCCAAAAATGGAGATTAAACAAGAAAGCATTCCCCAAAGCAGGTGCATCAAATACACGGAAAAATCATTTATTTGAATAAGATTAATCACAGAAATAATCACGAAAAAAGAAAGTAAGAGATAGATGACTGACGGGTAATTTTCGCGCCCATTTTTTACTTTTTTTATCGAAATAACTCCTCCGAAAGTACCTAAGCTAAGCATAATCGGGTTGATAATATTCCAATTTAAAAATAGCGAAACAAACACAAAATTAATAAAAATAAATAGTAATCCTATTTCCAAATCGAATATCATAATAATCAGTAAAATCGAAAAACTAAACGGCAAAATCAACGACGAAACTTTGATGATGTCGTGAATAATAATCGTCAAAATAATTGTTAGTACAATTGAGCCTAAAACTACTGACAATCTGGCAATAGTTGAAAATTCACTTTTGAAAAATAGTTCTAAAATCATCTGAAATAGAAGAAAAATGAACAAACTAAAAACAAAAACACCAAAAGCAGATTGCATAATTTGGTTTGTCGATTTATCGGAAGGATATTCTTTTGCTGCTTTTTGCAAAGATTGCAATGTCAACAACTCAATTTGATTGACATTTCTTCCTTTTTCAATAATTTTTTCGCCTTTTTTAACATCACCAATAATTTTAGAAATTTCCCCCTGTGCTTTCTGTCTTTCAAGTTTCGTCATCTCCTCATTTATCACAATATTCGGCACTAAAACCAAATCAGCAATTTTGGAGATTATTTTAATTTCAATCGCAATTTCACTCAAGTTTTTATCAATTAATCTATTTTTTGCTTCCTCCAAAGAATAGCGACTGCTCAAATTATATTCTTTAATTCGATTGTATTTTTCAAATTTTATGGTTTGGTGCTTATATGAATCTGGATAAATTCCATCTTCCAAAATAGACGCAATTTGTTCAGATAAATATTCGTAAGTTTTCTGTTTTTGTTTTTGAATTAATAAATATTGAATACAATCTTTGGAAAAATCGTATCCATTTTTTTCAAGTTTAGATTTTATTTGTTCAATAGATTGATTTTCATTAAAATGCAGAAAAATAAAATCAATGTTTTTCTGTGCGTTATATTGTAAATTTTCGGAAACCTTATAAACTGGCAAGACAGAATTAGTGGCAGATTCCAACTCTTTATGGTAAGTTTCTTCACTTTTATAAACATCAAAATCAAACGGGGAAAAAATATCTTGTACAGGAGTATCACCTCGTTTCAAATCGTAATTATATGACAATTCACGGTGCGGATTTACAATAAAATATAATATCGAAATGATACAAGATGTGAAAATTATAAGGAGTATTTTTAGGTGTTTCAATTTGAATTTAATAGAAGAGGAAGCCTCCTTTGCGGTGGCTTCCTCATTTTTATTTTTTTGAGATTAATCTCTTGGAATCTCAAAAATTTGGTTTGGATAAATCAAGTCTGGATCTTTGATTTGATCTTTGTTTGCTCTAAAAATTTCTGGCCATTTAGTAGCATCACCATAAACTTCTGGATAAGACGCAATTTTCCAAAGACATTCACCTTTGTAAACTTTCCATTCATACGGAAGACCGCGTGGAATCTTGATAACTTGGCTTGGATGAATCAAGTTTGGATCTTTTATTTGGTCACGATTCGCACGATAGATAATAGTCCATTTTGAAATATCACCATAAATAAACGAATATCCAGCAATTTTAGAGAGCCAATCGCCTTTCACAACAGTGTATGAATCTTCGTAATATTTCGGTTTTGCCGCTTCTAAACTTGCAGAAATATTAGCAATCTTGTTGTCTAAATCTGAAAAATCGCGACGGAAATCTGGTACTTTACCATAATTTGAACCACGATATTCATTGTATTCTACAACTAAGCCACGAACTGCTTTTTTAGCACTCCATAATTCATCGTCAGAAAGATTATTCCAATTTGTAATTTTTTCATTATAAAATTCAATTTTTTGTTGAATTGAGGCGAGATCTCCCACATTAATCCCCAAAAATGTCATAATTTCATTATAAACTGCATCATATTTGTCGGCAGCACTTGTAATATTTACCTTTAAAGTTTCAATTTCACCGCTCAATTTTTCTTGATTTGCAATTGCATCAGCTTTTCGCTGCTGATAATTGTCCAAATCATTTTCCAAATTTTCCCAATAATGGAGGCGTTCTTTCTTTTTCAATTTCTTATATTCATCTTCAGTAAGGTAAGTTACGCCAGCTTGCAATACAACAGAAATCAGCATTATAGCTACGATTGACAATATTGTGATTTTCTTCATAATTTCTCCTATTCAGCTAACTGAATCTCATTTTGATAGTTTTTCAAACTTTCTAATTTTGCTTCTTCTGCAGAAAGTTCAGATTTCAAATTTGCAACTTCATCCATCAATGTGTCAGCTTTTTTTTCCTCATCAATAGCTTCTTCTTCTGCGGCATTCAATTGAATTTTACTAACTGGTGGTGGGGGTGGTGCACACGCAGAAAGCAAAAAAGAAACCACAATTACCAATCCCAAAATTAATTTAATTGTTCCTTTCATAACCTCTCCTTCATTATTTAAATTACATTGTTGTTCAAATTTTACAGTTCATTTTGTCTGTCAAGTTAAATCTAACTAACTTCTATTTTTTCTTTCTTTGAAGAAACCACTTCACCAATAATTTCGGCAAATTCTATGCCAGCAAGCCTTAGGCTATCCAATAGTTTTTTCGCATTCTCTTGAGGAACTGAAATTAATAATCCACCCGAAGTTTGTGCGTCAAAAAGAAGGGTGCGCTTGAAAGCAGCAATCGAATTATCAATTTTCGTAAACGGCATAAAATATCTTTCATTCCGAAAAGAACCACCGGGGAAAAAACCATCTTCTGCCAATTCAAATGCCTCTTCGATAATTGGTATCTTTGCAAACTCTAGTTGCACTGAAATCTTTGAATTTGTCATTTCATAAAGATGACCGAGCAGACCAAAGCCTGTAACATCCGTCAGAGCATTTGCACCAAATTTTATCGCTAACTCGGAAGCTGTTTTATTCAAAAAACTCATATGAAATATGGCTTTTTCAATTGCACTTTTGGGAGCTTCATTTGCTTTTATTGAAGTAGTTATAACACCTAAACCTATCGGTTTTGTCAAAATAATTTTATCACCAATTTTAGTCGTATTGTTGCGTAAAATTTTCTTGGGATGCACCATACCAGTTACAGAAAGTCCAAATTTCATCTCCACATCTTCGATTGTATGCCCACCCAAAATAACCCCACCAGCTTCTCTGACTTTATCAGAACCACCACGTAAGATTTCATTTAACATTTTTTTGGAAACATTGCAAGAATCGTAAGCAACTATATTCAGTGCCGTACTAACTTCCGCTCCCATCGCGTAAATATCACTCAAACTATTAGCTGCTGCAATTTGCCCAAATATATACGGGTCATCCACGACCGGTGTAATAAAATCAACAGTTTGAACAATGGCAATTTCATCGGTAATTTGAAAAACACCGGCATCATCATTGTCTGTTCTATCCACTAACGTCATTTTTGAGGTGGGAAATTCCAATCCACTCATTATTTCATTTAAGTCCGACGGACTTACTTTTCCAGCTCAGCCAGCAGCTTTTACAAATTGTGTAAGTTTAGATTTTACGATTTTATCAGTCATCAATTTTCCCAATTAAATATTTTTCAAATCATACAATATGGTGGAGGTGGCGGGAATCGAACCCGCGTCCAAAAATAAGTCAAAAGTCAAATCTACATGTTTAGTTATTTTTAAATCTCATCCAAAAGTTGGAAAATAATCAAACCAATCCTTCAAACCAGCCTATAAATTTAGGTCAACATTATAGACATTTGCTGACTATAGCCATTAAAATTGGCGGTGGTAGCAAGCCTAATGGCAAAGCTTTACAGCACCGTAGCTGAACTATGCAGCTAATGCAAAGTTATCGTTTGCTTTTAAATTTTGTTATCACCATTTTTTACGAGAAAGGTAATCTCCTCGACATGCATCAACAATCCCCTTCATCTCTGTCGAAACCAAGTCACCCCCATCTATGCAAATTCAAATGAACTAAGTGGTAGAATAAAAGTTACGCTTTTCGTGTCAATTGAAAACTTTTCATTTACATTTATCAGCAATTTTTATTTATGGGAAAAATTAAATTTTGGTGTGTCTATGAATAAAATTTTGGCAGAAAAGTTATCATCTCTACCCAGTTCATCTGGTGTCTATTTAATGAAAAATAGAGCTGAAAAAATCATTTATGTGGGCAAGGCAAAAATTCTAAAAAATAGAGTTCGTTCCTATTTTGCCAAAAATATAGCTGATCCAAAAACTGCGGAACTCGCAAAAAACATTCATGATTTTGAATACTTTTCGACGAACAACGAGTTAGAAGCCCTGCTTTTAGAAAATAATCTCATTAAAAAATATCGTCCAAAATATAACATTCAACTACGAGACGACAAACAGTACCCATTCATTAAAATCACCATAAACGAGCCGTTCCCGAAAATTTTCATTACCAGAGACTTACAAAAAGGTGACGCAAAATATTTTGGACCTTTCACTGATGGACGCGCTCTTCGTCGCACTTTACACCTCTTGGAATGGTTGTTTCCACTTCGAAATTGCAACAGAAAAATCGGTGAATTAAAATACGAAAGAGCCTGTATGAATTTGCAAATGGGAAAATGTTTTGCACCTTGTATCAACAATATTTCACAAACAGAGTATCATCGAACTGTAAAACAAATAATCCATTTTCTAAATGGCAAAAATCGCAAAATTATCGACGATTTGAAAGAACAGATGAACCAATTTTCCCAACAAATGAATTTTGAAAAAGCGGCACAAATTCGCGATAAAATCTCTGATATTCAAAAATTAGAGAACTCGCAAAATATTTTCTTTACAGACTTTCAAAACCGCGATGTAATTGGTATATTTACAGACGGAGAAAATGCGGCAGTGGCAGTATTAAAAATACTTTCAGGGAAAATGATTAACAAAGAAATTTATGCACTCAGCAACTCAACTTATCAGACAATCCCACAACTTTTAAATGCTTTCCTTAAACAATACTACGTTGAAAAACTGGAAAATCTACCACATCAAATCATTGTTCAACAAAATCCAAATGAACTTGAAATGCTACAAATTTTGCTGAAAAACAAAATTAAAAATCCACAACGCGGCGAAAAAAAAGCACTCGTTGCAATTGCAAAAAAAAATGCACTAAATTATGTTGAAGACCTAAATTTAAAATATTTACGCAAAAGTGCTCGCACTATTTTTCCAGTTACAGAACTCAAAGAAAAATTGGGTTTGAAAAAAATACCACACAAGATGGTTTGCCTTGATATTTCTACCATTCAAGGGAGCGATACGGTTGCATCAGTTGTCTATTTTGAAAATGGAAAACCAAAGAAAAAAAACTACCGGCATTTCATCATTAAAACGGTGATTGGGCAAGATGATTTTGCTTCAATGGCAGAAACTTTACACCGTTATCTTTTAAAAATTGATAATGAAATAAAACCAGATTTAATCGTAATCGACGGTGGAAAAGGACAATTAAGTGCCGCTCAAGAAGCATTGAATGATGATGAAATTGAACTAATTTCTCTCGCCAAAAAAATGGAAGAAATATTCATTCCAAATCGGAAAGAGTCAGTAACTTTGCCACTTTCAAGTTCAGCTTTGAGATTGCTCATCAAAATTCGTGATGAAGCACATCGTTTTGCTATCACATTTCATCGTAAACGCAGATCCAAACGAACGCTCACGAGCAAATTAGATGAAATTTTCGGAATCGGTGAAAAAATGAAATTTCTACTTTTAAAGAAATTTGGCTCAGTCGAAAATATCAAAAATGTCGAACAAATTTGTGAAATAAAGGGAATTGGTCCAAAAATTGCCGAAAAAATAATTAGAGAATTGGAGAAAAACAAATGAACAAAAAATGCAAAATCATGAACGAAGTTGATGTAAATAACAAGCTAAACAGACTGGCATTAGAAATTATCGAATTTCACAAAACAGTCGAAAACCTTTATCTAGTGGGCATTCGTAGTCGCGGTGTGCCAATGGTGGAAAGAATAGCTAATTTCTTAAAAACAAAAATGGAAATGGAAATTCAAACTGGAATTTTGGATATTTCTTTTTATCGTGACGACCTTTCATTGGTTGCAGAAAAACCAATTTTAAATAATTCGCAATTAGATTTTTGCATTGATAATGCCAAAATTGTGTTGATTGATGATGTGCTTTATTCGGGTAAAACGGTGCAAAAAGCAATTGAAGTTTTACACAGTTTGGGTAAACCAAAAAATATTCAACTTTGCGTTTTGATTGACCGTGGACATCATAAGACCCCCATTAATGCTGATTTTGTAGGAAACTATGTGCCTACTGCACCAAACGAAATTATCAAAGTTTCGCTCAAAGAAATTGATGAAGATGATGCGGTACTCATTATGATTTAGAAATTGTGGTTTTCCAAATTTAGCAAGAAAATTTTCTTCTCAATACCACCGGTAAATCCACCAATGGTACCGTTTTTAGCAATTACACGATGACACGGTACGACTATAGAAATGGGATTTTTGCCATTTGCATTTCCAACTGCACGTGCCATTTTTATATCACCAATTCTGCGTGCTAATTCTTGATAACAGATAGTTTCACCGAAGGGTATTTTCATTAATTCTTGCCACACTTTTTTTTGGAAATATGTCCCGATAAATTTTAGAGGAATTTTAAAAATTTTACGTTTTCCTGCAAAATATTCTAAAATTTGATTTTCAGCTTCAAGCAAAACTGGATGATTATCATCAAAAATTTGATTATCAAACGAAACCTGAATAAGGTAATTTTCAAAAACAGATAACGTCATTTTACCAACTGGCGTTTCGATGGTTCTTCTAAAAATTTCATTTTTCATTAAAACACCTTTTGAAGAAATACATTCTGCATGAAAAAAAGTAAAATGTAAGTCAATAAAGCAGCTGCAATCGGCGTAATAATCCAGCCCACGCTAATTTGACCTAATTTCCCAAAATTCATATTGCGTCCACCTTTCGCCAAGCTAATGCCCATAACTGCCCCAATTACAGCCTGAGATGATGAAACGGGAACCAATGGAAATGCTGGCAAATGGATAGAGTGCAAAAAATTGTGCAAGCCTTGAGAAGCGAAAATAAATAAACTCATCGAACTTGCTAAAACAACTACCAATGCAGTAATGGGAGATAATTTGAAAATTCCACCACCAACGGTTAACATCACTTTTTTAGAATAAGTAAAAACGCCAATCGCGATTGCCGTTCCACCCAAAAGAAATAATTGTTGGACTGCGGAAAATTGACATAAATTAGCGATTGAAATATCTGTAAATTTAACGGAATTTATAAACACTCCCATGATATTTCCAATGTTATTTGCCCCCAAGCTATAAGCTCCGAATGCCCCTACTATCAACAACCCAACTCGTGTGAACGAATCCAAACGCAAAAGATGAATTTTATAATCTTCTACTATTTTTTTGGCGAAAAAAAATAAGATAAAAGCAAAAAAAGCAGATAAAATGGGCGAAAAAATCCAGGTTCCGACAATTTGAGTAAGTGAATTAATGTTTATTGTTGTTTTCGAGAAAAAATTCCAACCAATAATCGCACCTACAATTGCTTGTGAAGTAGATACTGGCAAACCTATTTTCGTCATCCATAACACTGTAATCGCCGCCGATAATGTTACGATAAAAGCACCGCCAATTTCATTTATTGCACCTAATTTTCCCAGTGTGTGAGATGCACCAGCACCACTTACAACAGCACCAACAATTACAAAAATGCTACAAATAATCGCTGCTGTTTTAAATTTTACCATTTTGGTCGTAACAGCAGTTCCGAAAATATTTGCCGCATCGTTTGCACCGAGAGACCAACCTAAAAAAAGTCCGCTAGACAGAAAAAAAAAGAATTTTAACATAAAATTTAGATTCTGCGTTTAATAGCGTAAACTGCTAATCGTTCCGCTACAGATTCTGCTACATCAGATACCGCTGCAAGTTTTTCGATAAAATATCTTAAATGTACTTTTTGACTAAAACTCTCAATTTCATCGCTATTGAACACACTTCTTTTCAAATGCTCTTCAACATCATCAGCTTCGTGTTCATAAAAATGGACTTTATTCACATAATTACTAACCATTACAATGTCTTTAAAAAATGCACGTGCTCCCTTCACTACTTCATCTACCGCTTTTGAAGAAAGTTCTGCAAGTTCCATAAAATCACTTTTCAAAAATTCATGAATAATAGGAGTTTCAATCGAAAATTGTTCCAAAACTTTTTCGCAAATATCGATGATATCATCGAGCGTTTCCAACAATCCCAAAACATCACCTCGCGACTCTGGGATTAACATATACGCGTAAAGTTTATGCTTAATCTCGCGACGAATATTATCTGCTTCACTTTCCAAAATAGAGATAGCTTTGTATTTTTTTTCAAACTTATCCAAATTCCCATTAAGGTAAAATTTAACTCCTTCTAAAAACAGCAATTCGGCTGTGGTTACTTTGTCTAAGTATATCTCAATTTCGCTTTCTAATTTTTTGGATTTACTATAAAATAATTTTGGCATATTTTCCCCTTTATTTTAGAAATTTGTCTATTATTAACCCATGGCGTAATCCAGAATTACAAACAGTTAATTCATCTTGTTTGAAATGTCGCATAATTGTAATTATCAGCCCAATTCCAGCCAAGATAATATCTGCTCTTTTAGATTGTAAACCAATGATATTTTTACGCTCCTCAATTGACATTTTTGCAAATAGTTTGAACTGTTTTTCCACTTCATTTAAAGTCAATTTTGAATTTTGAATTACACTCGAATTATAAAATTTCATTTGTTGATATACTGCAGAAACATTGCTAACAGCACCACCAACTCCGACTAAAATTCCAGCAGATTTATGAGGTATCTTTTTGCTAAATTTTTCTGCAAGATACTCCATCATTTTGTCTGTTTCGACATTGGTAACTGGATCTGATTTTAGAAAATTTTCCGTTAGATGAACCGCACCAAGATTCAAACTAAAATTATCATTAATTTTTGCATTACTACCAAAAATAATCTCCGTACTTCCACCGCCAATGTCAAAAACTATCATCTCTTTTTGCGATATTTTCAATGATGATTTTACTGCCAAAAACGACAATTTTGCTTCCTCTTCTCCGGAAATTATTTCGATATTAATACCTAATTTTTCTGCTACTTTTTTTAGGAATGTATCACTATTTTTGGCACTCCTCAAACTCATCGTGCCGACCACTAAAATATTTTCCACACTTTCATTTTCTGCTATTTTTTTGAATTCAGAAAGTGCGTTTAAATTTCGCAACATTGCCTCTTCTGAAATGGTATTATTCAGAGATTGATCTTCGCCTAATCTCGCGTTATCACTGCGTTCATCAAGAATCTCACATTCTCCATTTACACTCGCAAAAACGACCAGTTTAATCGAATTTGTACCAATTTCTATTATCGCTTTTTTTTTCATTTGACTTCACCCTTTCCGAAACATAATGTTTTACTTTTGAAAGTATTTCAAATTTAAATTCACAAGTTATCGGTCAAGTTTTTCTTAAAAAAAACACAACTTTCACCATAATCAAAGACAATTATTTTATTTTTTTCTTGACAATTAATTCATTATTTTTGAAGGTGTTAGTCAATAAAAACTGGAGATTATTTATCATGAAAACGAGCATTTTTTTTATACTGCTCATTGCTGTTTCGTATCTATTCGCAGTAGTACCTGTTGGATATTACGACTCTGCAATGGAGTTAACGGGAAGTGATTTAAGATTAGAGTTACACAACATTATTTCAGAAAACACAAACACAAGTTACACGAATAGCAAAAAAATTATGTACAGTCAAATTGATAATTTAAATGAAACGGTAAATTGCGTTTATTCAGGTTTTTCAGTTGCTCATTCGTTAGGAAACCAGTCTACGCCAACCAACATTGATTGTGAACATTCATATTGCCAAAGTTGGATTGATGCAGAATTGGAAGGAATGGAAAACAGCATCGCAAAAGCAGACATTCACCACCTTTTCCCAACCAAAAGTTCTGTCAATATCGCTCGTAGCAACAACCCTTTTGCTCATACTCAAAACATCAATTATACGTATTCTGAAGATGGTGGTTTCACGACAAGTTTTTTAGGACAAAACAGCGATGGATTCACGGTTTTTGAAGTAGCAGACCAGCATAAAGGCGATGTAGCTCGTGCTCTTTTATACTTCATTGTAAGGTACGAAACAGCCCTTAATTTTGGTAATGTAGATATGCTCGAAACCCTTTTAAATTGGCATTACAACGATCCAGTTAGCACGAAAGAAATTGATCGAAATGATGCAATTTATAATTTTCAAAACAATCGAAACCCTTTCATTGACCACCCATTATTTGTTGATGAAATCTGGAATGACAACGCTTCCATTACCCTCACTTTCCCAAATGAATCACTTATTTTGGGAACAAACAGAATGTACACAATAAAATGGTTTTCACACTATTTTTTTGGTAATGTAAGAATCGAACTGCTAAATTCCGTCACAAACTATTTTGCTGAATTAACTGATTTAACCGAAAATGACGGTGAATTTGAATGGGAAATTCCAGCAGATTTAGAAGCAAATTCAAATTATTCAATTCGTATTTCCGACAGTGAAAATACAACCATTTATGACAATTCAAACGCATATTTTACAGTTGTGGAAACTAATCCACAAGCGGACATTTTCATCTCTGAATATTGCGAAGGTTCAAGCTACAACAAATATATCGAAATTTTCAACGGAACTGGTGCTGTCATTGATTTCAGCAAATACTCACTCAAAATTTATCACAATGGAAACCTGACACCAACTAACACCATAAACTTCTCAAATTTGCTTTTGAATGACGACACTTTTGTCATCGCACACACTTCTGCAAATTCTACTATTCTCACAAATTGCAACCTCACTTTTGGTGGCATAAATTTTAATGGTGATGATGCTGTTGCGCTCTACAAGAATGATGAGTTAATTGATATTATCGGTAATATCGGTGAAGATTTAGGCGTTGGTTGGAATGTTGCTGGCTCTCAAAATGCGACCAAAGACCACACTTTAGTGCGTAAAAATCAGCAATCTTTTGGTAATGTAGATTGGAATATTTCGGCAGGTTTAAATCCACAAAATTCAGAATGGATTGTAAATAATTGTGATTTTTTTGATTCCATCGGCTCCCACACTTTAGAAATTCCTCTCACAACTCCGCACAATGTTTCATTCAAAATTGAAAATTCACAAATCATCATAGACTGGTCTCCAGTAACTTATGCAAATAATTATCGTGTCTATTCAGCTCCCAATTTACATTCGGCGTTTACACTTGACGAAAGTGGAATTTTCAATGAAACTTCGTGGACAACATCAATTTCTGGCAACAAAAAGTTCTTTAAAATAACCGCAGAATAATGCAAAAATCGATTGATGAATTCCTTAAAATGCAGAAAGCAAAGTATTTTTCGGAAAATACCATCATCGCGTACCGCCGAGATTTAACTCAATTCCAAAAATTCATTACCAAATACTTTAAAGATGGCAACATTAAATTAGATGAAATATCACGACTATTTCTGCGTGATTTCTTACGACATTTAAGCCTTAACGGTAGAAATAATCGCACTCTAGCGCGCAAAGTTACAACTCTAAAAAGTTATTTCCAATTTTGCACAAAAAATAATTTCATCAATGAAAATCCTGCTGAAAAATTAAAAATCCCAAAATTTGAGAAAAAATTACCAAAATATTTCTCCGAAAAAGAGATGGAAGAACTTTTTGTAATTCCAGATTTAACCACCAAATTTGGTGTTCGCAATCGTGCTATTTTAGAAATCATCTATTCATGCGGAATGCGTATCAGTGAAGTGGCAAACTGTAAAATTAGTTGGATAAACTTATCATCTAACTTGGCACAAATTGTGGGAAAAGGGAATAAAGAACGCATTGTGCCGATTGGCAAAAAAGCTAAAATTGCACTCCGAAATTACCTCAAAATCAAATCGCAATTTGACTCAAAATTTAGTGATAATTCACTTTTTCTTTCCAAAAGTGGCAAACCACTTTCCGCAAATGAAATTCGCGAAATTTTGGCTCGTTATCTAATTTTAGTGGCAAAAACAAAAGGCTATTCACCCCATTCTATTCGCCATTCATTTGCCACGCATCTCCTCTCAAACGGAGCAGATTTGCGTGCGGTGCAAGAGATGCTCGGGCATAGCAAGCTCTCCACTACTGAAATTTATACCCACCTCTCCCTCACCGACTTGAAAGACGCGTACAAACAAGCTCACCCTCGTAGTAAAAAAAAAGATTGAAAAAAGCCCCGAAATTCGGGGCTTTGCTAATCTTAATTAATTTTTATTTTACAATTATTCTTTCGATAATTGCTTTATGTTCTTCGAGTGGCTTATCACCTTTATCTTTCGGTAAGCTTTCGATTTTATGCACTATTTCCATTCCAGAAATTACTTTTCCAAAAACAGTGTGTTTGCCATTCAGCCAACTCGCACCATCTTTTTTGGTCACCACAAAAAACTGCGAACCGTTTGTACCTGGTCCAGCGTTTGCCATACAAATCGTGCCATAATCTACACTTGCACTCAATTCACCTTTTCCAAAAATTGGTTTATCAATTCCCACTTTTTCTTTGAAAAATTCGACGGTATGCTTCATAATTGGTGCACCTGTTTGTGATGCAATGCACTCATCAACTATTGCTTTAATGGTTGAATCTGGTGTCACATTACTTTGCAAATAAGGCATCAATATTTCAGAAAAAACAGTCATTGCTTTTTCATCAGTGTCGATATTCCCTGTAATTTCTCTACCTTCACCATAACATTCATCTTCAAATTGGTATCCTGGACCACCAGTCCCAGTCCCAATTGGACATCCACCTTGAATCATAAAATCGCTAATTACACGATGAAAAATAAGTCCATCATAATATGGTTTGCTCATTTTTTCACCACTATTTGGATCTGTCCATTCTTTTGTTCCGGTCGCTAAACCCACAAAATTTTCTACTGTAATCGGCGCAATTTCACTGAAAAGCTCCAATTCAATATTCCCGTAATTCGTCTGCATCGTCACCAATTCGTTGGCCATCAAAAATCCTCCTGCGGAAATGACTAAAATCAATAAAATTTTTTTAATCATCATTCCTCCTTTTTTAAAATTTAGGCAAATCGACAAAGCTCCACTTTGCCGTCAACCATTTTTATGTATGAATTGTTTGAAATCCAGTCACCACAGTTCGCATAAACACAATTTCCAATATTTTCCATTTTAGGAAAGTGGGAATGTCCAAAAATTATCACATCAAAATCTGACGATTTTTTTTGGGCAAATTCATTCAATCCTTCCTCTCTTCTTGAATGAAGTTTTGTGGAAATTTTTCTGCTTCGGCTCGATCTCGATAACTTATTTGCAAGCTTAACAGCAATATTTGGATGCAACATTTCGATTGTCTTTCTTACCAATCGATTGCGAATAATCGTGCGAAATATCTTGTAACGCAAATCGTTTGTCGTGTAGATATCACCGTGTGAAACAAATATTTTTTTACCATCAATATCTTCGATAAAATTATCATTATAAACTTCTATTTCTAAAAAAGTTACGAGGAAATCCTTGAACCAAAAATCGTGATTTCCAGCAATAAAAACAATGCGACACCCACTCTCTTTTATGTCAGCAAGTTTCTTTAAAATTGGAAAATACTGTTTAATAATTGCATTTTTCCAAACAATCCAAAAATCAAAAATATCGCCATTTAGAATAAGCAAATCGGCATTTCCGATTAAACTATCCAAAAATTTCAATACTTTGATTTGTCGTTCATTTTGGTTATCTATAATCTGCAAATGAAAATCTGAAGCCATAAATACTCTCATATCGCACCTCTATTTTGCCATTAAATAATAAAAAATATTCGTGCCCATTTTAAAGGCATTTTCTTTGATTTTTGGTGGATTATCGTGTGCATCACTCCACCCATCGCTAATGTTTGATTCGTAGGTATAGAGCATCATCATTCTGCTATTGTCATCGAAAATCGCAAAAGTTTGTGGCCGTTTATCATCGTGTTTATGAATTTTGGGAAGTCCATTTGGAAACGAAAAATAGGCATGAAAAATCTCGTGATTTTTCGGTAATTCAACCATTTTTTTTTCGGGAAATATTTTTTTTATTTCACGCCGAAACGATGCATCCATTCCATAATCATCATCGACAAAAAGAAAACCACCTCGCAATAAATACTCACGCAAATTATTCACTTCTTTTTCCGAAAATTTCACATTTCCGTGACCCGTCAAAAAAATGAATGGATAATTAAAAAGTTCTTTTTCGGTCAGCACAACCGGCGCTTCTTCTATGGCAAAATCTGTACCAAGCGTGTTATTCAAATAGCTTGCCAAATTCGGCAATGCGTCTGCATCATTATACCAATCCCCACCACCAGAATAGTGCAATCTTGCCAGTTGATTTTTTTCATTTGCAACCAACAAACACACAATTATTAACATCATTAAAGTCCATTTAATTTTCATAAATTAGATTTTTTACAACTACCTTTATCGTGCAAGTAAAAAATGCATTTACACAAATTGTCGAATTATTTGTTTGACAAAAGTAGTGCTTTTAAAGCATTCAATTTGCAGAAATAAAATAATATTAAATGTGAGATTTATGAGAAATTTTGGGAAATATTTTTTAATTATTAATTGCCTTTGGGGAATGTCTTGCTCGTCAGATTTACAACCAGAATTCATTAAAATTGATGATAATTTACCAGACGAGCAAATCGATTCGCTACACATTACTGCCACAAATGGTAATTTTATTGAATATGAAATGACTGCCAATTTTATGAGCAAATTTTATGACAAAAAACAAACTTTCATTAAAAATGTTTTCATCATTTTCTTTAATGAAGATAAATCCATAAAGTCCACTTTACGCTGCGACACAGCCGAATTGGACGACATCGAAAACACGCTTACCGGCATTGGAAATGTCATAATTAAAAGCGAAACTGGAAAAATGAAAGCACCACGCATCGTTTTGAACCGAAATAACAACATTTTACACGCAACAGAAGGCGTGATTTTGATACGCGACAACAATATTTTACACGGTAAAAAAATGATTTCAGATTTGAATTTGGAACACGCTGAAATTACTGAAGTTTCAGCGGAAGGTGAATTAACAGATGAAAAGCTTGATTGGTAAATTTCTCGTTATTTTCGTTTTATTTTCGTTAATGCTTTTTGCAGAAAATCACGAATTACAATCGTATAAATTGATTAATGCTGACACTTTAATCGTGCAAAACATCAATGATGAATATATTAGCAATTTAATTGGAAATGTTCATTTTTTTTATGGAGAAACAGAATTTTTTGCAGATAAAGCGGACATTTACGAACAACAAAAAATCGTCCGACTTTGGCACAATGTAAGAGTTTATGAGGATACGCTTTCGTTACTTGCAGACAAAGTAAACTACTTTCGTAAAACTGAAAAACTGTTTCTCGACAATAATGTAAAAATTGAAGAAATTGGTGAAAATTCTCATCGAATTTTCAAAGCAGATTTTGCAAAATATTTTAGAAATGAAAATATACTTTACGCTACAAATCAAGTTTCTTTTCTAGATTTAAATGAAAATATCGTCGGAAATTGTGGAAAACTTACTTACTTAATAACGGACAATTATGGTTATTTAACTGAATCACCCAAAATATGTTTTACAGAAAAAGATACTTTTTCTATTGTCGCAGAAAAAATAGAATATTTTGGGAAAAATAAAAAAATAACAGCTACTTTCAATGTGAAAACCTTTACAAATGAAATCGAGATAAACAGTGATTTTTTGCTCTACTTTTCCGCAGAAAATAAGGCAATTTATCAAGGTCAGCCAAAAATGTTTTCTGAGTTTGCAGACGCTTTTGCAACCGAATTTCAAATCTATTTTTCCGAAAATAACATCGAAAATGCACAACTATTTAATTCTTGCAAGGTTCTCTTCAAAACTATCGAAAATTCCAAAAAAATATCGTGGGTAACCGCTGATAAAATGAACTTTGTTTTTGATGATGCAAGAATAAAATTTTGTAACGCTGAGAATAATGTGATTTCATATTTTCAGCAAGAAAAAAATGTTTCGCAAAATGAGGCAAAAGGCGATAAATTAAAGCTTAAAATTAGCGATGATAATAAAATTGATGTTATTCAGTTAATTGAGAATGCAGGTGGATTATATCGATTTCAACAAAAATAAAAATGGTGGCAGGACCCAGACTTGAACTGGGGACACAAGGCTTTTCAGGCCTCTGCTCTACCAACTGAGCTATCCCGCCACATTATTTTGAGACTTTTCAAAAACTGGGCTTTTAGTGTCAAGAAAAAATGTGGCTCCCAAAAACTAATCACAAACGAAAATAAGTTAATCTGTTTAATGATAAATTGTTACGCCTAATAAAGCTTTTTGTTGTTCTAACCAATTTTCGTATTGATGCTGCAAATTAAAGTTTCTATAATCAAGTTTTATCTCATCAAAATCAATTTTGGTCGGCTGTTCTATTTTATAAATATGATAAAATAACATCTCGTTTTCATCAATTGGAAAAATCGGGCTAAAATAGCCATCTTGACGTTTCAGAATATCTTGCAAAATTGCATCGCTAAACTTTACATTTGGAATTTTATCAGTCAATTTTAAATCAATTATGCGATGCCAGCCGTTCAAAAATTGCAACTGGTAATGTGGGTTAGCACCATTTTTCACATTATTTCTAATTTTGGAAACAAACTTTTTGGCTCGTTCGTATTTTTGGGTCGCTTCTGTCATTTCGATAATTTGTGGAAGAGCATCTTCGTAACTAATTTGTTTTGATGTTTTCTTTTTTTTCAGAAATATCACCGCAAAACCGCCATCTATTTCGATTATTCTTTTGAATTTTTCTCCATTCCACATTCGTAATAACTCTTTTTTATGTTCGCCCAAAAAACCAATATGTTCAAATTCATCATCAATATTATTAAAAGAAGTTTGGAATGATTTATAATTGCGAAGGTGCGATAAATAGCGTGTTGAATCAAAAATTGTTTGAATTTTCAAAAATGCTTTTTCGCGCCGCATATCATCTAATGTTTCTTTTAGCTTTTCAAATTTCAGTTCATCAAACGAGATTTTTCCAGCGGGAATTTCTACAATTTTATGTAGAATTATCCAACCATCATCAAAAATAAACGGTGCGGAAAATTGGTCAATTTCCATTTGTAAAAGCTTTTCTTTAATTTCAAACGGCAATTTAAAATATTCAATGATTTCATTTTTAGGTATTTTTATTTTTGTGCCAAAACAAAAATCGTATTTTCCAAAATCACATTTCTCTAATATCTGTTCGCCTATCATTTTCGCATTAGTGCTATTTTTAGTAAAAATATAGTCAAATATCACCGCCTTATTTCGGTAATATTCAGAAGGATTTTGGTTGTAATCTTCTTCCTTTAATTGAATAATAGAATCAATGTTTGCCGCAATTTCTAATTCATCAATGATAACTTTTACGCCAACAATTTGCACACTATCTGGCGTTGTAAAATCTTTTTTATATTGCTCATAAAACGCAAAATAATCCGTTGAATCTGCTGGATTTGTTTCTAGTAATTTTGGTAGTTGTGATTTAATTTTATCGTAATCTGGAATATAATCTGAAAAATGGGAAGTTACTCGAAAGTAGACATAATCATCGTTTGAAGGGATAAAACCATGATATTTATCGTTCGCTATTAATTTTACAATGTATTTATCAACTTTATCATAATTTTCAAATTTATCTAAATAGATGAGTGAATTTTCAACATATAAACGATACTTTTGAGTAATTTCAGAAATTTTTTGTTGGTTAGAAATATTTTCTGTCAATTCATTCATAATCTGTTTTTGTAACGCATTAGCGCGTATTTTGATTTTCTGAACCGTTACCGTTGGCACGATGAATTCTTCGATATTATTCTCAAAATACCTTTTGTATTTCAAATCTATCTCGCCAACTTTAGAAATATATTTTTTCCAAAACAAATTAGCACTTTTGTGTCGATTTTGATGCTTAAACTCTTTTTTTTCAACTACTTTAAAAAACATTCTTCCACCATCAATTTCAACTAATTTGGAAACCGTATCTACTTCCATATTTAGTGCCGTCGAGATTATTTCTGCAGGAAGACTATTCATTTCATCTGTTTCTGCCAAAAAGCCACTTTTCACAGTTGAAACCGAAATTTCTTCTGTTTTTTGCCAAATTTCACGCAATTCATTGGCACTATTTTCACAAAATATCTTCGCACTCAAAAGCAACAAATCATTGTACATCTCTGTGATTTTTGTTTCGCTCAAAGTAGAATCTTGCTCAATCGTTTGCAAAATAATATCATCGACAGTTGTCTTCACACTATCAATAAAATCAGTCTCAAATAAAAGGACAAACTCAAGTTTTACTTTTTGAATTTTTCCAATTTCATTTCGATTTTTACGAAACAGTTTTTGTGCATCTATCAGCGACGTATTTGGCGGAATATTTGCATCTTCCACATCAATAATCGCATAGCCAAAATCTATTTTTGTCTCATCTTTAAAATATTGATCAAACAGCTCTTCATCTGTTTTTGTGAAAGATTTTTCCAACAAATTTTTAATCTTATCTCGCAAAATTGATTTTTCCATTTTGGCTAAAATTTGCTTACCTTTTTCAGTTTGCTGAAATTTTTCAAATTTTTCAAAATCAAATTTACCATTTGTCTGAAATTTTGCATGATTTCCAAGTTGTTGAACAAAAAACGCTTCCAATTCTGCGTCATCGACATAAACATTCTTTTTGTACGCGTACTGCAACAATATCTGCGTTTCCATCATTTTGTTCAAAGCAATTTCGTACTTAATTTCAACATCGAGAGAATCGTGTAAATTTTTCATTTCTTTTTGAATATC
>JABGOP010000027.1:0-736 GCA_018645365.1 Candidatus Cloacimonadota bacterium
CAAACACCACGAGTGGTGCTTACGCAGTTTACAATGATAACGAGAGTTACGCCGACACTTACGGTTATTTATACAATTGGTACGCGGTGGATGACGAACGAGGCATTGCTCCCGAGGGTTGGCACATTGCCAGTGATGCGGAGTGGATGGAACTGGAAATAACACTTGGTATGAGCGAAAGCGAAGCGACTGACACAGGATTTAGAGGCACCGACCAAGGTAGCCAACTGGCTGGCAACTCCAGCCTTTGGAACAATGGAGATTTAGGAAACAACGCAGCGTTCGGCACAAGTGGTTTTAACAGTCTTCCGGGCGGTTGTCGTGGTAATCTTGGTAATTATGGCAATGTGAGCAACTACTGCTATTTTTGGTCTTCTACGGTCTCTTCTAATCATAATGCGTGGTATCGCAACCTGCATTACAATTATTCAGATGTCTCCCGTTACAGCTACGCTAAGATTTCCGGGTTTTCTCTTCGTTGTGTGAGGGATTAGCCACAGACTAACACAGACTTGGCACAGAGAAGTAAGGAATTAACCTCCAACTTCAGCTGGGGGAATGTGAAAAGTGATGTCCCCGAGGGCAAACGATGATGTATTTTAGATGTCCGTTTGGGTATCATGGGTCAAACGATGATGTGCCTGAGGGTAAATGATGATGTCCCTGACATATCGGGTGATGTATTTTAGGTGTCCGTTTGGGTACCTGGGGTCAAATGTGATGTCCCAGACATATC
>JABGOP010000027.1:836-22253 GCA_018645365.1 Candidatus Cloacimonadota bacterium
GTGAGATGTATTTTAGATGTCCGTTTGGGTATCAGGGGTCAAATGATGATGTGCCAGACATATCGTGAGATGTATTTTAGATGTCCGTTTGGGTATCAGGGGTCAAATGATGATGTGCCTGAGGGTAAACGATGATGTATTTTAGGTCATATTTTTATCATAATAAATCAGCGAGTATCAGCGTTAAATTAAAAAATAGGAGAGTAAAATGAAAAAATTAGTTTTAGGATGCACATTAATGGTTGGGTTACTATTTGCAAATCAGGTAACCATTTACAATGGAAATTTCGCACTCGTTCGTACCAAATTGGAATTGGATTTACAAAAAGGGTTTCAGCACTACTACTTTGATGAGATTCCAAATTCAATCGAACCCAATTCAGTTATCATCAGAGCGTTAAAAGGTAAATTTGATCTATTCTCACAAAACTACGAATACGATTTAGCAAATTCGAATAAGATTTTGGAGAAATACATCGGTGAAGAGATTGAAATTATCAGTAAAACAGATGAAAAGTTTATCGGTAAATTACAGTTTTATGATGCTAGTACAATCGGCATTATCGAAAACACCACCAATAAATTAATTTTAATAAACAGCAGTGAAATTCGCAGTAAGAATTTGGCGAAATTACCAGACAACTTTTTTCTAAAACCTACTTTACATTGGGAATTGGAAACTACAAAAGCAGGCAAATATCCACTCGATTTTTCCTACATCTGTTCTGGCTTAAAGTGGGATGTAACCTACAACGCTGTTTGGAATGATAAAAATTTGACGGTAAATTCTTGGGTTACAATAACCAATAATACTGGTAAATCTTTTGAAAATACGAAATTAAAATTAATCGCTGGTGAAGTGCAAAAAGTATCAAGAAATCAAAGAAATAATTATTATGAATCAGAAGACACAATGTTTCTGGCAAGCAAAGGAGCTGCATTTGAAGAAAAATCATTTCACGATTTTCATCTTTATACTCTTAGCGAAAATGTCTCCATAAACAATAAACAAGTGAAGCAACTTCGTTTGTTTGAAACTACAACCATAAAAGCAAAAGCAAAATATGTTTATCACACAAATTCAAATAAAGTTGAGAGTAAAATTGTGTTTATAAACAGTGAAAAAGCTGGGTTTGGTAAAGCTCTTCCCAAAGGAGTTGTGAAAATATACCGTCAAGATGATGCTGATAATAACTTGGAATTTATCGGTGAAGACAGAATTAATCACACTCCCAAAGATGAGAAAGTAAAATTAACTACCGGTTATGCTTTTGATTTAGTTGGCGAAACAAAAGTTTTAAGTACGCGAGGAATTTCTAAAAAAGTTAGCGAAAAAGAGATGCTTGTTGAACTAAAAAATCGTAGTGAAGAGAGCAAAACAATTTTAGTAACGCACCAATTATACGGTGAGTGGCAGATTTTTAATGAAAATATCTCTTATCGTAAAATAGATGCACATAAGATTGAATTTGAAAAAACACTCAAACCAAACGAAAGTTTCAAAATAACTTGGACGGAACGAAGAACAAACTAGAGCTTTAGACGAATGACATTAATTGCCTGAACTCCTTTATCGGTTTTCAACAAATCGAATTCGACAGCTTCCCCTGCAGAAAGTGTTTTTTCTTCGCGGTCGGAAGCTGTTACGATTGACAGCCAATGTACAAAATATTCTTTACCTTCTAAGAGGACAAAGCCGAAGCCTTTTTTATCGTTGAACCACTTTACTTTTCCTTTCACTTTGAAGCTCCTATTTTATCAGCAGGCATTTTTTGGTGTTGATGATTTTGTCATCTGCGATTAAACGGTAAAAATAGATACCAGATGCAAATTTGTTTGCATTCCAGATTGCAGATTGACTGGTTTGGAGATTAGAAAAAGTTTTCACTTTTTGACCTTTGATGTTATAAATTTCAATTTTAGCGTTTTTTGTGTTTTCGGTGTTTAGTGAGAATGAAATAGTGGTCGTATTGCTGAATGGGTTTGGGTAATTTGTTAATTTGAAATTCGCAATTTCTAGTTCATCATTATCTACATTTGTGGAAATTTTATTGTCACCATAAAATCCTGTTCTGCAATAATTTCCACGGTATGTATTCCACGGAATTTTTACGCCTTTTGGCAATTTACAATCAATGATGATTGCACCAGTTGTCGTACCTGCAATGATGTCAAAATCACCGTCATTGTCGATATCATCAACTGTTGGTGGTGTGTTCCCGATTAAATTAACTGGCACAGGTGCGAAATCAAACTCTTCACCGTTTGCTTTGAAAGCAAAGAAATCGCTTGCTGAATTGAAACAGAGTAAATCTGGTAAATCATCATTATTTATGTCGGCGGTGAGAGGTGCATTTGGAATTGATGAATTGATGTCAATTGGCCAACCGTTCAAATATTCCCCATTTTGGTCGATAATATGAAGTTCACCGTTGGTGGTTGCGAAAGCGATTTCCAAAATTTCATCGTTATCGAAATCAGTTGCGATCGCAGATTTTACAACTCTTCCACTTAAATTCTTTGTGAATAAAATATTTCCCGTATTATCGATGAGATGAATTTTATTGTCGGAAGTTCCAACCGCAATTTTAAAATTATCCAAAATAATCGGTGCCGAGCAAAGTGAGGCAGAAAATTCGACTGGAAAACCGTCTATGTTTTCGCCCAAATAATTTATTGCGTGCAGATTACCATTGTTAAATGCAATCAAAATTTCGTTTTTACCATCTTCGTCGAGGTCAGCGGAAGCCATTTCGTTCAGAGAAATTTGCTCAAAATCAACTGGAAAATTTGCCAACATATTGCCAGAATTATCCAAAACATTCAACATTCCGTTCATTCCAAAACTGATAATGTCAGCATTTTCATCGCCGTCAACATCACTGATAATCGGTGTGAGAAGCTGTTCACAACACTCAGCGTTATTGAATATTTCGTTTCCAGAATTATCAAGTGCGATGATTTCGCCATTACGATTTGCGATGATAATTTCTGCATTTCCATCGTCATCAATGTCGCCAAATGCAGTACTTCGCCAGATGCCAGCATCGCCGTTTAGCGGAAACCCAGTTTGCTGATTTGCGTTAATGTCCAATAAATTTATATTCGAGTTTGCATCTACAATGAGAATATCAAGATCGTTATCACTATCGAAATTGGTGATAATTGGGTTGCTAAAAACAGATGCCGAATTTGTCCAAGGCCAGTTTTGTTGGAAAAGGGAAACTTTTAAGTCAAAATCGAAAGAGCGTTCAAAATAGGAATTTTCGGTAACTGGGGCTGTAATGGTGACGGAATATTTGTAAGAATCGTAATTGCAATCTTGTGGAATTGAGATGAGGAACGGGGAAGATGTGGCCAAGGTGCCACTTTGAATATTACCAAAAAATACTTCTTCGGTTAGAATTTGAATTGTTTCATCATAAAAATTGATAGTTGCAGAGACATCCGTTGCATCAGCCCAATTTGGCAAATTTTCCAAAACTACATTGATTTCAATGTTTTCTCCTGGATTTGGTGTTTCATCACCATCACCGGTTTGCGAGTCATCAAATTCCACTAAATATGGCTGGATAAATGGGAAGGAACCAATTGGATATTTCACACCAACTGACGGGTCACCGAAAAGAACTAATTCCATATGTACCCAACGATTACATCCATACTCTAATGCTGTATTTGCCAAAACAACTCTTGACTCGTCAAGTGCTTTTCCAAGCTGACGCATATCATTTTCAAAAATTGCTTTAAAAAATTCTACATCGTAAGGTTGGGAGGGACCGTCAGTGCTACCTGGACTGTACCAACCGTAACGCGTGTTGCCAACAAATGCATACAAACCGCGTTCGCCCTTCACCAAATTTTCAGCAATACTTTCGCCTTGCTGGCTCGTCATTTCATCAAAGGCAGCGGGGTAGCAACCTTGTGTGTAAGCAAATCCAAATTCTGTATTTGTATAACTATTTACCGAGCCCATATTTTGTCCAAAAACAACCGATTCATTAGAATGTCCCATATGATTAATGATGCTCAATCCGTTATTTATTGCGCTTTTCACATTTTGTGGACTGTATGTTCCTTCGCGGTCATAAAGTTTGAAAAGATGGTAATCGAACCCCAATGTTGGTACTTCTTCCAACAGTGCATCGTTGTAGTCGCCACCCCAAGTTACGGGGTTCCAATTCAAATTTTCACCAATTGTGTAGGCAATGTCGTTACTCACATTTGTTGTTTCGATGTAATCGTAAGTTTTATTGAAAATGTTAGCAAATTCGGTTTCCGTTTCAGCAGGAAAACGACCTATTGTAACATCTGGAATGATGTCAGGATTATCTTCTAATTCAGCATAAATACCATTGCCATTATCGTCCCAATTATCGTCGAGACAGCCGTAAAATAAATCGGATGGCATATTGCTGTCGAAATAGCCGAAGCCAGTATCTATCCAGATTGTGCGAATAGGAACGATTTCATCATCACCGCCCAAAATTACATATTCAAGTGGCGTTTCGGTGTCGGAAAATGTGATGAACGCATCTCTAATGAAATTTTTGATTTTTTCTTGATCATTAATGCCTTCGTATTCTGCGTAAATATCTGCGGTTAAAAAAGTAGTTGCAGAAGTATTGTGCGCTGCTTTCCAATTAATGAAATCTGTAAAATACGGCTCGCATTCTGAATTTGTGATAATAATCATTTCGAATGGGTTTTCAGCATCAACTAAACTACGATTTTTAGAGAAATATTCTTTTTGATAACTTTTGATGTTTTCTCTGTTTATAACGATATTTTTGACTTTTAATTTTGTCTCTTCATCGGAAATTAACATTTCATTTTGTCTGTTTTTTAAATCTGAATTTGGTGTTGTTGAAAATGAAATTTGAGCATTTTCGAACCAAATGATTTCATTATTTTTGGGTGAATATTTGTAAGGATATAAATTTATCAAAAGCAGATTGTAACCTTTGAAAGTTTGCGTTCCCAAAATTTTATAATCGCTGTTTGGAAATATTTTTTCACTTTCATAAATTTTGTTATTTGGTACTGTTGCATCAAAAGTTTTTTGTGAAAATGGTTGTGGTTGGCGTGTAAAATCGATGTAATGCGAACCATTTAAAGTTTTTTCATGACTGAAGTTGACAGAGATTTCAGCTAATTTTTCGCCCATCGGTAATAAGATTTTGATGGGGACAAATGGTATTGCCGGTTCTCCAATGTTCATCATTTTGGGAAGGTTATTTGTAAACTGATTTGCAGAAATTTGTGGTTGTTCAATTTCCACATTTAATGCCATAATTAATATTGGGAAAGTCATCAAAACCATAAATATTTTTTTCATTTAAGTCTCCTAGTTTTTATGCGAGTCAAAGTTGAATTTTTAGATTTTAGGTCAAATGATATTACTAATAAAAATAGTTCTTGCCAAAAATAATGCCTAAAGGAAAAGAAAATCTCGGAGGAAAAATGTTAAATTATTTTAATAAAAAAGTGAAATTATTTTCACTAATGGATGTGAAGTTATTACAATTTGTAGGAGTTTTGGCAGGCATTATTTTAGCCAAATATTTCCCTGAAATATTGCAGATTAATTTGTGGTGGTTATTGACAGGGATTTTTGTTTTTTTAGCAAAACCGATGTTTGTCATATTTTTCAAAAAATAATGATTGCGATAATTGGTGGTGGTGCAGCCGGCATGATGGCGGCAATTGTAGCGGGGCAAAATGGTGCGAAAGTTACCATTTTGGAGAAAAATGAAATTTTGGGCAAGAAAATTCTCATTAGTGGGAAAGGTCGGTGCAATATTACAAATTTTTGCGGACCGAAAGAAGTGATTGCCAACACGCCCACCAATTCTAGATTTCTTTACAATTCACTTTTCCAATTCAATAGTTTTGATGTGGTCGATTTTTTTAATCGGAATGGATTGGAAACCAAAATTGAGCGTGGTAATCGTGTTTTTCCTGTTTCGGATAATGCGGCTGATGTGGTGAAAATATTGGCAGCTAAGTTAAAAAAAATAGATGTAACAATTATTCACCAAACGGCAAAAGATATTTTGAAAGTTGGCAAAATATTTGCGGTAAAATTGGCAAATGGTGAAGTGTTACGAGCTGAAAAATTAATCATTGCAACGGGTGGAAAATCATATCCGGGCACTGGTTCAACTGGTGATGGATATAAATTTTCCCGAAAATTTGGGCATAAGATTAACAAATTTAAGCCGTCTCTTGTACCCATCGAAACAACAGAAAAATGGGTGACAGAATTGCAGGGATTATCACTAAAAAATGCATCTATAAAAATTTATGATGCAAATAATAAAATGGTTTATGATGATTTTGGCGAAATGCTTTTTACTCATTTTGGTGTTTCTGGACCGCTTATTCTTTCGGCGAGTTCGCATCTTCGTAGAATAGAAAATCATAAATTAATTATTGACCTAAAACCTGCATTAACGGAAGAAAAATTGGATATTCGTATTCAACGTGATTTTGCCGAAAATCCCAAAAAACAATTTGAAACTGTTTTGAAATTATTTTTACCCAAAAAAATGATTCCAATTTTTATTAAATTTACCGAAATTTCCGCAAAAAAACAAGTTAATCAAATTTCTAAAACAGAAAGAAAACGCTTGTTGTATCTTTTCAAAAATCTTGAAATTAAATTGTCAAAATTACGTTCAATAAAAGAGGCAATCATCACTTCGGGTGGGGTAGATGTGAAAGAAATTAACCCCAAAACAATGGAATCAAAAATAGAAAAAAATCTATTTTTTGCCGGTGAAATTATTGATGTAGATGCTTATACGGGTGGGTTTAATTTGCAAATTGCGTGGAGTACTGGTTTTGTAGCGGGAAAATCGGCGAGTTCTTAATATCGTAACATATCCAAAAAACTTTCGATGCGCAATTTTGTGCGTGCGTCAAGCTGGCCAGGTTGGTCTCCTTCGATCGTTAAAAGTGGAACATCTACATATTTTTTGATGAGGATATTGTCAATTTGCCGATGACAAAATGCTTGTGAATAACTGATAACTGCGTCTAATTTTCGTGCTTTAATTTCTTGCTGAATATCTTCCAAACGGTCAAAAATACTGTAAGGATAGGTGTATTGCAAATATTGGTCAGTTAAACTTTTTGCTAAAAAAGGCATACTAAATTGGCGTTGTATTTCGTTGAAAACTACATTAATTTTATTTTCTGATAGAAAATCATATAAATCTGAAATAATTGGTGGTACTCCCAAAAACCCAAAACGAAAATCTGATTTTAGTGGAGTTCGTTTTTCTGCTTTTGCCAAAAAATCATCTAATCTTTTTTCGAAATCGTCAGGATTACCATTGAAATCGGAAGAATTTACCAACCAAAAATGATTTTCTAAACCTGAAACTTTGTTTTGTAAATAGGTTAATTCATCTAAATAAATCAATTTTTTACGAATTTCATCGAGTCGTTTTTTAACTTTTAAAACGGCTGTGTGTTTCACCTTAAAATATGTTTCTAATTTGAAAATTTCGTCTTCTAATTTTTCTCTATTTTTGGCATGTGGAAATGAAAATGAAATTACTTTAATTCCTTTATCTATCAGCGTTGATGTCAAAGAATGAGTGTTCGAACAATCACCCTCTACCACGCCAACTACGGCATCAATTTCAGCTTCCAAAATGACGCTGTACATTCCTTTTATCCAACTGCAAACATTGCGTGGATAGCCGTCAAATTCAGCTTTTTCCACGAGTTTTTTGGCATTTTGAGTAACGAAGATATTGTTCAAATCAAGTGGAGTATGACCGGCTGCAAACGCGATTTCAACGGGAAAAGATGTCGTAAATCCTATTTTCATAACAACTCCAAATATTTATTTTCCAAAATTTCGATTGTTTTTGATAGTGTTGCTAAATTCATTTTTATCTTTTTCACTTTTTGGGTTAAAAGTTTTAACTTATTTTCGTCAGAATAGATGTTTGCATCGGTAAATTTATTTTCTGAAATTGCTAATTTTTCTGTTTTTTCATCAAATTCTATTTGCTGATGTTCAATTTCATTTAACAATTTTTGCAACACAAGTGGATTTGTTTTTTTGTTTTTTTTAATTGAAAAATCAACTATTTTTTTTGGTTTTCTTTTTTCTTTTTGGAAAAATAAATTTTCTAATTTTTCGGTTGTTTCGACAATCGAATTATTTTTGAAAATCCACTTTTTATCAGCGATATGTTCAATTAAATAGCGGTCGTGAGAAACAAAGATAATTGTTCCTTCAAACGCCAAAAGTGCTTTTTCAAGATAAAAAATCATGTCGATATCCAGGTGATTTGTCGGTTCATCTAAAATGAGAAAATTGGGTTTTTCGTGAATTAATTTTGCCAAATATAAACGTGCTTTTTCACCACCCGAAAGAATGGAAACGCTCTTCTCTACATCGTCACCCACAAAACCAAAACGCGCTAAAAAAGATAAAATATATCCCTTTGTTTCAAATGGTACTAATTCCCAAATTGTTTCCATCACATTGAGTGCATTATTTAGTTTTAGATGCATCTGATCGTAATAGCCTATTTTTATGCTGGAACCCTTTTTTAATGTGCCTTCAAGTGGCATTAATTCATTATTTAACAACTTTAAGAAGGTGGTTTTTCCGCAACCATTTTTACCCAAAAGGGCAATTCTATTTTGATAAAAAATGCGTAAATTTACATCTTTTGCCAAAATTTTGTCGGCAAATCCAAAAGTTAAATTTTCCAAAGTGAAAACATCGTTTCCACTTCTATTTTTTGTTTCGAAACTCAGCTTTATTTTTTTGTCATTTTTGGGTGCTTCAACTCGCTCGATTTTAGCCAATCTTTTTTCCAATTCTTTGGCTCTTTTGAACATCACCTCGCTATCGCGCGCTCGTCCCCAAATGCGATATTGGTCGATTTGTTTTTCCATTCGTTCAATTTTTTTTTGCTGTTTTTTAAATGTTTTTTCTTCCAATTTTAAACGTGCTGCTAATTCGATTTTGTAAAAACTATAATTTCCAGAAAAAAGAGTGATTGATTTATTTCTGATTTCGGCGATTTTTGTGATGGCGTTATCTAAGAAATAACGATCGTGAGAGATGATTAAATATGGTTTTTGTAAATTTTGTAAATATTTTTCAAGCCAAAAAATCATCTCAAGATCAAGATGATTTGTAGGTTCATCGAGCAGTAGTAAGTCGAAAGGTTGCAACAATATTTTTGCCAACTGAATTCTTGATAATTCACCACCGCTAAAACTTTTTATTTTGCGATTCCAAACAGATTTGGGAAATTTTAAATTTGTGAGTACAAGTTTCATCTCAGTTTTGAAATTGTAACCCCCCATCAATTCAAATTTTTCCTGAAGTTTGGCGTATTTTGACAAAACCATCTCATCATTTGAAAGATTATTTTCGAAAATTGTTAGCTCATTTTCTAATTCAATTTGATCCAAGCGAGAAAGCGACACGCATTCTTCTAATGTTTGTTCTGGATTTAGTTCTGGTTCTTGGGTTAAGTAGGCAATATTAGTATATTTAGCTTTGTGGAAAATGCCTTTATCTGCCACGATATTTTGCTTAATTATGTTAAATAAAGTGGTCTTTCCGCAACCATTTTTACCAACTAAGCCAATTTTGCTATTTTGCTCAATCGAGAAATTTATATCTTCAAAAATCTCGTTGATACCAAAACTATGAAACATATTTGAAATCGAAATTAAACTCATCTTTTCCTCTGCTTGCCAGAAATTGAAATTTGCTTATTATGTCAATTTTTCGTTGAGAAAATACTTGTCAGCAAGAAGTGTGTTTTGAAGTTTGACCATTGTCGGGATGTGGCGCAGTTCGGTTAGCGCGTTCGTCTGGGGGGCGAAAGGTCGGAAGTTCAAATCTTCTCATCCCGACCAATATTTTTCTATAACAAACTACCACATAATGAATTATGATGTGCAATCATGATTTAAACAAAAACTAAAATTATTTTAACAATAAACATTTTTTTGTAGCAACTGCTTTTCCATCGATTTTAAGTTGATACAAATAGATTCCACCTGCAAATTTTTCGGCATTCCAAACTATTTGTTGATTTGCAGAATTGATGATTTGGTGACTGGAAAAAGTTTTTACTTTTTGCCCTTTGATATTATAAATTGCTATCTCTGCATTTTTCGTATTTTCTGTGATAAGCGAGAAACTTATTTTCGTTTCGCTACTAAATGGATTTGGAAAATTTTTTAGCCCAAAATGGTTGATTTCCAATTCGTAATCGTTTGTATTTGAAGGATTTTCAAAATAAGTTGTTTCGTTAAAAGTGATGCTTGCTTCCTCAATTGGTTCGTTAGATTTAACTTGTAAATAGTAATAATCATTCGGATTTATTACTTCAGAACCTACTCCAAAATAGGTTTGCCAATTTTCCCATTGAATTAAGCCAACATCATCAAACCACGCAAAATTTTCGCCAGTTTCAGGTGGATCGATTGTAGCTATTACATCAAAATAGTATGCATTATTTGGTACTTCAATTTCCGCAAAATATTCTGTCCAATCGGTATTTCCTTCCACTATTTGAAAGCTTTCGCTTCCCAAAAGAGTTCCACCGCTTCTGCTTTGATAAAAACGGATTTCAACGGTAACGCCACTTCCATTCTGTGTTTTTACCGCACCGTGCACGGAATAACTGTTGTTGGAAATTTTTTTGATGCGGTTTTCCAAATTGGTCATATAATTATCCCAATAATCAGAATTATTCTGAATGCAAAGTGATTTCTCACCGTCAAAAAATTCAGTTTCATCAATCCATTCGTGGCTACTATTTACATTCCAAGTGGAAGATCCCTCATCTTCAAAATTTCCAAACCAAACTAATTCGCGTCCGACTCGATACTCAAAATCATTGCCATTTGAGATATTCTCTATTGAAGAGATACTACCATTTTTCGGCAGTTTAATCACATTGGAAAGGTAATAGTCTCCACTTTGTGAAAAAGTAAGATTTTCTTCGTATTGGGCAATTTCTTCGAGTGCGTTTTCGGAATCAACTACGACGAACGCTTCATTATTTTCGCGGTCAACAGATAAGATTGTTTGTAGATTGCGAGATTTCATCGCGATGTAATCCAAGATGTGATTTCCTAATTTTCCAATTGCAGTTTGTGGGATGTAATCATCGATAAAAACAGGTTTTATAGAGTATTCATAAAATCCAGTTTCGTTAATTTTGGTGTTCAAAATCATGGATGGGAATGTTTCAAAATAGGAGAGGTCAAACGCAAAATTTCCCAAAGAATGAGCAATCAATTTTCCGTTGTAAATTTCTAAACCTTGGATAACATGTGGATGGTGGCAGATGACAATGTCGGCACCGTTATCAATAAAAAAATGGCGAATTTCGATGTCCCACATGTGAGGGATGTCAATGCGTGGTGTGAAATCTTCCTCCTCTGCAAAATCAATTTCATTCCAATTTTCGAATGTGGAAAAATAGTCGTAATCTGAACCAGGTTCAGTCGAATATTCACTACCAGAATGCGTTTCCACAATTTTTAAATCTGCAATGCTTTCCACTTCTGCCAGTTGTTGTGAAACATAAAATGGTGTCATATACGCAAAACCAAATTTATTGTGCCCAGCGTTTAAATATGGCTGATAGTTGTTGTATTGGCCAGTTCTATCACTCGATCGTAAAAAGGCTAAGTTTACACCTTTTTGGGAATAAAACAACGGCTCATAAGCCTCGTGAGAATTCAGACCAGCGCCTGAGTGAAGGATGCCAACTTCGTCTAAAACTGTTTTTGTCTCGGTCATTCCTTCCGCCATATAATCGATAACATGGTTGTTGGCAAGACAAACCAAGTCGATACCAGCATAAGTTAAGCCGTCTACATTTTCTGGTGCACCTTTGAAATAAATGGTTTTGGTTGGGTGGTGTGTAGAATGGGTGGTGAGTGGGCATTCCAAATTTGCCACCGTGATATCAGCTGCATCACCTAAAATAGAGAGAGTTGGTTCAAAAATTGCTTCCACCCCTTGTGTTGGAATGATTCCGCCCGCCGATTCATAATATCTTCCAAGCATAATATCACCCACAAAATTCATCGTTAATGGAAATGAAGTTTCGCCCTCGTCAACTTCGATTTGACAACTGTCGTAACCGTGATAATTTGATTCATCAGAAACCTGTAAATGAACGGTATAAATATGGTCATCTTCTACCAAAAATATGTGATTAGGATTTTGAATTTCACTAATTTCGTTATCACCAAAATTCCAATAAAATGAATGTTCATCACTATCTAAATCAGTTATCTCGCAATCAAATTGTACTTCGACACTTCTTCCTCCATTTACATTTCGGTAAATTTCACCAATGGAATAGGAAATTTCAACTTCGGGATTAATGGGCAAATCATCGGTAATATCAACTAAATTATCAAAATAAACGATACCTTCGCTGTTATCATTATCGTTCACAAAAATTATCTGAGTGATTTGTGGAAATTCATCGAACCATGCTAGCCAATCGGAAGCAATCGGAAATTCGATGTTGTTCCACTCATTTTCCGAGAATGCACCTTGATTTACGGTAATCCATTCATCCATATTAAGTAATTCTGTTCCGTCCAATGAATAGAAAAGTTCATTTTCTCCATCACCAAAACCAATAGCATGAATTTCACCTTTATCCTCCACAAAACAGGACATTTGCCAAACATCGCCAAAGCTCAATAACATCGGCTCAATATTTTTAATTTTCCAGCAATTTCCGTAAATCTTTAGAGATTGGAGCGATGTTTCGTTAACAGTATTTTCAGTGTCAAGTTGCCACGAAAACGGCTCGCTATCCTCTCCAATGTATGAAGTTAAATATAGATTTTCACCTTCAAAATCTTCGATAATAAGTTCGCGAGCAAATCCTAAAATGTAAAATACTACAAATAGAATGGTAAAAGTTTTTTTGAACATAAGTTCCTCCAAGTTTTTTATACTTTAACAGCAAAAAAAAAAGGTTCAAATTTAGCAAGAAATTTTATTGATTTCAAATTACTGCATTCATTTATTGACAGAAAAATGCACTTTTTGATTATGAAACGTATTATGAATGAAATTGTGTTATTTTTTCTGAAAAAGTTTTTTAGCTCTCCCAAAAAGGAGTGGCTAAAGTTCGATACAATGTTTATGATTCTGGGAATCATAATCTCTGTATCCACTCTTACTGTGGCTTTAGCTATTTTTGATGGTTACGAAAAAGCACTAAAAAACACAATTTTAGATGTTAATTCTCACATCTATATATTTAGTTCTGATGATAAAATTGCTGCTAAAAAAGCGATAGAATTAGATTCATTATTATCTGCCCAAGAAGAAATTGCATGTTTTGGAAAAGTTGTTGTAACGCAATCAATGTGTTCCAATTTGAGTAGAGTGAAGGGTGCAATAATTCGTGGAATCGAATGGCAAAACGAACAACTTCCTGTTGCGTATCGCAAATTTATTTTTGAAGGAGACTACCAACTTTTGCATGAAAATGATGCTGTCATTGGTTATCGTTTAGCAAAAGAATTAAACTTAAAATTGGGTGATGAATTCAAAATTATCAGCTCAATTGGTGCCAAAATTACACCATTTGGTTTACAACAAAAAGAGAAAAAACTAAAAGTTGTTGGTTTTTATAAGTCTGGCATGTACGAATACGATAGCAAATATGTTTTCCTCAATTTAGAAACAGCCGCACAATTTGCTGAAATTCCCAAAAGTTTTACGATGATGGAAATAAGATTAAAAGAAAATTTTGTCGAAAATGCTGATTATCTTGCGTATAAATGGGAATACTTATTAGATTACAAATATCAAATTAATTCGTGGATATATTTTAATAGCAACCTTTTTACCCTCTTAAAATTGGAAAAATGGATAATTTTTATTATTTTGAGTTTTCTTATTCTAATTGCTTCATTCAATGTTGTAAGTTCTGTTGCTACCACTATTCTCGAAAAAAAGCAAGAAATAGGTATTTTGAAAACCTTTGGAACTTCAAACTATCTGTTGCAAAAAATATTTTTATTTAAAACGATATTTATTGCAATTTTTGCCATCACGATTGGTCAAATTTTTGGCGTATTAATTGCTAAATTTTTGAGTTGGCAAAAGTTTTTTGCACTAAAGGGCGATGTTTATTTTCTGGATAAAATTCATGTTGAATTTAGTGTTCTAAGTTGGGCTATAATTCTGTTAACCTCGCTATTAATTGTGTTTTTAGCGAGTACTATTCCGTTGAAAAAAATAAATAATTTAAAAATTATAGAAGTACTGAGGAATCAATAATGTCAATTTTAAGAGTAGAAAATTTACGAAAAAGTTTTTGGGAAATTTCGGAGAAATTAGAGATATTAAAAGACGTAAATTTAACCGTTGAAAAAGGTGAAAAAATTGCGATAACCGGCGAGTCTGGAAGTGGTAAAAGTACTCTTTTGTACATTTTAGGAATGTTGGATACAGCAGATTCTGGAGAAATTTTGTATTCAAACGAAATACCGCAAGATATCAACCAATTTAGAAATCAAAAAATTGGTTTTGTTTTCCAATCGCACTATCTTTTGGCAGATTTCACAATGTTAGAAAACGTTGCAATCCCACATTTCTTACATTCACGAGATTACAAAAAAAGTCTGCAAAAAGCAGAAAATCTTTTAAAAATATTGGATATTTGGGAAAGAAAAAATCATTATCCAAATCAGCTGAGTGGCGGTGAACAACAACGGACAGCCGTTGCGAGAGCCCTCATAAATGACCCGGAAATTGTGTTTGCAGATGAACCAACGGGGAATCTCGATGTAAAACACAGTGCCGATTTGATTGATTTTATCATCAACTTAAATGAAACTCAGAGTCAGACATTTATTATCGTTACGCACGACCTTGAAATTGCTAAAAAAATGGATAAACACTACAAACTTGTCGATGGAATTTTACAAATTCAAAAATAAAAAATGAAAAATCGAAAGTGGTTATTTGTAATTATTTCAATCGTTTTTTTCGTTAATGTCGTTTATTATATTCTTTTGAATATGGCACAAATTGATGAAATTGCGAAAGACAGAATATCCAAAATTTTATCAGAAAAAATAGGCGGAGAGATAGCCATAGCTGATTTTATATTTAATGATCGCCACATAAAAATTGTAGGATTATCAATCAAAAAAGATGATGAATTAAACTTGGCGATAGAGCAAATTTATATTGAATACAATTTACTGAAATTCATTTTTTCTAAATTTCAAAATTTTAAGGCGATTGAACACATCAAGATTTATGATCCCAAAATTAATTTGGTAGTGGTAAAAAATGATAAATCTCCAAACAAATTGCCTGACATTTCGCAATATTTCCAAAAGTTAGATATTTATAATGGTAATGTAAAATTAAAATATGTTTCGTCAAATATTTCTTTGAGTGACAGTTTTGTGAATCTGAACTTATCTGTGTTCAACAAGAAAAATAGTCAGATAAAACTTGGTTGCGAAACAGAGAGTAAGGCGAAATTAATTGCTGATGTTCTTCTGAAAGACAGTCAAATTATATCCGCAAAAATTGAAACCAATAATTTCTCTCCCAAAATTTCAAGCATAGCTTTTGCCGATTTTTTTTCGACAAAATTAGATGTAGCTATTGATTATACTGAACAAAATATCAATGTTGATGGTAACTTAAAAGAAAACATAATGATCATTTCTGGAAAACAAATAGTTGCAGATAGCTGTTATTTTTCTGGAAATAGCAAACAAATTAATCTTAATTTTAACGGTTTGTTCGTGGAAAATGAAAAAATAAATGTTTCGGCAATTCTGAAAAATCCATTTTCCGAAAATAACCAAATAGATGGAAATATTTTGGCCGACAAAATATCTCTTTCAAATTTTATGGAAAATGTGGTGGGAGAAATATCGGCAACTGCAAAAATTAGTGGAAATTACGCAAATCCACAAATTGAATTTAATGTCAATTCAGCCCAAATTACTGCTTTTGAACAACAAGTTGTTGATATGAAAATATCTGCAAAATATGCGAATAAAAAACTGCGAATTAAATTGCAACAATGTTTTTGGGAAGATAATAAAATTTATGGAAATGGTTTTTATAAAAATGGTTTTAATTTCAATTTAAACGCAGATAGATTATCTATTCAAAGAGATAATTTTTGGCTATTTGGTGATTTTTCTTCAACTTTGAAAATGACTAATAATTTAAAAATTAAAATAGTTGGTGAAAGTATTGAGCTTAGTACAAAAGGCGTTGTTCTTTCGGATTACGAATTTAATGGAAATTATGAAAACGAGTATTTTGATTTTCAAATAAATCATCCTAAGAATAGCTTGAAGATTTCGGGAAATGGGGGAATTGATGACTATCAAATATTTGCAAAATTATCTAAATTTGATTTGAACTCAATTATTCAAAATAGACAGAAATTGCCCAAATTAACTGGAAATTTTGAACTAAAAAACAATGAAAATAGATTTGTTTTTGATGCTAAAATTCGTGCATTTGGTGAACATTACGGTGAGCTAGATGGACTATTTACCGCCCAAATGTTTGCCGATAAAAAATTAGATAGCACCTTTGTGTCCATAAAATCGGATAATGCAAGGTACAATTATGAACCTTTCGAGATGAATTTAACAGCGAAAGGAACACTTGATTCTTTGCAAACTACAGCAGTTTCTCTCAATGATTTGCATCATTTTGAAGGTTGGATTTCTCGAGAAAATGGTATTAAATATGGTTTCAAAATTTACGAGAATAAGATAAAATTAAAAGAATTTGCAAAGTATTTTGCTGATTATTATACGGCGAATAAATTACACGGAAGTGTAGATTTAGCTATATTGTATGATAATTTTGGTAAAGGTTATTTTTCTGGTAAAATTGGTGTGAATAATTTCAAATATGATAATGTCGGTAAAATTTCTGCTAGATTATTTTTAGATGGTAATAATCGTGAAATAGCTATTTCTGATTGTTCATTTATTTCTGAAGATGGGTTGTTGTTAAATGTAGATGGAACAGTGAAATTGCAACCTAATTTAGAACTTGAAATTATCGGGAAAAGTGATTCTATGCAACTTGAAAATATTTTTTTAGATAATCGTATTTCAGGAGATTTAACTGGTGAATTTTTATTGATACTTAAAAATAGACAACCTTTATTAAAATTAGATTATCATGGTAAAAAAATTAAGTTTAACGATTTCAAAATAGATAGTTTAAGGGTGAATGTTACTCAGAGTTTAGAAAAATTAATCATTGATGATATTTACGCAAAAACAAAAAAACAACTAAACTTAACTGTCGATGGAGAGATGGGATATAATTTTATCACTAGGAAACATTATCCAGATTCAAATAAAATTAAAATTAATTATGGTGGTGATTTATTTAAACTGATAAATAAGCAAAGCAACTATTTTACAGCAGGTTCTTCCAGCTGTAAATTGGAGATGCAATTGGGGGTGAAAGAGAACGAATTGTCTTTTGAAAATGGCTATTTTCAATTGAAAAAAGGGACTTTGCAAACTCCACAGAATAAAATAGAAGATACCGAAATATATTTCCAAATTGATGACGATACTCTAAAAATTGATAAATTTAACTTTAAAATGGGAGATGGAAAATTTTATCTCAAAAATGTGTTTGACGGAAGCGAAACAAATTTCAAGTTTGGGCTTTTGAACATTGGAAAAATTCTCGTTCGCACCAATAAAAAAGGATTACTTTTGCATATTCCAGAATATATGCCAGAGAATTCTTTTGGAAATGTTGTTATTTCTGGGCGTGCGAGCAAATATTTAACCATCTCTGGTCCATTTGAAAATATTTATTTTGAGGGTGATTTAACTTTTTCAAATGGAGCGGTAATCTATCCGCCAAATACTGAAAATTTACTGAAACTTTTTAATGTTACACAAGAAATTGAGAAATATAAGAGTAGAATAATCTTGCCTTTTAGATTCGATTTGATGTTGCATTCCGACGAAAATATTCATTATGTAACTTATCCCACTAACATTAAAATCGCCAAAAATGGTTTTTTGCGAATTAGATATGATGGTGAAAATTTTAGTGTGCCAAATGCTCATTTTGAAGCTGAAAATGGCGTTGTTGATATTTTCGGAACACAAATGGCATTAGATGAAATGCTAGTGAATATCAATCAATTGGAAGGTGGCGCCAATATTTTTGGTACATTTTCCAAAAAAATCATTGATGGTTCAGTTATCACTTTGAAAGTTTTCAATCAACGAGATGTAGGCTTAAATTTTGAATTTAGCAGCGATGATGTGAATGATAAAATTACCGATATTTTGGCGAAATTACGCTATAATCGCAAAATGGAAGATATTTCTGATGAGCAAAAAAACTCGATGATGCAGGATGAGTTTGTGCAAATTGCGGGACTCGGCTTAGAAAGTGCAATTATATCTTCTCTGCTTTCACCAATCGAGAATTTCGTCCGAAAATTATTTAGACTAGATTATTTTAGATTACAAACGGATTTGATGCAAAATATCTTTACGAATTACTCCCATTTTGATTTGAATAGTGAAGTTGACGAGAGTTCAATGGAACAGTTAGACCGCTTTTCATCTGACTTTCTTTTGAATAATTTACGTGTAAATATGGGAAAATATATTTCCAATAAATTTTATCTCGAATATCAATCTCGCTTTGAAAAACCAGTGGAAGTATTTGTTGATGCAGAAATGGGGATTTACCACGATTTTATTTTGCGTTACGATTTATTTAACGGATTTAAACTGTCATATAAATATAAAATTTTACCTTTTGAAGAAGATGAAATTCAAGAAATAAAAATAGAAAAATCATTTAGATTTTGAGGAAAAATGAGATGGAGAGTAAAATGAAAAAAGTAAGTTTATTGTTATTGGTGTTTTTTAGCGTTTCTGTTTTTGGAGCAGAATTTAAGGTGCGATCTTTTGAGTTTGTGCAAAATGACCTTTCGGCAAGACGATTTAGCCGAACAGATGTGAACGACAATGTGTGTGCTATTATCAAGGTTAGTTGCGATGTTAGTGGGCTAAAATTTGATAGTAATGCTGGTATTGTGGGAGAGATTGAATACAAAACTGGTGAGTACTGGCTCTATGTTTCGCCTGGTGAAAAGCAGATTGATGTTTTCCGAGAAGGTTATGAAAAATTGCCTTTTTATATTTCGGCAAATGTGAAATCGAACCAAGTGTATCTACTGAAAATTTATGGAACTGGAAATGGAGCAATGCTTGCCGATGATAACCTTTTGCAACTTACAATTAATTTGAATGAAAAAACTGTCTATGTGGCTCGCGATGATTTTGCCCCGCTGAAAATAAAAGAAAAAACAGCAATATTCAAACTTGCCGAGGGTATTTATAATTTTAAATTCCAAAAAACAGGTTTTGAAACACTACACAGAGAGATAAATTTGTCTCAAAATAAAACAATTGAAATAACGATGACAGCAGGTGAAACTGCTGATGGATTGAAACTTCCTGGCGTTGTTACCATTACATCGAAGCAGGAAAATGCAGAAGTATTCATCAATGGTCAACTCGTTGGCGTTACACCGTATTTCGATGAATTGATTGCAGGAAATTACAATTTGCAAATCAAAAAGAAAATGTACCATACCCAAAATCTTACCTTTTCAGTCGAGGAAGGTGTTTCCAAAGAAATTCCCGAAATAGTCCTCAAAGAAAAATATGCCGTAATTTCCATTAATTCTAACCCACCCAATGCAGTAATTTACCTAAATAACAAGCGAATTGGCAAAACACCAATTAAAAATAAACAGGTGGAAAGTGGCGATTATTCCATAAATCTAAAATACGACCTTTATCACGAGATTAATGAAAATTTTACACTAAAAGACGGTGATAAACCAAATCTTGCTTACAACTTTTTACCAGCTTTTGGAACTTTGAAGATTACCTCCCAACCAACAAACGCAAAGGTTTATATTGATGGTGAAATGGTGGGGACTACGCCGTATTCAAACACAAAACAACTTTCCGAAAAATACAGTATTCGCGTGGAAAAAGAACTTTGGCTCGGTGATGAAAAAAATGTTTTAATCGAAGATGACAAAACAACGGAAAAACATTTTACCCTTATCAAAAATTACGGAACACTTACCGTAAATTCCCCAAATGCTAATATTTACATTGATAATAAAAAAATGGGAACTGGTAACATTTCCCAAAATCTCACACCTGGTAAATATACTGTAAAAGCTACCCTAGATAAACATTATGACGCTACAAAAACTGTGTTTATCCAAACGAGTGATAAGCAAGAGATTACACTTTCGCCAGAACCAAAACTCGGTAGCATTACAGTGATGAGTAAACCGCTTAGCACAAAAGGAGCAGAAATTTTTGTGAACGGTAAAAAAGATAAAAAGAAGACTCCCGCAGTTTTACCGCTCCTTTATGGCAATTACGAGATTACTCTGAAACATCCAAAATTCTTGGATATGACCAAAAATATTTCCCTCAAAGAGAGCGAACAGAAAAAGATAATTTTTGAAATGCAAACTTACGAAGGTAGCATCTTGGCAAAGAAAAACTTCCACAAAAAACAAACTTTATTCGGTGTAATTGGTAGTGTTGTTATTGCTGGGGCAGGTGCTTATTTCAATGTTTCCGCAGATGCAACTTACGATGAATATGCAGATGCTACCAATACTGATGTTTGCACAGAAAAAAGAGAAAAGTACGAAAGCTTACAAAGTTTACGAGATGTTAGCTACACTGTCTCTTTGGTGCCACTTGCGTATAGTTTTTATAATTTTGTAAAGATGAAAAGTGTGAAATAAATGGAAAGAAAAGCAACACACCTCCCTCCGCTAAGGCGGAGTACTCCTCTCGAGAGGAGATTAAAAGTTGGCGTTTTGCATAGCAAAGCCGTCAATAATTCCCCTCTAATAAGAGGGGTGGATTGCGAAGCAAGACGGGGTGTGTAGAAAATGTTAAGGTATAATCCAAAATTGAAAGAGAGAGCTAAATATTTGCGTAATAACTCAACTCTTTCTGAAGTTCTTTTTTGGTTACAGATCAAGAAGCAAAAATTGGGTTACGATTTTCATCGTCAAAAACCAATTGGTAATTATATTGTAGATTTTTTTTGTTCTGAATTGATGTTAGCTATTGAAATTGATGGTGTAAGTCATAATGATAAAGTGAAATACGATAAAACACGACAAAGAAAGATAGAAAATCTCGGTATAAGAATTATTCGCTTTCGTGATGTAGATATTAAACAAAATTTGAATGGTTGTTTAGATTTTTTGAAAGATTGGATAAAGGAGAACACACCTCCCTCCGCAAGCGGAGTACTCCTCTCGTAGAGGAGATTAAATTAAC
>JABGOP010000028.1 GCA_018645365.1 Candidatus Cloacimonadota bacterium
GCGTTACCTTCAAATTCTCTGCCATCCACTCTTGGTTACCTATCATAACTGTTTGGTAAACATTGCCATCTATGTCTGTAACTGTGCCTTCTCCGCTATTTCCAAAAGTAATGCTCGTAATTTCACTAATTTCAAAATCTTGGTTGCCAGTTGTGGTGTGAACTGTCATCACTGTGGCAAATAAAACGGTTACTAAACTAATTGTGGCTAAAAATAGTGTTAATTTTTTCATAATTTTCTCCTATTTGATTAAAATCATTTTTTTGATTTGTTCAGTGTTATTCACCGAAACTTTGTAAAAATAGATTCCACTTGCAACCTGTTTGTTGTTACTGTTTGTACCGTTCCAAATTACTGAATGTTCGCCCATCTCCATTGCATCATCGAGGAGTGTTTTCACTTTTTGACCTTTCACATTGTAGATTTCAATTTGTGTTTTTCCAGCTTCCGCTATTTCAAATGAAATTGTCGTTGTTGGATTGAACGGATTTGGATAGTTTTTCAAAAATTTAATGGGGATTTTACTGATAAACTCCACCACTTCTTCCACCGATACATCTGGTCCGAAAGTTATTTGCAGAATTTCAGCTGTGTCAAACTCGATTGTTTCACCGCTATTCAATTGAATTGTCATTATTTCTGCATTTAACGACAAGCCTAAAATGGCGATAAAAGTTAAGAAAATTATTTTTTCCATATTTCCTCCTGTTTTCCATTTTTAATGGTTTTTTAATTTACAACACTTTTTACTTTTGCCAAAATCATATCAATGCCAATTTTATTGTAACCACCCTCAGGAATTATCACATCGGCAAATCTCTTGCTTGGTTCCACAAACTCAATGTGCATCGGTCGTACTGTCTTGCGATATTGTTTTAGAACAGATTCAAGACTTCTGCCGCGTTCGTCCATATCGCGTTGAATACGGCGTAAAATACGAATATCTGCGTCTGTATCCACAAAAATCTTAATGTCCAATAAATCCCGTAATTCTTTATTTTCAAAGATGAGAATTCCTTCCACGATAATAATTTTAGAAGGGTTTTCACGAATTGTTTGGTTGGTGCGTAGATGCTTTTCAAAGTCGTAAACTGGCGTTTCAATCGGTACTTGATTTTTTAAAGTTTTGATGTGTTCGATAAGTAATTCTGTTTCGAAAGTTTTGGGATGATCATAGTTCAATTTTGCTCTTTCATCAAACGATAAATCTTTGAAATTACGGTAATAATTATCGTGTTTCAGAATAGTAATTTGACCTCTCACCTCTTCTTGAATTGCATCTGCAATCGTGCTTTTTCCCGAACCTGTTCCACCGGCGATTCCAATAACCAAAGGCATTTTTTCTCCTTATTTTTGAAAAATAGAAATTTCTAAGCCATCACCTATTTCAATGGTTGCAGTCTCAAAATTTTCATTATTTTTGATAAAATCTAAATAATCTTGTACCGAATTTTTGTGCGAAATCACATTGTCAGCAACAATAATTGCACCGTTTTCCAGTTTGTCTATTATCAGTTTAATGTAATTTATGTAACCAATTTTTCCCGCATCGATGAAGATAAAATCAAATTTTTGGGTAAGTGTGGAAATAATTTCTTCCGCTTTGCCAAAATGTTGAGTAATATTATCGCGATTTTGTAAATTTTCTTTTGCCAAATGGAATCGTTCTTCATCAACTTCGATGGTGTGAATTTTCGCCTTTTCAGCTGAAATTGAAAGCCAAAAAGTGGAATAACCATTTGAAGTGCCAATTTCTAAAATATTCGTTGGTCGTTTCGCTTTGATGAGCATATAAAGTAAATTCGCAGTTTGTTCATCAATGTTCCAAAGTCGGTGAATTTCTGTTTTTTGTTGAGCAAATTTTGTTAATTCCGTTACAAACAGATTTTTTATTTTTTTCATTAATATTTATACTGATAGCCAATTGAAATGACTAAATCATCTTCATCTAAAAACTTTTTTGCTAAGCCACATTTTATTTTTTGATTTTTATTGATTAGCCAATTTACTGTTTGTTGCAAGATAATTTTTTCGGTTATCTCGCCAGCAAACCACACTGCAACATCATCGGGGCGATCATTGTAGTTTATGCTAAAATCATTCCCAATACCGCCTTGTTTTAGATAAATGCAATTCGTATCGAATGAAAAATCATTAAATTCATAATTCAATTCAGTTGAAATTTGCATTAGATTACTGCCATTTGTAAAACCTAAGCCAACTTGATTGTGCGAAAATTTATTTGGCAACGCTTTGTGGGTGTACATCCACGGTCGTACTGCCACAAACTCGATTGTTGCTTTGGCATCATTGAATTTCAGAGAATTACCCATTTGAATAGCATATTTATTACGCCAATCGTTGGGATTTGCGAAAAATTCTGCGGGCACCAATTCATCAAAAATAAAATTAAAATAAAAATTATTGTGGTGGAATTTCCAATTCAAACCACTGTAAATTAAGGCATTGTCACGATCGTTCAAACGATGTTCCGTAATGCGATAAAATGTGTGTGGCAACAGGTAATTCGGGTCGACACTACGACTTCCATAAACAATGTGCTCGCCAATAAAAAGTTCAAAATTGCTGTTCGGAGACCAATTTATTTTGTGGGTTACAAAGTATTTATCGTCATAATTTTTATAGAAATATAAAGTGTCGATGCCATCTGGAATGAGGGTAGCATGCAAAAATTGAAGCGAAATTTTTCCAAAATTAAAATTTGCTGAAAAGTAACCATAATCGTCAGATTTATCATTCAAAATAATGCTACCAGCAATATTACTGCCAATTTGGTGTTTACCTCGACCAACCGAAATTTTAGCAAATTCCGCTAAATATGTCATATTTCCAGTCACATTATCCAACATTGGAATGTCAGAATTATAAGTCCAGCCGTCATTTAACGGTGAATGAGCGAAAGCAAAATCTGTGTCACCAAAAAAATAACCCGACCAACAATTTGTGTGAAATAACAATTTGTTTTTTATGTTTGCATTAATTTCAGCTCCCAAATAAAAAAAGTCATACATAGAATCTGATTTTGCAACAAAATCGTTGCCACTAAAAAACGACATCTCAATTTTACTTTTTTTTGTCGAATAATGTAATAAACTAAAATTTTCTGATAATAATGGCACCGTTTCGGTTACATTTTCGGCGAGAAAAAAAAGATTGCAATTTGAAGAAATCTGTGGTTCATTCCAGTTTAAATTAAATCCAAATAATGAAATTTGAACAAGAATAATCAGGAAAATAATTTTAATTTTCATCAAAACTCTCACGAAACTATCGAATCAGTTTTATCGATGAAATTTGCGATTGCGGGTGACTTATCTTTAATATTTTCGAATGTGGGCTCCACATTTTTTATCTCTTTTTTTTCGTATGAAAATTCAACTCGAATTAAATTTCCAAAATGTTCGCTAATAATTTTAGAAATTTTTTCTTTCTCTTTTTTCAACATGCCCAAAGCTAAATTAGAACTGACAACAAAGTGAATTACATTGTTAGAAATATCACTTATTTTACTGCTATCCAAATAGTTAGCAAGTATCGCTTTCATTATTTTCAGCTTATTTACGATTACTTTTTTATTATTCTTCCACGCTTCTATCGTCAAGTTTTCGACTTTCATTTTTGGTTTTTCAACTGTTTTCGGAAGCTCAGGAATTATCGTAGTTTGCGTTTTTTTTTGAATATATTCTGGCTCTTTTATCATCACTACTTCTGAAGTTACAACATCTTCTACTTTTTCTAAAAGTGCTTCAATTGATTGCATTTCGGCTAATTTCGAAATTTTCACAAAACCCATTTCGGCTACCAAAATTTGATTATCGCTATTCTTCACATCTGTTTTTATTTTTATGAGAAGTTGCACCAAATAAAGCAAATCATTTTCGGAAAATTTCTTGCCTAATTCAGAGATTTTTTTTGCTTTTTCGATTGAAATTATTTGAACTTCAACACCAATTTTAATGAGAATTAAATTTCGAATGTAATCCAAAAATCCATTCAAAAACTCTTGCACATCATTGCCTTTTTCCAAAACAGAATGAAGAAGTTTGATGATTTTAGCACTATTTTTCAACGAAATATTTTCTAAAATTTCATCAAAAATATTGTCGGAAACAATACCAAAAACAGTCAGCACATTTGCGTAAGTTATATTGTCTTTGCTGTATGCAATCACCTGATCCAATAGAGATTCAGCGTCGCGCATACTGCCATCAGCTTTTTTGGCAATGAGAAAAAGTGCTTCGTTCTCAGCAGTTATCTCCTCCTTTAAACAAATATCTTTCAAACGTGAAATAATTGATCCCGTTGGAATTCGCTTAAAATCGAATCGCTGACAACGCGAAATAATTGTCGGCAAAATTTTATGTGGTTCGGTGGTAGCAAAAATAAAAATAACTTTTGGCGGTGGCTCTTCCAAAGTTTTCAAAAGTGCATTGAAAGCATTTTTAGAAAGCATGTGAACCTCATCGATGATGTAAATTTTATAATTTGAATTGGTTGGCGAATACATCAATTCTTTCTGCAAATCACGAATATCATCGACACCAGTATTGGAAGCACCGTCAATTTCCAAAACATCGGTCGAAATTCCGCTTGTAATTTCACGACAATTTTGACACTTATTGCAAGGTGTTGCCGTGGGACCATTTTCCAAACAGTTCAGGCTTTTTGCATAAATCCTCGCTAGCGAAGTTTTTCCAACTCCACGCGGACCAGTGAATAGATAAGCTTGTGCTATTCTATCCAATTCAATTGCATTTTTTAAAATATTTGTAATGTGATTTTGAGCATAAACTTCATCAAAAGTTTGGGGACGATATTTTCTCGCTAAAACTAAATATGACATTATTTTCCTCTTTTATTCTTCAAGTGCGGTAAGAATCTTGTGGTTGAATTAATTGTCAATTATAAAATGCAGATGTTTTTTCTTGACGCCAAAATATGGTTATTTTGTTTGCGTTTAAGCTACAAAATGCAGAAGTGGTGGAATTGGTAGACACGTTAGGTTCAGGGTCTAATGAGCAATACGCTTGTGGGGGTTCGAGTCCCCCCTTCTGCACCAAATCCCAATCTTTTGAAGAAAACAATTGACAAATTTTTATGATTTTGTGAAGCTAACTGTGTAAAGTTTAATGGTTCCTTAAATAGTGTTTCTAAAAAGTGTGTATCTATCGTAGATATTGGGACTTTGCTTTTGTTTGAATAGCAAAGTGTGACTCGTTAACATCGCAATTTGTAAATTGAATTTCACTATCGCTTTTTGATTTTTTTGAAAGTTAACCTTTAAAATGGAGGAAAAAATGAAACGATTTATCGTAATGGCCTTTCTGATGGCTATAACTGGAAGTTTGATGGCTGCAACAGCATCAGATTCAACCGCAACAATTGACTTTGATTTTAGCATTCCTGATGTTTCTATCATCACAGTAACAGGTGGAAACATTGATGTGAAAATGCCCGTTCCCGTTCCGGGAGAAGATTTTGTAGATGTTACTGCATATTCAGCTTATGAAGTATATCATAACAGTGCAACTGCAAAAAAAATTACCGCTGAACTTGGTTCTGCAATTACAGACACTTGGGCAACTGGTGTTGACTGTCTTTTGAGAACAGATGCACCGAGCGAAGGCACTGAAGTTGGTTTTGTAAGTATCGCAGGTGGCACAGAAGTAGATATCGTAACAGCACTTGGTGCTTGTTCCGATACGGATTTGCAACTCGAATTTAGATTTGAAGTTGCAGCTGGTACAGCAACCGGAACTTACACAGACATTCTCACGCTGACCTTAACAGACTAAAATATTTAATTATTCCCCAACTTTCAAGTTGGGGAATAATTTTTTGAAAATGAAAAAAAATATTACTCTTATTTTGGTTGCAATCTGCACATCTATTTTTGCACTTTCTATTAACATTAGTAATGGTGGAGCAGATTGGTGCAACATTTCACAACACGATCTACTTTCTGGATTTACCGTATTTTCCAGCCCGGGATTTAATCATTACACAATGATTATCGAAGGTGCCGAGAGCAGATTTGACGGCAATGAATTTAATGAACCAGCGGAAGCTTTCGCAAAATTAGAATTCAAATATTCAAACGATGAATGGATTTCAAAAATAGAAAAAAATGTAAAAAACGAAATTGGATTTTCTACTGAATTAAGCAGTAGTGCTTCAAACAAAAAAACAAAAGTATCAAGTGTAAAAAAGAAAAAAAAGAAAATTATCGCTGAATTTAAAAACCGTGCAAATTGGCGAGTTGAAGTAATTAAAACTGAAAATGCGACCAGTTGGACAGAAAGCCTAAAATTGTATGTAAAAAGAAACACCGCTGGAAATCCAGAAGGAAATATTGAAGATGGGCAAAGCTACGCCGAAATCCCAACAACTACTTTCGAGGGAAATCCACTCATATTTCTTACTGGTTCTGGTGATATTGAAGACATCGATATCCAATTTCAACTTACCGGAATTTCGATGGATTTACCTTCGGCAGACTATACTTTTGGCGTTGAATTTAAAATAATTGAAACACCATAATAAGGAGAGCAGATTTTCTGCAATAATATGAAAAACTTTAGCATAATCTTAATTATTTTAGCAATCCCATTTTTGCTTTTCGGGCGAATCAGCGTGATTGGTGGTCTTACGCAAAACATTCAAATGAATGACGGAGAAACTAAATCTGGAACTATTACAATTAGAAATGATGGCATAGAACCAGCAGAGATTAAAATTTATCTGACCGATTATTCATTCTCACACGACGGCACAACCGAATACAGCGAAGTGGGCACAAACCCTCGCTCAATTGCGGAATACATTACCTTCAATCCACACAAAACCACTATTCCACCAAATAGTTCCACAAATGTAAACTACACGATTGTAATCCCCAAAAATACAGAAGACATACTATTTATTGGCTCTCTTTGGAGTGTTTTTATGGTAGAATCTATTCCAAAAAATTCACCTGAATCGGAAACATTTGAACCAGATACCGAATACAAAATGTCAATCGGTATTAATTTGAGATTTGCAATTCAAATTATCGTTAATTTTGGTGAAACTGGCGAACGCAAATTGGAATTTTTAAACGCAAAAATCCAAAAATTGAAAGATAAACGAATTTTGGCAGTTGATGTGAAAAATAGCGGCGAAAGACATTTTCGACCCAATTTAACCGTTGAACTTTACGATGAAATGGGAATTTTCATCGATAAATTTACCGCTGACAAAAAACACATTTACCCGAACACTTCCGTTCGCTATCTCGTAGATTTAACTTATGTAAAATCTGGTAAATACAAAGCATTAGTCATCGCAGACGGTGGCGATGAAAATTTGTTTGGCATCAATTATAACATTGAACTAAAAAAATAATTCATGAAAAAAATCATCATCATTTTTATTGTTTTTTTGTTTTCTCTCTCATTATTTGGAGTGATAGAACGAAATGTGCGAGTGGATGCAATTTCCAATAAATTAATTCAAGTTTTAGATGAGCGAATCGTCACACTTCGTTTTCGTATAACCAACAATAAGTATAAAAAAATCACCTTCAATTCAAAAACAAAATTGCCAGAAAATTGGCGACTTCTTACCACCGATGAAAAATTTGATGTTGCCGCCAAAGGTAGCGACATTCGTATCGTCAGCTTTTATGTTCCAGAAAACATGCCGACTGGAAAATATGATGTTACCTATCTCGCGGAAGCAGAACGCTATAAATATCTGAACGTAAGCGACTTTGAAACAATCTACATAGAAATTCTTCCTAAAACTGAAATAAAAATTTTGCCCAACATTCTTCCCGAATTTGTCATTGCTGGCAAGGAATACAGCGCATCTTTTATCATTTTGAATAACAGTAATCAAGAAAATAAAATTTCGGTTAAAATGGACAGTTGGAATGAATTTACTTGTTTTTACGATCGAAAACCTTTTATACTCAAAGCTGGTGAAAGCAAAATTTTGAATGTAAAAATTCAAACTGACCACAAAATCAAACAAAAATTAAATCATCGACTTGATATCATCGCCAAAACTGAGAATTATGAAACAAATTATCTATCTTCTGTGAAAATAATTCCACTCGTAAGTGGCAAAACTGATATTTGGAAAAGATTGCCGTCTGTCGTTACTTTCAAATCTATTCGTCGCCAATACACAAACGACGATCCAACTTATCGAATGCAGGCTTATGCAAGTGGTGAGATGAATTTTGATGCCGCCAAAAAGCATAATTTCATCTATCGTTATGTTGGTAGGAATTATTTTAACACAGAAGATGACGACGATTCAGAAGAGCGAGACAATGTTTTTTTTCAACGATTTTTCGCAAAATATTGGACAGATAATTATCAAGTAAAAATCGGTGATACAGGTTACAAAACTACTTCACTTTTGGGCAGTTATTACGGTCGTGGTGCAGAAATAAACGGTCGTTACAAATATTTTAATGCCGGCATTTGGAACAATTATGAAATTAATGATTTTTCGCAAAAACGCATTGCCTTCTACAGTAATTTCAATTATAAACACTTGGAATTAAATGCAAATTGGCTAAATAAAAATCTTTCAAATTCTTTTTCATTACAAGGAAAATATACTTATCTGTTCAACTCGTTGGACTTTGAATTTGCTTCAAACCCAAACTTTGCAAAAGCTTATTTGATGCAGTTAAAAAGCAATCATAAGTGGTTTTCGTACAGTGTAAAATACCTCGATTCACCTTCTAATTTTCGTGGAAATGAAACTTATCATGACCGCAAACATTTTTTTTCAAATCTAATCTTACCCATTTGGCAAAACACAAAGCTAAACACTGAATATGAGATGCAAAAAGATAACAATGCTCTCGATACCACTTATGTTTTTGCACCGTTTGAACAAGAAATAAAAATTTCGGTAGATTACGATTTAACCTACAAAAATAAGTTTTCAATTGGTTTTATTGTACGTAACAAATATGATATGTTTACAGAACGCCAATTCGATTATTATCAAGAAAATATCTATCTTTCGATTGCTCAGTATTTCAAGAATTTTTCCATCTTTGGGAGTGCTGAATTTGGTAGAAACGAAAATAAACTAAACAATATTTCAGATAATGTCTCTCAAGTTGGAAAATACACCGCATCAGCAAGCTTCTCACCCACCAAAAATCAGATTTACAGTGCCAATATGTATTATTTTACAAAAAACTATTTTTCTGAAATTGAAAATAATTATGATAAAATTGATAACCTCGTAGTTTTACTGACTGGCTCATTTGTCATCGAAGAAAACACTTCGTTAGATTTGTCTATAAAAAGACGACCAACACACAATACTTACGGTTTAACTTGGCAGCATCATCTGCCAAATTTCACCAAAATTGCTTTGACGACAGATTACACTGCTTATCAAGATCAGAACAAAGATGACTTTTCAGTTTCGGCGGAAATTTCGGTACCTTTGCGCGTACCAATTTATCGAAAACAACACATCGGTTCCGTGAAAGGTCGAGTTATTCAAAATATGAATCGTCTTCCACTTCAAAATGTGATGGTCAATTTAAACGGCTATTCCGCAGTTTCAGACCAAAATGGGGTTTTCAAATTCTCGGCGGTAAAGCCTGGTTCATACAACTTAACTGTTAATACTTCCGAAACTGACCATTCATTAAAATTAGCACAAGAAAAAAGTGTAACTGTAGTTGGCGGGAAAAATAATTGGCTCGAATTACCACTTTCTGAGGTTTCATCAATTAATGGTAGAATCGCACTCTATAAACACAAAAATGATAATCTTATGGAAAATAGTGACGAATTGGAGGAAGTTGATGGATTTAGCGGTGTCATCATTGAAATGGAAGGACCAGATGGTGAAAAAACACGAACAATTTCAAATGGGAATGGGCATTTTAATTTTTTCAATCTTTATGACGGAAAATGGAGTTTAAAACTTTACAATTATAATTTACCGAAACAACATTATTTTGAGAGAGATAGCTTTGATATTGAAATCTCTGCGAACGAAAAAAAAGAGCTCCATTTACGCATTCTTCCCAAAAAACGCGAGTTAGAACTCATTGAAGATGGTGGCACAATTATTGAAGAGAACGATTAAATTTTACGTTATCGTTGTTCTATTTTTTGCGATAAATTTAAGTGCAAACCTATCTGAGGATGAGCAAATTTTTCAAAATGCCAGCAAATCTTTTTTGCAAAATGATTTTCAAAAAACACAACTTTATCTCGAAATAATTTTATCAAATTATCCTAATTCCACAAAGTTAAAAGAGACAATTTTGCTTTTGGAAGAAGTCTATTTACGCAGCAACCAAAATGAACTTTTCATCACACTTTTTGAAAATCATGGTGACGAAACAGACTATTTACAAACGTTTTGGGTTGGTCAAGCTCATTATAATTTAGGCAATTTTGAAAAAGCAAAATCAATTTTTCGCACTTTGGAAAAAGTGGAAAATTATCATCTGAGAGTCGCATTAATGAAAGCATTAATTACGGTAAATCAAGGCAATGAAAACATTAATACTCTTTTACAACTCGAAACACAATTTCCTAAGAATAATGTTTATTTTTCACAATTAATGCTTTCCATTGCACGATTTTATCAATTAAATAATAATTTTGAAAATGCCAAAAACTATTACGAAAAATATCTGATTTTAGAAGATAAATTTAATACCCACATTTATGGTGAAGTTGCTCAAATGCACCTTTATTTTGATAAACCGATCATTTTGGCAAATTTGCACAATAATCATCACTATCGTGGCATAAAATTTGCTAAAGCATTTATTTTGGATCAAAAATACCGTGAACTCAACAATGATGAAGAGCGAGAAAGTTTCTATGATTTAAAGTATCATTACAAAAAAAATCTTTATGAAGAATTACAAAATCACACGCTTAAAGACCCATTTTTATATTTTTATTTAGCCGAATTAAGCGTTGAAATTGAAGCAGAAAATTTGGCAAAAACTTTACAATATTACAGATACATTTTAGAAATTTCGCCAAATTTCATTTATGCCGATGCTGTTATCTATAATGTCGGTTATTTTAGTTTTGAAGTAAATACAAATCAACGCAATTTAGCACGAATAGAGAATATTGAATTAGCAATGAACTGGCCAGACTCACTGCGATTTACCGAAAATGACTTGCAAGAAACAATAAATGCTTACGAAAAAATTTACCATAATTTTCCAAATTCAGAATATTTTTCGGAAGCAGTTTGTCGACTTGGAATCGTCTATTTCACTTTGGCACTTGACGCCCAAAAATCACTTCCATTTTACCAAAAAGCAATCGAATATTTCAACATTATCGTCGAAAAAAAAGAAGACCCGCTATACAATTTTGCACTTTTTCAACGCGGTTGGACACGCTTTGTGAGTGGTGAGTTTGAAAGTACTATCGAAGATTTTTCCAAAATCCTTAAAATTCTCAATTATGACGATTCCCAAAAAGTTTTTTTCCTCGAAGATGCTATCGAGAATTTGGCATTTAGTTTAATCGAATACGATAAAGATTTTGACCTCGTTTCACTTGCCGCCAAAAAAGCAAAATACCTTTTTACACATATTTTATCGCAAAAATATAGTAAACCTATTTTCGAAAATGCCATCAAATTAAAACTCAAATATTCTGCGCCAATGCAAGCAATTGATCTTTACAATACATTTATTGAGCTCTACCCTACCGATATCGACTGTCCCGTTTTCGTGGATTCTATCATTTCAATCTACCAAAAATCTCCTTCTCGAATTCGTGAAAACAAGCAACCAGAAGAGATAATTATTCAGCAAATAGAACGAATTGTGAAAGATTATTGTAGTGATTCAAAATGGTATTTAACAAATCAAAATAAAGAAATTTCCCAACAATTGAAAACAATTGAAAACGCGTTTGATTTTTTGGAAAAAAAATATTTCAATAATTTCGTAACTCTTTCAAATGAAGAAAATTATTTTATCTATAAAAATTTAGTTTTGAACTACTTTGATTTTCCCCATTTCCGTAAAAACATTTCTAAAAATCTGAAATGGCGAACAAATGTGATAGATTTAAGTATGAATTTAGCAGATAAATTTCAAATACCGAGTTTATATCACGAAGCCATCGCCAATTTAAATGAATTTAATTCGCTCTTTCCAGAAAACGAACTTTTTTTTGATTATGAAGAAAACATCTTTTATTGCCACGAAAAATCATACTATTTGCAAAAAAATAACGCAAAAAACGCATCTCATAAAAATGAAATTGAGATGGAGTACATCGGTGCTTGTTACGCTTTTGAAGATGTTTTATACGCACCTGAATTTTGGGGAAAAAATAAAAATGCAGAATTAATCAATTTGATTTGGAAACGCGCCGAGTTACGCTATGAAAGAGAAGATTTTGCTTTTGCTTTTGATGATTATTTTCATCTCATCGAGTTAAAAATTGATGATAAATTCAAAAAACATTGTTACGCACGGATGGCTGAAATTGCCCAGATGGAATTAGATTTTCCGCTTGCTGCTGAATATTTTAGCGAAGCGGCAAAATTTGCCACTGACGTTGAAAAAAAAACTTTTTGGCAAAATGAGTTAGCTTGTTTAAAACTTGGTGCTGAGATGCTTTTTGAAAATGGCGAATTTGCCACATCCGCTCAAGAATATCTAAATCTTGCCGAAAAATTCAACGACAATAAACGAAAAAATAGTGCCATCATCAAAGCCATCGAAAGTTATAAAAAAGCAGAAGAATTTGAAGAAGCCATCATTTTACTCTTAGAGTTAGCCGAAAAATATACAGAAAAAATTGAGATTTTATCTGCCTATTCAAATGCGTGGACAATTTGCGATTCACTTCAAAATTGGGAAATATCCGAAAAATTAAGAAATGACTTTATCCTCAAATTCCCACATTCAAACGAAGCTTACAAATTAAAATTGCAACTTGCAGATTTTTATGAAAATGAGCCTTTCCACAAAAAAAATACAGCGGCACAAATGTATTTAGATATTTATAACTCAGCAGATTCGCTCGATATTGGCGAAGACAAAAGAGAAAACATTTTTCTGCAAGCCATTAAGATTTATCAGGATATAAAATATTTTGACAAAGAAGTTGAGCTAATTTTGCTTTTCCAAAAATTGCATCCAAATGATCCGAACATTGATGATTTACTCAATCGAATCGCAATAATTTACGCAGATAAAAATGACATCGAAATGATGATTTGTTTTGCTGATTCTTTCCCAAAACATTCAGCTACAAACGAAATTTTAAATCAAGTCGCCACCCATTTTAACGAACAAAAAGATATAAATGCGATGCTAAATTTTGAGAAAAAATATGCAAAACACCCAGCTGGAATTGAGCTTTTGAAAAGTGTAATTTCTATCTATCAAGAAAAAAACGATATTAATAAAATTGAGGGTTTGGCAATTTATATTTTCAAAAAATATCCGGAATATGATGTTCTTTCACAAATTGTGATTAAAAACTTGAACAAGGTTAAAAATAAAATTGACAGTTTATTTGTTGAAAAATCGTATTTGCAAATGTTTGCAAAAATAGACACGTTCAACATAATTAATGAAAAATATCAGAAAATTGGCTTGAATTTACAACTATCGTCAGTTTATGAAACTTTTGCATACTATAAAAAATACATCAAATTTTATGATGATTTTGAGCAAGAAATTGTTCAAATTGAGGAAAATCTCGAAAAATCTGCCGACCAATTTCTGAAAATAAATTCTGCGACAAAATGGAAAAACCATCTTGATGGTAAAAAAGGAAGAATTGCCAATTTGATGATGAGAGCAGAAGAGACAAAAAAGAAAATTATCGCACTGATAACTGAAGGAAACCAGTATGATTTGCCGACAAATCTACGAACAAAAATGCTCTGCTTAACAGCAAAACAATACGATTATTTCAGTGATGTTGTAAATGTGCAAATCCAAAAATTCATTGATATTTCAGAACAATTGAATAGCGAAAAAATGAAAAATAATCCTGTAAAACAAGAAAAATATAAAAAACGAATTTGGGCAATTAAACGCGACCGAACCTTACCTTTTTTGAAAAAAGCAGCAGAAATATATCAAACCATTCTCATCACTTTTTACGATGATAAAAATTATACAGACGAATGGACAGAACAAGCTTTAACACGTTTGATTGAGTGGAAAGTTCGTTCACCAAAAACCTATGTAACTATCGGTGCTGATTCAAGTTGGACAATTATCAAAAATGATTCTCTTTGGAATTTTACGACAAATTTTGATAGCAAAATTAAAGCTGAAAAGATAAATTTCCAGTTTTCCGAAAAACCAAAAAACATCTTTTTGAATGATAATTTAATTACCAAAAATGCCGTTTGGAAAGACACAATTTTCACACTTGATTACTTTAAATTTCTACAAAAAGATGAAAACATTGTTACTTTCGAGGTTTTGGCAGATTCTAACTTTTCCACAAAAATGACCCTCCAATTTGACCAAGAAAAATTAGCTTACGCAAATTCAATTTTAGAAAAAACAATTTTTTCAGATTCGAGCTGGTTTGCCTTTATCGGCTCAAAACCAGATTCAATAAATTTGGCAGATTCTATTTGGACAAAATGTGGCGAAGCAAATTTTAGCTTTTACCAAAATCAAATGTATGGTTTTGAAAATAGTGACGCAAAATCAATTTGGCATTCCAAAATTGATACGACAAAAATCCAAACTATTTGCTTTGCCAAACCATTCATCATCGAAAATAATGTTGTGCAAGCTGACCTAAAATTCATCGCACAAAATAGTGCTTCAATCTGGATTGATGGTGAAAAAATAGTTGATTCTCAAAAATTAATTTCCGATAATACTTTGAATAAAGTAATGTCGCAAAATCTATCTTTATCTACCATAAACAATGGATTTATCGTGGTTGAAATTGTGGGAGATGTAAAATTTAAAGGTTTTATCTTTGAACTAAATTATGTGGAAAAAATAGATGACCGACAAGAATAAAGCAATTATCTTTATGCTTTTTTCTGCCGCTGGTTTTTCTGTAATGCAAACTTTGGTAAAGTTAACGACTGACATTCCAGCCTACGAAAAAGTTTTTTTCCGTAATTTAATTTCCTTGATTATTGCATTTTTTATTTGCAAAAAAAATGGTAGTAGAATTCTAGGAACATCAACAAACAGACCATTTCTTTTTTACCGTTCCATTCTGGGTTCCGCTGGAATGGTTTTGTATTTTTTTGCCATATCGAAAATGTTTTTGGCAGATTCCACTATAATAAATAAAACTTCTCCGTTTTTTCTAACAATTTTTGCGGTATTATTTTTGAAAGAAAAATTGCATAAAATTCAAATTCCAGCTTTGATAATCGTTTTAATTGCGGTCTTTTTAGTCGTTAAACCACAATTTAATTTATCGATGATTCCCGCAACTGCAGCTTTTTTTTCGAGTATTTGTGCAGCAGCAGCATATACTTTCGTGAGATTTTTGGGCAAACGAGAAAAACCAGAAACAATTATCTTCTTCTTTTCCCTCACCAATACTATCTTGATGATTATTCCAATGCTTTTGCGTTTTACAATGCCAAATTCCCAACAAATAGTTTTATTGTTTTTTACCGGCATTTTTGCAGCAATTGGACAATTCGGTTTAACACACGCCTACAAACTTGCACCTGCTTCCGAAATCGCCATCTACAACTACACAAATATACTTTTTGCTTTTGTTGTTGGAATTGTAATTTGGCATGAAATTCCAGATGTGTACAGCATTATTGGTGGCATCATCATTATTGTAATCTCTGTGATTTTATTTTTTTACCACAAAAATTGTAATTTGAAATTACAAATTAAAAGTTAAAAGCAAAAACTTTTTACCACGAGTTGCACGAATAAACACAAATTATAGCAATAAACAGAGGCTTTTTTATGATATAAAAAATTAAAGGCTTTTTTAATTTCACAAAAAATTATTGACACCCAAAGAAAGATTATTTCTTTCGGTGGTGAGATAAAGGATGAGAGTGAATGTATAATAAAATTCTTTTTACACAATTCAGTATACTGGAACCGGCTCCACTTGAATACAAATCAAATATACCGTTAGCAGCCGGATATTTAATTGGATTTTCTCAAAAACAGTTTCCCGAAACCGAATTTATTATTACTCCCAGAATTTTTACAGATATACTGTCGGAAAACTATTTTGCAGATTATGTTCAAAAAGTTCAACCGGAATTGCTGATATTTTCTTTATATTTGTGGAATATTGAAAAAACTCTGCGAGTTGTTGCCGACATAAAAAAACTGATTCCTAAAATTGAAATTTTGTTTGGTGGTCCCGAAGTAAATTCTGATAATGAATTTCTTCTAAAAAACCAATATTTTGAAACAGGCATCTCCGGAGAAGGAGAAATTCCCTTTGCAAATTTCCTTGCGGGGAAAAACCACAGAAATATTTCAGGCTTTTTAACCAAAGATTATTCTAACAAAGTTTGGAATTTCCGCACAACTTTTCCGCCTGAAACAAACCCGTATTTAGCTAATCTTTTGGAAGTAGAACCCGATGAAACAATTTATTTTGAAACTGTTCGAGGGTGTCCGTTTAAATGCAATTTTTGTTATTACAACAAAGTTTATGATACCACCATTTCAACCGATTCTAATAATTTGCCGAAATATTTTGAATATGCCAAAAAACATAATTTCAAAGAAATATTCTTATTAGATCCATCTTTTAATGTTCAGCCGAATTTTGATGATATTCTTTCCGAAATCATAAAGTTGAACAAAGATAAACAATTTGAAATATCCACAGAATTACGGGCAGATTTTCTCAATGATAATCAAATAAAAAAACTGAAAGAAATGAACCTTACGGAAGCTGAAATTGGTTTACAAACAACGAATCCCATCGCTTTAAAAACAATGCAAAGAACAGATTCCACCATCAAAACAATAGAAGTAATTAAGAAAATGACAGCAAATACAATAAACTGCAAAACCGATTTGATTGTTGGTTTACCCGGAGATACTTTAGCAAATTTCAAGAAATCTGTTGATGAAGTTTTTAAAAAGGAAATTTACGACAATGTTCAGGTATTCAGGCTCTCTGTTTTATCGGGAACAGAGTTTTCCAAAAATAAGAAAAAGTTGGGAATTATTTCAGAGCCGCTTCCTCCATATTATATAAAATCGACAAATACATTTTCAGAAGCCGAAATTTTGGAAGCAATTCAATATGCCGAAGAAGTTTTTGCCATTTCTATTTTCACGTTGCCCCCTTATTTTCTTTCTACAAATTTTAAAGGTATTTTACCCAATGATTTTGTTTCTTTCAATTCAGAAATTCGACCAATTCATAAAATAATATTTGAGAATTATACAGAATCATTCAAAAATAGTAATCTGCTTTATGCAGAAAATCTCACTTTACATTTTATAATCTCAGAAGTAAAAAAGGATGTTGCTCAAATTATTTCAATCCTAAATTATTTTTCAGAAGAATTTTCTAATAATATTTTTCAGATAATTTTGGAATTTACCAGTGAAGTTGATTCAGAATCTATTTACAATATTTCGCAAAATTTACCGATAAATCATTCTTATTTGGATAGAGATGCTGCTGCTCATCTCGGAGAAGGAGCTTTTGTTTCAACTCGTTTTGCGATAATTTTTCCTCAAGAATTAAATTTATCAAATTCTTACACAAAAATAAAAAATGATTTTGATGTTTTTTTAAGAATTGAAAATTTGAACAATATTGATGAATTGTATGAAGAAAATAATCTGTTTATTACGGGAAAAGAGCAAAATGCGATTTATGATTACTTAAATAAAAATGCGGTTATTGATGAATTTGTAATTTTTGATTTTTTTGAAATTGAGCAAAGAAAAATTGGTAAAAGCAGGAAATATTTTCCAAACCTCCATCAGTCATGAAGACAGATGTAATATGCACAGAGCAGATGTTGAAGGTTGAGAAGTGCCTATAACCAACAGCTACTCTCCCGAAAAGAAGGGCGTGTCAGCGGTTCGGCCATTAGTTTGTTTTCTTAGTAAGTCCTTGACACTCAAAGAAAGATTATAAGTTTCGGTGGTGAGGGAAAAAGATAAATGGATAAACATAAAAATAGTAAAAAGGTTCGTGGATACAAACATTAGTGGAAATAGTAATAATAATAAATCAGTGAGGTTAAAATGAACAAAGTATATTTTCCTTTTACCGCAATTGTTGGACAGGAAGAACTGCTTCTCGGAATTATCCTGAATATTATTAATCCCAAACTTGGTGGATTACTAATTAAGGGAGTTAAAGGTTCTGGAAAGAGCACAGCAGTTTATTCGATGACAGATATCATCCCTGAAATCGAAATTTTGAAAGACTGCAAACTCAATTGCAATCCGCAAAAACCAGAATACTGGTGTGAGGATTGTCTAAATAATTATTCTAACGAGAATAAGAAAATAATATCCAAAGAAGTTGTAATTGTTCCGGTTCCACTGAGCATTACGGAAGATAGGCTTTTGGGAAATGTCAATGTTGAATTACTTTTGAAGGAAGGAAAGCATCGTATTATTTCTGGAATTCTGGCAAAAGCACACCGTCAAATTCTTTATATTGATGAAGTGAATCTGCTTCCCGATCATATTGTAGATGATATACTTGATGTTTCAGCAATGGGTTGGAATCGTATTGAACGAGAAGGCTTTTCCATTTCTCATCCTTCGGAATTTCTTTTAATCGGAACGATGAATCCAGAAGAAGGAGAACTGCGACCGCAAATTCTGGATAGATTTCCACTATCAGTAAAAGTCGCATCTGTTACAAACGAAGCTTTCAGAAAAGAGATTATTAATCGTAATCTTGCATATGAAAAAAATCCAAAAGAATTTAGTAATAATTTCCAAAAAGAGACTGAAAATCTAAAGAATTTCATTTTACTCAGTAGAACAATTTTAGAAAAAGTCAAAGTAAAATCAGAATTCTATGATATGGTTGTGAAATTTTGTTCAGAAAAAAAAGTAGATGGACATCGAGCAGACATTGGAATTATTAAAACAGCCAGAACTCACGCAGCTTTTGAAATGAAAACTCAGGTTGAACTTCGCCATCTTAAGCAAGCAGCAAAATTCGTACTGTGCCACAGAACTCGTGAAGGTGGACTCTCTAAACCGTTAACAAAAGTAGAAATTGATGATTTTTTTGATAACTTGAGAGATGGCGAATTTCCTAAAAAAGCAAAAAAGAAAACCGAAGAAATAGATAAAAGTATTAATTTATTTTCCGAAGGAGGTTTGATCCAACAAGAAAAAAAATGATAAGGGCTTTAGGTGATGTTGTAAATTGGCTCGAATCCCAAAGTCCTGAAAATTTAGAGTCTGAAATTCTCAAACTTCCGATCAAGTTTGCCGAAGAATCTAATTTATCAGAAGAACAAATTATTCTGTTAAAAGAAATGATTAAGATGTTCGACAGGTATCACAATTCCAAAAAAAATTTACAATATCTGAAAGGGATTCTTCATCTCTTATCAAATCCTGATGCAGAAATTTTGTTACCGTTATCACAAAGAGGTATTGGAAAATCTTTATTTATGTTTGATGAAAAGATGTCTGTTAAGGAAATTGTGAAACTTATAATAGGAATGGTAAGAAATCGCAATAACATAGAGACTTCTGCTAAGAATCTACCTAAATATAGAACCGTTATAAAAAACAAATTATTCAAACAAGAAGAAGAGAAAACAAAATTTTCTATTGATGCAAAAAGTGTACAGAAAGTGCGAATGAATTTTGCCAAAAGAGAAAAAACAAAACATTTGATTAGAGGGAAAAACAATCTATCCCCCGATAGGGGTAGAATTATCAGGTTTTCAAAAGAACGATTTGGAAATATTGCACACACACCAACGATCTTAAATGCTATCCAAAATGGAAATTATTCTTTAAAAGAGAGGAAATTCAATATTATAGCGAAAGATTTCCTTTATCCGAAATATGAAGAAAATGTAATCTATAATATTATGCTTGTTCTGGATACAAGCAAATCAATCTCCTGGGTAATTCCACATATTGAAAAACTAATTTCATATATAACATCAAATGTTTCAAATTCAAGAGATAAAATGGGTTTAATTACTTTTAATAACGATCTTGCTCAAATTTTTCACTATCCAACTTTGAATGTAAAGCAAGTAATTGGAACAATTAATGAGATAGAAGCAAAAGGAAAAACTCCTTTGGGTAAGGGATTGAACTTAGCTGTTCAAGTTTTATCAAAAGAACAATATAAAATTCCCGGAATGAAAAATCTTATAATTTTGATCTCTGATTGTTTCCCCGAACCTTTGGAAGGGGGACATAAGAATTTATTGAACGAACCTTCTTATAAATTGGTTTTATCAGCTTCGGAAAAAATTCGGAATGAAAAGCTAGGTTTTATTATTATAAATCCTTCTGAAAAAGTGGATGATAAAGTTAATTGGAATGCAAAACTGATTAAGAAAATAATTGAAATTTCAAATGCAAAATATATCGAAATTCAACCCAAAACAAAATATAATCTACTTAAAGAAAAAGCTTTTATAGAAGAAGAAAAGTTGACTGAATTTTTTACAACAGTAAATGAGGTTAAAGTGAATTTATGAATTCAATAGTTTGCTTTCAGAAGAAAATGAGTATGTGTGTTTGTTTTGGACATAACAAGCGTGGCAGTGCTTTAAATAGGACGGTAGAGTAAAATGAATGAACAAGTTGAAACAAATAGAAAATTGTGGAATGAGTTGACTGAAGCACACTTGAAAGGCAGTGAAGTATACCCAATTGAAGATTTTAAAAATGGAAAAAACATATTAAATGATATCGAAATTGAAGAAGTCGGAAATGTTAAAAACAAGAAATTGTTACACTTGCAATGCCATTTCGGGATGGACACGCTGTGTTGGGCAAGACTCGGTGCAAAAGTAACAGGTGTTGATATGTCCGATAATGCCATTTTAGCAGCAAGAAAATTGGCAAAAGAGGTAAATATTCCTGCCACATTTATAAGAGAAAATGTTTTAAATTTTTCTGGAAAAATCAATGAGAAATTTGACATTGTATTTGCATCATATGGGGCACTCTACTGGATATCAGATATCAAAAAATGGTGCAAGGTCGCTTCAAGCTACTTGAATAAAAATGGTTTTCTGTATATAGTAGATGGGCATCCGTTCTATCATTGGCTAAACAGAGATGAAACCGAGACTGATTTATCAAAATATGAATATAGCTATTTTGATCGCACAGCCCAGAAATATGAAAACGCTACTGATTATGCTGATGAATCCTTTATTTCAGAAATGACCGAATACGGATGGCATTTTACAGTAGGTGATTTGATAAATGCTTCAATAGAAGCAGGACTTAATATCAACTTCTTCAATGAATTTCCATCGTTCAAAATCAAAAAATATGGAAACGCATGGAGACCAATTGGAGAAAATGTTAATTTCCCTGTCATGTTTTCAATGAAAGCCACAAAAAATGAATATTAAAAAATAAAGACTTTTTTATTCCATAAAAAATTAGATGCTTTTTTTACTTCGTAAAAAAATTATTGACACCCAAAGAAAGATTATAAGTTTCGGTGGTGAGGGATAAGAGATGATGAATAAAGAGAAAAGAATTAGGATATCTTATGAAGAAAATCAAAACAAAAATGATAATTGAACATCGGAATCTAAAACGGATATCCACGACATTTGTCGCATACACACCCATATTGGAGTTATATATGACAAAAAAGAGAAATTTGTCGCGAACATATACATTACAGGCAATTATTTAAAACAAAATACGGAGATTAAAAATGGCGGAAATGAATAAATTTATACTTTCAAAAATATTACCAATTATTTCGAAAAATAAATGTATAACAATTTGTGATTATGGTTGTGGAAAGGGAATGTAAAAAATATTGTGTAAACTTCCAAAGTAAATAAAATAGACATTGGA